>JBEPZU010000046.1:0-2530 GCA_041640715.1 Thermoproteota archaeon | reverse complement strand
AAATTTCGAATCCTTGGCATCAGTTTGATACCCAGCAGATGAGATAAACCAAATACAGGCGTAGATTGTCCTTGTGTATCGGCATGAATGGTGTCTGGTTGTACATCCGACTCGTTTTTCAGTAAACCATCAAGGATATAAACGGCTTCCCATACCCCGCAGGGGATGAAATGGCTGAAAAGCGCAATGTAGCTATCTGCTATGTGATGGTACGCAATACCTCCATAGCCACCATAGCGAATATGGTATTCAGCCAAGAGGTTTTCTTCATAAATATCGTATTTGGTTCCATCCGCCGCGGCAGATTCACCTGTTCCCCATAGCTTAGGTAAATCAAACTCGTGATGGTAATGATTAATGATGTCCTTCAAAGCTTGGTCGATCTTTCTCGCTGTGATATGCCTTTGATTGGTATAGGATAGGACACTTCCGGTCACATCCGCTCGCATATGCCGCGCTGCCTGAACCGGTCCTAAATTGCATCCATAAGCAAATGTAGTTAAGATGTATCGCTCACGAGGATTTTTTAGCTTTGGATCAGATCCGGAAGATGGTCCGAAATGGCGTGTCCAGTTGATCCAGTGTTCGACATTGCACAAGATATCAATCAGATTTCTTTCGGGGAGACGTTCTTTAATAAGCTCCTCTAATTCTTTCAATGACTTTTTGTATTCGCGTTTTTGCACTTTTTTCAACACAGGCTCACCGTCTTCATTGATACTCACATGCTCATTATCAGGGAAGTCCTGGTCAATTTGTTTCGAGGTCTCGATCATCCATGATTGCAGTCCTTTTACAAAGCCCACCTCATTCTCAGGGAAACCCAACTCGCGACAGTATTCGGGTATTAAAGGTTCACATTCTTCCCAAGGGAGTAATTGTTCCCGATAGTCAGCATACGATTCGGACCCTGGGACACATATATCACCGGATTTTAGTTCTGTGGCAATATAAGAGAAAACACAAGCCTCCAAGTGCCGGCGATGAATGAGCCAACCGCCAACCCTTTGCTTTACACGAATCATGCGGCGCCATTGATCAGAGGCAAAAGAAAGATCCACTTCATCGGGTAGCCAATCCATGCGCTTATTCCTGTTTTCCATCACGAATTCAAGTGCATGTATTAATGATTGATCTTGAGAGGTAGATGTAAAATGTAACAGATCAGCAAGCTTGAAAAGAGTAGATCGACTTTTTTGATAATGTTTCTGTATGAACGGGAAGTAGTTATTTCCTTTCATTGAAGCTACCGCCTCGCATTTATCCAACAATGTCTGGACATTTCCATATGAGGCAATCGTTTTTTTTACTTTTTCATGACTGGCTACATCATCATTCTCGCTGGCCATGATAAGCAAAACGTCGTTAAAGATGGAAATCAGATCCTCCAGCTCGTTTTGCTTCTGCTCCTTCATGTCCTTGTGATCTTCTTTGCTAGAGTTGTGTATATTTCCCACCCGTTTTTGAAACATTTCGGCCAAGTGATCTTTGGTCTTTACTTGGGCCTGATGAATGAAGCAGATAAGAAGTGTGATTCGCTTTGGCTCTGAGTAATCTTTTAATTCAGCTGCATCCAGCGATTTGGCTTCGGCCGCATAGTATTTGATCTTGGAGGATGCAATTCCCTCCAAAAATGGCGTCATATCACCATATGACTGAAGCCAAATAAAATAGTCGATATGCTCCTTTAGATTTTTTAAGGTTGGCTTTTTAGGAAGTGTTTTAAACCGATTGTATTCACTATAATGCCGATTCGCGCTTTTTATAAGCAATTCATTGAAAGAATGTATTTGTTCATAGGATAGCCTACTAAATACTTGTTGAAATAGCTCTTGATTGACAGCCCTACGAATTTGCCCCGTCAACTCATCTAGAACACGAAAGCTGGGTAACTCACACCGGTTCTTAATAAGCTCTTCGATGGCGATATTAATTAGATCAGGAGGATGATCTTTCACCTTTGCCGCTTCGGTTAAGATGTTGATCATGATAGGGCGTGTTTCTTTCCCGTTTGGTGTGACGTTAAAATATTTGCGTATATCTTGTTGATGCCTCCGTGTGGTTCGGGATAGTTTAATATCTAAAGACGTATCTGATGGCAAGTTTAACGAATCGCGGATATGCTCAATAATTCCTTTCGGGATGTCATCAGCCCTAGGAAAATAGCCTAGCTTCTGAAACGATTTGAGTAAAACAGCCGCTGCTAATAGGTTTTCTGGACCGCGTGCAATAGAATGGAGAAATTGAGTTTCTTCCCATGTGGGTGTATAGATACGATGAAGTTCTTTTTTCGTCAGATTCCTTTTAAACCGTGGATATGCTGTACGTTCAATGGATGCCAATCTACTTCCACCTCGATGCTAGATTAGATAATATCATTTGTTTTTGTTTCAACTAATAGCTTTCTTTTATGGATGGCTCGATAAAGAGATCCTTGTGAAATTCCTGTTCCTTCTACGATTTCTTTGATGGAATACTCCTTACTTTCATACATGCGCAATGCTATTTCTAATTTTTCTTTATCTAGACT
>JBEPZU010000045.1:0-2605 GCA_041640715.1 Thermoproteota archaeon | reverse complement strand
CAAGAAGAACGAAATCGCTATGCGATGGCTCTTTAAAAGCCCACTCAGACCGAAAAAAGTATAAAAAAAATGAAAAAGTATGTTCCTTTTGTGGTATTGTTTAATCGCCAAACCAAACAATCACGAAAGGACATACTTTTTCTAATGCCTATTTTATCACGAATAGAATGTAAAATACATAATCATATTTTTACATTTAACCAACGAGCACCTCCTTAGATAATTGATTAATCCAAGAAGTTAATAATCAATTATGTTTTGGAGGTCAAATAAATATGATTCAATATGAACAAGAAATAGAACTTTACTTCGAACTCAAAGGTACCCCGGATTCCTCTAGGGAATCCTACTATCGGAGAATGCGTGCATTTCTAACCTTCTTACAGGAACGGAATAAACCCGTTGAAGAAATGAACGAAGCAGATATCCAACAATATATTCTTTACTTAAAGAGAGAAAAATCCCTTTCCGCGGGCACCATTAATAACTACATTTCGTCCATTAGATTTTTCTATACCTTTGTATTAGATAAGGAATGGAATTCTAGAAAAATACCAAGGATGAAACGAGTGAAGAAGTTTCCTGTCATTCCCTCACGAGTTGATGTACATTTACTTTTAAATTCTATTAATAACCTAAAACATAAGGCGATTCTTTCATTAATTTATGGTAGTGGTTTACGAGTAAGTGAAGTAGCTAAGTTAAAAATAAGCGATATCTGCAGTAAAACCATGCGTGTTCGAGTTGAAAACGCGAAACATAATACCAATCGGTATTCCATTTTATCAGGTACTGCACTGGAAGTGCTTAGAGCTTATTTTAAACACTATTTTTCGGGTAAGAATTATAAACCAAGTGACTGGCTTTTTCCAGGGAAGGATCCCAATAACCATATTAATGTCAAAACAATAAAAAATACATTAATCAAGCTTAGGGATAAACTGGCTTTAGATTCCAGGATATCTGCACATACTTTGAGGCATTGTTTTTCAACACACTCTTTAGAAGCTGGGGTCGATCCTGTTTTTATCCAGCAAATGCTTGGTCATAAAAATATACAAACCACATTAACCTATCTGCATATGACTTCTAAAAGCTTGATGGGAATCAAAAGTCCATTAGATGCCGAAGGAGCTCATAAAGATGAGTAACGTGCAGGAGATATTTAATGCCTTTCTCTCGAAATATAAGAGCATTTATAAATCTTCTACAGAACAATTCAAAGTTGCGAGGGACATCCAAAAATGTAAAACAGCCACCCTTGGTGGCCATAAATTTGAATGTAAGTCTTGTCATTATACTCAGGTAAGTTATAATTCTTGCCGCAATCGACACTGTACAATGTGCCAAGGGGTAAACAAGGCCGTTTGGGTGGATAAGAGAAGAAAAGACGTTCTGAATGCCCCCTATTTTCATGTGGTTTTTACAATGCCGGAACAGCTGCATATGTTAATTTACTGTAATCAAAAACTGCTTTACACCTTAATGTATAAAGCTGTCGCAGAAACCTTAATGGAGCTTTCTTCTGATAAGAAATATTTGGGTGCACAAATCGGATTTTTATCAGTGTTGCATACTTGGGGACAAAACTTACACTACCATCCCCACATTCATACGGTCGTATTAGCTGGAGGACTTAACTCTTATAATAAGTGGTGTAAAACAAGTGAAAAATTCTTTATTCCTGTTAAAGTACTTTCAAAAAAGTTTCGTGGAAAATTTCTATACTATCTAAAACAATATTACAACAAGGGATTACTTCAATTTTTTAATGGTGCGAAAAGGTTCGAAGACCCGAAGGGTTTTCAACTATTAGTAGATGAGTGTTATGGTCTAAACTGGTACAGCTACACAAAAAGGAGCTTTTCGGGTCCTTTAGCTGTCATGGAGTACCTCGGTCGCTATACCCATCGCATAGCTATATCAAATAATAGGATTGTTTCAATAGATAAAGATAAGGAAACCGTAACCTTCCAGGTAAAAGACTATAAAGACAACAATCAGATAAAGTCAGTAACCCTTAGTGGTGTAGAGTTTATACGCCGCTTTCTTATGCATGTTCTTCCTAAAAAATTTGTCAAAGTGAGGCATTATGGGATACTGGCTAATCGCAATAAACATACGAAACTAGAACTCTGTAGAAAATTAACGAATAGCCCTTTGTATAAACCGAAATTTGAAGGTTTAAGTATAATCGAGGTTGTCTCTATTCTTTTGAAAAAAGATTTATCTATATGTCCGGGATGTAAAAAAGAAAAGCTAGAATCTTCGGCCATTGGGTTATCCCCTTGAAATATCTTGATTTGAATATAAAATCAAAATTGCCTCTTTATTGGGGAGGGGGAACCTATATCTAGATTCATAAAAGATACGTGTTAAAATTGGATTTAAGTCAAAAAATAATGAAAAAGATCAAAAAAATAAAGGAAAAGAAAAATAGAATTCCCATAGGCCGTGGCCGCGACTTCATTCTTCTCGGGCAATCAAAAATTTTGCGCTAGGTTAGATCTGGTACATAAAAACAAAAGAAGCACAGCTAGATTAAAACCTAGCTGTGCTTCTTTATGCGCAAAACTTCCGATTGTCTCCTATAAGAACCGTCCCC
>JBEPZU010000044.1:0-2655 GCA_041640715.1 Thermoproteota archaeon | reverse complement strand
CAGGTGCTGCATTCACAAGATTACTTACTCTTAAAAGCTCTGAAAAAGGATATCGTGGTTTAATAAGTTGGGGTTCTTGCCAAACATGTACTCTTTACTTTATAACTGAAAGAGAGAAGGAGATAATAAACTTCAAGCCCCAAAAATACTGGTATTTCAAAGCAGATTTAGAGAAAAACGGCTTCAAATTCAAAGCATATAGTGCTCATATAAAGGAGAAAGAGCAAGCTTTAAAATATTATGAACTTTTGAAAAAGGTTAAAATTGCTAAGGTAAAAGAATATAGAACAGAAAAGAAAATCATAGCCAGGCCTTTACCCTTAAGGACTGATGATGCTTTGAAAGATTTAACTAAGATAACGAAACTAAGCGCTTCTAAAATTTTAGCTATTATGGAAGATCTGTACGCTAATGGTTATATTTCCTATCCTAGGACAGATACTAATAAATATAGACCAGACTTCGATTTCAATTCTTCACTAAAGGCGGTTATAGATTCAGGGATATTAAGTTCTGCTAAAATAAAACAAACATTCGATCCTAGAAACGGCGAATTGGATGATGGTGCTCACCCTCCTATATATCCAGTTTCTCCATACAAGCTAAAAGACATTCGCAAGATCGTCTGGGATTATATCGCGAGGCGTTTCATCGCTAATGCATATATGGATGATGCTATCGTCATGAATCAAAGAGCTACTTTGACCATAGGCAATCTCGATTTCAATACAGAAGGCAAATATCTCGAAAAGCAAGCCTTTTTTGATATCTTCAATTATTTCAAGCCTAAGGAAGAAAAGATACCTGATTTGGTAAAGGATGAAGAAATAAAAATCCTAAGAGTTGAATTGGTAGAAGAAGAAACCAAACCTCCTCCTAGGTTAAGTGAGTCTGAATTGCTTGATTTGATGGAAAAGCACGGAATAGGTACAGATGCTACTAGGGCGATTTTTCCTAGCTTGATAATTAAGAGAAATTTCGCCTATAAGCAAAGGAATGTCTTCAAACCTACTCCTCTAGGTTTATCTTTGATCGAATCGCTCAAGAAAGTGGATGAAAAACTCGTGACTCCAGCTACAAGGAAATACGTGGAAGATAACATGAAAAAGATAGAGCTTGGCAAGCTAAAAATAGATGATGCTCTTAATTTCTCTTTAAAATTATATCAAAAATTATTCGAGAGTGTTAAGATGCGGATAGAAGAGATAGCTGAAGAATTAGCGAATGTCTCCAAAGTTTAGTCAGAAATACCAGCATTCATCATCTTTTTTCAGTGATCAGGACGTTCATCACACAATTCACTATAGTTTTTCTATGCTAAATACTTATCCTTCAAAGGATATTCGCAATATTCAAAGATCTTGCATTGAAAGCAAAGTGGTTTTCTAGATTTACAAATCTTCCTTCCATGGGATATGAAAAGCAGATGAATCGTATGCCTACTTTCTCCTTGAAACAATTCTTCGAGCTTCTTCTTTATTTCTTCATATTTTGCATTCATATCGACTAATCCTAATCTTTTAGAAACTCTTTCTACATGGGTATCCACTGGTACCACTTCCTTCTTGAATACAGCTAGAAGCACATCTGCAGTTTTAGGTCCTACCTTGGGTAGTTCCAATAATTTCCTCCTTGCACTTTCGATATCTTCTTCAAGAATCTCTTGCAGGGTTAAAGTCTTCAACCTTTTGGCTATTTCTTTTATGGCCTTAGCCTTTTGTCTTTGGAGTCCAGAAAATTTTATACTTTTCTCTATATCCTCTAAGCTCGCTTCTTCTATTTTCTCAGGTGTTATTCCTATTCTCTCTTCCAACTTGTTGAAGGATATTAAGGCGCTTTTATCGGTGGAGCTCTGAGAAAGTATCGTGGCTATTAGCACTTTAAATGGATCCTTGAATTTTTCATAAGCCCATAGAGATACGAACTCTTCTGGATTTATCTTATATTCTTTTTTAAGGATCTCGAATATTTCTTTGGCTTTCTGAGGATTCCAAACCACTATTTTATTACTGATCTGCTAATATTTCTTGATGATCTTGGGTATAGATGAAGCTGGAAGAGGTCCGATTATAGGTCCTATGGTAATAGCAGGTGTCTGTTTTGACCAAAGCGACCTTTTATTTCTTAAAGAATTGGGGATTAAGGAATCTAAATTATTAAGTCCAGTTGCAAGGGAAAGGTTGTTTAAAGAAATAATAAAGATAGCTAAACGTTATAGAATTTATAAAATTCCTCCAAAGGAAATAGATCAAGCTGTTTTTTCCTCTTTGAAAATCACAGGCTTAGAAGCTAAATACATTGCCTCGATAATAGAAGAGCTCGATGCAGAAGAAGTTTACATCGACTCGCCCATAAACAACCCTTCTAAATTTTTGAGCATACTCAGGAAATTCTTGAAAAAGGAGTATCGTATAGTTTGTGAAATAAAAGCTGATTTGAATTATTTGCAAGTGGCCGCTGCTTCTATAATAGCTAAAGTAATAAGGGATTCTGAAATAAGAAATTTGCAAGCGAAATACGGAGACTTCGGTTCAGGTTATCCAAGTGATCCTAAAACCATAGCTTTCCTCAAATCGCTTTTAAATGAAAATCTAGAAATCGAAGAGGTTAGAAAATCTTGGAAGACCCTTAGAAGACTAAGTCCCTAAAGTCCAA
>JBEPZU010000043.1:0-2765 GCA_041640715.1 Thermoproteota archaeon | reverse complement strand
GTTGGGGTTGGTGTAGGCGTTGGTGACGGGGTGGGTGTTGGCGTGGGATATGTTGGTGCTTGCTCTAGGGGTTGGAAGCTAACGGTTATTGTAGTATTGCTTTTAAGCAATATAACTCCACTTGCTGGTGTGACTTCATAGCTATGTGGGTAAAGAATAATGTAGCTGTAAATGCCTTCTGGTAGGTAGAAGGTTATTTCAAGGTCTGTACTGTAATTTTCAATACTCGTTCCATTGGGGAAGGTTAATTTAACACCCCATTGAGCTCCTGAAGGCAGTTTCATTGCCTCGTTTTGTTTGAATATCAAACTATACCATGTTAGAATAGGTGGCTGTATTTCTTTCAATGGCTTCATGAGTGGGTATCTATCTATGTTGTCGTTATCGATAACATATGGCGTATCACCTATCCCATCACTACCTGTTTCATTTTGATATGGACCTCTATACAAGTCAACACCAGTATAATCACTCCAGTAGTTTCCACCTGAAGGATATTCATTGTCCCAAATGTTGGGGAAGCCAGCATGTGAGATATAGACTTGTAGCATATTATTTACAAGATTATTGTGATAGAATCTATTATCTGAGGAATTGAAGAGTGAGATGCCATACGTGTTTAATGCTATATTGTTATTGCTTACAATGTTGCCTAAAGAATCACTAAGATAAACACCGCTTTCTCTGTTCCCTACTAAATTGTTGTTGTTTATATTATTGTTCGAAGAGCCCTCGAGATAAATGCCCTCCCAGCGATTTGCTACAATATTGTTATTGCTTACTGTATTACTTGAAGAATCACTAAGATCAATACCATCTTCTACGTTTTCCATTATATTATTGTTACTTATAGTGTTATTCAAAGACTCTGTGAAGAAGATACCATCCCATCGGTTTGCTACTATATTATTACTACTTATAATATTGCCTAGAGAGGCATTAAGCTCGATTCCATCACCTTTGTTTCCTGTTACGTTATTGTTACTTATATTGTTATTTGAAGACTTTTTGAGATAGATACCATCCCAATGGTTTTCTGTTATATTGTTATAACTTATAGTATTATTATTTGAATAACCAGCAAGATATATACCATACCCGTTTCTCACTACATTGTTATTACTTATATCATTATAGTTTGAAAACACTGCAAGATAGATACCATCCCATCGGTTTGCTACTATATTATTACTACTTATAATGTTACCATTTGAAGAATCTAGAAAAACACCATCCCAACGGTTTTCTCTCACATTATTTCTAATTATAATGTTATTTGAAGAATATGTAAGATAGATACCACTCCGACGGTTTTTCACTATATCATTATCGCTTATAGTGTTACTGTTTGAAGAATCGAGATAGATAGCAAACTCGTTCTCTGTTGCTTTGATTCCATACATGGTATTATTTGAAGAATTGTAGAGGAAAATACCATATTTAAACCCTTTAATCGTAGCGTTTCTTACAGTCACATTCTTCCTATCTGATAAATCTATTCCTTTACCTGATCCTGTTCCCTGTATTGTGTGGCCTGCTCCATCAATTACTATGCCATCCCTTTCAACAATAACACCGTCTTCAGAGCTTGTAATATCATCTGTTAAGATGTATAATATTTTGTCATGTGTTGTTATTGGTGCTGTTGGTGGATCTATGCTTCCATCAGCCCTAATGTATATAGTTCCAGTCCAAACACCCTTAACAAGTTGAACACCAAGAGTTAAAGTCAACACACCTAAAAGTACATTAGCCACTACAATCCAGGAAATAATTCTTCTCAAAGTCCTGCTCATATGCTTTATATCTTGCGAGAAAAAGGTTATAATTTTTAAATTTAATCTTGCTTGTATTTATTGAGCTCTAATGAAAACTTTTAAACTTCCTGAATAGCTACTTGGTTGCTAAATACAGCCTATACCACATAATATTTAGGAATTCAACGATCCCAGGCTATGAAATATGAGATGTTCTTAAAAGGATAGGAGGGTTATTTCTAAGGGAAAAAGATATTATTTTCAGGTGGTTTGTTTTCGCTTTCTCCTACTGTATATAAGTAGTGCTTGATCTATCAAAATCCCTAACGACTTCATAACCTCTTCTTTTTACTTTTATTCTAACATTGGCTAGTTCTGGGAATACATTAAATATCCCTTTTCCTATCATTTGCGTTGTCGGATGTTCTTCTCCAAAAAATTCTTTGCATATTTTATATTGAATTCCTTCCAATAATCTTTCATCATAGATGCCTAACGAGTGCAGATATTCATGTGCTAAAACCACGAAAATATAAGAGTTCGTATATTCTTTTTCTTTATTCAACGAGTATATTGCTTCTAATACAGCTCTATTAATGACTAACGCATTCGATCCCATTATATGATAAGCTAGAACATATTTATTCAAATCTTGCAAATATAGAGAAAGACCTGCTCTTCTAATCTTTAACGCCTTATAGATTATTTCTCTCACTAGTTCGAATATATCTCCGAAGTTATTACACTCGTTTAACTTCTTTATATAATAATAATTGGGCTCGGGCACATCTTCAATTAATGGTTTTCATATAAAACTTTAAGCAGTTAGTAATCTCTCAGCTAAGGGATGACCCTTAACTCTTAATTCTAATGCCTTATTCCAACCAAAGGGAGAACTATGGGTTTCTATGAATTTTGAAGTTTCTGATCTCAATTTGGAGAGAAGCTTAATCGCTTCGCTAGGTTTCTTCAATTCTTTGCTCAAATGCGCAAAGGGATATATTAGTA
>JBEPZU010000042.1:0-2808 GCA_041640715.1 Thermoproteota archaeon | reverse complement strand
TTTCGAAAGAATTCTCGTTAGAAAATAACACATGTCCACCTAGTTTTAAAACTATCGGTTTATCCATATTTAGAATTTAAGTATGCCCACAATACTACCGAAAGTCTTAGCTAAAGAATAACTCTCGTTCAAAGATTTACTTATATATATCACGCTCCCCTCGCTTTCAAAAACTTTATCTATAATATCATCAGTTTCGTTAATTTCGTCAGTGATTTTCACGTTAGTACTACCACATTTGCTGCATTTCAGAGAATTAATAAAACTGAATAGATCTGTTGAAATAACCCTAAGAGTTTCCACATTCCCACAGCTAAGACAAGTATAGGTTAATCTAATTATCTCAGCATCCTCCAATATCAAGAGTTTATCCAAAGATCCCTTCTCTATAGCTTTCATAACTTCATCTATTCCTATAGCTAAAGATCTGGGGTTTTCATTTAATAATCTTAAGAAGTTATCGAATTCTTCCTTTTGCTTTACAAGCTCTACCTTTTGAAGTAATTCCCTGCTCCTCTCTATTAACTCATATATTCCTTCTTCTCCTGAATAACCTATGTCTAAAACGGCAATAATTTTTTTCTTAAGATCATTTGGAATATAATCTTTATCTAAAAAATCGTTTTTAGTAGGACCCGGCCCTCCTATTATTATTCCTTCCACATTGTGCTCATTCAGAAAATATTTAACCATCCTCTCTGCTATTCTCTTGAAAAATTCATAAACCATAATATCAATTATTCTTTCAAATCTCCTTGCTGATTGCCCCCCCGCTCTATGCTTTCCGGGAACCCCTGAAGTTATGGTTTCCAATATTTCTAAACTACTACCTTGAAGTATAGCAAAAGATGTCTCCTCTCTATCTAATGCTACAAATCCATATGAATAACCTTCTTTGATCAAGCCCTCAAGTATTTCTGTGTGAAACCTTGAATCGCATCTATAAAGATACACCGAAATAGGCTTTGGAGGTTCGAGTAGATATATCTCCATTTTCTCCTCGCCTTGAATTCCTGTATCTACATAGCCTCCGAACAAAATTAATCCTTTTTCAGGTGCTTTATTGAATAATTTAAGCCTTTGTATTATACTTCTTAAGGCTTCTTGAACATGATGTCTAGTGATTCTATCTTTTATGTTGGATGCTTGCGAATACTCCTCCTCCAATACACGCACTAATTCAGAAATTTGTCTACCTGCAGGTATATAAAGAGAAATTAATTCAGTACCTCTACCTATCTTATTCTTAAGAGATTTGACCAGTCTCCTCAATTTTATCAAATCTTTATAGTTGATTTCATATGTCATAATACAAAACTATTTGCATGACCACTAATATTAAATTACCTGAAAAGAAAACTAAAAAGGTATTTTGGACCGGGAGGGATTCGAACCCTCGACCTTCCGCGTGCGAAGCGGATATTCTACCACTGAACTACCGGCCCATAGGCCCGGAATGGGATTTGAACCCATGCAATAGGCTCCACAGGCCTACGAGCTACCAGGCTACTCAATCCGGGCCATAATCTAAAATAAATTATATTACAGCTTAATTAAAAAAATAGTGAGAAAAAAGTTCATAGAAAAAGATCTAGCAAAACAAAGGATAAAGATTCTATTGAGAAAAGCCTTAGAGAACTATAAGGAAGATAAAGAATTTTCAAAGAATTGTGTTAGAATTGCTCTGAGAATTAAGAAAAAATACAACCTAAAATTCCCTACATGGTTCAGAAGCCTCTATTGCAAGAATTGCTATAATTTATTGATACAGGGTGTAGGAGTTAGAACGAGGATAAAAAGAAAAGGTAAAAATTTGAAGATAATAATTACCTGTCTTGATTGCATGCGTGTTATAAGAAAAGAGATCCAAATAGCTTAAAATTTAAATTAATGCAAACAAATTAGATTTTTAGCGATCAAACTTGGTTGATCCTAGACTCGTACCTGCTGATCATCTGATTAAAGAATTAGCTAGCTATATTAAGGAAAACGTCAAAGAGGTTGAACCACCTAGCTGGTCTATATTCGTTAAAACCTCACCTTCTAGAGAGAGATTACCCATTCAAGAAGATTGGTGGTATATCAGAGCAGCTGCAATATTGAGGAAGTTATACATAAAACAACCGTTAAGTGTAGAGAGCTTAAGAACAATGTATGGAGGAAGAAAGAAATATAGTAAAAGGATGGAACACCATTATAAGGCTAGCGGCTCCATCATCAGAAAAATACTCCAGCAATTAGAAAAAGCTGGTTTGGTGAAGAAGACTTTAAAAGGGAGAGTTTTAACTGAAAAGGGACAATCTCTTATAAATAAATTATCAAACAAAGTTTTTGATGAGATGACTAAGAAGATGCCTGAACTAATGAAATATAGGTGATCGTTGAAATGGAAGAGGACAGAGAACTTGAAGAATTAAGAAGAAGGAGGTTGGAGGAATATCAAAGAAGGTTGATTGAAGCCTATGAGAGAGAAAAAGAAAGAAGGGAATTCGAAATTAAAAAATCACAGATACTAAGGAAAATTCTAACGCCTGAAGCAAGAAGCAGATTAGAGAACATAAAGTTGGTCAAACCTGAAATCGCTGAACAAATAGAACTTTATTTGATACAACTCGTTAGTGCTGGGAAAATAAAGAGTATGATAGGGGACGAAGAAATAAAGGAAATACTTAAAACCTTAACGCCAAAACAAGAAACTAAAATAAGAATTATTAAAAAAGATTAGATGGCTAAGAATAAAACTCTCGGTAGGAAGAAAAAATTGGCCAGAGAAGCAAAGCTCGCTAAACCTGCACCTATTTGGGTCAC
>JBEPZU010000041.1:0-3330 GCA_041640715.1 Thermoproteota archaeon | reverse complement strand
GGCTTCGTTAGAATACAAGAACCTAGCTTAGAAGAAGCCTTCATAAAACTAGTAGAGAAATGAAGTTAATCGAGCAATTTCTAGCGATAACTGAAGCAGAGTTAAAAAGTTATTTAAGAAGAATGGGAGCATTCGTGGCTCTTATGGTATTTCCTTTTCTTTTGTCTGGTGTTTTTTATGCTGTAGGTTCAGGGATTCGAGGAAAACCTGCTAGTTTAGAGGCATGGTTATATCAAGTTATAGGACTAACCGTATTTGGAATAGCTGGCATAATGACCTTCAGTTCTGCACGTTATATTAAAGAAAGCTTATTGACTGGAAGGCTCGAGTACATTCTCGCAACGCCGGTTAGCGTCTTTACGGTAGTTTTTGCAACTGCATTTAGCAGTAGCCTCTTCTCTCTTATATACTATCTATTCGTGGGCATCATAGCTACTTTCATATTTTTAAGCATAAATAAGCTAATTCTCTTCTTACTTTCCATACCCGTCTTGTTGATAGCTCTTCTACCCGTGCTAGGTCTTAATTTAATTATTGCTGGGTTATCTATATTAGCTAAAGAAAGCGATCCTTTGGCTAGTTTCATTGTATCGCTTGTAGGTGCTGTTTCTGGTTTTGTATATCCTATAACCTTACTGCCATATATATTGCAAATCTTGGGAGCATCCCTTCCTTATTTTTATGCTGCAGAATATACAAGAGCCACTATAGAAGGATACTTACATTTGGTCTTTGGTAACACATTTCCATTTCTTTTCATTTACCTAATAGTAGGCATGATTACCTATAACTATATGGATAAGAAGTACATAAGGAAGAGGGGATCATTCTTATGGTGAGAGTTTCATATCTTTACAATAAACTAGTTTCTGAATTAGAGAGAGGATTCAAGATTTATCTAGGGTACAAGATATGGTTCATCACAAACTTGCTCATTTCTCCTTTTTGGGTGCTCTTTATAACATTAGGCTTTATGTTTTATGCTGAGCAATATCTGAGTGACATTGATGTTGTAACAGGGATAACTTGGGGGATTCTCATTTACCTTTTTGTAGCATCTCAAATAGCAATAGCTGATTCAATGCTCGTATCAATACAAGAAGGTATCATAGAGAATTTGTTACTGACAAACACTGGAATAACTCTGCATCTTCTTGGAAGATGTGTGATATCATTTATTAACTTAGCTTTAATAGCCCCTCCGTTTTTACTTATTAGTTATTTTTTATTCGGTTCAAGAATTCACATTGCAGATCCTTTGTTTTTAGTTATTTTCATGATTATAGCTACTTTCTTCTTCATATTCTTTGCCGCTATTCTAGGTGCATTATATACAAAAATAAGTTATCCTACGCTTATCACCCAACCTTTACAATTATTAATACCTTTCTTCAGCGGGGCAATACCTGTTCATCTCTTCTACAAAGATTTCGCCAATATCATGTTCTATTCTCCCTTCTTCTATGTAATAAGTCCTATCTCAGCATCGGTTACGGGATATTACTTTATGGATAAATTTTTACTTCTAGGTTTAAGCCTGTTGTCCTTGTTCATTATGATGTTAATAAGCCTACATGTTCAAAGAATTTTTATTAAGAAAACCCTAAAGAAAGGTAACTTCACTTTATTCTAATTTTCTTAAGTAAAATTTTCACCTAAATGAATAACAGCTCATCGACAACCACATTCTAGTATTTTAGTACATTTTATTTTATTCGTTGTTTAAAGTACAAAAAAATTTAAATAAACTTATTTTGTTTGTTACCAGTATATGAGAATAATGAGCGAGAAAACTATAGGATTTTTAAAGGATTTAGCTAAGGAGTTTGATAATCCGTTGGAGAAGGTATTTTTTAAAAAGAGTAAATTCGTGAAAATTCCTTTTATTGAGATTTGAAGATATGTTTTCTACACATGTAGAGGTAGGCCCTATTAAGGTGATCGAAGATGCTTCTGGTGAAGAAGTGAAAATAGGGCCTTTATTCATTAAGGAAGAAACCTATAAAGCAAAACCTCTGCTTTACTTGGCTTCAAACAGTCCTAGATTTGAAGCAAAAATAGGTCTAAATTATCTTAAATCCAAATGGGATTCTCAACGATTGTATTTAGACGAAAAGAGAATGGTATTCATTAGAAATTCTGAGAAGTTAGTAATGGAAGGCGATTCCGTGAAAATAGTATTGAGGGATTATGAATTAAGAGTGCATCCTAAAACTGTTTATATGTATTCTCCTAATTTCAAGCTCATAGTTAAGGATTCAAAGATAAAATTCTATTCTAATAAGTTTTTGCATTTAGAAAACGAAAGTCTTGCTAAAGAGCTAATCGAAGCTATAAATGAAGAGGTTTCAACGCAAATAAAGGATTTTTTAATAGGAGCCCCCTTTGATACATTGACTCTCATGTATGTGGTTCAAGAAGTAATAGAAAGTTATGGGGAAACATGAGAATCATTGAAGCAATAAACTTAAGCAAGACTTATTTTACTAAAGAAAGAAAAGGATTATTTAAGAGTTCTAAAAAAATAGTTCAAGCTTTGAAGGATGTTTCCTTCTTCGTAAATAAAGGCGAGATATTCAGCATAATAGGACCCAATGGGGCTGGAAAGACCACCACGATAAAGATACTTTCTACTTTGCTTTTACCTGATTCAGGAGAAGCTTATGTAAATGGTTATAACGTATTAAAAGAACAAGCTAAGGTCAGAGAAAGCATAGGGGTTGTATTGTATCCAGATAAGGGGTTTTATTCAAGGTTGACAGGAATTGAGAATCTTATTTATTACGGAAGATTATACGGTTTATCTAAAAAACAAGCTAAAGAAAGGGCTATGATTTTATCGGAGCTCGTGGGCTTGGGCAATGACATCTACAGAAGAGTGGAAGAATATAGCTTAGGAATGAAAGCAAAGTTAAGCATAGCTAAGGCGTTGATCAACGATGCTCCTATACTGTTTTTAGACGAACCTACTGTAGGCTTAGATCCTATATCTGCGAGGAAAGTAAGGGAATTGATAAAGGAGTTATCTCTAAAAGGCAAGACGATCCTCTTAACAAGCCATAACATGTGGGAAGTAGAGAATCTAAGTAATAGAGTACTTGTGATAAATAAAGGTGCCATCGTAATGGAAGGCTCGCCTAGGGAAATAAAAGAAAAGCTAAGACTTAGTTATTCGATAGAGATAGAAATAGTGGCTGGAGAACTATCTAAGATTCAAGGAAATTATTGTTTAAGCGTAAGGGGAAATCCTATGATAAAAATCATTTCTGAGAATCCTGGAGAGGATTTGATCAAAGTCTTAGATGAACTGAGATCTAAGGGATTTGAGAT
>JBEPZU010000040.1:0-3368 GCA_041640715.1 Thermoproteota archaeon | reverse complement strand
TTACGTGATTGATTTTCACCCCTTGTTTTTCTATTTTTTGTCAGCTTTCACAGACACCGTAGTTTTTTAATTAATTCCTCAATTCTAAAGCCTTCTTTAGCAACTGATTTTTCGTTTTTCGCTTATATTCATAAACATAATCTACTATTATCGGTAGCACTTTTAAGTCAGCTTAAAACTTCTCTTGCTTCTTTATTTTCAAATAAAAGCTCCAACTTTTCTTTTTTAAGTATCCTTTTTTCTATTTTGTTCCAAATTATGTACAATCTCTTTCAATCTTGCTTCTGTTGTTAAATAAAGTTTTCAACTTTTCATAGGTAGGCTGAAAACTTTGAAGGTATTTGAAGTTGGGTTTAATCAGAAAAACAAATAATATGCTAGCGAAATTTTTAAAAGTATTCAATATTTAGCAGATGTGCAAAGATTAACGATTTTATTTCCTCGGCCAATACATGATTACAAAGACGCCGATAATACAGATTAATCCACCGATAAGGTCGTATCTGTCAGGCGAAATCTTGTCAATCTTCCATCCCCAGAGTATTGAGAGCACAATAAATATACCGCCGTATGCTGCATAGACCCTTCCAAAATGGGCAGGCTGCAAAGTTGGGATTACCCCGTAAAGAATCAGTATTATGGCTCCAGCTACTGCAAACCATATACTCTTGCCTTCTCTCAGCCAGAGCCAGACCAGATACCCACCACCGATCTCGCAAAGCCCTGCAAGTATAAATAATATAATTGATTTTATGAAGAGCATAGTATCTCCTTAATTTTGTTTTCCAACAAAGCCTCCGATAATTTCACAAACCTTCTCAAGAAGTCCTGAAAGAGAGGTATCCCCCTTTGCGAGTCTATATGTCATCACCACTTTATCCTTTCTCTTAGATAGAGAAGCGCTCTTGCAATCAGAAGGAGCATCGGTAGTTCCACAACAGGACCAAGTATAATGGCAAGATACACAAGAGGATGCCCTGGAAATGCTGCTACTGCAACTCCTATGACTGCCTCTGAGTTTCTTGCTGTGGTGGTAAAGGCCATTGTGACTGTGTCCTCATAACCCAGTTTAAAGACCCTTCCTGCATAAATGGCTATGAAAAAGAGTACAAAAAAGAAGAGGATGAGAAAGGCAATCAAAAACCCAACCTTATGAATATCCGATATGCCCAGCGACCTCTGGGAGACAAACATGCTTATTATCACAACCACCAGCGCCCAGAGTTTTACCTCGCCAAGGACGCCTTTAAATGGGCCAAAGAAATAATCCCTGCCCTTTCTGTTTATCACAATCTTCTGTGTAATGTAGGCAAGAACAAAGGGTGCAGCAAGAAACAGGCCCACACTTCTTATAAGCGTGGATACTTCCACAGGTATCACCCTGCCAACCAGTATGTAAAGATAAAGGGGCATCAGGACTACCTGAAGAGTTATATTCCATGGAAGTAGAGCAATGCCCCATGGCACATCACCCTGTGCAATATCAGTAAAGATGAGATACCAGCCGATGCAGGGAGTAAGGGTGTAGAGGATTGCACCTACCCAGAAGTCTGGATAATTCTTTAATATCAGCCATCCCATCGTCCATGAAAAGGCGGGAATGAATATGAAGTTAACAAAAAGTGCAACTGAAGTGGGCTTTACCTTCCTAAATGCCTTTCCCACATCCTTTATCTCCACTGGAAGCATAACCGCAAAGATGACAAAAAAGACTCCGATCTCTGTTAAATAGATGAGTGAAGGAAGTTCCTTCCCAATCAGCCTCTGAAGCAAAATCCCCACAACTACAGCCCCAAGCAGTATGAAAGGTTTTTCCTTGTCTTTAGTGGATAGCCTTGCCACGATTTTACTTCTATTTATCTTCTTTTCTCTTTAATTGCTTTAATTTCTCATAAGTAGGCTAAAAACCTGGGGTCTTTTCTCTTTTCAAAAGTGCTCCAAGGTTTCAATTCCTCATAGGTAGGCTAAAAACACATATTGCTCCTTCCTTACTGTTTAGTTGCCTTATATCCTGTATTGTTTATTGCCTTGACAATATCCTCTATGGTTACCTTCCCTTTTTCAAGTTTAACATAACACTCACCTTTTTGATAGTTAGCTTTCACTTGAATTATACCATCAAGTTTCTTAACCGCATTTTCAACATTGAATTCACAACCAGCACATGTCATTCCTTTAACAGGGATTATAATCTCTACTATTTTCCCTTCTGTTGGATTGCTTACAGGACTTTGGTTCGATAAGTTTATGTAAGGCGATGCCAGGAAAAAGATAACTAACATCGTTGCACTCCACAAAGCAATTTTATTCCATTTGCCAGCGCTTTTGATTTCACAACTTCCATCTTCGCAAATTACCTCTCTTTTTCTGTAGGTTAGATAGAAAGCTAAACCAAGTATGCCTACTGTGAGAATAAAAAAGTATGGGCGAAAAACTACGAATTTTGAAAATAACCCAGCACCACCTATTCCTAAAATAGCTAAAACGACAGGACCAATACAGCAGACAGATGCAAAAATCGCAGAAATTATAGCACCAATAATTGGAAGACTTCTTAATTTTCTCATTCTTGTTCCTTTATTTTGTTTTTACCATAAATTTCCATGCCTTTTTTAACCACTTTATTTACTTCGCCAAGACAGCATCTTCCTGAGGGATTATTAATTTCACAAGCACATTCTCCTGCTTTTACTTTAGCACTGATTTCCTGAATAGCAGTACTAAATCCCTGTTCTTTAATCTGATTAAAAATCTTTTCTCGTGTCCATCCAAAACAATAACAAACAGGTATAGGGTCTTCTGTTTCCTTTATACCAACTCTAACTCTGACATCTTCCTTAATACAGATACACCTGTTGCTCATTGTTGAAATAAACAACCCTACAGGTGGGTGTTTCACAAAAATAAAATCCATCAAAACCCTTGACAACCTCAAGTTTTGGTTCCTTGACAAGACTTTTCAAAGTTTTCTAATTAACAGGTTTTCCTTTGCCCCCACATTCTTTGCAAGAGGAGTTTTTTCCACTTGCTGGGACGTTACAGCACAAATCATTTTGTTTATTTATTTTATCTTCAGCCATCTTTTACCTCCGTGGGTTTCCTTCTAATTTAGAAATTAAATCAATACTTTCTCCCATAGCAGTATAATCTGTTATTCTCTCAAAAAGAGAGGCAACTGTAGTTGTTGTATCATTTGGTCTCTGCGTACATCCATAAAACAAGACACTTCCTATTGCTAATATCGTGATTATGATTAAGATTTTTTTGTTCATCTTCACTTCCTTTCTATTTAAGGTTTTTGGAGCGGGCTTGCAATTTCCGATAACGGTTTCAGAGTTTGTGAAGTGCAAAGCATTTGGGCGAACGAA
>JBEPZU010000039.1:0-3889 GCA_041640715.1 Thermoproteota archaeon | reverse complement strand
GAAGGACGAGGGTTATGAAATATATCTCCTGCTATTATGAAGAAATCAGCCTTGTTCTCTATAGCATAATTTTTCATGAACTCTAAGTTAGATATGAGATCCTTAAACCTAAGTTCTTCAAAGCTAGGAGAGATTTCAGGATGAGCGAAATTTAAACCAAGATGCAAATCTGCTGTATGAATTATCCTTATCATCATTTTATCAAATGAAATCTGGTATAAAAGTGTCTTCCAAAAGCGATGATGCTACGGATAACTAGCTTCTGTTCTTAAAATATTCCTTTATTATCTTAGCGGTCTCCACTCCTATCATTGGCAACTTAATTAAATCGTCTTCCTTAGCCGTAGCTAACTTCTCCAATGTCCTATAGCCTGCATTGTAAAGTATCCTAGCCCTGACGCGACCTATTTTAGGTATTTTCACCAATTCCAAAAGTTCTTTCTTAACACCGCTCTCTATTCTTTGCTCTAAATCTTCTAGTTCACGATAACACTCGGGCAATCTAATTATTTTAGATATTTCCTTAGCAGCATGACAAATCCAGCTAGCTATTTGGACTACGTTGAAGACATCTCCCAACCCTATTCCATACTTATCAGCTATTTCATCTTCTCTAACCTCGTTTATCCAATCGTAGAGCATCTTAGAGGTCTTGAAAGCGCTCAAAACTCCTTCGTCCTCATAATCTATATCCAAATTAAGCGCCTTAGCATATCTTTCCAGTTCTTCTTTCAAAATCTTGTACTCCCCCCTGAAAACATTCAGACTCTGCATATCTTCGGTCGATGATATCAGGAAAAGGTAATATAATTCATCGCGATGAGGAGGAGCATTCCTTAAACCTTTGACTATTTGTTCAGCGCTTAAAGGATCTATGTAAAGCTCCGAAACCCTCTTACCTAAAGGAGTAGCGATAAAACCATCTTTTTTCACAATAAAAGAAGCATCATTAAGGAAATCCAAGACTCTATGGGCTAATCTAGATAACCTTAAAATGCCGATCTGCCTGGCAGCGAAAGTTTCGTTTAATATCTTGTTTAGTTCTTCTTCATTTGTGACGATTTCGTTAGCTATTAGGGATAATATATGCGATCTAAGACTCTTCTCATCATTTATTCTCGATGAGATAGGTTCTGTTTCTGCTTTCAAATATTCCTCGATTAAAATATCGATATCATATTTGCCTCTAGCGATTATTATCGCTTCCCCATAACTATCATATTTAGGTCTTCCAGCCCTTCCTGCTAATTGTTTATACTCATTAACTGTTAACCTCTCAGAATACCCAAGACCTACTGAATATCTAGCTATTTCATTTATTATCACTCTTCTGGCCGGTACGTTTATTCCAGCCCCTAGGGTTGTCGTGGCTGAAACTACTTTTATCAAGGAATTCCTAAATCCTTTCTCAACAATGCTCCTAGCATTGAAGGAAAGACCTGCATGATGGAAAGCAACACCATTCTTTATTTGATCTTTTAAAGTTTGGGATATCCTATCGGATTCTTCTATTTCATCTGAGAGCTCCTTTAATTCTTCGATTTCATATTTAGTCAAATATTTCTTTATGAATTCTTTCAATCTCTCAGCATTTTGCATAGCATTAGCTCTAGTAGAATTGAAAATCAAAGCCTGACCTCCTTCACTGATTATATCCAAGCTCAAATCTATGAAAGGACGGCCGCTGATTACTTGTATTTTTCTAGTTGAACCATCTTTATAATAGATTACTCCGTTCCTATAAACTCCTTCTCTTAAAGGCACAGGTCTCCAACTACTCGTGACCGTCTCTGCTCCAAGCCATTCAGATACTTCTCCGACATTCTTTATCGTAGCACTCAATGCAATGAATTGAGAATCTGGGCATCTTCTCTTAAGCCTTGCAACTAAGAATTCGAGCGTTGAACCTCGATCGCTATCTAATAAGTGTATTTCATCGATTATGAATAAACTAACCTCATCTATCCATCTTGCTCTATGCCTCAACAAGCTATCGGTCTTTTCATAAGTACTTATTATGACATCGTAATTCTTCAACCATGCATCTTCACTATCATAATCTCCTATAGAAAGAGCTATTCTGAAACCACCCAATAGTTCTTTGAATTCATAGTACTTCTCAGATGCCAGAGCTCTTAGAGGACACATGTAAAGTACTTTTCCTTTATTAAGCAGATGCTTGAGAGAAGCAATGATCGCTATTAAGGTCTTACCTGAAGCTGTAGGAGCAGTTATCAATAAATTTTTGAAATCCAATGCGCCCTTTTCTATGGCCAATTGTTGAGGCGGATATAGTCGAAGATATCCATTCCTCCTTAAAGTTTCTATGAAATCTATAGGAATTCCGTACTTGTTAAGAAATGTTATTTCCAATTTAAGCCTTCTTTATAAAACCTGGCTTAGGACTATAGAGAAACCCATCATTAATCAATTTCTTTATTAAAGTCTCAGCCTCAACGATGCTCATCCCTTCACTTTCTGCTCTATTATATACATCTTCAATAGCTACTGCTTCTTTATCATAACCTAGCTTAGATAGTATTTCCATTATTTTGCTAAGCTTATCTCTTCGAGACTTAGGAATGCCTGTCATTACAATGTCTACATCCAATGATTGAGTTTTAACATCTACCAAAACTTCCCTCATCATGATCTTCATAAGTGCTATTGCTTCTTGTGCATCCTCAGCAGTAGCTTCTTCTCTCAAATACATTCTTGCATGTGCTTCAGTAAGCCTTATTAAAGCTTCAAGCTGTCTAGGAGTGATGGCTACAGGACCTTCCTTAGATAAATCCCTCATTTTCAAGTAGAAGTTATATATCTCTTGTTGGGCTTCTTTAGAAAGCTTAGGATGAACATTTCTTCTCGCATATATTAAATACTTCTTTATAAGTTCTTGACTTAGCACTGTTTTTAAAACTTCTCCATGTGTATGCATTGCTAAAACATGCTGCGCTAGTTTTGCATCAGTCTCAGCACTAGGAATATCTATTATAGGAAATATAAGATCAAATCTCGAAAGTAAAGTTACAGGGAGATTTATGTTCTCCACTATCGTTTTATTCTTTTCGAACCTCCCTAATGCAGGATTAGCAGCGGCGAGAATAGCACATCTAGCATTTAAAGTAGCTACAATTCCAGCTTTGGCTATGCTTATTGTTTGTTGCTCCATTGCTTCGTGCATCGCTACTCTATCTTCACCTCTCATTTTGTCTATTTCATCGATGGCTGCTAAACCTTGATCCGCTAATACAAGAGCCCCTGCTTCTAAGTAAAATTCCCCGCTTGTTTTATCCTTTACAACTGCAGCAGTTAAACCTGCTGCTGAGACTCCTTTGCCCGACGTATATATACCTTTAGGAGCTAGTTGAGCCATATAACGCAAAAGCTGAGTTTTCGCAGTTCCTGGATCTCCTACTAATAAGATGTTTATATCTCCTCTTACTCGAATACCATCTGGCATTACCTTGTGAACACCTCCAAAAAGTTGTAAAGCTAGAGCTTTCTTGATGGGTGTTAGACCATAGATACTTGGAGCGATAGAATCGACTATTAACTCGCCTATGTTTGGAGTTATTTCCTTTAACTTCTTTATTTCTTCTTCATCTTGCTCGCCCAAAATTTCCTCTTCAAAGCCTCTTTGATTTACTTCTAATCCCAGAGCATGGACATAAGAGGAAAAAATCAGTTCTTCTCGTGAAGGAAGCTTCTTCTCCTTCAATATACCTATTATCGTGACCTGATTTCCTGGATAGGCTACATCAACCAAGTCTCCTTCAAGATATACCTCTAAAGTTCTAGGTATTTGGCCAGAAGCCGCTTCTTCTAAAAGTTCTTGAATGATTATCTTTTGAAAACTTAAGAAAACTTTATCAATAATCTTAGAAGT
>JBEPZU010000038.1:0-3953 GCA_041640715.1 Thermoproteota archaeon | reverse complement strand
GCTTTAAACAAAACGATGAAAAATTATTTTTCAAACAAATTAAACAATTTGTTGAAACATTAATAAGAAGCTCTGATATGTTTTCTTTAGGAGTATTATTTTCTAGATTAGACATTCTCAATGCTTTTTTTGAAGAAATAAAGAAAAAAGAGATTTTTATGCAAACGGCTCTTAGTTTTATAAATCCTGATAAAAAGATAGTTTTTTCTATTTTATTGTCTAACTCTGAATCTTTAAGTGATATTCTTAATCCGTTTCTTTTTGAAAACCTTAGTGGGGAAGTTTTAAGGCGCCTAAATTTATGCATAGAATTCAATAAAACAATCAATAATGAGCAAATTACGAAGATATTGGATTTCATTAAAGAAATACCGTTGATTACTATATGCGGAATAGAAGAGAAAGGCAATTCATCCTCATTAGGATCTTTCAACAAAAATGTACATTACGACGATAATTGGGCAGTGAACCAATTAATCTCTCTAAATCTTCCTAGAATTGTTGTGAAAAAAAGGTTAGATGAATCTAGAGTTTTAGACGAACTTCTCGAATTGACCAAGATTTGTGGTAAAATATTTCTCTTCAAAGAGAATAGGATGAATTTAAACATAAAAGGAAACTTAGCAATGTCAGAGGAAAAGAATATCTTTCTAATAAATTTGGTAGGATTATTCGAAGCTATATTACTAATAACCAATAATACGCTGAGAGATGGTTCTTCATACAAGCTTGCTAAGGACATATTAGAGAATATGTCGAAGGCTCTAGAAGACATAAAATCAGTTTCTGTTTTACTGTCATCAGTAAATGATTATAATTCAAATTTGCTTTTCTGCGAGAGTGATCTTTTAGAAAAGCAAAGCTTTAACTACAATAAATCATTAAGGCTTATTTTAAAGAATTACGGGTATACAACAGGAATTATTCCAGCATGGGCAAAGATAACAGATCTTAAGGAGAGGCTAGCTTTAGAGGTTCCTTTATTAAGCTATCTTAAAGGGGGTTATAGTCTTGAGTTTAGTTTGCAAAGCGAAAATTTGAATGAAGATTATTTGAAGAGATTATTCGAATACATTTCAAAATATAAACTCAGAAATATAACTTTGAAATCTTCGCTTTATATGTGTGAATCCTGTAAAAAGAAATACCTTCAAGAACAAGAATTTTGTCCTAATTGTATGTCTGGGAGAATAGTAATCTTAACAGGAGAGTTAGGAGGTGAACTTTCTCTTTTAAGCTTAGAAGATTTCAGTAGAATTAGAACCTTACAAGTTTTAATCTAGCCCCCATGTACAAAAGAAAATATAACTAACTCAGAGCCGACCTCTATTGGTAACTTCTCATTATTTCTAGCAGGCAAGATGCTTTCTTTATATTTGATCATTAAGTCAGGAGAAATTTTATTCCCGAGAAAAATTCTATCCTTGAATTCTCTACCAAGTTTTTCTCCTACTATTTGCAATAATTCGCCTAGAATAATCGCTTCATCTACTTGTACTGTTATTTCTTCGCTTTTTGCTAAACCTTTAAGTACCCCTAGAAACTTTACTTGAACAAATTTTTTCTCTTGAACCATTAATAATCTATTGCGCTTGGTACTATATCAAATTGTCTTTTCTTTACATTCTCGGCCAAGTATTGTTTGGCTGCTTCCTTTTCAATTGAAGATAGAACAATTAAAGGTATTCTTAGATTGGTTATTCTATAAGGCAATATATGTTTTGTAGTTTTGATGGGGAATAACTTACCGCTCCTTGCATAATTTATTACTTCCTGCTTAGTTACTTTCCTACCGCTGTAATAAATTGTGCGCTCATCAAATTCTTTCTCTAATTCGTAGAGAGAAATGTATCGAATATTTTTAAACATACTATCAAATTCTTTTATAATATTTATATTTAAATTTATATTTAAATTTTCAATAAAAACAAGCCTCTTTCCCCATAAAAAGAATAGATTTTCATCTAGGATGTTTTTTATTTTAGGAAATTCTGTTCTTAAATCATTAATTTCAAAGTTTATTATTTTTTTATGATCTATATATTTAGAAATAATATTTTTCACTTTCGAAATATCAATCGTTTTATCTTCTACTGAAACTTGTCGTATCCATTTGGAAATTTTTATTTTTTCTTCAACATATTTAACTGTCATACATGGAACAAATTTGCAATTTAAGTTTTTAAGAGCTGCTAATCTATGCATCCCGTCGAGAACTACAAGGGTATCATCATCTACAATTAAAGGGTCTTTAAGGAATCCTATGTTGTTAATATCATTAATTATTTTACTTAAATAAGATTCGTTTATTTCTTCATGTGGGATTAACTCATCAATTGATATTAAATCAAGCTTTACTTTAAAGTCGTTTATCTGAAAAGTTAAACTATCATTCTGATTTTTCATCACTGTTCAAAAATTCTCTTTTTTGATTTTCAACTATATCTTTATTCTTTCTTTTTAGTTTTAATAATCTGACGATATACCCTGCTACTTTATTTCTTTCTTTTTTTGAAAGCTTTACTGGAGATTTCTCTTTTAATAGGTGTTTGTTTGTTTCGAAATCTTCGGTGAAGAGCTCAGGATACATAGAAAGCATGTAATATGCTATCTTTTTTATGGATTTATTCTTTACTCTACCCACGCCTCTTTTAATGACATCTTTAAAATATAAATTTCTTAAGTTTTCTTCCTCAGATAAAACTTAAATAAGAGTATTCGGATTAATAGGAATAGTTTTGGTATGGCCACGACACCTTCTCCTGCAATGGTGCCTGTATTGATATTGAAAGAAGGTAGCCAAAGAGCAGTTGGTTACGAAGCCTTACGTTCAAATATCGCAGCGGCTAGGGCAATAGCTGAAACCGTCAAAACCTCTTTAGGCCCTAGAGGTATGGATAAAATGCTAATAGACAGCATAGGGGATATAACCATCACAAATGACGGAGCTACGATATTAAAAGAAATTGAAGTTCAACATCCTGCAGCTAAGCTATTAGTCCAAATTTCTAAAACTCTTGATGATGAAGTCGGCGATGGCACAACAACTTCTGTAGTAATAGCGGGAGAATTGTTAAGAGGTGGGGAAGCTTTATTGGAAAAAAACATACACCCGACTGTTATTGCAAGCGGATACAAGAAAGCTTTGGCAAAGGCTAAAGAAGCACTCATGAAATGCGCTATTAAAGTAAATCCAGACGACGAGGAAATCTTAAAGAAAGTATGTTTAACTGCAATTCACGGAAAAGCAGTAGGTCCTGTAAGAGAGTATTTAGCAGAAATATGCGTAAAGGCTGTTAAGGCGATACAAGAAGAAAGGGACGGCAAGATCTCTGCAGATATAGATAGAATACAGATAATAAAGAAACAAGGGGGTAGTCTTTATGATACCAAGTTAATTAACGGTATTATAATAGATAAAGAAGTGGTTCATCCTGGAATGCCTAAACGTGTGACTAATGCGAGGATAGTCTTATTGGATGCACCTTTAGAAATAGAGAAGCCTGAAATAGATGCAGAAATCAGAATAACTGATCCTTCACAACTGAGGGCTTTCTTGAGTGAGGAAGAGAGAATATTGAAGAGTATGATAGACAAGATACGTTCTCCTGAAATAAACGCTAATGTAGTCATATGCCAGAAAGGAATAGACGATATAGCTCAGCACTATTTAGCCAAATATGGAATTCTAGCTGTAAGAAGGGTTAAGAAATCAGACATGGAGAAATTAGCATTAGCAACAGGAGCTAAGTTGGTAACGAATATAGAAGACTTAAGTCCTTCAGATGTTGGAGAAGCAGCTCTCGTAGAAGAGAGGAAGGTAGGGGAAGATAAAATGGTCTTTGTAGAAGGTTGCAAGAATCCTAAAGCAGTGAGTATATTGATAAGAGGCGGACTAGAAAGGTTGGTAGATGAAGCTGAAAGATCAATAATAGATGGCTTAAGTGTGGTTT
>JBEPZU010000037.1:0-4368 GCA_041640715.1 Thermoproteota archaeon | reverse complement strand
CCGAAACCGTCTTTCCATCAAGCATCATGCGATGCTCGAAATTATCCGGTATTAGCTTCGGTTTCCCGAAGTTATCCCGGTCTTACAGGCAGGTTACCCACGTGTTACTCACCCGTCCGCCGCTAGGCCCCGAAGGGCCTCGCTCGACTTGCATGTATTAGGCACGCCGCCAGCGTTCATCCTGAGCCAGGATCAAACTCTCCATAAAAGTGTTTGTCTAGCTTCTTAAATAAAACATTGACGTTTTGTGTTTTGTTCAGTTTTCAAAGAACTATATGTCATTTACTCAACTTTATTATTATAACATAATATCTAGTTTTGTAAATACATTTTTCTTCACTTAATTTTTCCCAACCGCTGTTTTATATAACTCATCAGCGACGGAATAATAATATAACATGTTATTTCACTTTGTACAACCTTTATTTTTTAGGAAATTTAAGGAAAATCATTAATGTTTCTTTATAGCTTAATAATTACTCCCCCACTTACTTAGCACACACCACACTTATAACAAAAAGTGGGGGACTCACCATCAAGAACGATAAATCCCTTTCTCCTTAGCTACCTTCCGTAAAGCAGCATTAATAAAATCTGACTTGTCACCGTTCGGTAAAGAATCAATTAACTCTAAGACATCCTCTTCAAAATAAAAACCACGATACACACGCTTTTTCTGTTCCTTTACTTTTCTAATTAAAATTGCATCTAACAGCCGATCATCTTCTGAAATATCCAGAGTATTCATCATAACAGTAGCTGCTAGCTCTTCATTTTCTCTACTAAAAGTCAAAGCTGTTTTCGTGCTATTTGAACTTTTCCTTATGCTAGCAGAGTAAAAAGACTCTGCTTTCGGAGCGAATTCAATGATGCTTTTATCCAAATTCTCTAAGGTATCACCTATAAAGTGCCACCCTTTCTTTCCACTTCCAAAGGGTACACAACCAGCTTGAGCCAAAGCTTTACGTAATCTTTTTTCCCCTAAGCCATCAATATGTTTCGCTATCTGCTGAATGTTCATTCCGGGCTGCAACGTTAGCTCTAATACTTCTCGTACCAACATCTTAGATCCCTCCTTAGGTCGTAAAAGACACAACTAGTGCCTTCGACAGCCCAAGGCTAGTTCCTGCTAGCAAAGAGAATAGAGTAGTACAAAGAATAGAAAGTCTAAAAAAACAACATAAAACCCACAGAAAAAAACACGGTCAGGTAAACACCTTCCCTACGCCTCCCGCTGTGGGCTCCGTCCCCTAAAAAAAGAAAAACACCTAGGTATTAAGGACACATGAGTACCCACTGTGTAACTAGAGTGCAGCCATATATGTAAACGTTGCTTAGTTGCTTAACTGTTTAACACACCGACCCAGAAGAAAAAAGCCAGTCCATATATATTGTTTAAAGGGACACATGAGTACGCACTTTATATTTTCTTTTTCAACTTACGTATATACCCTTCTGAAACTGCTAATAACGCAGCCAACTTTCTATTCGATAGATTCGGGTATCGTCCTATTGCCTGTTGTAGCTGCCATAGTTTATCTTCCATTTGTTCCTTACGCTCTTCGTTATAATCAGCCCTTGGACGTATTCCAATTTCACGCCGTTTATTACGCTTGCTCTCTGTATTTCGTTCCCGCTTTACTGTAGCACTTATAACCGTACGCATAGCCTTCATTTCATCGTCTGTAATGCCAAGCTTATCAATAACTGTATCGTTCTTCATCGGCTTTATTAGAGTACGCGGAAGTCCTCTCATGCTGAATTCATTTGCAGCGAAGGCTTCCATGAATTCAATAGCATCATCACAGGCACTTTTTATTGTGGCGTTGATCTCACTTTTCTTCATTGGCTTATCAGTTCTAGAGTAAATCTGCTCTAGTATCGGCTGGATAAAGTCCCCTGTATCAACGCGGCTTTTTAAAAACAAGCATACAGTAAAGCTATATATGTAAATGAATGTGTTACGGCAGCCGGTTAGATCCCCTTCTCTAAGCTCTACTAACTTCTGCAAATCGCTCACACGGGCCGCATTAAGGCTATAGAGCGTCTTTACACCCTCTTTACCAGTGAATACCGCTATACTACCCTTACGTCGTTTTCCGCGCTTCTGAGCCTGTTCTATTGGCGTACAGAATTCATACAGATCTTGCAAGCTGTATTCTAGTTGCCGCCAAATCTCTACTTTTACTTCTACACCATACTTTGTATTTACTGTACCTGGCATTCGAAGCATACGTGCTAGGTCTGATGCTGCTGGGTCACTGCCAATCTTACGCAACAAAGAAATATATTGAATGGTGATGTAGTGCATGAGATAACCCATTTTCGGACTGGCACCACCAGCAATCGTATAAATCGGTTGAATTCCACCACCACTATAAATAATTAAGTTCGGATTTGGGATTCTGCCTTGCATTACATACTGTTTTAACTTTTCTACAGCGTCTTTGACTGCAAGACCTAATTTAGGTGGATCAACATCGATTCCTATATTACGCCCCTGCATCATAGAGCTAACACTCCGGTCTCCGTAAGCAAAACCATTTAAGGATAGATAAACATCTGATTTTTGATGTTTCTTGCTATATAGCAAAAGATTGTCTACATCATTGAGACCCCAGAAGCGTTGATGTCCTTCCGGCATCTTCAACGTAGCCACATATCCTAATTTTTTATGTTCATTTAGGTAGCACTGATGCCATTCCTCGATGAGTCTCGGCTGATGGCCAATATATTCTTCAGCTTTCTCGTTCATAATTAATTCCCCTTCCAGCAGTAGCGACAAAAAGCAAACAAAACTACACACAAAAGGCTTGTCCATCACATAGGGGTATGCTAGAATGAGCGCATAATATGACGGATGGCACTTTGTCTTCCGTATATAGTTTTCGCATATGATTTTCCTATGTAGCTTGTGATTTTCATATGTAGTTTTTGAAGAAAAGGACACTGAGGGTCGGCAAAACTATCAGGTGTCCTTTTTGCTTTTATTTCAAGTATTTTCTGATGCCGTTTCTTATTCTATCGAAATCGAGGGAACATGACCAATCATTTCAGTAAATTGTTCCTTTCCCCAACTATTTAAGCCAACCTTTAAAACGGTAGAATATTTCATTGAAATATAGTAGACCTCATTCCACCTATTCCTCAAAATTGCTTTTTACATCGAATGTAAACTTTTAGAAAAAAGTTTACATTCAATCTCCCTTTATTCCTTGATTACCCTTATTTTTCTTGTTATCCTTGCTTCTAAGAAAAAAGAATACATTCAAAACGCTGATTTTATTGAATTCAGGGAGGAGAAAAGAAGAAATGAGTAAGAATGAATATCTTATTGATGTACAACCAATTCGGGATTTGCAACAACTAGAAGATATGAAATGGGCATTACGGAGACACTGTGGGGAACGTGATTACATACTGTTTTTGATCGGCATTAATACTGGTTTGCGAATTGGGGATTTACTCACCCTAGAACCTAAAACTATTCTCGGATTAAAGAAAAAGAAACGAAAAGAGTTTTTGATACGCGAGGGCAAAACAAAAAAGGAGCGGATGGTTAACATTACGGGAATCTACGAAGAGGTATATGAATATGCCCAATCGGTAAATAGTAATTGGCTTTTTCCTTCACGAAAAGGAGACAAGTCGATCTCGACTATTCAAGCTTATCGTCAACTTCAAAAGGCAGCTGACTTCGCATCTGTAGAAGCTGTAGGGACTCATACAATGCGAAAAACATTCGGTTATTGGTTCTACAAACAGACTAAAGATGTGGCCATGTTGCAGGATATTTTGAACCATAGCACACCACAAATCACCCTACGGTATATAGGAATTAATAAAGAGGAGAAAGATTATGTGTTAGATGCCTTTAGTCTATAACCAACGCGATTTAGATTAGATCTCGTTGGTTGTTACTTATGTAAACAAAGATTGAAGAGCATAAGGAGTTTCTGCTATCACATGGAGTGATAGACTAGGCAAAGCCTAGTGAAAACGTGATATCAATAAAAGCGTTCGAATGTCCCCCTTGTGTGCCCATATTTTCGAACTATGTCCCCCTCGTGTCCCCATATTTTCGAGCCATGTCCCCCTGGCGTCCCCATATTTTCGAGCCATGCCCTCCTGGCGTCCCCATATTTTCGAGCCATGCCCTCCTGGCGTCCCCCTCACTTTTTTCATTACAAATTAAATTCCCCAACAAAAAAGCCCTTCTGCATTTGCAGAAGGGCTTTTTGTTTGCCTAGCGACGTCCTACTCTCACAGGGGGAAACCCCCAACTACCATCGGCGCTGAAGAGCTTAACTTCCGTGTTCGGTATGGGAACGGGTGTGGCCTCTTCGCCATCATCACTAGACCTATTTA
>JBEPZU010000036.1:0-4566 GCA_041640715.1 Thermoproteota archaeon | reverse complement strand
CCTACATGGGTATATATCAGAAACTTTATTGATGCATAATGTCTTCTTTCTCCTCCCCAAAGATCTATTAGGAAGAACATTGGAATTAGCACGACTTCCCAAAAGATGAAAAAGAATATGAAATCTCTAGCTAAGAAAGCACCCATGATTCCTACTTCTTCTAATAGTATTAAGAAATTGTAGACGCTTACTGAATTGTTTATTAAAGGTATTGATGAAAGGGCTACAAAGAACATCACTATTCCTGTGAGCAACACTAAAGATAGACTCAAAGCATCTCCGTATAGTATTAATGAAGAATTAATTAAATTAAGCGATTCTATCTCATAAACTTCTATAATTACATTCTTTTTAATTAAAAAACTATACCATAGATATATGCTGAGCAACATTATTATAAAAGTCGCAACTAATGTAATTATTCTAGAAATTTTAGTTTGAAAGATTAGAGCTAATACTGAAAATATTAGAGGAAGTACTATCAAGTAAATTAGCATCGTCATATCATAAACACTAATATTATTATCATTAAGGTTGAAGTAGCAGCAAAAATATAAAATAGATATTGCTCCAAGTTACCGCTTTGAATTCTTCTAAGGCTTATTCCTGTTCTTTTAGCCCCGTATGCCATGTAATTGACGATTCCGTCTATCACTTTTTCATCGAAAATCTTAGCAACTAATCCTAAGATCCATCCCGCATATTTGGCTATCCTCTCATAGGCGTGATCGAAATAAAATCCATTTTCCAATACGGCGTGTAATATCTTACCTATATTGCTTCTAACGAAATTTTTCATCAGACCCTTGTTGTAATAGTAATAATATAACATTGCTCCGCTTATAGTGAATAAGAGCAAAGCTGAGCTAATTAAAATCGGTTTAACTTCTAGTTTTATCTCAGCAAATTTCCCTCCTATGAAGCTAGGTATATTTAAAATCAAAGCTAACATTCCGAAGATTAAAGTTAATCCCATGAAAGAGAACATAGGTATCTTCATTATTAAACTCTCACTTTCTGCCTTCTCAGCTTCCTCGCTTCTGAAATCGCCCAAAAATGTTAACTGTATTATTCTCATCCAATAGACAGCCGTGAAGAACGAAGATAAAGTTCCTAATATAAATAAGGACGTATTGCTTGTGAACGCTTCTTCTAATATTGGTTCCTTGCTGAAGAAGCCGCTCAAAGGAGGTATGCCCATTAGGCTTAAACCCCCAACCATCATTGAATAATACGCTACCTTCATTCTTTTAGATAAACCTCCCATACTGAGCATATTCCTAGTTGCCAATTCATGTATAACTGCTCCTGCAGCTAAGAACATCAAAGCCTTGGAAAAAGCATGAGCATAAAGATGCAGCATGGAGCTTGCAGGTAAATTAATTCCCAATGCAAGCATCATCAATCCAAGTTGGCTTACCGTGGAATAGGCCAAGACCCTTTTGATATCATTAGAAGCAATGGCTAATATACCTGCATAGAGCGTTGTTATTCCACCTATTAATCCTACGATGGTCAAAGGTAGCGGGTCTATAGAGAATAATGCATATAATCTTACTACTAGATAAACTCCTGCTGCAACCATCGTCGCTGAATGTATTAGAGCACTAACTGGAGTAGGACCTTCCATAGCATCTGGCAACCAAACATGTAAGGGAAACTGTGCACTCTTGCCTATACTACCTCCGAAGAAGAGTAGTGGAACTATGGTAGCTAATCCTAAGTAAGCAAGAGTTTGGTTCAAAGCACCAGACTGTATTTCGCCTACTGTAGGCAAATAACCTAACTGAACCCAAAGTATAATGATTCCAGTCAAGAAAAACATATCTCCTATTCTCGTAACTATGAATGCTTTCCTAGCAGCTTTTGCGACTTCTTCTCTTTCATGCCAAAATCCTATTAATAAATATGATGCTAATCCTACGAATTCCCAGAAAAGATAAAGCATTACTAGGTTGTTGGATAACACTAAGCCTTGCATAGAACCTATGAAAAAAGACATTTCTGCGAAATATCTAGCCAAGCCTGGATCTCCTCTCATGTACTCGATAGAAAATACGAGAATGAATAGACTTACTATTGCTACTATCAAGGCTGTTAACACGCTTAAATTATCTAAATAAAGGGACCAGCTGAAGCCTTTCATCACCGTTGTTTGAGTCCTGAAATCAGGAATCACTTCAAATCCTTCAAGAACAAAAGCTCCACCAAGCCTGTAGATCTCATTCAGTGTTAATACTGAAGCGACCAACGAAACTATTACAGCGCTTATCGCTATTAGAGCCCCTCCCGAATAGAGTTTCTTTCCTAATACGAGGATTAAAGGAGAAACGAGTAAGGGTGTTAGCACTATTAGCCATGCTATCTCTGAAGACATATGTGTTCTTTAATTTGTTACAAAATTTATATTTTACCCTTTAAAATAGTGTATGGAAAGGGAGCAAGGTTTATTGAATCTATTTAAAAAGAGATTGACCACCTATATCCTAGTGACGTTTTTGATAGCTATACTACTAATAACTTTTGGTTCTCTCTTCATAGCATTCAACGCAATAAATGAAAAGAGGGTTGCTGAGGCCGAAGAACATCTTGAAAACATCAGGAGTAAACCTAGGATTGAAATCTTCTTTTCAATATTCACCAACAATTACATAATATCTTTGAATTTCTTACCACCTTTAGTAGGTCAGATTTTTTTTGTAACTGTAATGTATCATACATCAGAGATACTCGCCATGAGGATATCGGAAATAAGTAATTCTACCAGTGAATCTTTCCTCTTCCTCTTCCTAGTAGTTTTTTCTCTCATGTTTAATCCCTACTCTTATTTCTTTGGTTTTTTAGAATTTTTGGGTTATTCACTGACTTTATCTCAGAGCTTTTTCTTGATATCCTCGAGCTTAAAATCGATAAGAAACAGAAATCTTCAATACTTAATAGATGAGCTTAAGTTCACTTTTTTGATTGTTGTTGCATCAGCAATAGTACTTTTACTGGCTGCTTATTTAGAGTCGCTTGTAGTTTAACATTACTGGTAAGGTTATTGCAATTAAGAAGACCAAAGGAGATGCTATCAATAGTAAAGAATAGTTCATACTTTGAATAGAGTAAAATAACAGGCTTAATTTTGAAATGGAATAAAGAGAAACGAAAATGAAATCCCCTTTGCCTGTCCTGATTATTCCTTTTATTTTATTTCCGTTCATCAAGAAATCCACACCTTCCTTGGTTATCATATCTCCGATTAGATGAAGAGAATAAGCAGCTATCGCTGAGAAGGGTATTATTAGGCTCTTTAGCCAGCTTATGTCGGTTTGTAATAGAAAGAGCCAAATGATGAAAAAAATAAAAGAGAAGCATGTTAAGCCTTGTAGGGAATGAGTTATTCCCCTATGTTTTATAGCTTTTCTCTTTTTCATCATTAAAGCCAAAATTATAAATATAGAATAGAAAATAAATCCCAATATTTTAGAATACTTTTTAGTTTTTCTATTACTCAAATCTATATCTGGGAAATTTGAGAATAAAATTAAGAGCAATAATGAAGCTAAGATTAAATTGTAATTATAATCTAAGATAGCTAAATAATAATAGAAGGGCAAAAAAGTGATTACGTTAAAAATTATATGATATTTCCCTAACACAAGAATTATTTATTTTATTTCTAAAAAAATTCAGCTCGTCTCTTCTCATCATTATTCAGTGGCTGTCTGCTTCATCACTAAAAAATATTAGGCAAAAGTTCCTTTAATTCGTTATGGTAAGAGATGTGATTATAATAGGCTCCGGTCCTGCAGGATATACCGCTGCGATATATTGTGCAAGGGCCTTATTGAATCCTTTGTTGATAGCAGGTTATAATTACGGAGGCCAGCTCATGCTTACAACGCTAGTAGAAAACTTTCCCGGATTTCCTGATGGTATTTTAGGGCCTGAATTAATGAAAAGAATGGAAGAACAGGCTGAAAGGTTTGGTACGGAAATAATCAAAAGAGATGCCACAAAAGTTGATTTGAGTTCAAGACCTTTTAAGGTATGGGTTGAAGATGAACTTTATGAAGCGTGGGCCTTGATAATCGCCACAGGTGCAAAGCCTAGGATGCTAGGAGTTAAGGGAGAAGATAAGTTTTTAGGAAGAGGAGTTTCAACATGCGCTCCTTGTGATGCTCCTTTCTTTAAAGGAAAGGAAGTAGTAGTGGTAGGAGGCGGAGATAGCGCTATGGAAGAGGCTTTGACCTTGTCTAAATATGTTAATAAGGTAACTATAGTTCATAGGAGGGATCAGCTTAGGGCTTCAAAAATACTTCAAGAAAGAGCTTTCAAAGATCCTAAAATATCTTTTAAATTCTCGCATGTCGTGGAAGAGATATTAGGTAGTAAGAAGGTCGAAGGAGTGCTTCTGAGAAATCTTAAAGCTAATGAAACATATGAATTCAAGTGTGACGGTGTCTTCATAGCAATAGGTTATGAACCAAATACATCCCTTTTCAAAGGACAGCTTGAACTTGACGAAAAAGGATATATAAAAGTGAGAGATCAAACCAAGACTAGCGTCGAAGGTGTTTT
>JBEPZU010000035.1:0-4722 GCA_041640715.1 Thermoproteota archaeon | reverse complement strand
TTTCTTCCAGATTCCTTCTAAGAATCAGTCTAGGATCCTTCTCGAATGGCTTACCATCATGTTCAATGAAATCACCTATTATCCATGCTGTTTTAGGAGAATCCCAAGGGGCTAGAATAAGCGTGTTCAAGTCTGGCTTTATCAATAGATCGCTTTCTTCTATACCAGTGAAACCAGGTATGGATGAACCATCTACTCCTATTCCTTCTTCGATCGCTTCACTGAAGTTCCTTTCGCTGACCGTTACAACCCTAGGATATCCTAGGAGATCTACGGCCAGAATTCTCAGATACTTGATATCTTTGTCTTTTAGAAAGCGAAGTACACTTTCAACGCTTACCGGCATATTTTAGTATATTTTTCTTAAATTTAAGCATAATCATAAAAATTTTTTCAAAGAAAAATGCCATTAAAAACTAATTTTAGCAAATTCTGCTTTATTCTTTTCAATCGTTCAAACGATAAAAATCTAAGATGCGGTAAATGAACAAATTTAAATGACTTTTGCTCTAATAACCTTTCTCCAAGTCTACTGAAAAAAGAAGTCTTTCTCCCCTTTCAAGTCTGTTCAAGTTCTCCTGTATTATATCAGCGACTCTTTCGAAGGCTTTCTCCGTAATTCCCGAATCGTGGGGCGTTATTATTACGTTTTCCATGCTTAAAAGCGGATTATCCTTATCTGGAGGCTCTTTTTCTAGCACGTCTAAAAGCGCACCTGCTATCCATTTTTCCTTCAAAGCCTTGATCAACGCAGATTCATCAACTATTCCTCCTCTTGAAATATTGACCAACACTGAGCTAGGCTTCATTAACCTAAGTTCTCTTTCTCCTATCAAATGATAAGTCTCCTTGGTTAAAGGAAGAGCGATGACCAAAAAATCAGATTCTTTGAGCAAATAATCTAAATTTTCTATGGTACCCAAGAAATCCACGACTTCGTCTTTTGAACCCGCTTCACTTCTCTTCACAGCTATAACCCTCATCCCAAACGCTTTAGCTTTGATGGCTATTTCCCTTCCTATATCACCATAGCCTAAGATTCCTAAGGTTTTACCTTTTAATTCCCCATGAAATACCGTCTTCCATTCTTTAGCGCGTTCTATTTGCTTAAGTAATTTTAATTCCCAGAGCAACATCAAAGCCAAGGCATGTTCAGATACTGGAGTAGAATAAGCTCCTCTTGCCCTACATAAATAGGCACCTGATTCTCTAATGGCTTCCAAATCTATTCCATCTACACCTGCAGAAATAGCATGAACTAGCTTAAGCTTCTTACATGCCCTTATCAATTTCCCAGATATCCTCATGCCTATCATGACATCAGCGTCCTCAACATATTTCATCGCCTCTTCCTCATTGCTTGCGAAAATCAATTCATGGTTTTTGATCCTAGCTTTGAGCTTCTCTGTAAGAGCTGGATGTAATCTATGACATACCAATACCTTCATACCATGAAAACTTCTCTAAAGAAAATATAAGAATGAAATGAATCTTTGGCCAAGAATGAAAGTTACAGGAAAATTAATTTCAAAGAAGCTTATTTGATATGGAACTCTCTAAACTTGAATCATTCATAATTGAGAAGGTCTCTAAAACTAGAATTCCAGGCTTAAGCATAGCCTTGTTGAAAGAAGGAGAAATAATATACAGCAGAGGCTTTGGGTTCAGAGATGTAGAAAACGGATTGCCTTCTACTAAGAATACAATTTACGCTATAGGTTCTGTTACCAAATCCTTCACTGCATTGGCTATAATGCAACTTGCTGAAAAAGGAAAGTTGAGCTTAGAAGACCCAGTGCTCAAATACGTTCCTTCGCTTAATTTAAGAGAAGAAATCAAGATAAAACATTTGTTAACCCATTCATCAGGAATACCTGCGCTGGCCTATGCAGAAGCTTATATAAGGGGCTTGATAGGGGAAAGCCAAAGTTGGTTGCCTCTTGCATCCTATGAGGATCTTTTCTCTTTCATGAGGGATTCTGAAGAATGGAGAGAAGCAAAGCCAGGAGAGAAATTCTTCTACTTGAATGAAGGATACGTGATATTGGGTTACATCATAGAGAAGCTATCCGGTATGGGCTATGAAGAATACGTTAGGAGAAACATCCTCGAACCGCTCAAAATGAGGAGGACCTTTTTTAGAAAAGAAGAATTGGAAAAAGAAGAAGACAAAGCTACTCCCTACATCATAACCAGCAAAGGAGAAATCGTGAGAAGCTCTTATCCCTTTGGTTTGAAAGCGGATGGAGGTTTATTGAGCAACGTAATCGATCTGCTCAATTACGCTATGCTTTACATAAACAGAGGGGTTTTTGAAGACATGAGATTGATCTCCGAAGAAAGCATACTTGAGATGGAAAAAGAAAGGATCAAAAGACCCTTGGGAATATTCGATGAAGAATACTATGGATATGGCTGGGTGATAGTACCAGATTTCTTGGGCAAGAGATTAATATGGCATAGTGGTTCTGTTCTAGTATCTACTGCCTTCTTAGGATACATACCAAGCGAAAGAATAGCCGTTGCGATCCTAGCTAATGGAAGCGGTTATCCTTTATCCTTCTTGGGCATGTATGCCTTAGCATTGGCTTTGAACAAAGACCCTGAGAAGGAATTGAGCTTCATAGCATATGATAGACTTCTTGATAAGCTCATGGGTTCTTATGAAACTTATAAAGGTACTTATAGAGCAGAGTTGACAAGGAAGGGGGACTTTCTTTATCTAGAATTCAAAGGTAAATACAGCGAAGTTTCTTTGCCTCTTGTATATGAAGGGAGAGAAAACGGTAAGGTTTACTTTTACACGATAAGCGCAGGGAGGAAAATGGGGATAGAATTTAAAGAAAGAAACGGAAAAATCGAGATGATATATGAAAGATATAAAATGAGGAAAATATCTTGAAATTCCAATTAGAGATTAACCAGTAACCAGAATGCTACTAAACGTTTGGTAAGACGAAAAGAGTAAATTGGGTTATAATCATTGCTATTTTAAACTACCGTTGTCTGCTTTTCTTCAAAATGCTTATCAAAATTCTAGTTACCAACGCTGATAAAACAACGATTAAAATTACGCTTAAAAGAGCGAGCGCTAACAATATCGATGAAGATAAACCTGCGATTTGTGCAATCAGATTCAACAGTTTAAAACCATTCGAATCTAATAAGACCAAAGCAAGAGGAAATGCATACCAAAGCATTGGTGAAACTATCGCCGCTATTATCAAGTCTAGATATCTTGAGATTAATATCCCTATGGCTATTCCTGAAATAAGCGCTGCTACTTGAAATCCCTGACCGAGGATTTCCAATATTAGAGCTAATACTATCCCTATTGAAATCCCCATTAAGAGATTGAAAGACCTCCTCATGTCTTAAATAACCTTATTTCTGCGATAGGATTGAAATCTCTAGGACTTGCAGGATACTTAAGCTCGTTGTATTTATAAGTAATCCAAGTCTCTATGAAGTTACTATAATACTTGCTCAATGGATTCTCCGATTGACCTCCTGGATATACTCCTAGAACTCTATTACGTTCTCCCATTTCAGCTATTATCCTCCAGCTAGGACCGCTTCTCACGTAGACTTCTTTACTTATTATAGATAAGTCATAAGGTATTCCGGCGTTCATTAGAATGTTAGGACCCCCGTCTTCAGGTACAGGACCATAGGATAAAGCCCTTGAGCCGCTTAAATGAGCGATCAATAGCTTATGAATATTACCCCATTTCCAAGCATTTAGATCTTCTCCGAAATTCTCTTTTAAAGTAGTTATAGCCCTTTTAAGAGCGCTGTATGCTACTTCAGAGATGTCTCCTCTAAACCATTTCGAATCGGGCTTGTTCTTAGCCAACCAAACTATAGTTTCAGGATAGGGATATCTTTTAAGGGTTATTCCTTTGGCTTCGTAATGATTTTTGAACATCTCTTCATAAAGAGCAGAGAGCCAAGCCCACCATATAGCAGCTTCTGTACTTTCTTTGGACATGTCGTAATTCCATTTTTTGAGCATTTGAATCGCGTTTAACTCGCTAGCTTCTAGCTTCTTAGTTTCCAAAGCTTTGATTAGAATGGGTAATAACTGATAGGCATACCAATCTTTGATGTTCGATTGATAAGCCATCATGTCTTCTAAGCTATGCCTATCCTTAGAATAAAGGAGCATATGTATCATTTGAGCTCTTCCTACAGGATCCCACCAAGCACCTAGTATGAAATAAGGATAATGAGGACCGATGTTCATTTGATTGGGAGCAGCTACGAATCCTCTTTCTGGATTTATAGACTTCGGAACATGTTCATATGGAACATATCCATTCCAATCGTAATCCCCAGTACCGTTCAATACTGATCTAGAAGAGATCACTTTGACGCGATTTCCATCAGGCAATATCACTTCTCTATAAGGAAATAGACCAGGTACTACTACTCCGAAGTTACCTTCTCTATCTGCGAAGGCGAAGTTTTGGGATGGAACATCCCAGTATTGAAGAGCATTGAGCAGGTCTTTATACCCTTTAGCTTTATTGAGTAAATATATGGCTAAAGCTTCCCTCGTTACACCTTTACCATCGTTATTATATCCTGCATTTCCCGTCCATCTAAAGGATATCGGAACTCCTTTCGTGCTTATTATAGGACCATGAACTGTTAGGTTTACCTTAAGCACATAATCACCAGAACCTTTAATCTTTATGACTTCTTCTATGACTTCAATAT
>JBEPZU010000034.1:0-4722 GCA_041640715.1 Thermoproteota archaeon | reverse complement strand
GAGGAGGCAAGAAAGCTGACCGAGGAATATCTCTCTAACCTTGACAGAATGGTAATGCAGGGAGACAAGGATGCCATAAATGCTTACCTTGGACTGGCAAGGAGCTATGCAGGAGACCGCATCCAGACGCCAGAAGAACTAATTAAGGCAAAGGAAGCTACGCAGGTTATAAATCCAGAACAGCAAAAGCCTGAACTTGAGGAGAAGACTAAGCAAATAAACCAGACTGTTGTTCCAAGGGCAGGAGACCCAGCAGGAGAACTTGAAAAACCAGAAGAGCAACAGAAGAAACCAAGAAGGACAAAGAGAAAGAAAACCTGAAGAGGCTATTTTTGTAGTTTTCTGACTATCCTATCAAGTTTTTTAGGGATTTTGCGGGTGTATTTGAAATAGACATAGAGAAAGGCACTTAGCAGGACAACGAAAGAAACTACATTGAATACCAGAAGAAAAAGCGTCATAGGAAACTCTGTGAAAATGTCCGTTTTCAGGAAGAAGAAAAGTATTGCTCCATTAACAACTACACTGAACGGGATACCGAGTGCAAGAGTAATTACTAATCCGATGTCCATAGGTTTTCTGACCAGCTCATCAAAGCTTTCTTTCTTCTCTTCCTCAATCCTCTTCTTTATCTCCTGTGCCAGCTCTTTGTCTTCTTTTTCAAGCTCAGACAGGATACGCTCCTGAGCTCCTTCGTCAAGAGAAAGCACATCCTTTATGAGTTTTTCTCTTTCAATAAGTTCTTTCGTCCTGCCTTGCTTCATAGGGATAATTATAGGCTACCTTTTCTACCTTAAGTATTCCAGAGGTAAGTTGTTGATTGCCGTATCTGGAAAGGTTCTCACTTCTCAAGAAACAGGTAAAACAGGACACGGTCTATGGTGATGTTTCTGTATGTGATTTTGATAGGAGTGAAAAGGAAGTTGCCATAGGGCAGGTATGTTCTGTTTCTGAGGGAGGAGACAAGGTATGGAATGTCTTTTTCTGGGAAGTGTATTGCCTGAGTTCCATCAAGGAGGAGTTTTCTGCCACTTAGCTTTACAAAGCTCAGGCTTCTGTATCGGACGGAGAAATCTGGATAGGTCTGCAGTTGTATATACACGTCAAGCACGCAGTAGTAAATCCTGAAAAGCTCCACTATGCCGAAGTAACCCATGTGTAACACCCCTACCTTGCTTCTCTTTCCTTTTCTTTCCTAAAGGACTTGCTTTTTTGGACTTTACGACACATAATTAAACAAGGAATCCGATTGAACCTACTTCTTATATCCTCCCACGGGTTAACTCTTGGTAAGAACATAGCACTCGCCACAGTATCTCTCATAGCCTCTGCGTAAGCGGTTGAACCTCTCGGATCCATCGTTGTTTGTGCAACTGTGCTTCCGGCTTGTGCCATGTAGCCTTGAATAGTTCCCGCAAGCATTGCCAAAGCATGACCGCCAAATCTGATGAGCATGGTGGGGAGAGTATAGCGTCCGCTATTCCTCTTTTGGGTCCTCAAAAAAGACAACAGGATCTGGTTTTAAGAGAGCTTTTATGCTTGCAGGAAAGACCACTAAGAACAAAAGCAAAATAGCTTTCCAGCCGGCGCCAAACAAGGCTTTGATGGGGTTCTTTCTTTCTTTTTTTCAACTTATGAAGCACTTTCTTAACATCTTCCTTTTTTATCACATACTCCACACCAGTAGGTCCGGCTAACCTAAGGCATGGAATTTCTCCGCTTTCACACCAGTTTTTGAGGGTTTCTTTGCTTATCCCTAACCTTTCACTGAGCTGAGTTAGGGTGTAAAACATGGAAAAATTATACCTTCGCTGTGAGAAAGGGAAAAATCCTTAAAAACCCATTGCCAGACAAGGCTTTGAGATGGGTCAAAATGCGTTCCCAGTGTCTGGGACTGGGGAAAATTTACCTCTACCAGTCGAAGTAGATATCGTCCAAGTCGGAGTCTTCAGGAGTAGGCAGTTTTTTCGCTCCTGCCTTTTCCAGCGCTTGGGGGAAGAACAAATCAAGGATAGTTTCGAACTTGTTTATTTCTTTGGTTTTTGCTACATCATAAACCGCCTCGTGGAGTTTGTAGTAAAAGGTCTTCCCGGACTGTTCTTTATCTATCACAAAAAGAGAGGGGTTTCTTTGAAGGACCTTTTTAATGGTATCCCTACTTATTCCGGTCCGGGTCACAATGTCTTGGATAGTTGCCGGTTTGTTTTTGTGGGCTAAAAAGAATGCAATAATTAAGTCTTTTGTCCGCCCTTCACTAACGAACTTTTGGACCTCTTCTCTATTTGAGACTGTGGTAGCAAAACCGGGCTCATCAACGTAAATCTTGCCGTTTTCGGGGTCTCTGTAGCACTTTAGCTCATACCTTCCAGTGTATCGGCTTGAGATGTTGAGCTTAAGCGTGTTGTCTTTTTTGGCTTCCAAAAGGATAAGGTCTACAGCCTTACCTACCAAAGCGTTACCGCCTCTTGCCTTTTCTTCCATCGTTGTTGCATTTGGGCGCACCGCTGTGTGGTCTAAAACGAAAATGGTAAGGTCGTTTTGCTTTTGCCTGCAAAGCAACCTAAAGTAATTCAAAAACCACCAATTCATTTGGGACGCCACAGCCATGTTTGGGGGAAGGTAAAGGTCATTTAGCATGTCGATTATGACAACATCGTAGCTACTGATAAATTTCTCAAAAGAGAGTAGGCTCTCATAGTCCTTAAGGCGCCTGTAATAGAAAACAAAGGTCAAAAGCCCTTTGGCTTTTAGCTCTTGGTATTCCTCTTTGGAAAGATAGTGGCTTACTTTCCTTCTAACGATGTCTTCTTGCTCATCCAAAGCCAAGTAAAGAACTTTCAAAGGCTTGGGGATGGAAAAAGGCACTCCCAGCACTTCGCCTTCGCCTTTTGCATAAACACAGGCAAGGTTAACCATAAAGTAGGATTTCCCGGATCGGGAAGAGCCTATGGTTAACTTCACACCGCCAAACTCTAAAAGTTTGGCAGGCAAAGCGTAAATACTTTCTCTGGCGCTCCACAGCGCTTCTTCGTTTACTTGGCTTGAAAGCTCAGAGGTCAGCTCATCGTATCTTTGCTTTAAGGCTTCCAAAAGCTCGTGGAGTTCGGAAGTTTGAGCGGGGATAATCTCAATAACTTGCCTTTGTTTTTGCTTTTGTTTTACTTTACTTTGCTTAGAATGTCCATTGGAAAGAGTAGGAACTTCAAAGAGCTCTCCAAAAATGGATGGATTAGTTAGTTTTTTGTAAATCTCATCAATTACCTCATCATTAGCGCCTTGAGGCTTCAAAACCTCTTGGACAAGGGAAGGAAAACCTTTTACAGGTTTGTCTTCTTCTATCTTCTCTTCCGTGTAGTCCCATACCGCTATACGATGTTCCAGCTTGTCCTCTCCGGGGTTCATAACTTCCAAAGCGGTGACTAAAAGCTCAAAGTGTTCCCTCTCAAAGCCTAAGTGCTTCATAAAAGTGGACATGTAAAGGCAAGTAAAGTGTCTATATCCTGAGTTGTAATACTTCCAAAGCAAGGAAACTGCTAGGAGTATCCAATACCTTTGCAAAAGTTCCCGTTTTGTTAAAACCGCTGGTCTTTCGAACTTGTTAAAAACGTAAGGAGTGAGGTTTGGCGGAAGTGGATAAGGACTTCCTTTTGAAAAGGCTGGGGGAACAATAACAGGGTGGACATGGTTAAAAACTTCTATTTTTGCTTTTCCCCCGTCCTTACCATCAGAAAAATCTATGGTAGGAAAGTGTATCCCTTTAGTCTCTGATTTGGTAAATTCAGTCTTCACAGAAACATCGGAAAGCCTAATAAGAATGTGGCGCTTAGGGTCTCCAACTCTTCCCCAACTGCAAGTGTCTAAACCTTTAAAAACAACATCAAAAAGAACTGATGTTATCTTGCCATTTAAAGGATGGTCGAAATCTACATCCTTGTCTATATCCACAACGTGAGGTAACACAACTATGGCAAAGTTGTAAACTTGCTCCGGTGGTAAGTGTCTTTTTTGGGCTTCTTCGTTGGCTTTGCTAAGAGCGGTATCAATCGTGGTGTAAGTGAAGACGTTCTTTCCCCTGTCGTGTATTTGCCACGTATGCAAGGGAGCTTTGGGTTTATCCCTGTGTCCTACAACAACAGCATAAGGTAAGTCATACCACGCAGAAATAGTTCGGAGAACCTCTACCGGATCTGGATTGGTTAAATTGATATTGTGTGGTGGCATAGGCTTCCCCCCAAACTAAAGTAGAACGAATTTTGCTAATCAACCTAAGCCCCTAAGGGATTTTTCCTTTTCCACTCGTGCTTTTATTTCCTCGTAATGCTCAACTAAGAACTCACGCAATATCTCAGACACTGCTCGCTCTCTAACTTGTGCCCACTCTTTTAAAAGCTCATAAAGATACGGCGGAACTCTTGTGTCTATCCGCTCCGCCCGAGGCTTGCGCCTCTTCTTTGTTTCCATAGCTCAACCCCCTCAGTTTTTGTCCACATATTAAAGCTAAAACAAGGTTAAATATAAACAAAGAAAAAACAAAAGTCAAGATGGAAGGGGGAGAGGGGAAGGGGGAAAGGGGGAACTATGCCACCACTAAGATGTAGTATAACATGTCCCCGGTTGTCCCCGATTGTCCCCGATGTGTCCCCAATGTTTGTCCCCAACGCAAAACAAGATGTGACAAGGCTTTGCGAGTTGTCCCCGATTGTCCCCAATGTATTATTTATT
>JBEPZU010000033.1:0-5692 GCA_041640715.1 Thermoproteota archaeon | reverse complement strand
GATTGGGCTACCATAATAGTTACGATGGGTTTAAAGCATCCTGCATGTCCCTGCGAAAGATCTTCTTATCACCAACCTTTAACAGGTACCGTGAACATCTTGGCTTTGGTAGATAAAGATCTAACTTTCAGCAGTATGCTCGATTTGATGAGGGTAATAGTAGAAGCTAAGAGCTTGGCTTTCTCTGAAATTCTTTTAAGATGCGAGTTAAGAGCTTCAGGCACGATTACTGATGCTATCGTTATAGGTAGGCCTACAAGATACATAGGTTCACTCCTAACAGCGGGCATGACTACTAATATAGGAGGGCCTATAGCGCACGCTCTGTATAAAGCATTAATAGATAAAGGATTGACGAAGATAGATTTACTCTACAATACATTAGGCTTGAGGACAGAAGAATTATTGGAATTAATAACGAAAGCCTATTCTGAAGCTCCTATTCCAGGAGTAAGCTTAGATGTTATTAAAGATAAAGCTAGGGAAAAACTGTCTAGAATATTAAAGGATCCCAACGTCATGAGTATTTTAATAGCCGCCAGGGAAATAGATCTTCACGGAGCAGCAGGTTCTATACCAGGAATTTCCAGAGAAGATTTCGCGAAGGATAGCAAGGCTATCATAGCAGATGAGCTACTGGCTTTTTCTCTATCTTTATATCTCTCAGGCTTCAAGGGTCTTTTGGCAACGTATTGGATTGAAAGATTAAAGGAAAAAGGAGCCTTTAAAATTAATCTACCAGTCTTCGAAGATGATGTCTTATCAGCGCTGATAGGTTCCATTTTATCATCCATATATGATGAATTGATCGAGTCGAAATGAAGATTAGTTGTGTGATCATGGCAGGAGGAAAAGCTACTAGAATGGGAGGTGTAATAAAGCCTTTGCTGAAAATCTTAGATAAGCCTGTAATATTGCACGTAATAGATGCTTTAAAGCCTCTTTGCAAAGAAATCCTGGTAGTTTATAGCCCATATACCAAGCAGGTCAAAGATTTACTTAACAACGCTTCAGATTCGATCAAATGCATCGAAGGTTCTGGAGATTACATCGAGGATCTGAATCTAGCCCTAAGTCTTGTGTCATTACCTGCTCTAGTAGTTCCTTCTGATACCCCTTTTATAGATTCAAATATCTTAGAGGATTTCGCTTCTAAAGCTTTAAAGATTCAAGAACCCATAGTTAATCTAATAGATTCCAAAAAGGGTTTGATAGGAATCACTTTGTTTAAAGAAGCAAGAGGGAATTGGAGCGATATAATGATAGAAGGAGGGTATAAATTGATAGACATAGATACTTGGGAAGATTACGAAGAGGCCTTGAAACATGCAAAGAATACACGGAGGGAAAGTAGCTAAGGGGGTCATAGATTATAGCTCTCCCAAAAATCCCTTAGGGCCGCCAGCCATTGCTTCCAGAGTCCTCAAAGAGATTGTAGATTCAGGAATTTACGTTAACTATCCAGATTATGAATACAAAGAATTAAGAAATGTATTGGCTGAACATTACAAGCTAGATCCAGATTTAATAATCCCGCTTAATGGTTCTTCCGAATCTCTTCAACTCCTAATACCAGTGATTAAGCCTGAAGCTTTGCTCGTAGTAGAGCCTACTTTCGGCGATCACAGAATTCAAGCCGAGGTTTCTAATATCAGATTGTCCTCTATTCCCTATACTCTAAAAAATAATAGATATGTTCTAGATCCTGAAAACTACTATTCTGCGGCAGAAAAAATCAAGTCAAGATTCATAGCTTTGATATCTAATCCTAACAACCCCACTGGATCTGTGGTCAGCAAAAGGATTATTAAAGAGTTGGCTGAACATTCAAGAGAATCTATAGTGCTAGTAGATGAAGCCTTCGCAGATTTCAACGGAAATGCTGAGAGCTTGCTATACGAGGATTATGATAACGTGATAGTATCTAGAAGTTTGACTAAAATATTCGCTTTGCAAGGTCTAAGAATAGGATTCCTTTACACATCCAACAAGAAACTAGCATTTAAGCTCGATTCATTTAGACAAGCTTGGAACGTCAACACATTTGCAGAGAGACTGATCATTTCTATATTAAAATGGGAAGGAATTGAAGAATATTTAGAGAATACTAGAAGATTGGTGGATTCAGAAAGAGTTTTCTTATCTGAGCAGCTAAAGAGGATTGGGCTGGAAGTTTATGATTCGAAAACTCCCTTCTTATTAGTTAAACATAAAATACCCCATCCTGAATTCAACGAGAAATTGCTTAAACTGGGATTCTACGTTAGGAATGCTTCATCTTTCGGTTTTCTAACTCATTATCACAGTAGAATTTCAATAAGACTCAGGGATGATAATCTCAAATTAATAGAAGCTTTGAGGGATATTCTTGGGAATAATTAAAGACTTCAGGAGCCTTTTATCTTTATTCACAACGCTACCAACGGGTCGAGGAGATATAGTAGAAGCTGCAAGGCTATTTCATTTGATACCTTTGGTCGGTTTGTTAGAATCTTTAATCATCTCTTTAGCTGTTTCTCTTCTAATCTTCTTCAAAGCTGATGTTTTTCTAATAGGCTCAATATACGTATTACTCCATATTCTAGTGACCGGTGCTATTCATTTGGATGGATTCTCAGATTACTCAGATGCTATAGGTTCTAGAACATGCGGAGAAAAAGCGATAGAAATACTTAAAGACCCTAGGAAAGGCTCCTTCGCAGTTATAGCCATAGTAGCAAATTTGATAGTCAGCTTAGGAGCCATGGCTAGTTTGTCTAAAATCACCTCAGAGACTTTCTTAGGATCTTTCATCGAGTTATTCCCCGTAATAGCTTTGATCTACGTTTCCTCAGCCGAATCCATGTATCTTACATTAGCTTTAAGCCCAATAGAACCCTATGAAGGGTTAGCTAAAACCTTTAGTCTAAACACTAGAACAAAGTCTAGATATTCTAACTACCTATTGTATCTCTTATTGGTCTCAATATTGATCACGATAGCTTTTTTCACGTTAAAAGACATCTTTGCAGGAGTATTGATATCCATAGCTGGAATCATATCAGCGTTTTTAGTATCGAGGGATGCAACTAATAGGATAGGCTTCGCCAACGGTGACGTAGCAGGTTTTACTTTTGAAGTCAACAGGATGCTCTCTTTAATAATTGCAACTTTAGTTCTAAGTTGATGAACGAATGGAATTCTTGAAAGCACTAATCCCTGAATGGGATTTAGCGATCATTTCTTTAATCTTAGCTTTAATACTTGATATCATATACCCAGAGCATAAGGGCATATTCTTGAAAATACATCCTGTCCATACTTCTTACATCATGGCTTTAAAGCTAGGTAAACCCTATTCTGGAAAGCTCAAAGGGATATTAATATGGATTTCAATCGTAGCTTTGCATGTAATTCCTTTAGCTTTGATTTTAATCATAACATACCAGATAAATAAGCTCCTATGGATATTGGCTTCTGCGATAATTTTGAAACTCTCTTTTTCTTTAAAGCTCTTGTTAGATATATGCTACAAAGCATATCTATCCTTCAAAGTTAGCCTTGATGAGGCTAGAAAGTGGGTACAACAAATAGTTAGAAGGGATGTTTACAAACTAGATGAGCAAAGGGTTATCTCTGCTTCTATCGAGAGTTTAGCAGAAAGTTTAGTAGATGGTTTTACATCGCCTTTATTCTATTATGCTTTCCTAGGCCCTTTAGGAGCAATGTTGCAAAGGTTATCCAATACATTAGATGGAGCGATAGGCTATAAAACTCCTGAGTATCATGAAGTAGGTTGGTTCTCTGCCAAGGTTGATACTGTATTGAATCTAATACCTGCTAGGTTGACAGCATTAATAATAGCATTATCATCATTCATTGCAAGAGGTAATATAAACAAAGCCATTAGAACATGGATCAAATGGAACAGAGCAACGGAGAGCTTGAATGCTGGACATCCTATTTCTGCTATGGCTGGTGCTCTAGAAATAAGATTAGAAAAACCTTCCCACTACGTCATTAATATAGATTCCAGATTTCCTGAAACCCAAGATATAGTTAGAGCTCTTAGGATAGCTATTCTAGTCAGCTCTATTTGGGTTATATTCGCCATAGTCTTGACGATGTCATCCCAAATTTTTTACATGGATTATTTATCCAATAATTAAATGCATGGAATTTTAGAAGAATGCTTGAATTATGCAGAAGAAATAGCTTCCATAGTAGCTGAAGAAGCAGAAGAAGGAGATTGCAGCTTATTGTCTGGAGGAATAGATACCACTTTCATCGTATTCAATCATCCTAAAAGAGAAAGCTTAAAAGTCATAACAGCAGATCTAGGAGGTAGCGACGTATTCTATGCTAAGGAGGTAGTTAAGAAACTCAACATAAAGACTCACATCATATTAAGACCTTCGAGTGAAGAGTTCATCGAAGCTATAGACTGGGTGCTGGCTAATTTAAAGACTATAGATCCCGTGGAAGTCTCTGCCGATGCAGTGCATTACATGACGATTTCTTGGACCAAAAGAGAAGGATGCAAATGTCTATTATCAGGCGATGGAGGTGATGAAATGTTCTTAGGTTATCAGTTCTTAGCAAAAAGGAGCGAATCTGAGCTCAAAGAATGGTTAAATAGGATGAAAGAAAAAGCTTGGTTACCAACGATAGAAGTGGGAAGACTTCTGGGAATGAGGGTAAAAGCTCCTTTGTATTCCCCAGCTATAAGGGAGAAAATTCTCATAATACCTTTGCATTGCATGATAAGCACCGAATTCCAAACTAAATTTCTTTTAAGGATTTACTTAGAATCTAAAGGTCTTAAAGAAATAGCCTGGAGGCCTAAAGAACCAATAAACATTGGTACAGGTGTATGGAAAGCCATGAAAATATCAGTTAATTCATGGAACCCTAGTTCGGAAGAACTAAAGTCGATAGAAGAATTCTTAGGTTTCAAGCCCCGCTCTAAATTGCAATATTTCCTAGCTTATAGAATGTTACTCACAAACGTAAAACCTCCTGAAGTCGCAAAGGAACCTCCTGTTTGCCCAATATGCTCTAGAAAGCTTATAAGAGGATATTGTAGATTCTGCGGGGCTTTTTTGAATGAAAAAGGTGAGGTATTATATCATTCAAGCGATGATCTCCCAACATAGAAGTAACTTTTAAATATAAATATTGGATTATATATCCAACCATTATGGCGCAGAACAAAACTTTGATTATTTCATTCGCTGTACTTTTGGTAGTAATAATTGCAGCGATCACGCCACTATACCTCCAACTCAACTCGCTACGAACAGAAGTATCTAATCTAAGCTCTAATCTGTCTAGCAAAAGCGAAGAACTCGAAAAATCTTTGAATTCCCTTAGAGAATCTATTAACGCTATTGAGAAAAAGTACGCTGAGCTCGTAGCTAATGTCTCTGCATTACCCGAAAATCTACGTTATCCTTTGACTATAACAGATGGGTTGGGTAGAAGCGTAACGATAGTTTCTAAGCCTTCAAGAATCGTCAGCATAGGTCCTAGTGTGACTGAAATACTATTCGCAATAGGAGCAGGCGATTTGGTAGTAGGTGTAGATAAATTTTCAAATTATCCCCCATTGGTGAAAGAACTAATAGAAAAAGGGAAGATAACGGTAGTAGGAGGAATTATAGACCTCGATTTTGAAAAAGTACTCGCTTTGAAGCCAGATGTGGTAATTTTA
>JBEPZU010000032.1:0-5882 GCA_041640715.1 Thermoproteota archaeon | reverse complement strand
CATTAGCTGGCTGTGAGTTCCCGCTTATTCTATATTGAATAGGTCGTCCTTCCGTGCAATCATTTGGAGCTACTTGGTTTGATCTTATCCAGATGATAGCCTCTTCAATGCCCCCTTTTGCTGCCTCCTTTACACTCGTGTATGTCTTAATAGTTTGTGAACCAGATATTAGGTTTGTGACAATCCAATAGATACCACCTAAAGCCAAAAGCACAACAATAGATATGGTAAAGACAGTTGCCAAAGCTACGCCTCTATTCTTCCTCATCTGTTTCTTATAGGTATATCCACCTCTACCAATTTCCATCTGTATCTCCTCCATGCATTATCAACTGTTATATTTCCACAGTTGTTGGTAAATGTTGGAACGTTTTGTTCCAAACTTGCCTCTGTACCTATCTGTATCATTATACAGAGCCTTATGCCCACAAGGTTTGGTGGAGAAGAGGAAGTACTATCCACATAAGATAAAACACCATTATTGTTCAAAACATACCTAACCTTGAAGGCTCCTATGCAAGAAAGTACTGGTTGAGGGTTATCTGGATACACCTGCTTATAAAGCGTAAAAGTATTTGGAGCACACGTTCTTGGTTGATTTCCATCTATTTCAAGAAAATATCTGGTTGCAAACTCTTTAGAATATTCAGCACTACCTTTAAAAAATACCATAGTACCAGGGAGAGCATTTTGGCAATTACTAGAAGGAGTACAAGTTTTACAGGAGCAGTTATTTTGACAAAAAGCATAGCCTGCGTAAGCTTTGGCTGGTGATAGAGCTATATTTGGGAGTTGTGTATTTTGATTACCTTGGAAAAATATATTACCATCACATTGACTTCCCAGATAGTTTGCAGAGTCCACTCTCAGACAGCCATTTGCTTCTACTATGCCCCAACAGCCGGCGTTTATAAAATCTCTCGCTGTCAGACTAAAAAAGTAAAGTTCATCTCCGTTTTCGCCTTGACAATTTTCTGCTATTGCTAAGAAGCCTTGATCACCTGTAGCGAAATTTGCTAAGCCACCACACCCTATGTTTCCAATTTTATGAATACTCCCCGGTCGTCCCGGATTGTTCCACATTCCAAAACCTATCGAGTGTATGTCTCTTATTATTTGATCTATAAAGATTTGTGCAGATTGCTCGTCTTTTGCTGTTGCCGCGGTAAATGCGCTTCGTGTAAAGACCTGTCTATAAGCTGTAATCAGTCCAACAGATACAATTCCTATGATAACTATAACAACCAAGAGCTCAGCAAGCGTCACACCCCTTTTCATGATTAATACCCCTTGACCACAAGCGTGGCTATATGCTCACATCTGTTGTTGTTTGTTGGATCCTGATACCAAACCAATACACAAACATAAACTGGCTGAGGAATTGTAGGTATACCGTAAGGTAATATGATTAATCCGTGATTGAAGCTTACCCCCTTATATACGCTATTTGGTCCTAAAGTAGGAAGATTTAGATTATCAAATGTTTGACAATCTGTTACGTTTACAGTTTCGTTTGGATCACAGAACATAGCTATACCATTGTTATTACTATCCACTGCAGATCTATTTGGATATATGTTCCCAAAGATAGGATTACTCAAGGGTCGTGAGTTTAATTCATTTGCTATTTGCGTAGCTATTTTGCTTGCTTCGTTTCTGTATTGGTTTCTCAGTGTGTATGTTGTGTATTGAAGTATGCCTGCCAAAAAACCTAGCATCACAAACATCAGAATAAGCATAGATACTAGGAGCTCCACTAGTGTAAAGCCTTTTTGTTTTTTCCCCTTAGTAAGCATATCTAATTTCTCCATAAGTTCCAATAGTTATAGTAGCAGTTTTGTTATATGTATTACGTAGTTGTATAGGTAATGCTGCGGGCCTACATTCCTCATTGCTCGAACTTTCCAGAGCTACACCTTTACGGTCAAATACTATAGTTCTTGATGGTGTGTTGTGAAATCTAATCCCTGGATCGAGGTTTACTATAGTTCTTCTTGTGTTATTATCATTTTGATCCAATCTACAGTTTCCGTTTGTATCCTCAAACAAAATGTATGAGTTGTCATTTTGTATGCTAGCACCCCAGAGTGCTCTTCCAGTGATGGAATTCCTTTTTATTCTCTCTAAATTTGTGACTAGCGTTTGTGTGGAGTTTTTTAGTCTCTGATTTGCTACAGCTTTTTCAATCTCCTGATAACCAATGTAAGCCAAAACGGAAATTATGACTATTACAATTAAAAGTTCACCCATAGTTAAACCTCTCACTTTTCTATCCATAATATAACCCTTTTTACAAGCTTAGGATTCAACCTTAAGCTAGCTGTGTCACGTGATACAGGTACCAAAGATAAAAAACCATCCTTAATCTGTACTGGCTTTGCTAAAGATGGAATACCTAACATAGTACCCAACGATATAGCTGGCTGTACTGTTATGTATGGACCTTGCGCTTGTTCTCCAGGTAACAGAATTGCAGGTATTTGTGCTGAAACTTTTCCAGATGTGTAATGAAGAGTATACAACTTCAGTTCTCCATAGTTTACTGCTCCACATGGATAAATAGAGTCCAATCTATAAGAGGTCGCAAATACTATGCCTCCATAAATTGTAAATTTAGTATAAACAGTTTCTCCAGCTGGTAGTCTTAGTGCCCAGCCTTGTTTAGTTGTAGGTGTAGGTTGATCAGCGTCTGTTGTTATAACCATTTGACGTTGAGAACAACCGTTCGCGTCGCAAACACAAGTTTCTGTGGTTTCCACAACTCTCGCTGTTACCGAGATTGGTTCCAGAATATCTATATCGTTTATTGTGTTGGTACAGCTACCGTCCCAACACCTGTCCTTTATGCCTATTATGTAGTTGTTATAAGGCGGTTGCAAATCACCTATGGTGAAGAAAAGTCCAGTTCCAAAGTATACCCACAGATTTCTATCCTCATCCAAAGTAAATGAAGGTTGAGCAAAAACAGGTGGTGAGCCTAAAGAAGAAAGATCCATAACCAAGTTCAAGCTTCCATTTCTGAAAGAGTATCTATAAAGACCACTCCATCTGTTACCATTACGTATGCCATACACTCCAAAGTAGAGAGCATCATCTTGCATGTCGTTATCCACATCCACAGCACTTATTCCACCTACAGCACCAACTCCTCCTTGCATTGGTATAACCGCTTGAGAAATTGTTCCATCTCTAAGATTTATAAAGTAAAGCTTAGGACTTACGTATTGATACTGGGGAGTTAGAGACTTTAAGCCACTGCCTATGGCTACATACCACTGAACGTTGGAATTATTCACAATTCTTGCCAAAGTAGGTAAAGAGAGTGTAAGCGTTCTGTCTGGCAAAGACACTTCCCACAAGAGCTTGGGTTGTCCTGTTCCGTTTAACCACTGTGTAAGATCCAAAGCAAACACAGAGGAAGAGAAGACTTGGTTGCCGATAGTGATTTCCTTTCCACCAAATCCCATAGTGCCTATGAGAATGGTAGACCAGCACTTGTTACCTTTTGGAACACATCCGGGCAACCCTGCATCCACGTCCTTTATAGTCACATAGTAATCAAGGGTGGGGATTTTGCAAAAGCCTTCTGTTTGGAGAAGACTTCCTACAGATGCATTGTAAAAAAGTGAATACTCAGGAACATCTAACCATTTTAGATAAGGTAATGCATTTCTAGGTATGAAAGCAAACTCTTCGTTACCTACAAGATGATTACCAGGGTCATTGGGAGAGTTTTGGATTTTTATGGGTTTTCCTGGGTCGCTATTCTCCTTAATACTACCTACCCTAAAGATGTGTATCATTCCATCATTACTAGATACAACTAATATGGTGTACCTTTGTTTGTAAAGGTTATCCGTAATATATCCAAAGTAGCTAGGATCTGAATACCTAATGTGGTAGATGTTCTTTGGATTATTTCCAGCTATATCTGGCATGGAATAAACAATATCACCTAGTTTCCATGTCCTTTCTCCTTGTATACCTGAACAATATCCAGATAAATTAAAAGTTCTACGTCTTCTTGTGCTTCTGCCTTCCAAGCCACCTTCATATGACCTGTATGGTAAGCAAGAACTATCGGTTATGAGATCATCACCTCTTATGTATCTTATGACGCACGAAGCAAAACCAGGTGAGTTATCATATATTCCACTTAATGTATTTTTCTCCGACTCAGTAAACCCTGCTAAGTTGCCATTTCTGTTATAGTAGATGGTTCTTTGATTTGGATTTTTTTCTGCAAGTTTGCATCCAAAGTCTATTGTCGGTGTTAAACTTTTTACATCTATAACACCTTCCCGACTACAACCTTCTGAAGATTTATACCCAGCTTTCACTGTATTATCCGATGGACTAAAGAAAAAGTAGAATATCTTATCTCTTACCGCACCTATAAGATCCAGAACTTTATTTGGTTCTGTATCTTCCCTTAGATTTTTATTTTGATCAGTCCAAAATGCCTTTAGAAAGCCTATCCACCTAATAAGCATACGATCTACAGCAAAGTAGTCTATATTGATGCTTTCAGGAAATCTAGAGTATGAGATAGATGGTACGTATAGCGAACCTAAGTTTGGTTGAAATAGACCAAAAAATCCACTTTCGTATTCGCTCATAACAATTTTGGCAAATCTAAGAAATGCTACAGCGTGAGAGGTGACAGTATATTGTATACTAATAACATTAGCATCATAAACTATCTCTCTATGCCTTAGAAACCACCAAACATTACTAAGTTGTATTTCGTTTGCTGTATCAACCAATTTCAAGGAGGGTAAATTTACATACTCCTGCCTTTCTCCCCAATCTTTACGCCCAGAAAATCCAATAGTAGCAAAAACTAAGCGTTGCTTTCCTTGTAAATTAGGCATCAGATCTGTTCTTCCTAGCTCTTGGGCTAGACTTAAAACACTTTGGTCATTGTTTCTTAAACTAACCAAACTAGACTCTGTTACAAAGAATAAGGCACCTGCTGACTTACAGGGAACAGTTATAACTTTTTCATAGTTACCAGAATAAGATGATCCTTTGTATTTTTCCTTATATATCTCTTCGTTTTGTGCCCTTTGTTTTAGAACTTCTAAGGCTCTTTTCATAGAGTCATAAGTGTTTACTGAAGGGTCTACTTCTAAGTTTCTTATGGCATTTATCAGTTCACCTACGGTGTTGTTTTTAGTAATACGCAATTCTGCACTATTGGATCTCATTACTACAAGCTCTATATCCTTTGAGCATGCATCTTCTATTTTTGCGTTTAATTTTGAAACGTCGCATATTTTTGCTATCCATCCTCCGACAGGAACAGGGTTATTTGGAAAATCAACTTTCACCCTTATGGGAACACTTATTTGGGTTTGATTAGGTGGAACGTAAGGGCAATTTTGTTGGTTAATAATAGTTAAGATATTGTTTCTTATTCTAAAGTGGCATATCTGATTTTGTCTAACGTGCACGGTGTGATCAATATCCATACCTACCCTTTCGTAGTAGTTTGAGTTTCCTATTTTTACCACTTTGTAGCTATCTACGAGACTATATTTCACAGCATCTATTCGTGTAGCAGTTACAAGATCAAGTACCCATCCACTTATGCACTCAGGACCTTGTCGGTTGTGAGGTAATACACAACCTCTACCACCTACTCTATCTGGACAAGCGCAGTCGTAATTTCTTTCGAAACCTATTGGTTCATTATTTTGATCTCGTATTATCTTGTAGAACCCTCCTTCGTAAAGCCCAGTTTGGTTGTTGCGCCAACCTTTTTTGAAAAGCATATTACCAAGCCAATCTGGATTTTCGAAAGTTGGCCACGGATATTGTTCAAGCGAGTGTCTCTTGTAGTAATATGTCGTCATAGTATGAGGAAATTGATCGTAACT
>JBEPZU010000031.1:0-6386 GCA_041640715.1 Thermoproteota archaeon | reverse complement strand
GTGACGGTGTCTTCATAGCAATAGGTTATGAACCAAATACATCCCTTTTCAAAGGACAGCTTGAACTTGACGAAAAAGGATATATAAAAGTGAGAGATCAAACCAAGACTAGCGTCGAAGGTGTTTTCGTCGCAGGAGAAGCTATGGATTATAAATATAGACAAGCTATAACTGCTGCAGGGGAAGGTTGTAAAGCCGCTCTTGATGCGATAAATTATATAGATGAATTAAAGGCTAAAATGAAGAGTAGCTGATGAAAAAGGCTGTAATTATAGATATAGATGACTGTATTCTTAACTTAACGAAAAGGAAGAGTGCGATTTTTTCTTATCTTCTTAAGAGAAAAATAACGGTTTCTGAAGTGATAGGCAAAAGAACTGTTGATGTGCTTAGAAAATATTTACCAGAAGATAAGATAAGCGAATATAGATTTAAGTTTTGGGAGATAGCGCTATGCATAAACGAGGTAGGTAAGAAATTTATCGATCTAGATGAACCAGTACCATTTTCTCGCTATATAATTAAAAAATTGAGTAAAAAATATGAAATTTTTTACATAACTAATAGAATTGAAAGTATGAAAGATATAACTACTTATACGCTTAAAAAATTCAATTTTCCATATTATGAGAATAACATTCATGCAGATGATTATACATTTTACAAGAATGAAAACGGTAGAAAAAGTATAATTTCAAAGTTACCTAAAGAATATGAATATCTACTAGTAGTTGATGATTTACCAGAGAATTTTCAGTTCTACAAAGAAATTAATGTGAATGAGATAATAGGCTTTATGAAATACATAATTCTAGATAAGAAGTTGTTCTACGAAAATGGTGCCACTTTAGTAATCGAAAGCTGGAAGGATTTTCCTATTCATAAATATGTTTAGATGAAAGAAATAATCGCTGCTATATTTTACCCAATCCAATTTCGAGAAGGCTAAAACATTTTTCGATAAATGTAGAAATCTGACCTAGTTATTCAGATATTGTAAAAGTAACTTTAAAAACAAGCAATCCTTTTTTAGATATGGAAGTTTTATTCTTGCTAGGAGAAGGATTTGAAGATTTGGAATTCTTCTATCCTTACTACAGATTAATAGAAGAAGGCTTTAAGGTAACCGTAGCTGGAAGGAGTAGAACTAAGATATCAGGGAAAAGGGGGTACAGCTTTGAGCCTAATTTAACATTCAAAGAAGTAGAGCCTGAGAAGTATGATGCGTTAGTGATACCTGGTGGTAAATCTCCAGCTAACATAAGGAATGATCCAGAGGTTCAGCGCATAGTTAGGCATTTCGCTGAGAAATCCAAGCCTATAGCTGCGATATGCCATGGTCCTCAGGTTTTGATCTCTGCAGGCGTTGTGAAGGGTAAGAAATTGACTGCTTGGTTTGAAGTTTCGAAAGAAATAATCGAAGCGGGAGGTGAGTACGTTAATGCTGAAGTCTATGTTGAAGGTAATTTGATAACGTCCAGACACCCTGGTGATCTCCCATATTTTACAAGAGAGCTCATAAAAATCTTGAAAAAATGAATCATGGATCCAGAAATAAAATTCAGGATAGCACATATCTCTGATACTCATATAAGCGATTTCGGTCAATTTCTGCCTAGTGCTTTTAGAGAAGGAGTCAAGTTGTTAAGAGAATTAGAGCCCAAGCCTAATATAATAATTCATTCAGGAGATTTGACGGATAACGGTATTTTATCAGAATACAAGCTCGCCTTGGATAAACTTTCAGAATTCGATCAAAAGGTAATAGTGACTGCAGGTAATCACGATCAAAAGAATTATGGAAATGTGCTTTTCGATGAATTCATAGGCAAGCTGGATTACGAGTTAGTAATAGGCGATTTCCAATTCTTAATAATAAACAGTGGTCAGCCAGATAGAGATGAAGGTAGACTAGGAAGGAGGAGGTTGGAATGGATTTCGAAGACGCTCTCTGATAATAAAATAAAAATCTTAGTTTTCCATCACCATCTTGTACCTGTTCCTTTTGCTGGTAGGGAAGTTAATGTATTAGAAGATGCCGGCGATGTAATCGACTTGATTATAAAGAAGAAGGTCAGCCTTGTTCTAATGGGCCATAGACATGTTAGAAATGCAATAAAGGTAGAGGGAATACTTTTAGTCAATGCAGGAACTTTTTCATGCAGAAGGACTAGGGGTAAGTTCGGATTTTCATTCAATTTGATAGACATAACTGAGCAAAATGAAATAATTGCAAAGGAAGTATCAATAGATTATGGCAAAATAATAACTCTTAAAAAAGCTAGCTTATTTTAAGGCAAAAAAATTTAAATGACTAAAATATTGTTGTTTAATGAACTATTTAATTTTAGCAGTACTTATAGTCTCTATTTTATACATTCCTCCTATAGCTAAAGCACAGGAAGAACCCATATCCATCATAGCAGTATTTAAGGGAGAACCCGATGTCGAACTATTTCAACAATATGGCGGTCAAGTTATAAGGGTTTTCAAAATAATACCAGGTATACATGGTTTAATGAAACCTAGTGACATTGAAAGACTTAGTCAAAATAGCAAAATAAAATACATCCAGATTGATGAAAAATTAAATGTACTCCAAGAGATACAATGGAACTTACAGCAAATTCGTGCTCCAGATGCATGGGTTATAGGAGGTACCTATGGTCATCATAGCAAAATTCAAGCGGCTATTCTAGATACAGGAATAGACTGTACGCATCCCGACTTAGCAGCCAACATAGCTTGGACTCCTTCCGCAGATCCAGGCTTTCCTTCAGCTTGTCCTGATACAACTTTTCATGGTACGCATGTTGCAGGAATCGTAGCTGCTTTACTTAATAATGCAGGCGTAGCTGGCGTAGCGCCTGAGGTTACTATCTATGCTATTTTAGTTTGTCCAGGTGGAAGTTGCCCTATATCTGATATAGTCCAAGGGATAGAGCTGGCAGTTCAAGGACCTGATGGAATAGAAGGCACAGATGATGATGCAGAAGTGATGAATATGAGCTTTGGAGGATTTGGTAATTATCCAGCGATGGAAGAGGCTATAAACAATGCATACCAGAGAGGTGTAGTATCTGTGGCTTCAGCTGGTAATGCGGGCTGTCCTAATGGGGATAGTGTAGCAGCACCAGCTAGATATCCTACGACTATAGCGGTAGCCGCAACTACTATAGCGGATAATATAGCTTCTTTTAGCAGCTGTGGCCCTTCAGTAGATGTAGCCGCTCCTGGGGAAGAAGTTTTATCCACGGTACCTGGAGGCCTATATGGAACAGCAAGTGGTACTAGCATGGCCGCTCCTCATGTCACTGGTACGGTTGCTTTAATGCAGACCGTTAGAGCTCTGGCTAATGCTCCCCTGTTAGATCCAGAAGAAGTCAGGAGCATTTTACATGAGACTGCTGATGATTATCCACCTCCAGGTTTTGATATTTATGCAGGTTACGGAAGAATAAGAGCTGATAGAGCGGTCATGATGGTTAAAGCTGGTCTTATAGCTACTACTACTGTGACCCAATATTTACCTCCTGAAGAAAAAGTAACGTTAATAGGTAAGAACGCAACAGTTACCGTAACCCAAACTGTTTTTGAGCCCTTTACTTTCACTACTTCAGCCACATCGACAATTACGAATACAATTGTCCGTGAAAGAGTAATAATTGCTTCAGCAGAACAAGAAATTGCCATTTTTGATTGGTATACGCTAGTACTAGCCTTCACAGCTACTTTAATAGTAGGTGTTATAGTAGGTACAATAGGGGTGAGATGGAGATGAAGAAGCAAATATTCTTCCTTTCGGTTTTCTTGATCTTCGTTTTGTTATTTGTTCAGAGCAATAGCGCGAGCGATTTCAAATTAGTTTATTATTACAAAGTACTGAAAGGTAACAGCGATATTGAAAGCGTTTCGTTAAATGTTGGGAATAACGGTTCTTTAGACTTGGTTCTTAATAGTGAAGAGTCTGTAATTATTCATAGAATCGCAGATAACGGTGTCTCAGAATATAGCTATTCTTTCAGCTCTGAAACCGGCAAGATCAAAGCGGTTTCCTCTGTCAAGGATGGAAATTACGATGTTATATTGGCTTCATCTGAGACTTTGTGTAAGTGTGCTAATTATGGTTTAATATTCAAAATCTCTGGTAGTGAAGTAGTTTGGTCAAAGACTTTCTTCATAGGCCTTGATGTTATTCCTAAGAAAATAGTTCTAGATTACAAAGGGAATTATTTAGTATTGGGTTCTTCTAAGATAGCAGGAAGAGGTTACGATCTGGTGTTGCTCTACCTAGATCCTAATGGAGGGTTGTTATGGTACAAAATATTTGGAACTAACTGGAATGAATATCCAGAAGATTTAATAGCTGTTTTAGGGGATGAATACTTAATATTAGCTAGAGAAGAAGGTCCTACGAATGGCCTTTTGTTGGTAAACCTCGCTACCAACGGTAATTTGAAATGGTCTAAGTTAATTCAAATAGAACTATCTGGAGGCGTATTCGCTAGTATTAACATTGAATCTAAATATTTCATAGTAGGCAACACTGGTAGTTCAGCTTTTATGTTTTTTGTCGATAAGAATGGTGTAGTACATACTCCTAAAGTTTTCAGCGAAGAATCTAATATCAAACTATATCACCTATCTAAGTTCAGCGGAGGTTTCGTAGCGGTAGGTAGAGTAATAAGCTTGAATGAAAAAGCCTTTATATTGAAGCTCGACGAATATGGCTCTCTATTAGGCTCTTATGTAATAAGCAAACCCATAAATACAGTATTCAAGGCATCTTCTCAAGTTCTTGTTTATGACGTATTCCTAGGAGATCATCTTGATAAGGATGTATTCATCCTCAAGACTAACAAGGATCTCTCTTTGCCAGTCGATGATTTGTTCTTATCTATCATATATCCTTTGAGAGATCTCAATATTGCTGCTACTGACATTGAAGTCACAAACATCAACCAAGATATATATTATGCCAATGCAAATGTGACGAGCGAAAATTATCCATTAACAGAAGGTGATGTAGTTATACTTCAACTAGATCCTAATTCTTCACAAACTATTACTAGAACTGCAAGAATAGGTACAACGATTACTGTTACACGTTATTACAATACAACTACTATATATCACACGATCTCTACTACAGACACAATAACGGTAACACAAGAAGATTTATCTACTGAGACTACTTTCGTAGAGCAATCTACAACAAGAACATCTACGCTTACTAGTACTGTTTCAAAACCTACTTTTAATATCATGGATCCTATAGTTCTAGGTACTTTGCTATTTGCTCTCTTGTTAGGAATAGGAATAGCCTTATTGATTAGAAGACTTTAGCTATTTTCATAATTTTTTTGTTTTCTAGTTTCATATTTTCTTCCTCGAATGCGATCATCAAAGAACCTATTACGGGCTTAAGATTGGAAACCTTGATTTTAGCTCCACTTACCCTCTTGAGGATTTCTTCTTTTACGATGTTTATATAAAGCTTGGTGTGTTTTCCCATGGTCAGCCCGCCTGTTAAGAATATTTCTCTGCTTTTAACTTTATCATGAATTGTTTTAACACACTCGCTTATCGCTATTGCTTCCTCTTTGAGTATTTCTATTACTTCTTCATTGGCATTCTCTATAATAAAAGGCGCAAGTTTAGCTATGTCTTCATTGTTAAGCTTGGTATTAACTAGGGTGGTTATTTCGCTGGGATCTTCTATGCCTAATACTTTTAGGATTTTCTCCTCGATGTTTAATCTGCTTGCTCTACAATCATAGCCTCTGAGTATCCTAGCCAAGGTTTTAATAGCTATTCTATAAGCGCTTCCTTCATCGCCTAATAGATGCCCCCAATTACATGCTCTAACGTATTTCCCTTCATCATCATAACCTGCTACTAAGGAGCCTGTGCCTAAGATCACAACTATCCCCTTCTTACCTTTTGTATTAGCATGGAGTGCTGCTTGACCGTCATGGATCAATCTAAATTTAACATAAAGATCCAATTTGGATAATTCTTGGATAAGTATTTCATAATCTAATTTGCTGTTTAAACCTGCTAAGGCTATGCATGCAGAATCTAAAGGGCATTTTATTTTAAGCATGTTACAAGCTTCCAATATCGCTTTAGCTATATTCTTAGAAGCCCTTTGCAGGCCTATCGTTTGATAATTAGAAGGTCCTGCGAAGCCTATGCCTATTCTTTCTACTTCCTCATCTACTACTATCGCTTCAGTTTTAGTAGCTCCTCCGTCTACTCCTAAAAAATATTTCATAAAAACCTATGTTTTTCCTACTTATATTAAGCCGGGGGAGGGATTCGAACCCCCGTGAAACGGCTCTGCAGGCCGCCGCATGACCACTATGCTACCCCGGCTTTTCCCA
>JBEPZU010000030.1:0-6598 GCA_041640715.1 Thermoproteota archaeon | reverse complement strand
TACGAACTAGAGCATGCTTTGAACAATTCTGGAGCTGAAATAGCAATAGTCCTAGATCTGTTCTACAATAACATAAAAGAAGTTAGGGCAAAGACGAAGCTCAAAAAAGTAATAGTAACGAGCATAAGGGATTTCTTAACAGGAATCAAGAAGCTTCTTTATCCTTTAGCGGTTAAAGAAAAACCTGAGATAACATACGATTCTGAAACATTAAGATTTATGGATTTACTTAAAGAAGAAGGTAAGTTTAAGGAAGAAAGGATAAATCCTCTAGAAGATCCCGCGGCTTACATGAACACAGGAGGTACTACAGGGATACCTAAGATTGCTGTTTTAACCCATTATAACTTGTTAGTTAATGTCCATCAAACAATGGCTTGGCTAGGAGAAGTAAGAGAAGCTAAAGACGTGATCTTAGGTGTATTGCCTTTCTTCCATATATATGGACAAACAGTAGTGTTGAATTCAGGAGTTTTGAGGGCATCGACAATCGTATTGATGCCTAGATTCGAGCTGAAAGCAGTTTTCGAAAACATCCAAAAATACAAGGTCACCTTATTCCCTGGAGTTCCTACGATTTACACAGCTATAATAAACTCTCCTTTGGTTAAGAAGTACAACCTAAAATCTATAGAGTATTGCCTGAGCGGAGCGGCAGCTTTACCTGTAGAAGTCTTGAAGAAATTCGAAAGCATTACTGGAGGAAAACTCAGAGAAGGTTATGGATTGACAGAGACGAGCCCCGTAACCCATGCGAATCCTCTAAAAGGAAAATATAAAGAAGGATCAATAGGTATACCTATACCTAATACATTAGCGGCCATTGCCCATCCTGATAAGAACGAAATCTTGAACGTAGGAGAAACAGGAGAAATAGTTATAGCAGGTCCACAGGTAATGAAGGAATATTTGGGTAGAGAAGAAGAGAATAAAATGGTTTTCTTTGAATACGGAGGCATATTATGGTTTAGAACAGGAGACATGGGGAAAATGGATGAAGAAGGATATTTCTACGTAATAGACAGAAAGAAGGAAGTAATAAAATACAAGGGCTATTCAGTATATCCTAGAGAAATAGAAGAATTATTATATCAACATCCAGCAATCAAAGAAGCAGCTGTGATAGGAGTACCTGATCCTGAAGCAGGTGAGATCATCAAAGCATATGTAGTGCTGAAAGAAGAAAGTAAAGGGAAAGTAAAGGAAGAAGATATAATAAATTACTTGAAAGATAAGCTAGCACCTTTTAAAGTCCCGAAGAAAATAGAATTCGCTGATGAATTGCCCAAGAGCTTAGTAGGAAAGATATTGAAAAGGGTTCTTGTAGAAAAAGAAATCAAGAAAGCGTAGCAGCGATAACCTTTAATTCAGTCATTTCTTCGATAGCATATTTTATACCTTCTCTTCCAAAACCTGAGAACTTAACACCTCCAAAAGGTAGAGCATCCCATCTAAGCCTTGTTGAATCATTTATTATGACGGCTCCAGCCTTAATCTTGTCTGCTAGTTTCAATGCCTTCTTGTAATCTTGGGTGAACAATGCAGCTTGAAGACCATATTTGGTTGCATTAGCTATAGCTATGGCTTCCTCATCATCTTTAACTTTTATTACAGGCGCTATGGGTCCAAAGACCTCTTCATTAATGGCTTTAGCCTCAAGAGATACGTTCTTTATGATCGTGGGATAAAAGAAGAAACCTTTGCCTACATACTTATCTCCTCCAATTACTAGTTCTCCACCTTTGTTTAATGCATCCTCTAAGAAATCCTGCATTGTGATGACTGCGCCTGCGTTTATTAATGGACCTACATCGGTCTTTTCTTCCAATGGGTTTCCTAGATTCAATCTAGCAACTTTTTCCTTAAAATTCTTGATAAAGCTCTCATATACCCTCTCGTGTACTATGAAACGCTTAGCTGAATTACAGTTTTGACCCGCATACTCAAATCTAGCTCTTGTAGCTATCGTGCTTGCTTTCTCCACATCCGCATCTTCCAATACTATGAAAGGATCAGAACCTCCTAATTCCATTATCAACCTTTTAGATAAGCTAGCAGCTTTAGAAGCTATCTTTAAACCAGTCTCTGTCGAACCAGTAAAGGTAATCAAGCTTACATCTTTATGAGAAATCAGCTCATCTCCTATCTCACTACTTAAACCTGTAACGACGTTTACAACTCCTGGAGGAAAGCCTATCTTTAGCATTGCCTCTACCAAAGTAAGGGCTGTAAGAGGTGTACTTATACTAGGTTTGACTACAACCGTATTTCCTACTGCAAGCGCAGGAGTTATTTTGTGAACTAATGATATTATGGGGAAGTTAAATGGAGGTATAGCTACAACAATGCCTATTGGCTCCCTCTTAACGATGGCTATTCTATTTTCATTGCCTACAGGATATTCAAAGGCATCTAACCTAGGTGATTCACCAGTTAGCAAGAAACGAGCAGCTTCAGCTGTGTATAGAAAAACTCTAGAAGCCCTCAAAGCCTCAGTTCTAGCATCTCTTATAGGTTTACCTGCTTCTAATGCTATTATTCTGGCGAAATTCTCCTTGTTCTCATCGAAGAACTGATATAATTTATAAAGCAATTCTATTCTTTTATAAAGCGGAGTCGTAGACCATTCTTCAAATGCCTTATTCGCGGTTTCAATAGCATACTTAACATCTTCTTTAGTTGCTAAAGAAACTTTTTCTATAACTTCTTCTGTTGCAGGATTTAATATATCAAAGGTTCTATCTTTAGTGATGACTTCATTACCTATTATGAAGCCTTTCATAACCTTTAATAAAAATGAAGTAATATAAGTGTGGAAATTTTAACAGAGATAGCGATATTTATAATAACCGTTTTTGCTTCTATTTTAGGTTCAATCGTTGGCGTAGGAGGCGGGCTAATAATAGTACCTTCCCTTCTCTATCTAGAAATCAGAATAAACCAAGCAATACCGCTGAGCATACTTAGCATAGTAGTCAATAGCTTTATTTCTTCTTTGATAAACACCAAGAATAGATTGATAGATTTCAAGATAGCCACAAAATCGATAGCATTGGTGCTTCTTGGGGCTTACATTGGTAGCTTATTGTTCATAAACATAAATAAGCTGCTTCTGTACTTCTTGTTCCCAATCCTTGTCATTTCGCTTATGGCACTAAACATCAAGGGCATTAAGATAAGAAGCAGAATAGCCTATTTGCTATTTTTCATCGCAGGCGTAATTTCTAATTTGCTGGGAATAGGAGGAGGGATCATTTTCGTCCCAGTGTTTGCAACTTTCCTCGGTCTTGATTACAAGAGAGCAGCGGCCACAAGTCTTTTCCTCATACTAATATCTACTCTCTTAGGATCTATTGTATATTTAATAAGCAACTATTATGAACTTACTTTTGCTTTATCTACACTCTTAGGCTCTGCTATAGGCTCAGTGATAGGGAGCTTAAGAGGGAGAAGAATAGATGATAGGACGCGTAGAAAAATTTTCATAGCAATAGCGAGTTTTGCTTCTATTTATACTTTCTACAAAGGATTGCTACTTATCATCTAATTACTTTGATATGACTTATTCCTCTTTCGTCCTTGTGAACATTAATCACCGAATTAAAGTAAGGATTCTCTTGTATATCCTCTAAATGGGATACTATGAATATTTTCTCATACTCATCCTTTAAATTAAGCATTAACTTCAATACCGATTCTCTCAAGTCTAAACTCATAGGCCCGAAACCTTCATCGATGATCAAAAAATTGGGCAATACGCCTCTTCTAGAAGCTAGTAGCTTAGCTATAGCCAATCTCAAGGCAAGACCTATGACTGCTTTTTCTCCTCCAGAATATGTAGATAATTCCCTAGGATGGGTTTCATCTATGACTTCTATCTCTATTTTGTCTTCTTTCCTCTTTATGTTCAATTGTTTTGATTTAAGCAAAGGATAAAGGAAATCTTCATTGACCACTTTATTCAATTCTTTTAAATAATCATCAAGAAAGCGCAAAGGAAGGCCTCTTTCATTGAACACATCATCACATAATATCTCATACGCTCTAAGTTTTTTCCTCAGATCTTTTCCTTGAGCTATTAGCTTATCTAACTCTTGCCTTATTGCAGAAATCTCGTTTAACTTTCTTTTAGTTTCTTCGATTAAACCTTCTACCCTTCCTTTTTCTTTACTAAGCTCTATTCGCTTCTCTCTTATTTCCATCAAATTCTTCTTGAAAATTTCCAAAGAATCTTCAACTTCTTTTAACTCTTTCTCATCGGGCTTTTCTTGAATCATTTTCTCCAGTTCACTTATTTTAGAGACTATTTCTACCAATTGCTTGTTAAGCTCATCTAATCTAGCCTTTGAAGCGATTATTTCATTGACTTTCGATCTAAGAAGCTCTAATTCTCTATCCAATTCATTTCTCCTTTCTTGAATCCTCTCAGCGATCGTTGAATATTTAGAGAATAAAGGATTGGATTTCAAGGATTTTATTTCCTCTTCTAAATTCAAAACAGAAGATTCATAGGCTTCTATTTCTTTAATCAGGCTAAGCTTGTTCTCCAGACGTTTCTTTATGATCGTCTCTTCTCCTAATATCTTCAATATTTTATCTCGTTCTTCTTTTTTCCTCCTCAAGGTATTTTCCAATTTCAAGAACTCATTTTCAAGTACTTTGATCTTCTCTAATTGCTTGCTTTCTTCCTCTAAATAGTGCTGATACAAGCTTTCTAATCTTTCTTCAGATAAGTTAGAACCACAAACAGGACATTTAGGCTCCTTTAAAGAAGCATTCTCCAATGTTTCTCTAATTCTTTTTAGCTGATCTAACTGAGCTCTTAAATAATTAAGATCATTAGACTTGCTGTTCTTGTTTTCCTCAAGATTATTTATTTCTGCTTCTAATTTTTGGAGCTCAATTTTCTTACTTTCTATTTCTTTCAGTTTCCTCTCATATTCTTCCATCTCTCGCAGGCTTTTCCTTTTTTCTTCTAAGTTTTTCTTCTCCTTTTCCAACAAAGTTTGCTTTGAATTTATATTAACGAACAACGAAAGGAATGCATCAATCTCCTTGATTTCATTAGCGATCGTATTTAATTTATTATTAAGAAAACTCTCTTCGGCAATTCTCGCTTTTTCTTCATTTATTTCTTTTTCCTTCTCTTTCTTCTCATTTAATAAATTATCATATTCATTTTTGATCTTTTTGTACTCTTCCAATTTATTTTTTAATATCTGTTTCTTTTCGTTCAATTCATTTATTTTAGTTTCAATTTCTTTTTCATTTTGCAATAATTCTATCAATTTTTTGTCTAATGTTTCCAAAATTTTTTGATATTCAAAAAGCTTGGAAGAGTATTCCTTTTCTTTTGAAATTTCAGCTTCATAAGCCTTTATCTTAAGCTCTAAAAGCGCTAACTCTTCTTTTATGCGATCTCTCCTTTCTTTTGCCTTTTCCAAATGCTTAGAGAAATCTAAATTGAGCAATCTAAGGAATATTTCTCTTCTCTTAGAAGGATCTGTTTCCAATAAGTATTCCACTTCGCCTTGCCTTACTACTATTGAATTGAGGAAAGTAACATAATCAAAGCCTGTTTGTTTTTCTATGAAAGCTTCAATTTCTTTATAGCCTATCAATTTCTTCTTCCAGCTTCCATCTTTGAATTCTTCAAGTATTACCAGAGAAGGTTTATCGATATACACTTCCCTTATTATCTTATACCTTCTTTCATCAATGCTGAATTCGATCTCTGCTCTTGCACTTTTCAAATTAGGCCTTATTACTAGCTTCGCTGAACTTTGTTTATCTTCTCCATAAGCTCTTCCAAAAAGACAAAAGGTTATTGAATCCACCAATAATGTAGTCTTCCCTGAACCTGTAGAACCGTAAACGTTAATTAAACCGCTGAGCTTATCTAGATCGAAATCTTCTCTCTCATAACTCGCGAAATTATTAAGGATTATTCTATGTATCTTCATGATCTCAATTCAACTTCTGCTATTATCTCCTTAGCTTCTTTCTTCACCAATTCTAAGATTTCTTTGGGCTCATTTTTGTATTTGCTAGCAAGATATTCCTCCAAATAAGACATGAAATCCATAGTTTTAGAAGGTATGGATACTTCATGGATTTCTTCTTTGATGACCTCGATCTTAAGAAGGGATAATCCTAACTTTTCCTTTAAGTTTCTTTCTAAAGTCCTTAAAGATGGTCTTTGAAAAGCACTCCTTAGCTTAATTCTCAATCTAAGAATGCTTCCTTTTTCTATTTCTCCAATTCTATTCAAGATATCGTTTTCACCTATCACAAAACCTGTGAAATCTGAGAAATCTAAGTATATCGTTTTCATAGGCCTCATCCTCAAAGGTATTCTTTTAGCGTTGATCTTAGTATTCAGTTCTATATCTAAGAAGCTTTTATTTTCATTCTCTTCACTGAAATCTATCCTTTCTATTGAGCCTGCATAGAAGATTTTTTCGCCAATTTCTTGGGGTAAATGCAAATGACCTAAGCAAACCAAATCAACATCCTCAAATACTTTGCTTGGTATTTGATGATCTCTTAAAGAAGCTATTAAATGCTCAGAACCTATTTTCCCTCCTTTTACGAAAAG
>JBEPZU010000029.1:0-7564 GCA_041640715.1 Thermoproteota archaeon | reverse complement strand
CTCGCAAGAAATCCTGCGGTCGTGAATCTTGTCAATAATCTTTCAATTCTCTTTTCTTGAGATTCTCGTTTGTTTGCTCTTCTACTTCTTCTTCACTAACCCTTTCAATTCTCTTTTCTTGAGATTCAGTCAGCTTAATTGCATTCAAGGAGGTTTGGATTAAACTTTCAATTCTCTTTTCTTGAGATTCTGGAGGTTGTTGTTCAGAAGGTGGTGGTCTGAGATACTTTCAATTCTCTTTTCTTGAGATTCCAAGTAAGCGCCGCTAACGCTAAGCTTTCCGTTGTGTCCTTTCAATTCTCTTTTCTTGAGATTCATGTATTAAAGCATTGTTCACGATCGTGGTTTAATCTTTCAATTCTCTTTTCTTGAGATTCTGTTATTGGAACGTGATACAATCCATTTTTATAAGTACTTTCAATTCTCTTTTCTTGAGATTCTATTTAGAAAAGCACGGAGACGCTTTAACTTTGCGCTTTCAATTCTCTTTTCTTGAGATTCATGAGCTACGATCCCGAGTTCGATCCTGCGAGAAGACTTTCAATTCTCTTTTCTTGAGATTCAATATTCCGTTAGGAGTGTATTCGCTTCGCTTCATTACTTTCAATTCTCTTTTCTTGAGATTCGCATGAATGCTAAAATCCTGCACTGACACTTGTGTATAGCTTTCAATTCTCTTTTCTTGAGATTCGGAAGAACAAAAATACTAAAGCACAGCGCTATTGCCTTTCAATTCTCTTTTCTTGAGATTCAAGAAAAAATTCAAAATATAATTCAAAATGTTATTGAAGACTTTCAATTCTCTTTTCTTGAGATTCGGGAAATAATTGGGACATTTCAACCAAACAGTCCGGCCTTTCAATTCTCTTTTCTTGAGATTCGTTTAAGGAACCGATCACGCTTCGAGGCATTTTCTATCTTTCAATTCTCTTTTCTTGAGATTCTGAAAACTATATATATTAGTGCCCTTCGATTTAAAAAAAGTTTCATATTTCCTCATGAATAATTCCATTATTTCACCATGCGTAAGTTGGACGGTGAGCAAAATCCACGCATGAATTTCCGCAAAGCTAGTTGAATATCTAAAATCTGGATTGCAAACCTTTAGTTTTCCTGATCTCTTGTTAATTTAATTGACTTTCATAGGCTAACGCATGAGGTGTTATGAACGAGAGCAGAAAGGTTGAAAGGATTGCTTTAACTTATGAACGTTTCTTAATTGGGATATAAATTTAAGGTTAACTAAAAAGTTACTTTTTAAAAGAGAATTTGACATTTCAAAATTTTAAATATTCGAATAAATATTCAAATTAGAAAATGAGAAAGTCGCTTTCAATATTATTACTAGCATTTCTAATTCTAAGCTTAGTTAACGTTTCCCAAGTGATTGCAGATGAGGATGAATTAAAGAAGAAAATTGAAGAGCTCAAAGAAAAAGAGGGTGAACAAAAAAGGGAAGTTAAGATAGAAGTCAGCGATTTCAAAGTTGAAATCGAATCAGATCTGAAGAAGAAAGAAGCTGAAGGAAAAATAGAAAATAAGTTCGAAGCCGAGTTCGAGACAAAGGGCAAAGTGGAAATAAAGTTTGAGTACAAGGAAAAATCAAAAGCCAACGAAACTGAAATGAAAACGAAGCTGGAGCAAGAATTCAAGTTCGACTCTCTAATAGAATTCGTTGATTCGAATGGAAATGGTTTATACGATAGAGGTGAAGAAGTTTCGGTTTACAAACTATCTGAAGCGAGTTTTACGCCCATAAATTATACAACTAGTATCACCCCTAACAACGTCACCGATCATGTAATAACAACACAGACAGTTGATGGAGTTTTCAAAGTAGTTTTGCATGTTGTTGGAGATTTAGCGATCATTCAAAAGGAGATCGTGAAACCGACCGAGATAAAAATAGACATAATAATAAGCAATTATAGGTTTGTTAACGAAATGAGTAAACTAGCTTTAAAAATAAGAATAGAAAGCGTAATGGAAATAAAAACAGAAAAGGTGGTCGGTAATAAGGAAGAAGAAGTCAAAGTAAAATCTGGAAACTTTACGGGCTTTTTCTCATGGAAGAAAACTGCCTTGGTTGATGGAACAGAAAAACCTGTCTTATCAACAATCTTAGCTGAAGATCCAAAAAGAGGTATCAAAGAAATCGCTTTGATTTATGAAAGAGGAAATTCTATAATCCATGACCCTAAGATAGGTGTGATTACTAGCGTTGCTGACACGGACTTTACCACTACTGACCAAAGAACTACTGGTACAGAACAAACAACTCAAATGACTACTGGTACAGGACAAACGACTCAAAGAACTACTGAAATAGGACAAACACAAACAACTCAAATAACTACTGCCACAGGACAAACAACTCAAAGAACCTTTATAGAGGAAACAGCAAAAGATAGCGCATCAACAATCTCGCCTCTTCTTACATACCTCTTCATAGCTATTATATTAGCGTTATCGATTGGAATAGTAATATTTGTAAAAAAAGTATTGGTTAAAAAATAAAATTTTAACTTTCAAATTTTTTTATAATCAATTTAACGATTAAACGCCATTGGCACTTTTAATAATAACCCCTAGCTATTCTTTAATAACAGAGCTGAAGATTCATTGAACTTTATTCAGCTTGCGGTGTTTAACCAAACCCAAGATGCTAGGAAGAGCTTCATTTGAAGAACATCTCAAAGAATAATGCATTAAACTATCTAGATATGTTTCTGAATAGTTTATCGATACTAGCTTAGCTCCTCTTTCGAAGGCGTTAACAACAAGGTTAGCTACAGGTTCTATGGCTAAAGAAGTACCTATTATCAATACCAGATCAGATTTGAGGAAAAGATTAAGAGCTTGTAAGTATTCATCATGAGGAATTGCTTCATTGAATAAAACAACGTTAGGTTTAAGGACAAAGCCACAGTTGCTGCATAACGGTATTTCTTTTCTCTTGATTATGTTTAAGAAATGTTTAGCATCATACTCGCTCTTGCAAAGTAAACACTTGAGCTTATTCACATTGCCATGAAGCTCTATTACTTTCTTGCTTCCTGCCTTTTGATGCAAACCATCTATGTTTTGTGTTATTATCCCTTTGATCAACCCCAATTCTTCGAGCCCAGCGAGCGCTTTATGAGCTTTGGTAGGTTTTGCTTTTAAGAAGGGCTCAGCCAAATCCTTAGCTATATTCCACCAGTCATAAGGATTCTTGATGAAATATTCTATGCTGAATTTCCCAGGATCTATTCTGTTCCATAATCCGTTCGGACCTCTAAAAATGGGAAGTCCAGAGCTCGATGATATACCAGCGCCAGTCAAAGCTATCGCATGCTTGGAATCGATGAGAAGAGATGCAACTTCCTCAATTAATCCATGCCCGCATTTGTTCTTTTCGAATATCATTTCAGAGATTTACCTAAGATCTTGACCGCTTCAAGCCAGAGCTCATCTCCAGGGTATCGCGACCAATGATGACCTAACTGCATTTACAGCTGCTCCGTAAAAGCCTTCTCCTGGGATTTTACATGTTCATTCAACAATTTCTCAGCATAGACTGAAACGTCTTCATATCCCTTCTTGATGCCCTCTGCTATAATCCTCAATTCGTCTGGAAGATTTCCAGGAACTTCGAGTTCGATTGAATTGAATAACTTCAAATCCATAGCATTACCGCTGCCTAAATCGTAAACAGGCAATTTCTCCTTACTCTCTGAAGCCTTAGCGATAGCTATTATCGCTGGGGATTTAGATAGATGATCTTGATTAATCATGTTAGAAATTAGGTTTTTGTTCTTTAAGTTTTTATTATTTCTCTTTTTTTTAGGATTTGAATCGCTAATGTCAATAGAGAGTTTCAAAAAGAAATACGAAAGAGAAATTTCAAAACTAGGACTGAGGGTTGAGTATTTAGGTTCCACGAAAGAAACCCATAGATGGAAAAGAGGGAAATCTGATTTAGATATAATAGTATACGGGAATAACATATCTTTAGACATAAAGGTCTACGGGATCTTATTGATTAGAGATTTAAACTATGAAGAAGACCTTGGATTGGAAGACGTCCCGTTTTATCACTGGACGCCGATTTACGTTGATTCTCCTTATAAATACAAGCTTAGAGAGATAGCTGAAGAAGGGTTGATCAGACAATTCACAGAAAGCATTAGAGCAGTAACAAAGAGGACAACGAAAGAATGGTGGCCTTTTAAATACCGAGATTGGTGGAATTGCGTAGAGTTTGCTTATAACCATAGGGATGGGATTGCTTTCTTGCCCAGACCTTGTATACCTGTACCTGCCCAAGTCCTGCTCAGATTACTTTGAGAGATCTTCTTAAAGGTTTATCCAAAGCTAAGCCTTAAGCAAATTGCTAAAGATTTTAAGAAATATAGCGATTAATACATGGCATGAGCGTAGAAAGAATAAAGAAAATCGCTGTTATAGGCGCAGGCACGATGGGTCATGGTATAGCTGAAGTAGCCGCGCTTTCTGGATATGATGTTTGGATCGTAGACGTAGCTGAAGAGTTTTTGAAGAACGCGATGGAGAAGATAAAATGGAGCGTTGGTAAGTTGTATGAAAAAGGCCAGATCAAAGAAAGCGTTGAAACTATTATCTCTAGAGTACACCCGACTTTATCTTTTGATGAAGCTTTAGTGGATGCTGATTTCATCATAGAAGCTGTTCCAGAGAAGATAGAGCTCAAGAAGGAAATTTTCTCAAAGCTCGATGAAAAATCGCCAAAACATGCTATATTAGCTACCAATACTAGCAGCCTTCCGATATCTGAGATAGCTGAAGCTACGAAGAGAGCGGAGAAAGTAATAGGCATGCATTTCTTCAATCCACCGGTCTTGATGCCTTTAGTAGAGGTCATCAAAGGTGATAAGACTAGCGAAGAAACTGTAAATGTCACTTACGAATTAGCCAAGAAATTCGGTAAACAAGCAGTCTTGGTCAACAAAGACGTACCTGGATTCATCGTCAATAGGATATTGTTCAGGATATTCAACGTAGCATGTTGGATAGTTGAAAGCAAGAAAGCAGATATACTTGAAGTAGATGCTACCGCTAGATACAAGCTAGGATTTCCAATGGGCGTCTTCGAATTAGCAGATTATAGTGGAATAGACGTAGGTTATCTCGTTTCCAAAGCGATGAGCGAAAGAGGATATTCAGCCCATCCTTGCGTTCTTTTCGAAGAAAAGTACAGAGCAAACGAACTGGGCATGAAGACAGGTAAAGGATTTTATAGCTATCCTGCACCTGGCAAATATTCAAGACCTGAGATACCTAAGGAAAAAGCTGAGAAACTAGATCCTTTGCTGATAATAGCTCCTGCTATAAATGAAGCTGCATGGCTTCTAAGAGAGGGCGTAGCGAGCAGAGATGATATAGATAAAGCTTGCAAACTAGGATTAGGCTACCCTAAGGGGGTTCTAGAATATGCTGACGAATATGGCATAGATAATGTAGTTAAAGCACTAGAGTATCTTAGAGATTCATCTGGATGGTTTGGATACTCACCAGATCCCTTGCTACTACAAATGGTAAAAGAAGGAAAGCTGGGTAGAAAATCCGGTAGGGGATTCTATGAGTATGGATTGGTTGAAGAGAAAAAATTATCTACGCTTATTCTCAAACTAGAGCCTCCTTTAGTTTGGATAGTACTCAATAGACCTGAGCGATTAAACGCGATAAACATAGAGATGCTAAAAGAACTCAGCAATACGTTAGATGAGCTAGAGGAAGACGAAAGGGCAAGAGTTGTAATATTAACAGGCTCTGGTAGGGCCTTCAGTGCAGGAGCTGATGTGACCGCTTTCACGACAATAACACCTTTCAAGGCTGCAATATATTCTAGGAAATTCCAAGAGGTATTGAATAAAATAGAATATTATACAAAACCCGTAATAGTGGCTATAAACGGCTTCGCACTAGGCGGTGGTCTCGAGATGGCAATGAGCGGAGATATAAGGATAGCTTCAGAAACTGCCCAACTAGGTCAGCCTGAGATAAATCTAGGCTTAATGCCTGGAGCAGGAGGTACTCAAAGACTATCTAGACTTGTTGGGAGTTCAAGGGCTAAAGAGATAATATTCACAGGAGACATGATCTCCGCTAAAGAAGCGCTCGAAATAGGATTGGTGAATAAGGTGGTTGCTCCAGAAAAACTAGAGGAAGAAGCTAGGAGAATTGCTTTGAAAATTGCGGAAAAGCCTCCTTTAGCTTTGCTCGCAGCTAAACATGCGGTAAATGTTGGATTAGAATCCAATATATGGGCAGGATTGGCCTATGAATCGAGCTTATTCGGGCTTCTATTCAGCACAGAGGATTTCATCGAAGGCGTTAGCTCCTTCTTAGAGAAGAGGAAGCCTAAGTTCAAAGGTAAATGATGAAGCTCGAAGAATCGCGTTATCTTAACCAAAGTTAGTTTGACTTTTTTAATTCTCATACTTTAATCGAGTTTATCTACAAAGTCTAAGAAATAGCGATCTGCTTTTCAAGGATTTCTGCTGTAATTTTTTCAAGAAAAAAATTTAATTTTGGTTATGGCCGCCCTAACGTTTTATTTAGCTTTAGCCTTCTTATGTACCCTTAAATGTGCAGCTAATCCTCTTTTGTTTGTGAATTCCTTCTTGCAGACCTCACACACAAATTTTTGCGCTGACATATCTATTATAAAATTATCATTAAGGTATATTTAATTTTTTAATTAATGCTTCTCGCTTATCTCTACGATTGAACTTATGCACGTTTTCAACTTGTGTAACCACATTTGAGAATAAATATAGTTCGAATATAGCTCAGCTATCAACCCTCCCATAATTACTTATACTACAAGAGCAATCTTTAGAGACGGAAATAATTATTATAATAAAGTTAATTCGTTCCTTTTACATTAGTGTATACATTAGTGTATACTTAGATATTAAGGCTTTAACCAAGCTTCTAACTTTCTTACTTCAGATATATAGGCTACTCTGCTTTGAAGACGACCTAAGTTATGGAGAAAATCCAGCAAAATCCACAATAACTTGTCTTCATCGTGACCGGCTTTAAATATTCAAGGAATTCTTATATATCTGAGAATTTTTCAGTTTAAAATAACACTATCATAGCAGTCCGATAATGAATAAGATAGAAATTGCCCAGGATGGTAAGCTTAACGATGCCCAAATCAATGGATTCCAAGCAATGATTTTCCTTCCGTCCAATACGCCAAAGGGTATTAGGTTAAACGCCGCTAACCAAACGTTTATGAAAGAGCCATACCAACAAAGGGACTTATAAAAAGCTTCAAACCCACTAGGCACTAAGCTTGAGAAGGAAAGAGCTACATAAAAGAATGAAGCCAGTATGAGATTGGTTATAGGGCCTGCTGCTGCTATGATTCCGTTCTCTCTTCTAGTCAAGGTATAGCCGAAAGCAGCTCCTGCGGGGATTATCACCGTAGCCCCTGGAGCTGCAAAAATGAAGTTGCCGAAGGTTAAAAAGGCGATTAAAAAAGCAAAAGCTAAGCCTTGATAGGAAAGTCTGAATGCAGCCCAATGGCCAT
>JBEPZU010000028.1:0-8089 GCA_041640715.1 Thermoproteota archaeon | reverse complement strand
ACCGAGAAAATGGGCTTCGAAATACTATATGTCTCAGGGTCTTCTCTATCTGGATCAAAGGCCCTTCCAGATTTAGGAATAATAACATTACACGAAGTTTTGAACTTGGTTAGCGAGATAAGAGCTGTAACTAACTTGCCCTTGATCGTAGATGTTGATACAGGTTTTGGAGAAGCTATAAATTTGTATAGAACTGTTAAGGAACTCGAAAGGATTGGAGCTAATGCAATACAAATAGAAGATCAAGAAATGCCTAAGAAATGCGGACATCTAGAGGATAAAATTCTAGTGAGCAAGGAGGAAATGGTGAAAAAGATAAAAATGGCTCTAGAAGCTAGAAAAAGCAAAGACTTCTTGATAATAGCTAGGACTGATGCCAGAGCTGTAGAAGGATTGAAAGGAGTTATAGAGAGAAGTAAGGCTTACTTAGAAGCTGGAGCAGATATAATATTTCCAGAAGCTTTGGAAAGCTATGAAGAATTCAAAATAGTCGCAAATGAAGTTAAAGCCCCTCTAATGGCTAACATGACAGAATTCGGTAAAACACCTTACCTTACGCTAAAGGAATTCGAAGAAGCAGGCTATGATATAGTGTTATTTCCTGTAACGCTTCTAAGGGCATCGCTTTACGCCATGAAAGAAGTACTTAAAGAAATAAAGGAGAAAAAAACGCAAAGGGATTATCTAGAAAGAATGATGAGCAGAAAGGAATTTTATGAGCTAATAGATTATCAAAAATATATAGAGCTTGATAAAAGAATAGCCAAAAGCATATAATTTTTTTAAAAAATATAAGGTTAACTTTATATTAAAGTAATTTAAATAATTGTTTAATGACAGAACATGAATATATTAGAGTCCCTAAAGGGTTAGAAAGAGTTCTTGTAGATAAATCTTCTATTTCCGTGAGCGATCCAGAAGGTTATTTAATCTACAGGGGATATAGCATAGAAGATATAGCTGAGAACTCCTTTTTTGAAGAGACTGCCTATTTAATATTATATGGTAAGGTACCTAATGAGGAAGAATTAAGCGATTTTATAACCAAACTTAAGAAAGAAAGAGATGTACCGCAAGAAATCTATGAGATTTTCGAGAAATTGAAAGGAGGTTATTCAACCTTAATAGATCTCCAAAGAATAGGTATGAATTTTCTCATGCATTATGATGAAAAATGGTATAGTCAAACTTACGAGGATCTCATGTTAAGGGCTATTAAAATAATATCAAAATTCGCTACTATAACAGCGAATGCATACAGAATAGTTTTCAAAGGTCTAGAACCTATAAAACCAAGATATGACCTATCCCATTCCGAGAATCTTCTTTATATGATCAAAGGAGAAGTACCCGATCCAGTCACGGCTAGAATATTCGATGTCACGCTTCTACTTTACATGGATCATGATTTCAATGCCTCAACATTCACAACTCGATGCATAGCTTCAACTTTATCTGATATCTATTCTGCTATTTCCGGAGGACTTGCCGCTCTTAAAGGTCCTTTACATGGAGGCGCAAACGAAAAGGCCACTGAAATGCTTCTTAAGATCAAAGATGAAAGGGAAGCTGAAGAATATATATTGAGCGCTTTGAGCAGGAAAGAGAAAATAATGGGTTTTGGTCATAGAGTATATAAAAAGCTCGATCCAAGGACGCCTATAGCAAGGAAAATGTTTAGCAAAATTATAGAGAAAAAACCTCAATGCGAACAGCTTTATAAAATAATGCTTAAGTTTGAAGAAGTCATATGGCGCGAGAAAAACATACCTGCTAATATAGACTTTTGGATAGGTCCTCTCTACTATTGCCTAGGCTTGGACATTCCTTTATATACTCCACTCTTCGCAGTAGCTAGAGTTGTAGGATGGACTGCCCATTATATAGAGCAGATTCAGGATAATAGAATAATAAGACCTAAAGCAGAATATGTAGGACCTAAAGATCTAAAATTCCCCTATCAAAGAAATTTACTTTCCAAAATTTTAGCTTAATTTAAATTTTTCTTTTAGAAGCCTATCTAAAATATGAGATAATATTGTTTCCAAAGGTGTACCTGGCCCGAAATTCCCCGTTACGCCTACTTCTTCAAGCTTAGGTTTATCTTCTTCAGGAATTATACCCCCACCTACAACGATTATATCTGTAGCACCTTTTTCTTTTAGCTTCTTCATTACAGCAGGGAAATGTACTAAGTGAGCTCCATTCATAGAGCTTAACGCTATTACATCTACATCTTCATCAATAGCAGTCTGCACTATTTCATCTACGGTAGCTAATATCCCTGAATAAACGACTTCCATGCCTGCATCTCTAAAATAGCGCATTAATACATGTACACCTCTATCATGGGCATCTAATCCAGGTTTGGCTACCAGTATTTTTACTCTCTTAGGCAATTTGTTTATTATTTCTCTAAAGTAATGAAGGTTCCTTCCATGTTCCATAGACTTCTCTACCCACATCCATTATTTCTTGAAGTGTTGCATAAGCTTTTACGGCTTTTAATATTGGATACATCACGTTTATTGAAGGATTTTCAAAGGCTTTCCTAACTTCTTCTAATGCTTCTTTAACCTTCTTCGAATCTCTGCTTTGCTTCAATTTTTGTAATCTTTCTCTTTGAATCTCTTCTACTTTAGGATCCACTCTAAATATTTTGGTTATTTTTTCATCTTTAGCGATGTATTCATTAACACCTACTATAATGTCTTCTTTATTCTCGATCCTCATCGCTTGTCTATAGGCATTTTCGATTATTTCTTTCTGTGGAAATCCCTTCTTTATAGCTTCCACCATGCCTCCCAATTCCTCGATCTTATCAAAGTATTTGTATGCTTCTTCTTCTAATCTACTAGTAAGCCATTCTATGAAATAAGAACCTCCTAGCGGGTCTATGACACTGGCAACGTTAGTCTCATGAGCTATTATTTGTTGGGTTCTCAAGGCTAAAACTACGGCTTCTTCGCTGGGAAGACATAAGGCTTCGTCATAAGAATTGGTATGTAAGCTCTGTGTTCCTCCTAGAACGGCCGCTAAAGCTTCTATAGCAGTCCTGATTAGATTATTCAAAGGTTGTTGCCATGTCAAGGAAGCACCGCTTGTTTGGGTATGAAATCTTAAAAGCAAAGCTCTAGGATTTTTCACGTTATATCTCTCTTTCAATACAGTAGCCCATATCCTTCTAGCAGCCCTGAATTTAGCAATTTCTTCGAAGAAATCCATCGTAGAATTAAAGAAAAATGACATTCTAGTTGCGAAATCATTTGGATCTAAGCCAGCGGAAATCCCTAGTTCCACGTAAGTGAACCCATCCATCAAAGTAAAAGCGAGTTCTTGGATTGCATTGGCTCCTGCTTCCCTTATATGATAACCGCTCACGCTTATGTAATTCCATTTAGGCATATGCTTGGTACAGAATTCCATAATGTCCCTTATTATCCTAAGATGCGCTTCAGGAGGAAAGGCCCATTCTTTCTGAGCAATATATTCTTTTAGAATGTCGTTCTGTATAGTACCTCCGAGTTTATATAAAGGTATTCCTTGTTTCTCTGCAGTAGCTATGTAAAAAGCTAAGACAACAGCGGCAGGAGCGTTTATAGTCATCGAAGTCGTCACGAGATCTAGGGGTATTCCTTCAAATAATATTTCCATGTCTTTAAGAGAGCTTATCGATACGCCCATTTTACCAACTTCTCCAAGAGCTCTTGGAGAATCCGAATCATAACCATATAAAGTAGGCATATCGAAAGCAATGCTTAAGCCCGTTTCTCCGTGTTCCAATAAAAACTTCAGCCTTTTGTTAGTGTCCTCAGGCGTACCGAAACCTGAGAATTCCCTCATGGTCCAAAATCTACCCCTATACATCGAAGGATATATTCCCCTTGTAAAAGGAAAACAACCAGGGAAATTGAGGTCCTCGAGATAATCTATGTGCTTTATATCATTGGGTGTATAGATAGGTTTTAACTCTATTCCAGAGGCAGTTTCAAACTTAGGTTTTCTTTCAGGCCTTTCCTTAATCCAAGGCTCGTATACCTCTTTATACCATAAGGCTTCTTCTTCCTGTAACTTCTCAATAGCTTCTTTATTAAAAAGAGACGATACCTTATTTCTCTCAGAGATCTTCTCTTCGAGCTTCTTTTTCCAAAAACCTTTAGGGAATTCTTTCATAAGCCCTTGAAAATCCACCATGTTTCTATAATATTTTATAAGAATTAAAAGCTATGCTAAGTAGTAGTGGACTTAGAAATCTTAAAGAAAGGAATTCAAAATGGAGATAGAAGATTCATAGCCAAGGCTATAACGATGATAGAAGAAGGCGATGAAAGAATATACGAAATATTAGAAGAGTTCAAAGGGAAAATGGGAATGGCTAAGGTGTTTGGAATAACAGGACCTCCTGGCGTGGGAAAGAGTACTCTAATATCTAAGCTAGTTAAAGAAGCAAGAAATAGAAATGAAGACGTAGGTGTCCTATTAGTAGATCCTTCAAGCCCTATTTCTGGAGGTGCGTTGCTAGGCAACAGGGTGAGGATGATAGGAGAGGTCTCAGACGAAAAGGTATATGCGAGAAGCTTAGCTACTAGAGGATGGACAGGAGGCCTTTCTAGAGCTATAGACGATGCGATATTGGTTCTTGAAGCAAGCAATAAAACTATAATATTCATAGAAACAGTAGGCGCAGGACAGATAGAAACAGAGATTTTCAAGAAAGCTGATATCGTAACACTAGTCTTGATGCCCTATTCTGGAGACGAAATACAAGCATTAAAAGCAGGGTTGATGGAGATAGCAGATATTTACGTCATAAATAAAGGAGATCTGGATAGGAACAAGATAACTGGAGTAACCCTTAGTATGATAGTAGGCAAAGATAAGAAAATCCTTTACACCTCAGCTTTATATAATGAAGGAATAAAGGAACTTTACGATGCAATGATTCAACAATGGGAAGATTACCACAAGACTGGGGAGATAAAAAGAAGGAGAAAGATGAGAATAAAGAGTAGCCTTCTAAGTTATCTTAACAACTACTTTTTGGATTTATTGAATAAATTTACGAAGGATCATGAAGAAGAAATAGAGAAAATAACAGAGGAAATATTCAGAGGTAATTTTTCTAAATATGAAGCCTATAAGGATTTGATCGAGAAAATGAAATATTTTTTACATAAAGCTTAAGACAGAAAAAGATTTCTAAGCTTATGGATGGGAGTTATGAAAATATAATAGTAGAGAGAAGCGAAGAGATCGGAATTATAAGGATTAACAGGCCTGCCCAGCTCAACGCGGTGAACAAGAAAACCGTTGAAGAAATAGTGGATGCAATAGAGAACTTCGAAAAAGATGAAAATATAAGGGCAATAATCTTAACAGGCTCGAATCACTTCTCAGCAGGTGCAGATATCAAAGAAATGGCAAATCTTAGCCCTTTAGAAGCCACGGAAAAAAGTCCTTTGGCAATTTGGGATAGAATGATGGAACATACCAAAAAGCCTATAATAGCTGCTGTTCAAGGATATGCAGTTGGAGGAGGATTCGAAATAGCTCTAAGCTGTGATATGATAATAGCTTCAGAAGATGCAATGTTCGGTCAGCCTGAAATAAATTTAGGCCTTATGCCTGGAGCTGGAGGAACACAGAGACTGGCCAGGATTGTAGGAAAACACAAAGCAATGGAGCTATGCCTAACAGGAAGATTCATTACAGCTAAAGAAGCTTATGAACTAGGAATAGTCAACAAAGTAGTACCCAGAGAACTTTTATTACAAGAAACCATTAAAATAGCCAAAGAAATAAGTAGCAAAGCTCCAATAGCTATTAGCTTCATAAAAGATTCAATAAAGAAAGCTTTCGAGACCGATTTAAGAGAAGGATTAGAATATGAGAGAAAGCTTTTTTATTTACTCCTTTCTTCAGAGGACGCTAGAGAAGGAATGAAGGCATTTTTAGAGAAAAGGAAACCGGTATTCAAAGGAAAATAAGAAAAGGATTTAAAATATTTTTTTCAATTCTTTTGATGAAAAACTTAGATCTCTTAAAAGATCTTTTAATATTAAGAGCAAAAGAGTATAAAGAAATCGAGAGAATATTCAAAGAAAGTTTAATAATTATGAGAAAACTTTACGTAAGAAAAAGGAACAAGAACCTCTATAGATTATCCATTTCTTTATTCGCCCTTCCTGAACCTTTAATTACGAATATAGCAGGCGCAGCCTTATTGATGTTTAGTTTCAAAGGGAAAAAGATTAGATTGGATGAGATGATAAGCACTAGTTTGATTGAAGAATTAAGCAAAACTTAATTTTTTAATATTCTTGTATAAATTTGAATATATGAGTTCAATATTATTGGAAAAGAAAGAAAATATAGCCAGAATCACGATAAACAGACCAGAAGTTTTGAATGCGCTCGATGAAAATAGCTTAGAACTTTTGAACAAGACTTTATCTGATGTATCGAAGGATGAAAGCATAAGATGCGTGATTATAGGAGGATCTGGAAGAGCATTTTGTGTAGGAGCCGATTTGAAGTTCATGAGGTCATTTTTAGATAAAGGCGAAAGATTTCCCTATGGAGATTTCTTAAGAAAATACTTCAACAAGGTAATAATCAGAATAACTTCTATGCCTAAGCCTGTTATAGCATCGATAAACGGAGTAGCAGCAGGAGCTGGTATAGGAATTGCTCTAGCATGCGATTATAAGATAGCCTCAGAGAAAGCGAGCTTCGTAGAAGCTTTCTTAAACGTTGCTTTGATACCAGATAGCGGCACATGCTTCTTTTTGTTGAAGAAAATGGGTCTAACTAAAACCATGGAATTCCTAACCTTAGCTGGAACTATCGATGCTAAACAAGCGCTTGAATATGGGTTGATAAATAAAGTAGTACCTGAAGAAAAACTAAAGGAGGAAACAGATCAAATAGCTTTGAAATACGCAGAGCTACCAACTAAAGCTATAGCGCTTACTAAGAAATTGGTCTATTATTCATATGAAAAGGACTTAGAAAGCGTATTAGAATATGAAGCATATTTACAAGAAATAGCTGGTTCGAGCGAAGACCACCTAGAAGGTCTTAAAGCCTTCTTAGAGAAAAGGAAACCGGTATTCAAAGGAAGATGATGAATGTGGAAGAGTGATAAAAACATGAAAGAAGTTGTGATTATTGACGCGATAAGAACACCTATAGGTAAGTATGGGGGTTCTTTGAGCTCAGTTAGACCAGATGACATGGTAGCTTTATTATTGAAGAAGATAGTTGAAAGGAATAATTTAGATCCTACTTTGATAGACGATGTTTATATAGGCTGTAGTAACCAAGCAGGGGAAGACAACAGAAACATAGCTAGGATGGCAGTGATCCTTGCAGGCTTACCTATTAGCGTTCCTGGAGCTACTATTAATAGACTTTGTGGCTCAGGTTTAGAGGCAATTTCGATAGCGGCTTCGATGATAAGATCTGGAATAGGGGATATTTATATAGCAGGAGGTGTTGAAAGCATGAGTAGAGCTCCCTTTGTAATACCCAAATCCTCCGCGCCATTTCAGAGAGAAATTAACATATATGATACTACGATAGGATGGAGGTTCGTTAACCCTAGATGGCCGAAGGAATATCCTCCTATAAGCATGGGTGAGACTGCGGAAAACTTAGCAGAACTCTACAGAATAAGCAGAGAAGAACAAGATCTCTTTGCATATAATAGCCATATGAAAGCAGTAAAGGCTCAAAGAGAAGGGAAGTTCTCTGACGAAATAATTCCTATAGAGATAAAAGATAGCAAAACAGGGGAGATTAGAATAGTAGATAAAGACGAGCAACCTAGGCCTGATACTTCATTGGAGAAATTAGCTAAGCTGAAGCCGGTTTTCAGGCAAAACGGTACTGTAACAGCAGGCAATAGCTCAGGAATAAACGATGGTGCAGCGGTTTTGTTGTTGATGAGCAGAGAAAAAGCTGAAGAATTAGGATTCAAGCCTAGGATGAAAATAATATCTTGGGCCACAGCAGGAGTAAACCCTAACATAATGGGAATAGGTCCAGTACCTGCTACTAGAAAACTCCTCAAAAAAGTGAATTTAAC
>JBEPZU010000027.1:0-8522 GCA_041640715.1 Thermoproteota archaeon | reverse complement strand
GCTTTTATTCTCTCGATTAAAACTGGGAGGAACTCATATAAGTCTGCGACTACGCAATAATCTGCGTTTTTGAAGATAGGTGCGTTCTTATCTTTATCTATAGCCACTATTACCTTTGACTCTAAAATACCTGCTATATGCTGAGGTGCCCCGGATACACCAATGGCTATATAAAGCTTTGGTCTTATCGTTTTGCCTGAAATCCCAATCCATCTATCCTCAGGCAACCATTTATAGTCAGCCGCTATTGGCCTTGTAGAACCTATCTGTGCGTTTATTAATTTTGCTAGTTCTTCAGCTAGTTTAATGTCTTCTTTTTTCTTGAAACCTCTTCCCACTCCAATTACGAGCTCAGCCTGAGATATGTCTACTTCGCTTGTCTTCTTTGCTTCACTACCTAGCAATATTACATTAGATTTAGGGATTTCTTCGATGTAACTTATTTTAGGTTCACTTTCGATCTTTGTCTCGATCGATTTGAAAGTTACTGTGAAAGAAGCGCTTACGTCTTTACTAAGGAATATTTTACTTATGGCTTTTCCTCCTAGTATTTTCCTCTGGAGAACAATTGCTTCATTTATACTTATGTCATTAATTTCTGTAAACATCAACATGTTAAAATAACCTGAAACCCTTGCCAAAATCTCGTTGCCATCGCTACTTGAATCCGATATGATGTATTTGTACTTCGAAGCTTTGATTTCCTTTATAATAATCTCTGCGTATTGATCGTTAGTAAGTCTTCCTTTTATCAATTTAATTTCGTCGTTTCCTTTTCTCGCTATTTCTTTTATCATCTCTGACTCTCTAGTTATAGCTACGATATTGTACCCAAGCTTTGATTTTATTAGCGAAGCAAATCCTAAAGGATATATCAACTTCCTGGGGTCTTCTGAGAATATCAAAATATTCTCGCTCATATCTTAAGAATCCCTTCTTCTATCAATTTATCCAACATTTTATCAGCAAGTTCCTCCATGCTTTTACCTTCTATGAATATATTTGCTCTTTTGACCCTTAATGCAGATATTTCTTGTTCTATTTCCCTTTTATCAATAGTAACTCCTAATTGTTTCAAATCGTATTTAAATAATGGTTTATTCTTAGCTTGGATGATTTGTCTCAAAGTAGGTATTCTCGCCTGGTTTATTTCTCCTGTAACGCTTATCACGCAAGGCATATTCACTTTAATACTTTGTATTTCGTTCTCAGTTGTTCTCTCTACTATTAATTCTTTATCTTCTATGCTCAATTTGTTCACGAATGTTACAACAGGGGTATTCAGCAATACTCCCAATCTAGCTGCGAATTGTGCAGAGGTTGTGTCTTGTGAATATTCTCCAGTGATATAAAGATCAAAGTTGCCTAACTTTTTAGCTAAGCTAGCTGCTACGATGCTGCTTTCTAAGGTTGTCGTATTCATCAAGTTTTCATCTAAAACTATGTGGCATTCATCAGCCCCTCTTGCCAAAATCTCTCTTGCTATTTTCTCCATTTCTGAAGCTCTTTTAGCTAGAGGGCCCCATGTGAGTATAGATATGGCGACCACCTTACCTCCGTACTTTTCCTTGATCCTTAAAGCTTCTTCTAATGCGTTTTTATCGTATTCGCTTATCATCAAAGGGCTTTCATCCAAATTCACTCTGCCATCGCTTTCTATCTTTATCGTGTTTAGATCTATCGAAGCCTTAATGAAAGCTAAGATATTATATGGCATATTATAGTTATTTTACCTTAGTATAAATAATTAAAGCTAATATTAGTTTAATTGATTAAAATTTTATGAGAAAAGTAGGGATAATAGGCGTAGGGCATTCTAAGTTTGGAGTGAGAAACGATGTCAACATGAACGAATTAGCTTTGGAAAGTTTTAAGCCTGCAATCGATAGTTCAGGAATTGGTATAGAAGATATCTCTTTTGTTGTCTATTCCAATGCAGGTCTTTGGAGCAGCGAAGAATTACCAGCGATTACGATTTCTGAATATTTAGGGTTATCCGGAAAAGGTTCTTTAAGAGTCGAGGCCGCTTGTGCCTCTGGAAGTGCAGCTCTTAAAGTTGCCCATGACATGATAAGTGCAGGCGAAGCTGAAATAGTAGCAGCCATAGGTATAGAGAAGATGAACGAAAGCTTAACACCTACTATAGTAGAGATAATAGGAAGGGCAGGAAATTATTTTTGGGAATTCGAAAGCTTCGGTTTAACCTTCCCTGGCTATTATGCGATATATGCTACTGCATATCTCCAAACCTACGGAGCTAAGGAAGAAGATCTTGGAGAAGTTGCGGTAAAGAATCATTTCTATGGTGCTAAGAATCCTCTAGCGCATTTCCAAAAGGAGATAACGATGGAAGAATATCTTAAATCTAGATACGTAGCATGGCCGCTAAAGTTGCTAGACTCTACTCCTATATCAGATGGTTCAGCTACTTTGATATTAGCCAGTGAAGATGCGGTCAAAAAATTCGGCTTTAAAGATGTCGTTTGGATAAAATCCATAGGTTATTCCACGGATACCTCTAACTTAAGCAAAAGGGGAGATTTCTTGAGCTTAGAAGCCGCTAGGAGAGCGGCTGATATTGCTTATAGAAAAGCCTCTATAGATAGAGAAAAAATCACCTCTTTAATAGATGTAGCAGAGGTGCATGATTGCTTTACCATAGCAGAGATTTTAGCCTATGAAGATCTAGGATTTTTCAAGAGAGGTGAAGGATACAAAGCAATTAGAGAAAAGCAAACCTACAAAGGTGGTAAGATCCCCATAAATCTAAGTGGTGGGTTAAAAGCTAAGGGTCATCCTATCGCGGCCACTGGGCTTTCGATGATAGTTGAGTTAACGAAACAATTGAGGAGAGAAGTAGAGAAGTCTAGGCAAGCAGATATAAAAAACGGTATTGCTTTGGCTCATAATGTAGGAGGAACAGGTCATTATGCTTACGTAACCATTTTATCGCTTGAGAGATGAAGAGCCAAAAAGAACTCTTTGATGAATTCCTCTCCAAATTAGAGCAAGGAGCAAATGAATCTAAGAAAGTACTTAAATTGCCTTTAATTCCCGATCAGAAAACTGGAAAGTTGCTATGGTTTTCCAATAGAGAGCTAAGACTAAGATATCTCATAAATGTAGATAGCAATAAGGAATTTTTTGAGGGTTTGATGAAGGGCGAACTATTAACAACAAAATGTAAGAATTGTTCTAAGATATACTTTCCTCCCCAGAATTATTGTTATGTCTGTAATAAAACTGAAATGGAATGGATTAAGTTGAGTGGAGAGGGTGAACTTTTGAGCTTTATACAAGTGAACGTTAAACCCTATAGTTTTTCGCACCTTGATGATTATACTATAGGAATAGCTAGACTAAAGGAGGGAATAAACATACTAGCATGGGTGGCTGAGAAGGATGTATCTAAATTGAAGCGAGGAATGAAGGTTAAAATTAGAGTAGTCGAAAGGCCTCAAGAAGGTTATCTGACATACGAGATATTCCCTGATTGAACTTTTCCTTAAAGTTTCCTTTATTTATTTTTCGAAATACTGTTGTATAAGAATTATATTCAGGTTTAATTTTCTTTAAAATAAGATAAAGAATTAAAATAGTTGTAGTTGTTATAAGCAATATATAAAATATTAAATTCCCTATGTTATATGAACTTTTTGTAAAAGTTATTTTCGAGAATCCTTCTTTAATTATTTCTATGTTTATTTCATAAAAGATTCCGAAATACTGGAATGATTCTTCATATTCAAATCTATCTAAATTTTCTTTTTTATCGTTTATAATTAATATTGCGTTTTCTACTATTTTATTATCGTATGAATAATAGGCTTGAATAGTTATTGTATATGTGAATAGTCCATTTCTAATATCTACTTTATATAATATCTTATCAAAAATTACATAACCAAAGACATTTTCCTCGGCATCTGTAACATTATACTTAGCCGATGATGCTGATGTTACTTTGAAGAATAAGATATCGACTTCATTCTTAGTAGTTTCAATGTAGAAAATCCCATTTCCTAGACCTTTAGCCAATTTTCCGTTTATGTAAACTTTTGCTTCTTCTTCCAGTTGCTTTCCGTCATATGCGTAAACTAATCTAGCATAAAGTTTAGCAGGCTTCCCTATCTCTAATCTTTTATAGTCCGAGAAATATTCTACGACATTTATTTTATCAAATATAATAGTGCCAAGATAAGAATGCTCATCATTAAAGGCTGTTATACCATGTGTAAACCAATTCAATTTGTGGAGATAAAGTTCTATTTTAACTAATCTAGGATAGCTTAGATCTATGTACCAAGAATTTTTCTCTTCAGAGTAATTCGCTCTTTTATAGAGCATTGAAGCTTGATCACCTTCATAGACTTTGATCAAGACTTCTACTTCTCCTTCTTTTAAATTGGAATCATCATATTCGCTAATCAATTTGAAGTAAATCCTAGCGTTTCCATTAACGTTTGTTCTGGTTTCATTAATCGTTGGTACGGCTGAAATTCTGTCCCAGATTATCTCAGGTTCGCTTGTTAAGTACAAGAGCGCAGAAATGTTGTATAGTTTATCTTCTATTTTGGTAATCGTAAACTTCAGCTTACCGACTTTATTTGAAACAAAACTGAATACCCAATAACCATTTTCGTATTTTGCCGGAGTGCCGTTTATCTCTAAATAGCCTTTATCGCCTGTGAATTCAGTTTTATCATAGCTGTATCTGAGTTTTAATTGTATATTTACTGTGGTATTTACATCAACTCTTCCATCATAGCTAGTGTGGTATAACTCTATCGCATCCCATATTATTTTAATTTGTTTATTTGAAACTATATAGACAGGTATTCCTTGGTAAGAAGCAGATTTCACCGTGAAATTAGAAGCTCCTACTTTATTCCTGCTTACTTCTATGATTGCAATTCCTTCTGTGTTGCTTCTTCCTTTTTCACCGCTAATGAGTTCTATCTCTATATTGTTTGCTGATGTATTGTTATACCACGTTAAATTAAGTTGAATTCTGACCTTTTCGCCCAGAGATACTCTAGAATTTTCAGCTGTAATTGATTTAAGTTCCAACCATAGTTGGTAATTCACACCTACTTCATACGTGTTATTTCCAGAAGAAAGCACACTTATCAATAGCTTAGCTCCATCATTGCTGTAAAATTCTCCTTCAACAAACGTAGCATCGGCGAATTTCTTAGAGGGATTAACCAGCGTTATAGGACCTTCACCGCTGGCTTTAAGATTGTCTACATACATTATCAATACTCCTTCTGAGGGAAGATAATAGTCGAATCCTATCCTTTTTCTAGCTTCTATTACGAAGTATTTCGTGCTTGTGATTTCTATCTTTATTAGCTTCACTGAAGAGCTTTTTATTTCATGAGTGCTTACTTGAACGCTTTTCAATGTGTTACTTCTAATAATTACTATTTCATCATCTCCTATCCAGCCGAGATAATATTTCAAGAGACTGTTCATGTGCGCTGGCGAGCTACCCCTAGGATCTCCGTTTAAAGCTCCTATATCCATCAAATCCCAATATCCTAGTAGGCTTTCTTGAGTAGCAGCAAGGTATAAATCGGGCAATCCTAACTGATGGGCTACTTCATGAGCAAAAACTCCCATGGGATCTCTATGCGAAACTACGGAAATGGAGACCTTGTAAATTTTATTATACATTAACACTGACCATTCTCCTAGGCTCGATGCGCTCCAAATGTCATCGGGATTTCCGCTAATTGCTTGGTCGTTTCCAGCATGAATTATAATTATCCTGTAATACTCGTCTAGATTTACTTTCGATGCAATCAATACATCTGAAACTAAATTCAAGAATCTACAATCTATTTGGCCGCAATCTGAACCGTAATAGCTAAGTGTTTTATTCATGTTTATCACAGAAGGATGGATGGTATAGTTGAAATACGTAGTATTGTAAGAAGCCTCTAAATAGAATTCGTTCATTCTATTAAGCTTGTTTATCGTTGAAGTTAAAATATCAGGTAAAGAGTTGAACCTGACGTCGCTGAATTCTATTAGTATAACATAGGTATTTTGCACCCCTTTAGGCGGGTGCGAAACGGGGGTTATGAAATAGGGAAGGTTATTTGTGTTTAGATCGTAAGATTTTATAGTTTCTACATAGAAATTTCCCGCTTTTCTAAATCCTGTAACAGTCACTTTTTCATTTGCTAGGTTAGGTTTTACATTACCTTCTAATTTGATCACTTCTCCATTTCTATTCAGAAAATACTCAAGAGTAGGGCCTGTTTTGATCATGAGATAACCTTCTAGGACTTCCTTACCTTCAACGTTTAAAGTTAATAAGAATCCTGCAAAGAGTATTAAGAGGATCAAAAGCGAATATCTCACATAGTTATGTTATTTCAAAATCTTAAATATTTTATCTTAGGAAAGATTAGTATATCTCCCTCGGTACATATAGGAATCATCTCATCTATATCTATGTCCCTTAGGAAACTAGAGAGCAATTCTTCTTTAGGTATTAAGTTTATTTCTGTTCCTGTAGCATAGTAGCTTATAGCAGGTATGACCAGCACTTCCTTGTCTTGATATCTTCCATAGAGGAAGCATTTTAGCTTGATCTTTTCTTTTATTTCTGAATAGATCGCTATAGCGGGATGTTCATGTGCGGTTATCAAGAATTTAGCTTTGTCCAACAATTCCTTGCTAGGTTTTTCTTCACCGTGAAACATCAAATATTTTTCTATCAAGAATTCTTGCCTGAAAACTTTTAAGTTGAGACTTTTTGCATAGGCATCGACATAGTTGTCATGATTTCCCTTTATTAACACTATTTCCAAGTTTCTATCAAATATTTCGTTTCTTAGATAATTTACGAAAGAAAAGAGTTCATCTATTTCTGAATCGTCTACTTCATCGAACTCGTTTTTTATGTCACCGACTACTATTACTCGCTTTATGTTTTCTTTTCCTAACGTTTTACTAACTCCTTCTATTTGTTCAAGTATATATTTGAGATTCAACTTAGGCAAAAAAACTCCGTTTTTAGCTAAAACACCCTCATAACCCAAATGTAGATCAGCTAATATCAAAGCAGATATGCTTTTTATGAATATCAAATAACAATCCTTAAAAAACTTTATGTCGTTATTTATTTCCATAACTAATATATGTTTTTAGAATTATTTTAACTAGAATCTTTTTTGGTATATTCAATTTAAAGGGAAACTTTATAGAACTAAAGCTGAGCAATCAAAGGAAACTTTAGTGTAGAATACTAACTTGCCTATATTTAAGGAATATGGGTCTTCTGAGAAGGAGGACGCAGATTATGAGCTTAAAAAATTTGATTTAAAAATATATAGATATATATCTGTATAGGATAATATTATGTAAATTTTTATCTTACGCATTTTTTATATTTTGGTTTGAAAAATTATTTTAAGTTATCGTGTTCTTTGTAGATTTAAAACTCGAATGAGCTAGGACTAATTGTTCTAAGTCTTCTTTGCTCATGTTTAATCTTTTTAGTATTGCCTCATGCAATTGTCTTAATCGCTTTCTCCTGTCCTTCATTAATATTACATCTGCTTCGCCAAAGGTCAATAGAGTATGAGAAAACGGAGAAGGAATCCTCGTGTTTATAAGCTTTATTTCAATGTCTCTTTTTCTTATCTTTTCAAGTATTTCTTTAGCGTTAGGCAAATCCATCACGTCTTCTAAAATTTCTCTTATAGTTTCTTCTATTACTGGAAATTTGGGATCTACTTTTTCGCATGCTGTTAGAAGTAGTTGCGAATTTACTTGCTGTCTTGCAACGCTTATTTTATGACCTCTATAATTTCTTAGAACTAAAAAGCTTCTCGTAGAATTATGTCTGAATTTTCTTTTCATCAGTTCTGTCTCTCTTAGATAATCTCTCAGAATTCCTTCGATGTCTTCTTTGAATATTTCTTCTAATATTTCCTTTAAGCTTTCCTCATTTATTGAATAGTATACATCTTCAGGTAGAGTTATAACGAATCCGTTATCATGAACCATAGTCCTGACTTCTGTCTCGAATTTCCTGCTAATAATTATCGCAAATATCCTGGATAAGGCGTCGTTAACTCTCCTTCCGAATAACGCATGGAAAATCAAGTGGTATCTATCTTCAAGATCCCTCGTCTTTTCAATCAATAGGAGTTTATCATTTGGGATTATGCCCGTGTATAGATATTGCTCTACAAAATATAGCTTTAAAGCTTTTTTAGCAGCCTCATCTATAGGCAGTTTATCTAAGATTTCGCTGAAGTCTTCTCTTCTCTTCAATTTTTCATATATTTCTCTTCTGAATTCTCCTATTCTTAATGCAAGATCGAAGTTCAAAGGTAATTGCTCAGAAAACCAAGGAGGTATCGTAGGAGCTTCGTTCTCTGTTCTCTCGACATAACATCTCATACCTCTGCTATAAGAGAATTTATAAGTCTTACCTCCTAGTACGAACACATCCCCTTTCTTAAGTCTCATGAGAAATTCTTCTTCGATATTGCCTATCC
>JBEPZU010000026.1:0-8956 GCA_041640715.1 Thermoproteota archaeon | reverse complement strand
AATCTATTAAGAATGGAAGCAAATTCTGGAAAATTGGTAATAGCTACTTCTCATGTAATAGATCTTCCTGCTAGGTTCTGTGATAAGATGATAATAATGAAGAAAGGGAAAATCGTAGCCATGGGAGGCATACGTGAAGTATTACAGGAAAGGATATTGGAGGAAGTTTACGAAGTTAAGTGCAAAGTGATATATGAAGAAGATTTGCCTGTGATCATAGTTAAAGGCCCTTTAGAATGATGCGTTTAGCACACTCAATGAGCAAACAAATTCTTGAATCCATCAAACTGCCTATATTAGAATTAACTTTAACACATAGAATCTGTGCTTCGGTGAAATAAATGAGGGTAGCTTTTCAATCAGGAGGTAAGGATTCATTTTACGCAGCTTACCTAGCAGCTAATATAGACCTTGCCTTGGTACTAATGTATGATTTCCCAAGACCTAGTCCTCATCTGATAAATTTGAACAAAACGATCGAAACCATTGTGAAGTCTTTGACTAAAAGAGTAATGATTCTCAGGGTTAGAAAAGGCCATGAAAAAGAAGATACTATAAATTTCCTTAAAAGCATAGGTGCAAGCGTCATAATAGCTGGAGACGTCTATATAGAGGAACATCTTAGATACATGCAAAGCATTGCAGATGAGGTAGGTGCAAAGTTAGTCGAACCGCTATGGGGTCTCGATACCACAGAGGTCTTGATTAAAGAGGTTAATGAACTTAAGCTGAGGACCTTATTCATAGGTTGCGAAGATAGACTAAAGGATTGGCTAGGAAAGGAGCTTAATAATGAATCTCTGAATTCCTTCCTAGAATATACTAAGAGGTTAAACATAGATCCTCTGGGTGAAAATGGCGAGTATCACACATTGCTGCTAAATAGCAAAATTCATGAAGAACCTGTTGAATATAAGATAATATCTAAAGAAACTTATAGTGATGAAAATTATGGAGAATATCATATTTTAAGACTCATATGAATTAAAGATGAAAAGGTAATTCTAAAGAGGTTAAATCTAACGTTAATGCTTCAGATGTCGTGGTTCTTCAAGAAGAAAGTGAAGTTTTATGAAAAACCGGTAAACCATTATGTTGATTGTGACAGCCACGCTGAAAATAAAGCTCTTTGAAGCAGAGCTCAAGTTAGCGATAGAAATTTATACAAAACTTAATTTTTGATTATCGATTTTCAAAAATCTTTAAACCTCAATATCATAAGCAAAGCTGAATAATCATTACGTTTTAGACAAACAATTTAAATAATCAATTCAATAGATATTTTGAACATGTTTCCCTTTGATACTGTGCTGGATTTTAACATAGAAATACCTGAAGAAGTCGAAACCTTCAGGAAGACCGTAAGGGAATTCGCTGAAAAATACTTACAACCAAAGGTAGAAGAAATAGAAGAAAAAAATGAAATACCACATGAAATATTCAAAAAGGCAGCTGAGTTTGGATTAACAGGTGTAGGGATTCCTCAAGAATATGGAGGTCAAGGAGGCGGTGTCCTCATGTTAGCAGTAATGACAGAAGAAATTTGTAGAGTTCTGCCAGCTTTTTCTACAGCAATAGCTGTAAACCATCTCTTCACTTTCCCTGTTCTAACCTTTGGTAGCGAAGAACAAAAAAGAAAATACATACCTAAAATAGCTAGCGGTGAAGCTTATGCTGCACATGCTAGCACAGAACCTGCTGCTGGAAGCGACGTAGCTGGAATCCAAGCAACTGCGAAGAAAGAAGGAGATAAATGGGTAATAAATGGAAGAAAGATCTTTATAACAGGTGCTGAAAAGGCAGATTTCTTCATAGTATCAGCAAGAACAAGTCCTCCTCCTTCAAGAAAAGAAAGATGGAAAGGTTTATCTTTATTCATAGTAGAGAAGAATACTCCTGGATTAAAGCTAGGTTCTAGGATAACTACAATGGGTTTGAGAGGTGAACAGCCCTATGAAGTGATCTTGGATAACGTAGAAGTACCAAGTGAGAATTTAGTAGGAGAAGAAGGACAGGGATTTAAGATGCTAGTATCAACCTATGACCATGGAAGGATAGGAGTAGCTGCACAAGCTGTAGGAATGATTCAGGCTTTGCTCGAAAAGAGCTTAGATTATGCTGCAATGAGAACTGCTTTTGATAGACCTATACTAAGCTTTGAATCTGTAGCCTTTAAAGTCTCTGATATGGTCATTTTACTTGAAACAGCAAGACTTCTGACTTATTGGGCAGCCTCTTTAGCTGATAGAGGAAAGAAAGAAGCCATATTTGCAGCTTCCTTAGCAAAGACTTTCGCGACAGAAGCAGCTGAGAAAGTAGCGCTATGGTCTATCAAGATACACGGTGGTTATGGAGTCGTTAGAGAAACAGGAGTAGAGCGCTTCTTAAGAGATACTCTTATAACAGAGATTTACGAAGGAACCAACGATATACAAAGAATCGTGATAATAAGGAATCTAGTGAAGAAGAGATTTGGCATAGTACCAGAGTTAACTTGAACAAAGAAATAAAATTATTAATCATAATTCCTATTTTTTCATTCCTGATCGTAAGCTTATTGTACAATCTTGAAATCCTAAGCTATTATAAAATAGGTCAAAGCAATATAATTGAAAACAACACTGTTATCGTTGGAGAAAGCTCTGAAACAACTCAAAATAAAACCATGACAACGAATACAATAACGCGCTTCTTCACGATAAACCCTCCCATTCATTCAAATAGAAACTATAGTAATTTCACAACTCTTATTTTAATTTCAATTTTAGTAATATTGTTTATTTCCTCGGTTTACATATTATCTAATTTAGCTTCAGGAAAACCTTCTTTCAGATTTAAATTAAAGAAAACTTATTCTAGCAGCTCTATAGTTGAGTTCAAGAAAATTTTAGAGAAAAACATCGAAGAGCTTAAAATAAGCTATCAAAAAAGTTCAAATCCCATCTTGGGGCTTTACAAAGAGGTATGCAACTTCCTAATCAGCAGAGGCATCGAAGACGCACCGCATTTAACTGCAAGAGAATTCGAAGACAACGTCTACAAGATCCTGAATTTCAAACCTAGAAGTTTCAGTAAATTGACCCTCCTTTTCGAAGAAGCTAGATACAGCAATCACGAAATATCACAAGATAAAGTGAATTTAGCAAGAGAACTTGTAGAAGACATCATAAAAGAATTGAAAGAAAAGCTTTGATATGAACAAAATTCTTGTAGTTTTTTTAATATTATCATTAATCCCTTTAATTTTATCTTTTATTTTAGAAAAAAATTTAATATCATATTATCTTCTTTTTTCCTCAATATTTTTTCTTTTCTCGCTATTAATTTATTTCTCTTTAAAGAAACTCGAATTCATAGAATTTTCTATTAGGAGATATAAAAAACTGAGTTATGAAAACCCTTACGAAAGGAAAAGAGAAATGATAAAAAAAGCAATAGAAGGTTCTAAAATTTCGAGGATAGTCTTAGGAGAAATATTAAGGGAAGCTATAGAGAGGAAATATGGATTTAAGATAACTCCTGAAAATGCCGAGCAATTGATAAAGGATAAAGAAATAATCGCAGTGTTATTTTACAGAGATTTTCCTTTAAAGCTGAATGATCGAGAATATATAAGAGTATTGAATAAAGTTATAAGCATAGCATGGTGAGAAGTTATAACACTATAATAGAAGAAGTATCCAAAGCGATAGTAGGAAAAGAAGAAGTACTAGAATTAATTATGCTCGCTATACTTTGCGATTCACATGTTTTAATAGAAGACTATCCTGGATTGGCTAAGACGCTAATGGCTAAGTCATTTGCAAAAGCCTTAGGTTTGGAATTTAAGAGAGTTCAATTCACCTCTGATCTATTACCTTCGGATATAACAGGTTCTTTTGTGCTAAACAAAGAGAGTTCTAAGTTTGAATTGATGAAGGGTCCTATATTTACGAACATACTCTTAGCAGATGAGATAAACAGAGCACCCCCTAGAACTCAATCAGCTCTCCTCGAAGCTATGCAAGAAAGACAAGTCTCAATAGAAGGTGAAACCTATCCCCTCGAGAAACCTTTCATCGTGATAGCCACCCAAAATCCCATAGAATATGAAGGAACATATCCCTTACCTGAAGCTCAAGTTGATAGGTTTTTGATAAAGATAAGCATAGGCTATCCTAGTTTTGAAGAAGAAGTAGAGATATTGAGTAGGAGAATAGAGAGGATGAAGGATGAAGTGGACATAAAAAGCGTAACTAACAAAGAGGAAGTATTAGAAATGCAAAGAGAAGTGGAGAAGGTTTACGTTTCTGATGATATAAAGAAATACATAGTACAGCTGGTCTCAGCTACTAGGAATGCTATTGAAGTAGAAGTAGGAGCAAGTGTAAGGGGATCGTTAGCACTTTTAAAGCTCGCAAGGGCTAAAGCTTTCATTGAAGGTAGGAATTACGTGATACCTGATGACGTGAAAAAAGTCTTCTTGCACGCTCTTAGGCATAGGTTAATATTGAAGACTGAATATTGGCTTAGAGGTGTCAAGCCAGATCAAATACTACAAAGAATATTAAACCAAGTTCAGGTACCTAAAATTTAATGTTAACACCAAAGATTATAACTTTATTCTTTTCTATAATTTTGTTAATTTTAATAGGATCTTTCTTAAGAAATGAAACTATTTTAATATCATCTATACCTTTATTTTCATACTTAATTTTTTTATTAATATTTAAGAAAGAAATAAAATTAGATTTAGAAATTAAAAGAAATCTAAATAAGGAAATAATCAGAGAAGATGAGGAATTAGAAGTAAAGCTTGAGATTAGCAATAAAGGCGATGATCTAGATTACTTGTATATAATAGATTCGTTTCAAGAAGGAATTGAGCTAATAGGGGGTTCTAATGCGATGCTTATGAAAATAAAGAAGAACGAAACAAAAACTTTTAGTTATGTAATTAAAGTAAGCGAGATAGGAAAGTATAAGATAGGCCCTCTTGAGTTAATAGCCTTTGATAATACGGGCTCAGTTTTTGAGAAGAAAGACTTAGCCATTCACTCAAGTTTTAAAGCTTCACCCAAGATCTCTTTATTCGGCGAAATAAAACTAAAGCCAAAGTTTACGAAGTCTTGGCCTGGAGAGTATGCTGCAAGAGCAATAGGAACTGGGGGCGAATTCTATAGTGTTGCTGAGCTCAGAAAAGGAGAAATTGCCAAGAGAATTAATTGGAAAGCTACGGCTAGAACTGGTAAGATAATGAAGAATGTCTATCATGCTGAGTTGAGTTCTGATGCTTTGATAATACTAGATTACAGATCTTCCAACGATATAATGGTAAGGGAAAAATCTCTGTTACTTTATTCAGCTAAGGCTTCTTTGCTATTAGCTTATAGACTTTTGAGAGAAAAGCATCGCGTAGGCTTACTGGTAATGGCTGAGGAAATTTACAGAATAGCTCCTTCATTTGGAAGAAAGCAATTCGATAGAATTCTTTATGCTGTTTTAGATGCTGAACCGGGAAAACTCACAGATATGAGGCTTTTAAAGGATCTCGTCTCTTTGATGTTTCCTATAACTACTCAAGTTATCTTCATTTCTCCAATCCTGGACGTTGAAGTAGTTTTGGCCATTGCTGAGTTGAGCAAGAGAGGCTATCAGGTAATTTGCATAATACCCAATCCCTTTGAATCAAAACCCGAAGCCGAGATGGATTTGATCGACAAGCTGATAAGAATAGAAAGGGAAAACTACTTACATACAGTCGAGAAGTTCGCAAATGTTCTTGAATGGGATATGGAAAGATCTCTAGATATAGAGCTTAGAAAGGCTTCAACTACTTGGGCTAGATTAAGGAGGTAATATGAAATATTTGACCCATCTACTTTATTTGATAAGTTTTGCAATTTTAAGTTATCTAGCATATTTATCAAATTTTTACATTTTTTTTATAATGTTTTTAATAACTTCTCTTGTAGCTTTTATTGCTTGGAATTTACTTAAATATATTACATTGATCAAATTAGCTAATTTTATAAATTCTGCAGGAATCTTCTCCTACACAGTTATAACCAAATTAGATCTATTATTTATTTTAATAATTGTTTTACTATTATTATTTTATTTAGAGATATCTTCTTTTATTGCTTCACATCAAATCCTTTTTTCTAACTTTTCTAAAATAAGTCCCGATCAGAAATCTATAATAATTAACTTAGTAGGCAAGAAGATTTTAAACGAAACTCTAACCATAATTTCAGCATTTATTATAAGCTTAATTTCGGTTTTAATATTGATACCTGTTCAAATAATTAACGCATTATTCTCGGTTTTTTTGTTTCTAATTTTACTGATAACAATTCTCTACTTCATACTTTCTAGGTACATCAAATAAAGCCAGATTCAGCAAGTTTGTAACAAAGTTTCCTGAGTATTTCATCTCTACTAATTATAAACATGGACAAAGTGGCTGTAACTAAGCTTATTACGATCGCTAAAAGAGGTGAGGTGTGTAAAATAACTAGGAAGAATCCAAATAGTGCGAAAAATGTAAATGCTATGTCTCTTAAGGTGAACTGATAAGCAGTTAACGCTTCCTCTCTTACTTGAACCGGCCTTAAGTAATTAGCCGTTAGCGATATCAAGAAGCTGAAAGAAGGAAGGAAGAAAGTTACTAAGAAGATCGTGCCAACCATTTCTGGAATGCCATTGATCAAAAATACTATGAAGCTTATCGCGGCTAAAGGGGAGAAAATTATTAAAGTTGCTAGAGCTCTTGCTAGAAAAACATGTCTTAAATATTTTACAGGATCCATAGAAGTGAATGATAACCATATTCTTTCATCACTCAAGGATCCTGAAGAAAGAATAATGGAAAATAGGTAAGCCACGTAATTCACTGACAATATCATTATTAATTTAAATAATATATTCCCTAGATTTTCTATTAACGCGAAGATCAATAAGCTTGCCAAAGAACTGACAAGAAATAGATAAATTACGTTTATCCTTACCAGCCTTATAGAAGAAACACCCATGAAATTCGTCCTAGAAAGTATCCTGAAGCCTTCAATGTGGAATTTATATACCGCCTTTACCCCCTTGCTTTTCTCAAAACTCATAGGTTTTTTGACCTCGCTTGAAGTAATGCTCACAGTTTTTCTGGCTATTTCAAGCTCAGCTTTCATCAAAGACTTCACAGCAAAATACAAAGTCAACCCTGTTAGCAACAACAATGAAACTAGGGCGAATGTAGAATGTTTGATGAAAATATAAGTAGGGGAGAATTCAAAACCAAGCAAAGGAGAAAGGAACCAAGTTATCAAAGCACTTCCTAGGATTAATTTCTTCTTCAATGTAAGATTATAAGAAATTGTGCTCAACGAAGTGGATATAAGAGAAAATGCTATCGAAAACATCAAGCCTATGATACCTGCTATAAGATAAAAGAATGCAAACAAGAAAAGCATGATCAAGCCAAAACTTAGGAATTGGATCAAGAATAGAGATAAAACAAAATGAAATCTAGACAAAGGTAATGTCAACAAATAGTCCGCATCCGACTTTATCAACAAAAGACCGCCTAAAAAGAAAGCCGTAGAGAGAACAAGTGTGAATATAATGATCAAATATGTTGAAAAGAATGTAGGTAGATTTTCTGTTCTAGCGAAACCTAAGTTGGAAAACAATATCAAGGCTAAAATAAACATTAAGGCGGGCATTGAATACCTAGTCTTTATTAGGAATTTTATCAAGAGGAATAACTGAGAACTCATTGTGAATTTGTTATAAGTTTAGCGACTATAATTTCAAGCCTCTCTTCCTTGGACAATTTCCTGATTTCATCGATATACCCTTTCCATATCAATTTCCCTTTATTTATCATCAAAACTTGATCAGTAAGTCTAGTAGCTACAGACATTATGTGAGTAGATACCAGCATCGTAGCGTCTAGAGAATTCAAAATCTTTATGACCTCTTCTTGAGTAGGAATGTCCAAATAGTTTAAGGGTTCATCTAGTAAGAGGATCTTAGGATCGTGAATTAAAGCGAGCGCAATTGCTAATTTTTGAACATTTCCTCGAGATAGTCTTCCTACCTTAGCTTTTTCGTATTCTCTAAGGTTGAGCAAATCCAATAACTTATCTACTTTTTCCTTTAAGTTTTCAACACCTCTCAAAGCTCCGATATACTCAAGATTTTCTCTTACAGATAAAGTTCTATAAGGCTGGGCATCCTCTGGTAAATATCCTATAATCCTCTTAGTCTCAATGCTTTCAGGGTCTCTTCCCATTACTTTCACATACCCCATATCAGGAGTCAAGAGCCCTGCTATTATTTTAAGAGTAGTAGTCTTACCTGCACCGTTTGGTCCTAATAAAGCGACCTTAGAACCTATAGGTATTTCGAAGGTTAATGAATTCAGCGCGATAACCTTACCATAACGCTTGGTGACTTCAAAGAATTCTATTGCTTTTAAATTTGTTTGCATTTTTTAATAATATAAAAATTAAAGTTTATATAAACTTGAATAGGATTCCAACTATGAATAAAAGAAGAATTAGCTTTATATTGAGATCTAGAGAAACGCTAGAAGGAGCTGATGTTAAAGTTAGGAGAGCTTTAGGAGATCCTAATGTAGCCTATTTAACGGATCCTTTTCTGTTATTGGATGATTTCGGTTCAAGATACCCTCACGAATACTTAGCTAGTTTTCGTTGGCACCCTCATAGAGGTTTCGAAACTGTTACTTACGTGATCAAAGGAGAAGTACATCATGAAGACAGCACTGGAATAAGAGGCATTATAAGCAGCGGAGATCTTCAATGAATGACTGCTGGAAGTGGAATATTTCATGCAGAGATGCCAAAGCCTGGAAAAAGGAAAGAAGGGGATAAAGAAATTGAAGATCCTGAAAATAGAGGTCTCCAATTATGGATAAACCTACCTTCTTCTAAGAAATGGGTTGTACCTTCTTATA
>JBEPZU010000025.1:0-9008 GCA_041640715.1 Thermoproteota archaeon | reverse complement strand
ATGCCTGGATTTATTTCAGATATTACGTGTACTGCATTGCCCAAGGGTTCTAGTGAAGATAAATACTCGGTTTTTAAATCGATATTAGGTTTCCATAAAGATATTGCCTTAGTTTTGCATAGTTCAGCGAAACACCCATCAATATCTATTCCCAATATTTTCATATTACTGCAAAGATGCATTCTTCCAGTCCTGCAATAATAGCAATTTTGGCAAGGTATATGCGATTCTCCTGCTACAATGTCTCCTACTTCTAAATTCTTAACAGACCTTCCTACCTTCAAAACCTCTCCTACCATTTCATGACCTATTATCCTAGGAATTTTCACCCTAGATCTGGCCCAATCATCCCATTCATATATATGAAGATCCGTACCGCATACTGAAGAGTATAATACTTTGACGATCACATCATCATCTTCAATGATCATCGGTTCTTTGGCTTCTATTAAAGATAAACCTCTAGAAGGGCTATCTTTAGCTAAGGCCTTCATGATTTTAAACAATCTTAAATTAATATAAACGTTGTAGATATAACTCATATGAGCAATTCAAAACTTCACTTCATGAAGGAAATCCTGGATCAAATGGAGAAGGATTATTTAATATGGGACGAATATATACTCGAAGGACCTTCTGAAGCGTGGACGATCGTTAACGGTGAACGTGTTCTTGTGCTCTGTTCTAATAATTATTTAGGTTTGGCAAACCATCCTAGGCTAAAGAAAGCGGCCATCGAAGCTATAGAGAAATACGGAGTAGGTTCAGGCTCTGTTAGGCCTATAGCTGGGACAATGAAAATACATGTAGAACTAGAAAGGGAAATGGCAAAATACAAACGAAAAGAGGCCTCTGTAGTTTTTCAGACGGGTTTCGTCTCCAATGCAGGTTCTATACCTCAACTTGTAGATAAAGAAGACTTGGTAATAAGCGATGAGTTAAATCATGGAAGCATAATAGACGGGATCAGACTTAGTAGAGGTGAGAAAAGGATATACCCTCATAAAGATGTAGCAACTCTTGAGAAAATACTTCAAACTGAAGCTAAGAAGTTCAGGAGAGTATTGGTAGTTACAGACGGAGTTTTCAGCATGGATGGCGACATCGCTCCTCTGCCTGCTATAGTTAAACTATGCGAAGAATACAATGCTATCTTATATGTGGATGATGCTCATGGTGATGGGGTATTGGGAGAGAATGGAAGAGGCGTTGCCAATTATTTCCATGTAGAAGATAAGGTGGATATAGAAATGGGTACTTTTTCAAAGGCCTTCGGTTGTGTAGGAGGATACATAGTAGGATCAAAGTTATTATGCGATTATTTAAAAAACAGGGTTAGACCCTATTTGCTGACTGGTTCACATCCTCCTCCTGTAGCAGCTGCTTGTCTTGAAGCTATAAAGATAGTTCAAGAAGATCGATCTTTATTTGAGAGGCTTTGGGAAAACACGCGTTATTTTAAAAAGGCTCTTCAACAGCTGGGTTTTGATATAGGAGAAAGTCAAACGCCTATAACTCCTGTGATAATAGGTGAGAATAAAACCACTAAGGAGTTCAGTAAGATGCTTTTTAAAGAAAAAGTATTCGGTGTTCCTATCTATTATCCAATGGTACCTAGAGGAAAGGCTAGAATAAGAACCATAGTTACGGCAATGCATACCAAAGAAGATCTCGACTTCGCTTTGAACGCTTTTGAGAAATGCGGCAGGTCCTTAAAAATTATTTGAGCAGATTCAACTAAGAATTTTTAATTTATCGCAGATTAAAGTTTGAAGCTTCAAACTTTATATTTTTAAACATACTATTATCACTATGCTTACTTTGAACGTTGGAACAGTAATCGCAGGTGCATACGCAGATAAGGTAAGGAGAACTTTGTTCGCAATAACCAAATCTTTACAAGAAACAGGGAGTTTGAAAAGTGAGGAAGTTGCTTATAGTAGTGCCGTTTTAAATCAACTGCTCTATAAGATACTTGTAGAAAAATTAAAAGTCGAAAAAGGAGATGTCATTAGAATAGTTATAGATTTCGATGTAAACGATGGTAAAATAGTTTGGAAATATGATACTTTAAAAATAGAATGGTATACTAAAAAAGATCAAGAAATAGTAGATCAAGCGATAAAAGAAATTTTAGAAACAGAAATGAAAAAATAAAAAAAATTTATTTCTTTAATTTACCGATTCTATATACTGTTCCTCCGCAGATAGGGCAGGTCCCTTTAATAGCAGTTCTATTGTTCTTAAGAGTTACTTCAACAGGGTTCTTTATTTCTACGGATTTTTTATCCTTTACACAGTATGCAGTTACCATATTCTTTATGTAATTTATTCTTCAATTAGTATATAAATCTTTCGCTAATTTTTTCATAAAGCTTTTCGCGCTTGGCTCGTAGAGAAAACAAAAATTAAAGCGAAAGCTTTAAATAATATTCGTTAGAGAAATTATACATTGTTAAGTTTTCGATGAAATTCTTCTGAATATTTGCTTTAATCTTTCTACTTCTCCTTTGAGTATATCTTGATAAAATTCTTCATCCTCTTCGTTATACCTCCTTAAAATTTCCAAAGCCTTGTTAAAAGAAACATTGGAAATGAATACCAATGCAGCTAATCTTCCTTTGTTTTCTATTTTTTCAGCTATAATTTTCCATCTCCTTTCAATTATCCTCGTCTTCATGCTAGGACTTCCTTTTGTTATCTCTATTAGTAGTTTATTAACAGTGCTGGAAGGGAGCTTGGATATCGCTATTCTTCTAGAACCGCAAAAAGGACATATAAGATCTTTCTTTGTAACAAGGCTACATGTCTCTGAATATTCTAGACAATCCATGCAGATTAGAGTGATTAATTTGCTGTACAATCTGGTTTTGAGAGTTTCAATTAAAACCCTTCTGGGATCTTTATTTCCAGGAACAGCGAGCTCAGAAACCACGTATTTTAGGGCTTCCCTGCTTGAGCTGTTCATTTCTTTGCTAACTCTAAGTTTTATCTTCCCAGATAAAATTTCATTAAATATTTCTTTAATTCCTTCTACATCGAGATCTTTGCTTAAAAGCTCTTTGAGCGCTTCATCATAGATAGGCGTTTCTTTGTATTGTCTTGCCAATTCAATTATTATCTTCTTATCCACGCTTACGTTCTTCCTAATTATGCCAAATCTCTTGGCTACATGCAAAAATCTAAACCTAAAGAGATTATCATTTTCATTGAAGATCTTTCTTATGAGGCTATCCAAATCATGATATGGTGCTTCTTTGATCAACTCCAATATTTCCTTACTCCCTATTTCTTCAGAGAATACGAATATTCTATAAGCATCACTATAAATCCTGAAATTCCTCCTCAATTTCTCGCTTATTAAGAAAGCTAAAAGCTTAGCAAAAAGCCTGTTTATGTTCGTACCAAAGCTAGCGTTTATCACGATGATACCTTCGTCTTCTTCTATGAGTATCTCGTAATTCCTAGGATAGTATAGATTTTTCTTCCTATCTTCTTCAAATATTTTCTTCATCCTTTCATATTCTTTTTCGTCGATATTCTCCAAACTCGGTAAATCTAAACCTTCATACAAATTTCTCCTGAGCTCAGAACTTCTTTGAGCGATTTCTTTTTCTACAGGTATTTCTTCTCCTACCCAAGTAGGTACCACACCTAGAGCTGTCTTAGCTTTCTTGCAAAGTACCTTTTTTTGTTCTTCATCTATGGATACTATTTCCCAAACTTCTCCCTTCAAGACAAATCTAGTCCCTTCCTCACCGTATTGGGCTATGAATTCTTCATCTAAGCTTCCTATGAAATTCTCGTTCTCTACATCTATCACAGCAAATTGAATTTGATCAGGTATCATGCTCAGGTTTTCGAAATAGTATAAGTATGAGCCTTTGGTCTTAGACAATTTATCCATTCTTCTTAAAAGTACCCTTGGCTTGAGGATTTCTAAAGCATTTATCAAAGATTCTATTTCCTCCCTTGTTAGGTTACGATAGGGATAAGCTCTCCTGAAAATTTTGAGAATTTCCTCGATTTCTAATTCGCCGTATTCGATAAGCATGCCTATTATTTGATGGGCCAATACATCCATCGGTTTCTCAGGTATTTTTATCCTTTCATATTCTCCTCTGATCGCCTTCTCTACTATAGCGTAGGATTCAAGGAAAGTATCGATGCTAATAGCTATTATGATACCTTCTGCAACACCTTTAAAGTAGTGTCCGCTCCTTCCTACTCTTTGAACCAGTCTAGTGACCTGTCTAGGTGAGTTATATTGTATCACGAAATCTATATTACCTATGTCTATACCTAATTCTAGAGAAGACGTGCATACTATTCCTCTTATCTCTCCTGTTTTCAGCGAAGTCTCTGCATCCAATCTAGCTTCTCTTGAAAGAGAACTGTGATGAACTAGAACGTTCGTGTTCATCATGCGCAATCTACTAGCTAATATCTCAGCTTCGCTTCTCGTGTTGGTGAATATCAACGTGGCTTTCTTATCTTTAATCTCTTCTGTTATCTTCCTTAACCTAGCCGCTACTTCAGGATATGTTAAAATCTCATTAGCTAATATTTCATCTTCCTCGTTAGGGAAGGCTAGGCTTATGTAAAACTTCATCTTTCTTTCTTCCTCAGCCTTTATTATTTCGCATTCTCTATCCATTCCTACTAAGAACTTGGCTAACTTCTCAGGTTCACCTATGGTAGCAGAAAGACCTATCACTTGAAATTCAGGCGAAATCAACCTTAATCTTTCAAGACCTAAGCTCAATTGGGAACCTCTTTTGCTTTCAGCTATTTCATGCAATTCATCTATTATCACATATCTCAAGCTTTTTAGGTGGTTTCTCATTTTCTCGCTAACTAGTAAGATCTGTAAAGTCTCAGGAGTGGTTATCAAGAGGTCAGGAGGCATTAGGGTTTGTTTCCTCCTTTCGCTTATTGAAGTATCGCTATGTCTTACTGCAACTCTTAAATCGAGCTTGCTGCACCATAAGGTTATCCTATCCATCAAGTTTCTGTTTAAGGATCTCAAAGGAGTTATGTAAAGCGTTTTTATTCCTTCGCTTTTATCGCTTGTTTTCTCTCGATGCATCTTATCTAATATTGGCAATAAAGCTGCCTCTGTCTTACCTGTACCTGTAGGAGAAATCAAAAGAACGTTTTTCCCCTCTAATATTTTAGGTATAGCTTCTTTTTGGGGTTTAGTTTCTTCAAAATAACCTAATTCCTTTAGATGCTCTTGTATTTTCTTAGAAAGTAAGCTAAAGCTCATTTCTTAGCATAATAAAGGTTTGAAAAGTTCAAGAAACCTTTCATCGCTATTAATGTGATTATCATCAATAAATAGGGCGCTATATTCACCTGAACGCTGGTGTTGAATAGCTCTAAGTAATAAGACCCGAATTCAGAATATAGGGCTCTACCTATTATGAATATTACATATAAAATATTGAATAAAGTAGAAAGTATTTCTGAGATCAATATCGTTTTTGAATTTAACTTAAGAGCCTTTGCTGCAATAATAAGACCTCCGAATAGAATTATATCATTAAAGGAATAAAATATTATAGGTTTTCTAATTAATATTTCGGATATTAGAATTAAACCATAATAAGGTAATATTATATAAAAGAATATTGAGCTTCCTATGTCTGCTATTACTTTAATCTTTTTAACATCTAAGGCTTTGTTTTTTCTAACTATTAAATATAAAGGTATTATGAAAAATAACAAAGGAGGAATTAGGAGCAATTCTTCTGGCATATAAAATATTAGATAGGTGTCTTTGTTCAATTCGATTTTTTCTGAAATCGTATAAAAGGAGGATACTTCTATTACATAAGTTTCCTGCTGCAATTCATCTACGTAATTAGAAGATTGAACGCTTTTTATCGTATTTCCTTTTATCATGATCTTAATTTGTTTATCCAAACCCAGCCAACTTTTAACTATGATATTTAATTTATAGATAGGTATTACATCAATAAATATTTCTCTATTTGTTAAATTTACAAATATTTCAAAATTATTATTATTAACTTTAAATTTTCTATCTGAGATGATAATTTCATTTGGTAATTCAACTTTATATTTCCCTTCTTTTAAAAATAAATTACTATCAATTATTTCATAATCAGAAGAATTTAATTTAATTTTTAAAGAAGGAATGTATAGTCTATCATCTTTTACTTTTAAAAATACTTTAATTTGATAATATTTAGAATAAAATATTTTTATAGTTGTGTCGTTATTCAATGTAAAGATTATATTTGGATTATTTATTCCTAAATTATTTATTGTTACATTTTCCAGCTTAATTACCAAATTTTCATTTTTTATATTGTTCGTTATATTAATTTTTAGATTTAAGGGAGGTAGAATTATCTCTAAGGGTGTTTCTAATGATATGTTTTCTATCGTAACGTATAGGTTAGTTTCTTTCCCATCGAGGAATGTTTGAATTTTTAATTTAAATCCCTGAGATAATTCTTTAATCCTTTTCCATGCAGGTTTTTCGCTTCCGTCATAAGCTATTAGACCAAAATTTTCTTCGATATGTTCACCTTTACTCATATCTTTATAATGGTAGAAGACGACTGTTTTGACGCCTGCCAATAGAGCTCCCTTAAGGATCTCTTCTACGAATCTTTTTTGATTCTCATAGGAATGTAGAGCGTTATAGGTAGAATATCCGGTTTCCGCTACTATCACTTCTTTCCCTAATTTCTTCGCCTCTTTTATGTAGTTGTATATTTCAAAGCCTTTGCTCGGGTTTCCGGCATCTTCCTTGAAGTCATCTAGATAATTGGGATAGTAATCTAATCCTATTATATCATGTTCTATGAATTGGACTTTTTTCAAGAACCAAAGCCAATTAGGATTATCTACTATCACGTTTATCATGATTTTATCTCTAGTATACTGTCTGACTTGCTTAGAAAGTAAATTCAAGACGCTGATTATTTGATCTTCGCTCCAATTCCCTGTTCTCCAACCTACCCATTTGTAAGCATCGATGTGATTTAGCTCGTTCTCTATCTGCCAGATTTCAACTTTCCCAGCATATCTTTCTAGCACTGCTCTGGAATATCTTGCTAGCTTATCTAAATAGCTAGGATCGTCTATGCCATCTTTCAACCAACTGGGTAAGAAATCGGTCGTGGCAAATCCTAATATGCCTATTATCTTTAGTTCCAAGCGTAGAGCTTCTTGTAATAAAGCATCGTAATAAGAAAAGTCGAAAACTCCTTCATAGGGCTCGATTTTCTCCCAAATGAAGGGAAATCTTATGACTTTAAATCCATTGCTCTTTATTTTCTCCAGATCTACTCTTATGGAGTCTTTTCCTGAATACAAATAATGAATTCCTATATCAAAACCAGTATCGCTGCTAGCTTTGATAGAGTAAAATTGACTGGGTAAAATTAGCAAAAAGAGTAAAGTGAGGAATATAGCTTTATTCATGGTATAATGAAGATCTCAGAAATCAAAGGTTCGCCTTCAAGATTTACTGGCTCTTTTAGATAGAGCTCAATTCTAATCACCGAACCATGCGTTCCTTTTATCAAGAAGTCTAGCATGATTTCATTAGCTGAGTTCGGTTTCAAATTAATAGCTAAAGTTTTTTCATATAAGAGAAAATTATTTGTATTGTCATATATTTTTATTAATGTTGCTATGTTTATTTCATAATTTGCATAAGAATTGATCGTTGAAAATGCCTTAACTAATATATGGGTAGAATTATATTTTGATATACTAAGGTTGCTACCTTCAATTTTTATTATTTTTTTAGAGAAAAATTCTATTGAATCATTTATCTCAATACCCCCTCCCTTTATAGTATATATTATTGTCATTTTTATGTCTTTAGATAACAATAATATTAAATTCTTCTTGCCTATAATTATATTTATGTTGTAACTATTATTTCCTTGAAATAATTCTGGAATTTGAGCTGAAAAATTAAATAAAATAAGATTATTATGTTTAGCATATCCATTTATAATTAAATTATTTATTTTTAACCATCCTTTATAATTTATTTTTATAGGTAATATAGCATATATTGTATCGTTTTCAATTTTAAAAGATTTAGAAGCAATCAACATCTCTGGATTTACGTAAACCTCTAGTTTCTCGATAGGGGGACTGAAATTGAATATAGTTGAATAAGAGACCCTAAAGAATAGAAGGCCAAAGGCATATCTTCCCGTAGAAGCGATTTCTATTTTAACCGCCTTATCTTTTTCTAGGATATCGAGTATGCCCATCTTTTTTAAGTTTTCCACGTTGAAGCTCAACGATACTTTCCCTTCGTAACTAGATCCTCCTTTTATTATTATATTCTTCTCAGGCAATCCTTCTCTAAAGTTTGTTATCAATATTCCTCCTAGCGTTGATATTGTTATTTGCAACGAGATTTCTTCAAGATCGTATATCCCCTTATTAATTATCAAGTATTTAGCTTCTAAGAATAGGGTATTGTTTTTAACATGGATTGTTACATCTTCAAGCCTTGGGGGCTCTATCTTGATCATAGAAGCTGATATTGGTATGGAGATTGAGAATATGCTAAGAATTAAAGAAATGATGAGCACTATAACCTTTATCAGTGCTACCAATTTCATTGGTAAGTATTTATATAAAGTATCTAATAAACGGATTATGATAAAGGGACTTTTCACGATTAGCTATTCAGAAGGAAGATATGAAGAAATCAAACATTTAATGATCGCCCTTCTAAGCCTAGCTTTTTTATTCTCCCTTAGGTTTCTATTTAGAAGCATATCGTTCTTCTTTGAGTTTTTTATAATTAGCTTAATAGCAGTAGGTTCAGGTTTTGTACTTCATGAACTAGCCCATAAGTATACAGCTATTCACTATGGCCATTGGGCTGCATTCAGACTTTCCTATCAAGGCTTAGCTTTTGCTTTTTTAATCGCCTTTTTAACCTTCGGCAACTTCATTTTTGCAGCTCCAGGGGCTACGGTGATAATCCCCGCAGGAGC
>JBEPZU010000024.1:3514-9516 GCA_041640715.1 Thermoproteota archaeon | reverse complement strand
TACATCTTAACAGATGATATTGTGAGTCCTGCAGATGGAATTATTATTGAAAGAGATAATATAGTGCTTGATGGAGCAGGTCATACTGTCCAAGGAATGGGATCAGGCAAGGGAATAGACTTATCAAACAGGAGAAACATAACAATAAAAAATATTACAATTACAGGTTTCTATGGTGGTATCTATCTCGAGAATTCTTCAGATAATAGTATAAGTAGTAGTAATATATCAGGCGGACGGATTGGTATTTATCTTAATATCTCAAATACTAACAATATAATTGGAAACAATATAACGAACAATGAAGCAGGTATTGCTCTTAGTGGTTCTTCAAGTAATATTATAAGTAATAACAATATAGTAACAAACCGTTGGAATGGTATTGTTCTTTATTATTCACACAATAATAGTATAAGCGATAATAACATATCGGCAAACAAATGGGTTGGTATTGAACCTTATTTTTCAAACAATAACAATATAATTAGAAACACTGTAACAAACAATGAAATAGGTATTGCTCTTCATGGTTCTTCAGGTAACATTATAAGCGGTAATAATATATCAGCAAACAAACAGCATGGTATTGCTCTTTATTATTCAGACAATACTAGTATAAGTGATAATAATATATCAGACGGATCGTTTGGTATTGAACTTTATCATTCAAATAATAATAGTATAATTAGAAACAATATAACAAACAATGGGGAAGGCATCACTCTTGACCATTCTTTAGGTAATATTATAAGTAGTAACAATATAATAGCAAACCGCTGGGATGGTATTGTTCTTGGTTCTTCAAACAATAATAGTATAATTAGAAATGTGTTTGTCAGGAATGGTTTGTTCGTAAGGTATTCCTATAATAATATTGTTGTTGATAATTTAGTTAATGGTAGGCCTTTAGTTTATCTTGAAAATACTTCAGACATTACTATAGAGGATGCTGGGCAAATCATACTTGTTAGATGTAGTAATATCACTATAAAAAACCTTAACCTATCATATGCAAGCATTGGAGTTGAACTATTAGAAACAAGAAATGTAAAAATAAGTGAAAGCATCATAGCAAACAATGTATGGGGCATTTACCTCGTGAACTCTTCAGATAATAATATAAGCAATAGTAGTATATCAGCAAACGAATGGATTGGTATTTATCTTCATAATTCAAACAATAACAATATAATTAGAAACACTGTAACAAACAATGAAATAGGTATTGCTCTTCATGAGTCTTCTTCAAGTAATATTATAAGTAATAACAATATAGTAACAAACCGCTGGAATGGTATTGCTCTTAGTACTTCAAACAATAATAGTATAAATGATAATAATATATTAGCAAACAAATGGATTGGCATCGAATTTTATTATTCAAACAATAACAATATAATTGGAAACAATATAACAAACAATGGAAGAGGTATTGTTCTTAGTGGTTCTTCAAATAATATTATAATTAGAAACAATATAGCATTAAATTGGCATGGTATTTCTCTCTACGGTTCCTCAAATAATAGGTTTTATCATAATAACTTTATAAATAACACACAACAAGTCAGCACTTCAGATAGCCTTCCTAATGTTTGGGATGATGGATACCCTTCTGGTGGAAACTACTGGAGTGATTATACTGGTGTTGACTTGTATAGAGGCCCCTACCAGAACGAAACAGGCAGTGACGGGATAGGAGACACACCATATGTTATTAATGATAACAACATAGATAGATATCCACTTATAGAACCATGGAGAGAAAAACCACCAACAACTCCAACATGGTATAATTTAATATTCAGACAAAATGAAACAATGAAACTACCCTCGGGAACTCAATGGGGTGTTAAATTAACTTTTCCTAATGGAACGAGTATTGAAAATTACAGTACAGGCCTTGAAATAACCTTCTACCTACCGGAGGATGTGTACAACTATACTATCCTCTTCCCACAGGGCTACGAAGCTATGCCGATGAACGGGACTATACAGCTTACAAGTGATACTACAATAATTATTAGCTTCCAGCTCATTGAGCAAACACAAACATATCCCACGACATCCCCATCTCCTACCCCGTCTCCTACGCTGTCTCCATCACTCCCTTCAGAAACAACACCAGAAACAACGCTATCTCCATCACCTTCTCCAAAAGAAACTCTATTCCCCACAAACTTACTATACCTACTATTAGCAATCATAGCAATAACAACAATAATCCTAGTAGCATATTACGCTAGGAGAAAGCTAAAACAAACTCCCTGAAAATAATATCTTTTTCCCCCTTAGAAATAACCCTCTTTTCCTTTTAAGAACATATCAAAACACTTATCTATAAGCTAATCATGGAGCCAAGAGAAGATTTGCTAGAGCATCTGCAACTCCTACCGAAAATCCACATACTCTTCTGAATTCCTTGCTCATCATTGAATACACTATCGCTGCGTTTACTGATATCTTCCCTGTAGAGAAATAATTCAACAATTCTTCCTCTAGATTCCTTACTATCACCATGAACTTCATCGCCTTTGTAGCAAAATCCAAATCCTTATTGATGAAAGCGCTTACAGAATTGTTTCTCGTTTTATAAGCGATTTCGGCGATCTTGAGCACATAATCCTTAGCAACGACATCTTCTTCATTTAATTTAAGCAAATATTGATTAGGAGCAGCCGTATGATGTAACATTCTGTTTAAATAAGCAGCAACCGTACCATAGACTATTGCCTGTCTATTATCTAATATACCTATTTTTTCAGAGATCAAAGGATTTCTCGAGGCTACGGCTATTTGCCTTATTAAGTATCTATACTTTTTAAGACCATCTTTAATCCTGCCTAGGATCTCTTCAGCTACACGTTTATCGAAATTCTCTATAGATTTAACTGTATCTATATGAATCCCGTCTATGAAATCATTAAATCTCTTTATGGTTTCATTCACGCTTTGCTGGGAAACATCCAAGAGGATTTCATAAATTAACAAATCAGACCTTTCTTCTAGAATGTCCGCTCCTATCATTTCGCTTCTTAGATCGCGAAGCTTCTTCTTAGTTTGGGCATCCATAGGAGTTTCTGATACAATTTTTATTCTATCAAAGCCTTGCATGTAAGAAGTTAATATATGATAGGTTGCTACAACAGGATCCTTTATTTTTGTTAGATCAATAACTGCTTCTTTTTTATCGTATAACGTTTTGGGGAGTAACTTCAGAGAACCATTATGTTCAGCTAAAACTAAAACTTCTTCTAATTTGTGTTTTTCCACCCATTCCTTAGGCAAAGATACTATATAGCTTCCTCCTTTAAGTCTCCAAACCCTTCTTACTCGAGGTTCTTTATCCATATAGATGTACTATAGATTAATATAGAGGTTATATATAAATTTACCGGATTTTTTTTAAACTAATATATACGAAGGAATAAAAATTTATATACCTAGAAGAATAGATAGAGATATGGAACAAAACCAAGCAGAAGAAAGGAAACTATTAGAAGCCCCTCCAATTCAACCCCCTAACATATTCCCTGTAGAATGGGAAATCGAAACACCTGAGCTTATGGATCTATTCGAAAAAGCTAAAAAAGAGCAATGGAATGCCTCAGACATCTCTTGGGATACCCTTAATGCAAAAGATTTCGATGAAAAACAGAAAATAGCTATCAGTTATTGGTTCTCAGTGTTGGCTACTTTTGAAAGAGCAACCCCTGTTTTCGCCAAAGCGCTCATAAAGGCTTATGAAACACACGCTGAACAGCCTGTTAAATTCCTGTTTGCCTCATTAGTTTTTGATGAAGGAAGACATGAAGAATGCTGCATGAAATGCGTCAACAAACTATGTCCTTTCTGGCCTTGGAAATGGAAACCAAGGAATAATTTTGAGGAAGAAGCCCTTAAAGCGATTAACTGGATTTATTACAACGGTTCAAGATATTGGAAAGCTTTCGTGAAAGCAAGCGAGGAAAAGTATCCTTTACATATACTATTCACCTCTTTCATGATGGCTGAAACAGGGGCTACTACTATTTTCAAGAGCATGGCTGAGAGAGCCAAGCATGAGGTATTTAGAGATATATTTCTGAACATCCACAAGGATGAAGCTAGACACTTAGCTTTCACTTGGTACATGCTTAAGAAAAAGCTACCTTCGATAAGCGAAGAAGAAAAAAGCCAAATAACTAGACAACTAAGAGCAGGATTCGTTTTCCTTTCTCCTATATTGTTGGAGCCTATAGAAGAATTTTGGAAGCTTCCTCCAGGATTCATGGATATCCATAGAAAAATGGAGGAGATAGCAAGAGATGCTGGATTGGGAGTTTTAACGTTAGAAGAAAAAAGAAAGATTTGGGGCAACTCAATTAAAGCGGTAATGGCAAGGATAAAGCAATATGATATAGAAATGCCAGATATGCCTGAGATAGGAATTTACACAGGAGAGAGGGTAGAAATTAAAGAAGAAGACGTTGCACTTCTAGGATTATAATTTATTTTTTACTATATTTTTATTGAATCTTCTCCATTAATTTTTATGGAGAAAAAAAGAGTATCTTTAGGAAGCGATGATCTTTACCCTGTGGCGTTATTCTTAAAAGAAGAGCTAAAAAGAAGAGGATATGAAGTATTTATCCATGGTTCTTTGGTGACCAATAAAGTGGAGCCTTGGCCTGATGTAGCTAAAGAAGTATGCAAAGACTTATTAAACGGTGAAGCAGATAGCGGAATCTTAATATGTTACACAGGTACAGGGGTTTCTATTGCGGCCAATAAAATAAAGGGCATAAGAGCGGCGCTTTGTTATGATGCAGAAACAGCAAGAGGCGCTAGATTGTGGAACGATGCGAACGTTCTTGCTTTGAGCGGAAGATTGACAAGCAATCAAGTGGCTAAAGAAATCCTAGACGCTTGGTTTTCTGTAACTCAAATAGATGAAAGCGAAAGAAAGAACATCGAAAAATTGAAAGAACTAGAAAAATCTCAATAGTTATAGTTTTGTAACGGTGTAAAGGTTATATCTATAATTCCAATGCCAACTGTTTCTTCTACTATTTTAGTTTTGTAACCTTCTAAAAAACCTCGTAAGAAATGTAGAACACAATTGGTTGTAACTAAAGATTTCCCAGCGCCTACTACGAGTAATCTAATTTTTCCTCCTTTTTCTTCCACCTCTATTTTCTTTAAAGGAAAGAATTTCACCAGCGATTTGGCAAAACTCAGTACATTTGTAATATTTGGCATCAATGCCTTGAAAACACTCGAAACCTCTTTCCCTGTTTTTACGAAAATCTCGTACAATTTATCTTTTTCAATATAATACAATTTATTCAGAATCTCCTCATTAAGATAACCCGGTATAGGTACCACATCTATAGCATCCATCAAACGGACTAGCTTAATGAAAAAGAGCATTTCTTCAGGTTCTATGTCTTCTTTTAACAATTCCGTAGTAAGTTTTATGGCATCATTTGTAACTGAGAAGATCACCATGTTCTTCTTCTTTACGATATCTGCAAAGCTTTTTGCTATATCCTCGTCTACAGCTAAAGTAGTTCTCATATCCAAGTATATAATTATATATATCTTAAAAAAGTTATGCTCAAGAAATTTTGTCCAGTATATATCTTCTAACCTATCTACTTTTCATCGAGAATATTATTAAGAAAACAAAAATTAGAAATGTAATATAGCACAGAATAAATAGGTTAAACTTGAAGAGAGAGCTAAGAAGGTTACCAAAACTTTAAAATGAAATAGAAAAAGATACTCTTGCTAATTTTAAAAATAAACTTTAGTATTCAAAAGACAAAGAATTTCATTGCTGATGAATAAAGGCTAGAGCTTGTGAAGAAAGACTTAAATTGGCAAGATCAAGGATTTCGGTAATATTTTTGATAAACAAATAGATTAGTGTCGTGACTTTATCATTTAAGCGGTAATAGTATTAACAGCGCTTCTATGAAGATGAAGACGATATCTCTACATAATAGCATTTCAAAGAACAT
>JBEPZU010000024.1:0-3414 GCA_041640715.1 Thermoproteota archaeon | reverse complement strand
CTCTTATAGCGACTATTTTGTTTACGATGCCTGATTTTTGAATGCTAGTAGCGCAGCTCCAGATTAAATTTTGGGGGATTCCTGAAACCTTAGATATATCTTTTATTGTAATAGGCTGTGAATTCAATGCGCATGCTACAAATATGGTTCCTGCGGCTATCTCATTAAACGAAAACCCCCTTAAAGCACCTATTTTCCTTGCTTTAAGATAAATTTCATAGGATTCTTTCAAAATTTCGGGACTCAAACCTAAAGCCTTAGCTATTTCTTCTTGTTTAGAAATTATTTTCTCGCTTTTACGTAAAGCTTCCATAACTCGATTTTGTTCAACTGGTATTTAATTTTAAAATTTTTTACAGACGAATAAAAACTTTTTAACAAGCTTCTCATATTAATTCGAGAGAATTGAATCCCCGCTATGCCTATACTAAGCCTGAGATGGCTCTATTTGAAGCATTGCAGAAAAGAGGGATAAAATTCTCCACGCAATTTCCTATTTTGATTAAAAAATACAGAAAATACGTAATAGTAGATTTTTTAATCGGAGATAGATTGGTAGTTGAAGTCGATGGAATAATTCATTCAAAATCAAAGGCAAGAATTAAAAAAGATGAAGTAAAAGACAGAGCCTTAAGAAGTAAGGGATATCATGTACTTAGATTTAAAGATAAAGAAATCTTTGAGAACATCGAAGGGGTCGTCAAAAAAATTGAAGAAAAACTAAAACAGTTAGAAGGATTTTAAATAATTGATTAAACTAATATCTTCATTATCTAGCTTAATGTCATAGCTACCTAGAAATTCCTTTAACCTTTCTTTCTTGGAGGTCTTGGGTATAGCTATCACGTTTTCTTTGCTTATTAACCAATTCAAAGCAACCTGAGCTATCGTACAATTATGCTTCTTAGCTATTTTCGATAAGATGCTAGCTGGTTTTCCAGAAAAAATAGCACCCCTTGCTAAAGGGCTATAAGCTATTAGTGTTATTCCTTCTCTATTGCAGAAAGGCAATACCTCGGTTTCTATATCTCTATTCAACACGCTATATTCCATTTGGTTTGAAACTATTTCATACTTTTTCATCGAATTAATAGCTTCTTTCATTTCCTCAAGATAAAAATTACTTATCCCTATGTATCTTATCTTACCCTTATCTACTAGATATTCCATAGCATTCATCGTTTCCTCTATTCTTATGTTTGGATTAGGCCAATGTAGCTGATAAAGATCTATGTAGCTTGTTTGAAGTCTTCTAAGACTTGCTTCACAAGCCTTTATCACATCTTCGTATCTGAAATGGCTAGGTAGAACCTTAGAAGCTATGAAGACTTTCTCCCTAAGCCCCTTGACTGCCTCTCCTATTAATTCCTCACTATGCCCTGAACCATACATTTCAGCAGTATCTATGAAAGTTATTCCTAGCTCTATAGCATTTCTTATAAGTTCTATGACTTCTTTATCTTTACTATAATCTGCTGAATTATACCCTCCTAAACCATAAGTGCCTAAGCCTATTGCAGGTATCTTCTCCTTTGTCTTTCCTAGTTGCTTATACCTCATGCTAAACTTTCTTAAAAAAATAATATTTATAGTTAAGTTTAATAATTGTGCATGAATTCGACTTAGTAATAAAATCAGATCAAATCCTCACACTAAAAGGTGGACCTAGAACGAAAGAAGGTTTGAAGAATCTAGGAATAATCGAAGACGGCATTATAGGAATAAAAGGAGAAAGGATAACTTATGTAGGAGAGGAAATAAGCTACAAGGCAAAGGAAGAAATAGAAGAAGCTTTAGCTATGCCTGCTTTCATAGATTCACATACGCATTTATTATTCGCAGGTTCTAGAGAAGATGAATTCGAATTGAGAATCGAAGGTGCTAGTTATTCAGACATACTTAAAAAAGGAGGAGGCATATACAGAACTGTAGAAACAACGAAGAAGGCCAGTGATGAAGAGATAATCAAGTTGGTTTTAGAAAGAATAGATTTAATGATAGAACATGGTACTACAGTAATAGAGATAAAAACAGGTTATGGTTTAAGCTTTGAAGAAGAACTTAGAGAATTGATCCTGATAAATGAAATTAAGAAGAAAGCAAAGGCTACAATAATACCTACACTACTTGCTCATTTAAAACCCAACGAAAATTTCATCAAAGAATTTCTTGAGGTCATATCTTTGGCTGCAAGTAAAGGATTGGCTATGTTCGTTGATTCTTTCTGCGATATAGGTGCATTGGGTTATGAAGATACTAGATTAATATTCCAAAAAGCTTTAGAAAACGGCTTAGCTTTGAAAGCACATGTAGGAGAAATCGCCGATATAGGATGCGGAAAGCTGGTCAAAGATTTCGATTTAGTTTCGATAGATCACATAATATACTTAGATGATGAGACTTTGAAAGAAGCTATAAGGAAAAAGACGAGCGGAGTCTTGCTACCTGCTACAAGCTTTTCTTTAATGCACCAAAACGCAGATGCTAGGAAATATATAAGGGAAGGAATGATAGTGGCATTGGCTTCAGACTTCAGTCCGGCTTCTTGGATATACGATATGCAAAGCGTCATAGCAATAGCATGTAGGAATTTGAGGATGACTCAAGCAGAATGCATCTCAGCTTCTACAATAAATGCTGCCTATGCTTTAAGGATTCATGAAGATTACGGATCTATAGAAGAAGGTAAGTATGCTGATATAATATTGCTCGACGTACCTAATTATAAATGGATAGGATACACATTAGGCTACAATCATGTCAAAGTAGTAATAAGTCATGGTAAAGTAGTCAAGTTGAATTATTAAATTCCTAGCATTTGAAAAACTACCTCTCTATTACTTCTAGGGCCATCAAGTTCTATGAAGAGCAGATTCTGCCAAGTCCCTCTTATTAGATTGCCTTCTATTATAGGGAAAATCCTCGTAGTGCCTATGAAAGATGAAGCTAAATGCGCATAAGCGTTATCATCTATTCTATCATGCATCCAGTTAGCCTTTATTGGAAACTCCTCAGTTATCTTCCTTTTTATATCTTCGATCAACCCTTCTTCGTTTTCGTTAAGAATTAAAGCAGCAGTAGCATGAGGCACATGAACTAGACAAAAACCGTTCTTTATGCCGCTTTTAGATACGAAATCCTCCAATTCCCTAGTTATATCGATAACCTGGATTCTTTGCTTCGTGCTGAATCTCAATATTTTATGGACCGATTTCATAAAATGATTTAACTTTATTATTTTTTAGCATTATTTTCATATTGCCGGATGAAGACACCCACGATTGCTGAATTGTGAAGAACGGCAGGGCGTACTGACGGTCAGTTAATGGTTTTAATAGCGCTTTGCTTTTCGAGTTCGCTAAGTATGAGAAATAGATTGTAAATGCTTTTAGCATTCTCTTCCAAATATTTCCT
>JBEPZU010000023.1:0-9586 GCA_041640715.1 Thermoproteota archaeon | reverse complement strand
AAAATTCAGCCATTAAAGCTTCTCGTTGCTCTTAAGATTAATCGTTAATAATAATTATTCGGTAATAAAACATTATATAAGAATGATTGAAAAGGAGTTAAAATTTAAAATATCAGATCCGATCGAAATTGCTAATAAACTCAAAGAATTAAGTGCCAGGAAGATACTGAAAATACAGCAGCAAGATATATATCTAGATAATGAAGACATGGCACTATTTAACTCAGGTAAGGCGTTAAGAATAAGGAAAGAAGATGGGCGTTATTTCCTTACACTCAAAGAGAAGATCCTACATAGAAAACCTAAAACAAGGAATGAAGAAACCATTGAATTAAGCGAAAACCAAACAATCGTTTTGTTGAGAATTTTAGAAAACTTAGGATTTAAGAAGACATTAACGATCAACAAAATAAGAGAAGTTTATGAAATAGGCGAATTGAAATTCTTCATAGATATGGTCGAGGATTTGGGTTATTTTCTTGAAATAGAGATCCCAGAGGATTATGAAGAAACTCAACACATTCTACAGAAGTTAGGTATGAGTCTTGAAGCCGCGATTGATAAAACATATCCTGAAATGCTAAAAATATAAACTGATTTTGATAAATGCGTAAATATGAACGAAGGAAAAATAGAGCTTAAAAAAGACGATTTCCTTTTAGTTAATTACGAAATTAGGATAAAGGATACAAATGAACTTATAGACACTAATATCGAAGAAATCGCTAAAAAGGAAAAATTTGCAAGAGAAGATCTGAGTTATGAAAGCACATTAATAATCCTAGGCAGAAACAAATTTCATAAAGGACTTGAAGATGAATTATTAAAATTAGGCAACGTTGAAACAAACCTTACTATTGAACTTAGCCCCGAGAAGGCATATGGTACAAAGAATCCTTCTAAAATAAAGGTTATTAACACTAAGGAATTGGTTAAAGAAGGAATAATTCCTAGAACTGGACAAAGAATAAAAATTAGAGAAAATGAAGGGTTGGTTATAAACGTGAGTGGAGGGAGAGCTATAGTAGACTTTAATCACCCTCTCGCCGGTAAAACTTTGATTTTTAAATTGAATATAGTAAAGAAAATAGAGGATATAAAAGAGAAGATCCTAGAACTTCTCTATCAAAGATTAAAACCTATTAACAAAAACGATATCGTTATAAATGCTTCTGAAGAAATACTCGAAGTCAAATTTAAATCTGAAGTATTGAATAACTTAAACCTTTCAACTGCCTTGAGGCTAGCAATGGAAGAAATAGAAGAAATATTCGCCCAATTCCAGAAAGTGATCTTTGTTATAGAAAGAGAAAAGCCAAAAGAGATTAAAGAAAAAATGCTTACACCTGCATAGCCTTCCTTTTTTTATCATTTAATTTTTAATAAAGCTTTTTATAGACGAATAAAAGTAAAATTAAATAGTCTTATTGAGGTGAAATTTTGAAGGGGAGAGAAAACTATGATTAAATTCATAGGTACAACTACCGTAGGATTAGTATACAAAGATGGGGTCATACTAGCTGCTGATAGAAGGGTTTCTGACGCTTATAATAAAAAAATAGCGCATAAGCAAGGGAAAAAAATTTTACAAATTGACGATCATCTAATAGCAGCTATAGCAGGGGCTGTAGCAGATGCTCAATTCATAATTGATCAACTAAGAGCCAATGCTAAATTATATAAGTTGACTAATAACAGACCGATTTCTACCCTTAGCTTAGCTAATTTTGGCGCATTATTAATGTTTAGCTCAAGAGCCTTCCCTTATTATACGGAATTAATAATGGGAGGTTATGATCAGAAAGGACCCTCACTCTGCACTATAGATTTGTTAGGTTCATTGACCGTTGAAAAATATACTAGTAGAGGCTCAGGTTCTCCTTATGCATTAGGTGTATTAGAAGCTAAATATAACCCTAATTTATCCTTAGAAGAGGGAATAAAACTTGCTCTTGAAGCTCTACAGAGTTCCTTAAAGTGGGATCTATTTACAGGTGAAGGCGTAGACTTTGCTTACGTGGATGAGAAAGGTGTTCATTTTCTGAAAACAGAAGAGCTTACTGAACTAACTAAAGGACATTGATGGAGCTAAAGGAAAGAATATACCAAGCATTAACTGAAGTAATATCGCCAGAAAAAGTTAAGAAAATAGAATATGAAGGGCCTTTTTTATGCATTTATACTAACGATATCTCGCTAATAACTGGAGAAAGCGGCCTGATACCTAAGTTAGCTAAAATCATTAAAAAGAAAATAATAGTAAGACCAATACCAGAAATAAGACTGGAAAAAGAAAAAGCCATAGAGGCTATAAAGAAAATAATACCCGAAAGTGCACGTATAGACTTTAAAAGAATCGTTTTCGATGATTTAAGAGGGGAAGTACACATACATGCAGAAGACCCTTCTATTGTGAGAGGAAGAGGAGATTCAAACCTTTGGGAATTGATAAACACCATAAAATGGAGAGTAATTTTGCACAGAAAACCTACGCTTGAATCTAACATAGTAAATACCGTGGACGTCTTAACTTTGAAAAACTTAGAGAATAGTGCCTCATTCTTAAGCACTATAGGTATGAGAATAAATAGGGAAAAAATTAAAGAATTAGGATTGTTATCGGTTACATTTCTCGGAGCGGCTAAGGAAGTAGGTAGAAGTTCATTTTTAGTCTCGACCGAAACGGGTAATATATTATTAGATGCTGGGCTGAAGCCTGGAATGAAATCAAATTACGAAGAATTTCCAGCTTTTCATCTTCTAGGAAATTTGGATGATTTGGAATGTATAGTGATTACACACGCGCATTTCGATCATTGTGCGTCACTCCCTTTCTTATTTAAATATGACTATAGAGGACCAGTCTACATGTCTGAAGCTACTAAATATTTGATGGCTCTAATAATTTCGGATTATTTAGACATCAAACAAAGATCGGGAGAGGAATTGCCATATAGTTATTCAGATTTGAATACATTATTAGCTCATACAATTACTCTAGAAAATGGAGAAGTGATCGATGCTGCACCTAATGTCAAATTAACCCTTTATAATGCAGGACATATATTAGGATCTTCCATAGTCCACTTACATTTCGGAGAAGGTTATTACAATCTAGTGTACACAGGAGATTTCAAATTTGATATTAGAGAGAGAAACAGATTACTAGAACCTGCATTCTTCAATTTCAAGAGAAATGACACGATAATCATGGAAGGCACCTATGGAGGTCCTGAGGACATTATGCCATCAAGGGTCGATGCAATAAATGGTTTAATAGAGACAATAAAAAGTACTTTAGAAAATAATGGTAAAGTTTTAATGCCTATGCTTGCAGTAGGAAGAGCGCAAGAAATATTGACAATTCTTTATGATGCCTTGGAAAATAACCAACTGCCTAAAGTACCTATTTTTGTTGAGGGAATGATACACGAAACTTCAGCGATCTATTTGAAATTTCAAGACGAATTATCCCCAGAAATGAGGAGAAAATTCCAGGAAGGTAATCCTTTCACTTCCAGCTATTTCGAAATAATTAAAGATAGATCTTTAAGAGAAGAAATTTTAGAAGCAGGGCCTTCTATTATTATAGCTACCTCTGGCATGATGACAGGTGGTCCCATTCTCGAATATTTTAGATATTTAGCTGAAGATGAGAAAAATTCAATAATATTCACCTCTTACCAAGCTCAAGGCACTCTAGGCAGAAGAGTAAAAGAAATTGAAAAAGGAGGCGAAGTTTATGTACCAACAGAGAAAGGGGAGGTGCCAGTTAAGGTGAATCTTAAGAGATACTCAGCAGAAGGCTTTTCAGGACACTCCGACAGAAACCAACTTTTAGAATACCTTAGAAGACTTCCTTCAAGAGCGAGAAATGTTATTTTAGTTCACGGAGAACCTAATAAGCTTTTAAGTCTTCAACATGCTATAAGAAATGAACTAAAGATTCCAACCTTTGTACCCGATTTGGGAGAAAGCATAAGATTGAGATAGTTATCGCCTACTTTTTATTATCCCTAGCGCTATTTTATAATAACGGTCGTATTTATAGTGTAAATTCAATACAACTTTACCTCTTCTGTTCTTAAGTTTATCTAAAAGATTATCTAGAACTTTTCCTATCGCTAGGAAATTGTCCTTGATGTCTTTAACTGCAACTATCATATCTTCTTTGATTCCTATCGTATATTCAATTACCCCGGGAGCCATCACGTCAGCTCCGTTTAAAATATGAGGAATTGCTCCATCATCGACCTTTAAAAAAGGCAAATCTTTAATCTTGGCATTAAATAATGTGGGTAATAGAAGCTCATCCTCTAAAATTAATAGCGGAAGAGTATCTAAAAGCAAAATTTTCTTACCGTTTGCAAATTCCAAAATTTCCACTTTGCTATATTTAGGCTTTGAAATAAAACCCATGCTGTATGCCTTTGATAATAGGTTCCTAGCTTCGCTACTGCTTAGCAGATATCTCTTTTTTATACTTTCCATTGACAACATATTTATATTAAAAAAGAGTATTAATGAAAAATGTCAGCCTCACAAGACTTTTTACAGAATAGCATGATGCAACAAGTACTGATAAAATTAAAAGGAGGGAGGGAAATAAGAGGGATTTTAAAAAGCTTTGATATGCATATGAATTTGATACTAAAAGATTCTGAAGAAATAATGAAAGATGGCGGTACTAAAAAGTTAGGCACTATTATAATCAGAGGGGATAACGTAATAATGATTTCACCTATAGGGTGAGAGGAAATTACTAAAGGAACAACATCTTTCGGGAAAAGGAATAAGAAGCCTACCCATATCAGATGTAGGCGTTGTGGTTATCATTCTTATAACTGGACTAAAAAGTATTGTTCCCATTGCGGCTATGGGAAGAAACGTAAGTTAAATAGTTACAAGTATAAGTATAAAATTAAAAGATAACTATTAATCTTATAGTGGGCCGGTAGTTCAGTGGTAGAATGTCCGCTTGGCGTGCGGAAGGTCGAGGGTTCGAATCCCTCCCGGTCCACTAACTAAGGGCCGGTCGTCTAGCCTGGTAGGATGTTACCCTGACGCGGTAAAGGCCCCCGGTTCAAATCCGGGCCGGCCCATCATTAAATAATTTTAAAAACTTAAAGAGAAAAGATAAATAATATGCCTAAAGAGATTAAAAGCAAAGAAAAATTTCTCATGTTAATTCCTCTCGCAATGGAATGCAGAGTTAAACAGAGTAAAGAAGAAGTAAAAATTAAACTTAGAACTAAAAGGTATCTTTATACCTATAAGACCACAGACCAAAACGAAGTAAAAGAGATATTAGCCCAAGTGAAATGCCCTATTATAAACCTAACTTAACTCAAATATGAAGAGTAGTAACAAAGTCAGGAAAACTGGAATAGGCAATCCTGGGAATATCTTAAACTTCCTAGCAAAGACTATAGTTATAAGGCTACCTACGGTTATTCCTATGATCGAATAAACTAGTCCGTTAAAACCTAGCAAAGATAAATTGGCGATGGTGGCGGAATATAGTAAAAGATCTCCTATTCCTATTGCTACTTGATTTAAACTTAAGAACATACCTCTCTCTAAATTTCTTTGAGCAACTTCGGCTACACCATAACTAACTTCGTCCATTTCTTTAACAATTCTTTTAAGAGGTCCTAAAACAGCTACGATGTCATAGACCGCAAAGAAAATTAGAAAGATTACTAATTGCAGTAAAGCTAAAACTTCGCCTAATATTGAACCCATTATGCAAGCGATTAATAAAGTCGAGTGATTTCTAAGAGTTTGATTTACGGAATAGAATATCCCATAAATCATTAAGACTGCAATAAAAAAGTTCAAAAGTAAAGTTATCTGAAAAGCTAAATTTTCGTTAAATATAGCGATCTGAGCCCTTAATGGTTCTAGAAATAAAGACAGAAAAAGGAAAGAAGCTAAGCTAAATGCAGTAATGTATATTAATTTAATTAGAAAGAATTTCTTTTTGATCACGATCCACAATATTATGAGCGTAGAAATGATTACAGCAGCCAAAAAAAACAGAGTTTGATTTACAGCCGTGCGGGGTTCTTCGGTACGTATTTCAGACTTTATCGGTAAAGTAACGTTAGTGGAGTGTAAATAAAGCGAAAAAATAGAAGAAAAGAAGAAAAGAAGGAATAAAAAATATAAATAACTTGCAAAGCTACTTCTAACTAAGGCTCTAAATTTCAATTTCTTCTCCATTACTAATAACGTCGCATTTTATTCCAATTTTCCTAATTTCATTGACCATCTCAATCATTCTGAAAAACTCTCCATGTATAAAAAATACAGTCTCTGGACTAACTTTCTCTATATAATTAATTAAACCTTTCATGTCTGCATGGGAAGAAAAACCAAACCAACCTACCTCTGCTAAGACTTTTTCCTTGCCTTTCTCATTAACTAAAACTCCATTTTCTAACACTTCTCTAGCAGGTGTATCCTTAGAAAGGTATCCTACAAAGAAGATAGCACTTTTCCTATCCCTTGCTAACCTTTGAACATAATAGGTAGAGGCCCCACCTTTTAGCATTCCAGCCGGAGAAACTATTATTGAAGGCTCTTTAAGGACTTCTCTCCTGTCTTTTCTGCTATTTATCATGCGAACATTAGAGAGCGATTTTCTTAATAATTCGTAATCCTTGAAGTACTCTGGGTATTTTAACATTATACTGCTTGCACTTCTGGCCATTCCGTCTAAAAATATAGGATAATCTACGTTATGGGCGTACAAAATACAGAGAATCTCTTGCGATCTTCCTACAGAAAAAGAAGGAATTAAAACATTCCCGCCATTGTCGAGAATTTCGAGAATGCGACTGACGAATTCTTCTTCTAATTTATTTCTTTCCATGTGATTAATACAAGCGTAAGTTGATTCGCACAACATTAAATCTATATCCTCATCTACTAGATCTGCGCCCTTTAACAATCGAGTATCATAAACATTTATATCGCCTGTGTAAAGAATACATTTTCCTGCTACTTCTACTAGGATTATCCAACTACCGGGTATGTGGCCCGCACTATATGTCTTAATCGTAAAGTCTCCTACTTGAAATTCTGAGTTAAGAGTTTTAAATATGGTTTTTTTATGTATGTTTTCCATAACAACAGAATCGAATTGTAATCTGTTTTTTGCTATCTTCATAAAGTCTAAAAGCAAAAGGTTTGTCAAATCGTAGGTAATCGGGTTAGTATACAAGTTGGGCTGTATAGATGAACTATAAATTAAAGGTATTCCAGCAGTATGATCCAAATGTGCATGCGAACATATTACGCCTTCTATTTTCTTCAAAGATACAGGCAAAGGGAAATCCAAATGACCATTAAAACTTGCACCGTAATCTAACAATAAAGAACGATTATTACTCGTGAGCTCGAGAGCATTTCTACCTATTTCTAAGCCTCCGCCTAGAATTCTCACTTTAACAACCATTATCCTATATGAGAATGAATATATCTAACATTCCTTATATATTCTTTATCTAAAATGAAAATTCATATAGTTGAAAATGAAGAGAGATCAGGTATATTCAAAAAGAAAATTGGAGAAGGTAAAATCTTCATAACTGGCTTTTACGGGGTGGGCGGTGTAGGCTATTTTCTGTCAAAATATTTAACATTGCAAAAAGGGGCAAAATATATCGGTTATATCGAAACGAAACGCTTACCTATGCTGGTTAGAATGGAAGATGATAGAATTGGTCTACCTTTTGAACTCTATCAATATAAGGACTTCATAATTCTTCTAAACGAAAGCATGCCCGATGCAAGAGAAATCCATAAATATACCTACACTATTGCAGATTGGGTCGTAAAAAACAAATTTAAAATGGCAGTTTTGTTCGGCGGATTAGCTGAAAGAGTAAAAGAAGGGGGCGACATAAGAATAGCCTATACGAGCTCTTTCATTAAAATGATGAAACCCTTTGCGCCACAATTAGAAAAGAGACTTTTCATAATAGGTCCTTTAGCTTTGTTACTTAGTAAGTTCGAAATGAAGAAATTCCCTGCAGTTTGCATATTGCCTTATGCCAAAATTTACGAATATGATTTAAATGCTACATATATTGCCTTAAAAGTTCTAAAAGAAAAATTTAATGCTGAAATAGATTTGACACAAGTAGAGAAAGATTTGATGATGGAAAAGAAAATGGAAGTAGAGCTATTAAAGGAAATTGAGAAATTGAGAGAACAAAGCCCACCCCCAGACAGCAAAATTCTTTATATGTGATTCATTTTAAGATAAAATCTATCAGCCCCTGCATATTTTCCTTTATAGTGTAATTTAAACTCTTTTTTACAGGAATTTTTAATATATTATTGCATGATTTGCTAATATATGTCTCTAATCGTTTAAAGAGCGCATTATATTTATTACCTAAAAAAATAATAGATTTATCTATTTTAACATTCAAGAAAATCTCTCTAAAAATTTTATCTACTACTTTTTTTAATGGAAATCTATTTAGTTCGCCTTCCCATTGAGAAGTAGGAAATGTTTCTGCTAATTCATAGGGCACGATGATAAAAGGATACCCTACAAAAATCAAATAAATTCTATTCAATATTTCTTTACCCTTCATGTTTTTCAAAATGAGCTCTGCTAGGAGTCGTGCTTCTCTGCTCCTGTTGAAAGGTTTCTCTTCAGTAAAAGGTAGAAATATTAGTATACAACTCTCGGGCAGACGATAAGATTTAATTAGATTTGTATAATAAGAAAAAACTTCGGGATGTATTGCAGAATAAGGCTCATAAAAGAAAATTCCTGAGATATTAACCTTAGAGAATGGATTTTCTTTAATCAAAAAAACAAGGTTTCTTTTTAAGAAATTCAAGGCTTTATACAAAGAAGGATGAGCCCTAGCTTTCTCTTCTAGATAATTCCAAAGAGTACCTTCCTTGATATGCAATTTTATTTGCTTGACCTCTTCTAAAGAAACATACAAATTGTGTTTTTCTAATAAAGAAATTTTCAGTTTTGAATCTAGAGTTTTGAGGTCCTTAACGTCATACCTTCTACATACCTCGCAGTTGCACGGCAGATAAGAAAGTTCTTCTAGCTTATAAGTTCTAGTTCTGGTCAAATATCTCCCATTCCTTGCATAAATGCTGTATGCTGCTGAATCAAAAGTATCAATGCCCATAGCTACGATGAAAGGAAAGAACATAGGATGCCCCGCCCCAAATAAATGAATGGGCTTAGAGCTACCTATTACGTTCTTTGTCCATAATATCAACTTGAGTACATCTTCATACCTATATCTTTCCATCAAACCGGTGGGGCTTCCTATGGCGAACATTTCATAGCCCATTTTTTTCATCTCTCTAGCACATTTAATTAGTGAAGCTTTGCTAAGGCCTCCTTGAATTGGCGCAACGATAATCGTGTCAGTTTTATTTATAAAACGAGCAGCATATCTAGCTCTTCTCAAAGTTAAACTAACGCTTTTCTTAATGAAGAGAGGGTCTCTAGACAACCCTGTAGGATAATCCAAAATAACCCCTATGTCGCTTTTTATCTTGATTTGATAAAACAGAGCCTTTTTTGGTGTAATTT
>JBEPZU010000022.1:0-9653 GCA_041640715.1 Thermoproteota archaeon | reverse complement strand
TCAGCTATCTTCCTAGCATGTTTCTTCCATTCTTCTTCTGCTTCTTTTAAGAAATGCTCAGCTATTTCCTCAGAGGTTTGTCCTTTTATTGCATAAGCTGTTAATGTGTAATAATACGAGGCTATCCATTCATCTGCATATGCAGCTAATAGCATGTCAATAAGCTTCTTCTTATCTAAGCTTTCTTCGATTTCTATTCCCATACTCTAACATTCAATAAGCAACATATATGCTTATGCTAAAGCATAGTTTAACACTCGAGTAGCTAGTTTTCGAAAATGCCAACTTATATTTGAATAATTTTTTATTAGGTTGGTTTATTTAGAGTATTATGAAAAAAATACTCGCTATAACCGATATTCATTTTAATCTTAGTAATTTGAGGAAGATCTTGGAAGCGGCTAGAGATTCGGATCTAATACTAATAGCTGGAGATGTAACAAACTTCGGAAAAGGGTCTGAAGCTAGGGAAGTGATAAAGTTGTTTAAGGCTCAGAATAAACCTTTCTTCTTCGTTCCAGGCAATTGTGATTATTATAACTTTTTCCCACAAGACGTACTTCAGCATGATATCCATGGGAAGCACGTAATAGTAGATGACATAGCTATAATCGGTATAGGAGGTTCAATACCTACGCCATTTTCTACCCCTTTTGAATTGTCTGAAGAACAACTAGAGAAGATGCTCAATGAAGCTTTTAATAGCATAACTGGAAATGTAAGAAGGGTAATCTTACTTTCTCATACACCTCCTTATAATACTTTAGTAGATTTGACGAAAACTGGTTTTCATGTTGGTAGCAGAAATGTTAGGAAGTTCATTGAAACACGAAAGGTAGATCTAGTAATATGCGGGCATGTCCATGAAGCCAGGAACATAGATAGGATAGGTAATACTTTACTCGTTAATCCTGGGCCTGCCAATTTAGGTAATTACGCAATGATTTTCCTGAATGAAAAAATAGAGATAAAGCTAGAGCAGGTAAAATGAACAAGGAAGGTAAAAGGCTTTTACTTGCGATATTAGCTTCGATTTTGATCATAATTCTTTCGATGATAATTTATTATTTGTGATTGCAATCTACATTTTAAGTTGTAGTTACGAACGAAATCACGCTTCGCTTAAAATCATTTTGTATATACCAAAATTTCTACAACGTCCTCATCTTTTAGGCCAAGCTCTTTTCTTAGATGATGCCTGGATATGACTTCTATTACGTTCTTTGGATGGATCGTTCTTTCGAGCAAAATAACTGCACAGTCTAACTTATTGTTTATTATCGCAGGGAAGCATTTAACCCAACCATAGGTCCTTTTTTCATCAGAAAATCCGTTTATGAAAATACCTTCTAGGTTCCTCAAAAACCCTCTGCTTTTAGGTTCTATTAATCTAATGTTCAATGTTCCAGGGTAAGGAATGTATCCTAGTTTTTCTTTGAACTGCTTAGAATATCCTTCTAAGGAAATATAGTAAGCTCCTTCTTTGACTCCTGTGAAGACAAATCCCTTTATATATATCTCCTTTTTACCTTCTATGATTCTTTTCAAAGTTGCATACGCTTCATATACTAGATCCCTTCCCTTCTTGGTAAGGATTATTTCTTGACCCTTCTTGAGATGCTTCCTCGTTATATAACCTTCATCTTCGAGTTTCATCAATCTCAAAGAAGCGTTTTGCTGCGTAGTTTTCAGTTCTTTGGCCAATTCTATCGTGGATATGATGACTGGTTTATGGTAGCATCCAAGTCGAGCCAGCGTTATTAGATCATAAACATATTTTCTTTCCATTTACAAATTAAATTGTAGATAAAAATAAATTTTTGATAATTTTAGTTAGCTCATGCTAAGTAGCAAGGAAATAGCGTTCATAGCGATATTCGGTGCAATGGCAGCTGTCATAACAACCTTAGTGAGTCCAATTCCAATATTCAGTTTTCCCATACTGCCATTTCTACGTTTTGATCTCGCAGAGGTTATAGATTTCACAGCCTTCTTAATAGTAGGTCCTTTGGGAGGGCTTCTAGTGGCTTTCGTGCATTTCATAGCACTAGTACTCATACCTCCCTATGGTCAGGTTCCTATTGCAAGCGAAGCCATGAAATTCTTCGCTGTTTCTTCTACTATGGTTGGGTTTTTATTGATAACTAGAACCAAATCCTTGTTGTTAGGCATATTGGGAGCAGTATTAGGTAGAGTATTGATAATGGCTTTGGCCAATTATCTTTTCTTCTTCGTTTTCTTTCCGTTTACTCTACCTAGGACAATAAGTTTGATTTCGAAATTCTTAGGAATACCTATTGAAGGCTTCGGGGCAGAGCTATTGTTCCTATTGCTCGTGACAGGGATTTTCAATTTAATTCATGCCTTAATAACGAGCTTGATACCCTTAACGATACTGCGATATTCTCCTCAGATAATCACGCTTGCTTCTTCTTTAAGACCAGTTTGGATAGTTAGATACTTCAAGAAATAACTTTTTTTATAATACTTTACTTTCTTTTTTATGGGAGAATTTCAAGTACCTATAACACCTGAGGATTTGCTTGAGGGAGAGGATGTGGATTTTCAGACAGTAAAGGAAGATTGGAATGAGTATAAACTTAATGACGGTACCACTTTGAAAGTTAAACTCGTTTTAGTAGGCGTCAAAAGGCTTAAGAAATACCAGCCTGATGGTAAGCCAATATATGTAGTTAACACCACGAACGTAGTTAGAATCGTAGACGTGCCTGAGAAGTTGAGAATGAAGCCAACTAGTAAGCAGCCATCAGGCACTGCCTATCGCTAAAAGCTACGTAAGAATGCTCTAGCTATAAGGTTATAAAGAGCATAATTAAAATTTCTTTGAGTTATGAATTCTTTAGCGTTAGGCAACAAAGTAGTGACTTCACAGCATTACCTTAGCTCCTTAGTTGGGCTTAAGATCTTAGAAAAAGGAGGCAATGCTTTCGATGCAATATTAGCGATGAGCGCTACTTTATCTGTAGTTTTGCCTCATACAGGAGGCATAGGCGGAGATGGCTTCCTTTTGGCATTGAGGGGAGATGAAATCATAGCCTATAATGGTTCAGGCAAATCTCCGAAGAACTTTGATTCGGAATCCTTCATCAGAGAAACCCCAATTCGAGGTCCCTTGACTGTAACTATACCTGGCTTGGTAGATCTTTGGAATTGGGCTGGTCAATATTGCAATTTATCTTTAAAGGAAATATTGAGCCCTGCAATAAAACTCGCTGAGGAAGGCTTCTTCGTAAATAAAGAACTAGAAACGGCTATAACGAATTCAAGGATAAAAGATGAAGATTGGCTCTCGATATATGGTAACAAAAAGCTGGGAGATGAATTGATACAAAAAGACTTAGCTGAATGCTTGAAGATAATAGCTAGAAATCCTGAAGATTTCTACAGAGGAGATTTAGCTAGAGACATAGTAGATGGGTTATCTAAGAAAGGGGTCAAGGTAGAAATATCAGATTTCGAAGAGCATAGAGGCGAATTGATGAAGCCTATAAGGATTGATTTCTTGGGTCATGAGATATACGAGCTTCCTCCCAATTCTCAAGGGATAACCACTCTGGAAATACTGAAGATGGTGGAGATGGAAGAATTGTATAAACTTCCTTTCGATGATCAAGGAAGGATAAAGGAGCATTTGAAAATAGCTTATACTGCTTACTTAGACAGGGATATGTACATAGCAGATCCTTCATTCATGAAAATTAATCCGGAATTTTTGTTGTCTGAGTCCCATTTAGAGAAGAAAAAGCATGAAAAGCAAAGGATAAAACTAGAGAGCAAAGATACTACTTTTTTGGCCGCAGCGGATGACAAAGGGAACATGGTAGGTTTAATACAAAGCCTATTCCATCCTTTTGGTTCAGGAATAACTTTCAAAGGCATAGTTTTTCAAAACAGAGCCATAGGCTTTTCTAGAAAGAAGAATCTTCCAAACAGTCCTGCAGGGGGTAAAAGACCGCTTCACACTTTATCGATAGCCTTGCTTGAAGGTAAAGGTAGAAAGATATTAATAGGTTGTGCAGGAGGAGATTTGAGACCGCAAATCCATGCAGAAGTGATAGAGAACATAGTTTGCTATGGAATGGATTTGCAAAGAGCAGTAGATGCTCCTAGATTTATGCTCACAAGCTGGGAAGGCGAAGCTAAGGTGATCTCAGAAAAGAGGCTCAATTTGAAATTCTCTGACCAATTCGATTATTATAGCAGAGCGGTAGGTATAGTCAACGCAATAGAACTTGAAGGAAATGTTTACAAAGGAGTAGCAGATCCAAGGAGTGAAGGTTTGAGCTTAGCTCTAGGCAAAGCGATGCTCTTTTAAGCAAAGCCATATTTATTTTTGAGGATCCTCATTTCTTCCTCATCCAGCTTGTTTCCATCAATTAACTTTTTTATCAATCCAAGGAGGAACTCGTAATCATTAGATAACAACCCAGTACCGTTGCATTTAGGGCATTTGACCCATCCTGATCCGAACTTAACTTCTCCTTTACTTGCGGCTTTAAGTATTGAAGGAATTGAGTAATAAGATGAAGTACCTGAGCCTCCGCAAGCTAGACAAGCATAATAAGTGTAATCAAGCCTGTCCATGTAATAACCTTTACCTTCGCAATTGCTACAAGTAATCTTACCACCACCTCTGCAAAGATCGCACACCATCAATAAAATAACCAATTATTGACTATTTCTTTTTAAAAACATATATCGCTATTGAGGCTAAGATTAGGAGCGAAATAGCTACTGGCAAATGGTCTAACCAAAGACTTGCAAGCAATCCTTCGCTATCTATTATACTTCTAGAGATACGACCTGCTATGAACAAGGATGAGGAAAAGGCAATTAGTGAAGCTTTTGATTTATCTTTTAAGGATAAAATCAAAGATACGAGGAATATTAGGCTGTAAAGAACGTTTTCAAACACTATGAACTGGGTGAGGGGTACTATGAAATTCACGGACAAGAATCCTATAAAAGCTAGACCGCATAACGTCCTGAAAGCTAAAATGCTTTTTTCCATTCGATTAGAATTCATTAAACAAATTTAAACTTTTCCTAGAATATTGTGATAATGCCCTTAGAAATCACATTTCCAGTTGAATGGGTAGATACAGATGCTCTGGGCGTCGTGCATTTCTCCAATTACTTTAGGTATTTCGAAAAGGCTGAAAATGAGCTTATGAGAAGACTCGGTTTAGATTACCTTTACTTCCTAAATTTGGGAATGGCAATACCTAGGGTTGAGGCGTTTTGCAAGTATCTTAGGCCTTTGAGATATGGCGACATAGTTAAAGTCTCTTTGAAAATATCCGAGATAGGAAATAAGCACATAAAATATGGTTTTGAAATATTTTGCGAAAATAGGAAAGAAAAAGTCGCAGAAGGTTATGTAGTAATAGTTGCGATAAATTCCAGCACTTTTAAATCGACGGAAATACCTAAGGAGATCGTAGAGAAGCTAAAACCTTTCGTCGAGAATTAACTAAATTCCTTTGAAGGGATTTCAATCCTTTATCAAAATACTTAAGTCATCGCTCTGTTCTATCAGATTTCCTTTGAATCCTCGTAAAGCGTTCTTAATGTAAACTAAATAGGAGTGTTGATTTAAGTTCTTATTCGGCAAAACGTTAATGCACAAGAGGTAACTCAGGTTTTCTGAAATTTCATGATGTAATGTCTCTCCAAGGTTTTGCTTCTTAAACTTAAGCTTTATTATCCTGTCATCATCAAGAGTAGGATTCCCTCTTCCGTCTCTATTGCTAGTTAGAACGTAAAGATTACCATCAGGTCCTTCAACTACATCCCTAAGCCTTCCGAACACTCCTTTGAAAAGCACTATATGTTGGGAAACTTCTGTGTAATCTGGAGGATTGAAGTAAATGAAATGCAACGCTGTGCCTCTAAGAGTTGCGAAGACGAAATAACCTTTAAGGGGGCCTTTCGTTATGAAAGTAGCCCCTGAAGGTGCCCATGTTTCTAATTGGCTCTCAATTAGAGGATCCTTAAATCTAGGATCTTTAGCTATTCCATATACATGGGGCCATCCATAGTTTCCTCCTGCTTCTATCAAGTTTATTTCATCATGACAACAATAAGGGAAGATACCGCTTGGACCATGCTCAGTGGCATAAATTTTGTTGTTGAAAGGGTTCAGTGCGATTCCTTGGACGTTTCTATGGCCATAGGAATAAACAGGGGAATTTGCGAAGGGATTATCGCTGGGTATGCTTCCATCTGGATTGACCCTTAGTATCTTTCCAGCTTTAGAATTGATGTCCTGAGCTAATTCTGGTTGGTTGGCATCTCCTGTAGCTATGTAAAGCTTTCCGTCTATGAATTTTATCCTGCCTCCATCGTGGATTAATGCACCAGGTATTTCATCGATAATGGTTAGGTTGAATATTCCTTTTCCTCCAAGATCTAGATATCTATCTACTCTATTGTATATCTTACCTCCCTTCGAATAGGTATAGTAAATATAAACGAATCTATTTTCTTCGAAATTAGGATCTAGCGCAATTCCTAGAAGGCCTCCTTCTCCACCTGAGACATTAAGCCTTAGCCAAGGTTCTTCTTTTAAAACTCCGTTTTCTATAATTCTTACATTCCCTATTCTTTCAGTGAAGAAGATCCTCCCATCATTAGAAAAAGCTATAGACCAAGGTACTTGAATTTTCTTTGCTATGATTTCTATTTCGAAGTCATCCTCGCTGAAATATGCTTTATTCGTAGATTGCGGGGTGAATGATGGTAAGATCAAGATGACGAGGAAGCCCAGTAGCAAAAGCGATGAGGAGAAGGCTATTATTTTAAACTTCAATCCCATGCTTCATTAATTGTTTATCGTTCTAAGCATTTATTGGAAAGTGAGATTTAAACTTGAGATTTGTTTTTAAATATGGAACCTAAAAAATACCCTATAATAGATCTCCATGAAGACATATCCGCGTATTTCTTATACCATGGAGGAGGATATACTCTAGGAGATTTCGGCGAAGACATCGCTGGAAGGGATGCTGACATCCCTAAGTATCTCAAGGCTAATGTTAAGTGTGTATTCGCAGCGATTTTTCCAGGAATAGGGACGTTCGAACCTAGGATATCCAAGAAGATGTTCGAGCTCTATAACAAGTGGCTTCCAGCAATAGGTTACAGAGTTCCTCAGGCCAATTTAATGGAGCACTTTGCAATTTATTATAGACTCGTAGAAAATTACGAGAATCTCATGATATTGGAGAAATTCGAAGATTTAGAAATGGCTCTTAATGGAGATAAAATATGTCTCTTGTTACACATTGAAGGAGCTGAGGCAATAGATGATCCTTATGATTTAGTCTTGTTGAAAAAGCTAGGCCTAAGAAGCATAGGTCTAACTTGGAATTACACGAACAAATACGCTTCAGGATGCTCTTCTAAAAAGGATACAGGTCTATCTGATGAAGGGGAAGAATTGATAAGAACAGCGAATAAACTAGGAATAATAGTAGATTTAGCCCATGCAAGTAAGAGAACTGCGCTTGAAGCCATGGAAATAAGCAAGAAGCCTGTCTTGATAAGTCATTCGAACATAAGGTATTTCGTAGATACTCGTAGAAACGTAGATGATGAGGTATTAGAAAATCTAAGCAAGAAGAAAGGAGTGATAGGTCTTTCTTGCATAGGTAGCTTGATATCCAATAAGCCCACGCTAGAAGATCTAGTTAAGCATTTCTTATATGTATACGAAAGATACGGCGCTGATATATTAGCTATAGGAACTGATTTTCTAGGATTGATGGGATTGCCAGCTCCAGAATATTTAGAAAGCGTTGATAAATTGCCTTTGTTATTGAAAAAACTAGAAGACGCTGGTCTTTCGGATAACGAAGTAGCCAAGATAGCTTATGGAAATGCTTTGAGAATTATAAAAGAGAATATAGGTTAAGGACATAAAAATAAGAATTTCTTGTATTTGTTAATTTGTTTATTAAAACAACATTTGATAAAGTTTCTCATTTATAATTTTAGATAAAAACAACGCTTTATAACACATATTCCAAATTTTTGCCCTCGTTTAATGATAATGTGCTACTTTGTTTCTGATCCTCTCCAAGTATTCTTTGATTGTGCATCGAAGAAACGTACTTGCAGGATTTATCCAAAGTATTCTTAGCATCTTCGTGTTTTCAAAATAATGCTTATAAGTAAATAAGGATTTTATAACTGTTAATTAGCAAGTTTTAACGAGTTTTCAAGCATGGCCTAATTTGATGATTAGAAAAGTTATTGTGTTTAATACATAATATTTTAATTCCTTAAAGAAGTTAAACGAATATGAATTATAAATATGTCCTAAGCAGGGCTTCGGCTTTGGTATTATCTTCTCTTATAATCCTCCTATTGATAGTTAATCTCTCATTGCCTGCTACGATTTTAGATCCTTACAAAGGAGTGTGGAGCGAAATAGGAAGAGGGGACTTCTCAGGGATTTTGAATCTAAGGGTAGGCGATGTAATCATGGAAAACGTGACCATAGCCTTTGACGAGAACATGGTGCCTCATATTTTTGCTAAGAACGATTTAGATGCTTTCTTTGCAATAGGTTTTGTGCATGGTTTGCATAGACTTTGGCAAATGGACATTCAAAGGAGGTTGGCTGAAGGAAGACTTTCAGAGATCTTAGGTAAAGCTGCGCTAAAGCAAGATATATACATGAGGATAATAGGTCTTGCTAGATCAGCTAAGAACACTGCAGAATGGTTCAAGCAAAATCAACCTTGGTTATATAAATTGTTAGAGAGTTATTCTAAGGGGGTTAACTTAGCTATAGATTATCAAAAGCAACAAGGTAAGCTACCTTTGATGTTCAAGTTATTATCCTATGAACCCGAACCTTGGAAGCCTGAAGATAGCCTAGCTTGGGGTAAGTACATGGCTTGGTCTTTGACTGACTTTTTCAATCCCTTAATTTTGACATACTTTTCTATTAAGCTAGGAGATGAAGACCTCAATGAACTTTTCCCAGTTCATCCTTATTATCATGATAACGTCACCGTAGTGCCAGGAGATGGTAGCATAAATGGGCTAAGAATAAACGTCGATCCCTATAAGCTTAGGAATCTGAACTGGTTTGAAGAATGGGCTACAGGAGTTAATTTGAAGGATCCAAACGTTGCTAAGGCTTTGGAAGAAGCCATAAATTCGGTGCTAGAGTTGGTAGGGATATCTTCGCAGAATCCTGGTAGCAATAACTGGGCTTTAGGTCCTTCTAGAACTTCTAGCGGGAAGGCTATGATGGCAGATGATCCCCATCTAGCTCTCAACTTACCTTCTGTTTGGTATGAGATCCATGTTAAAGCTGGAGAGCTAAACATCCATGGAGTAACGCTTCCAGGAATACCTATGGTCATAATAGGTGCGAATGAATACATAGCTTGGGGGTTGACGAATGCCCAAATAGGCGTGATGGATTTCTACGTAGAGAAGATAAACCCGAATAATCCTTCACAGTATTGGTACAAGGGTTCTTGGAGGGATATTGAAGTCATAGAAGAAGTCATAAAGATTAAAGGTTCTGGTGATTATGTGCTTAAGGTAAACCTAACAGTTCATGGTCCTATAATAAGCACGAAAGGAGTTCCGATATCCTTTAGATGGACGGG
>JBEPZU010000021.1:0-9780 GCA_041640715.1 Thermoproteota archaeon | reverse complement strand
AATTGTCTATAATCTTCTATTTTTCTAGTTCCAGTAGGTCCTGGTATTTCGTAGATTAAAGGCACGCTGACTTTTAATTTCATTTCCTGTATCTCTTTTTTAATAGGTCTAGCCAATTCTTCTTTAATCAATATTAAACCTGTGTCCCCTTTACTTATTATCTCTTTTATTATCTGTAATATTTTGCTAGGGTTTTCTTCGATGTAGCTTTCGCAACCACTTAAAGAGAATCCTATCACGAACTCTTCGTCACCAATAGCTACGATCTTTTTCATCGAAGTTTTTATACATTAATCTTTTAAAATCTTTATTTTGTATATAACAAAAAGATGCCTGTAGAAAAACTAATCAAAGCTTCACTGTTGGTTGAGGTTGGCAGAATTAATAAGATACTTTCTAAATTAATCGATTTCAGATTGTTTCACGTTTTAGAATTAGGTCAAGAGAGGACTGAGGAAATAGAAGATTTAATACAAAATTTAAGCAGGATTTCTGCAGAACTCGATAATCTTTCAAGCGAGTTAGGCATAAAAAGAGATTTTGGCGTTTTAGACTATCTTGCAAATAAAGTCCAGCTGATAAGGACAGAGTATGAATTTACAGATCTAAAGGCTTTTGTTCAAGATCTTAAGCTTAAATTGGAAGATTTGTCAAAATCGATATCTCCTCTGCTAGAGGAGAGAAGGAAGTTAGCAAAAGAACTAGAAGAAATTAGCACAACCAAGTCGAATTTAGAATATATAAGCAAATTAGGGATAAGATCTGAATTCCTAAAAGCCTTGAAGAGAGTCTTCTATGCCTTAGTTGTGGTCAATTCTAAGACTTTGCTCGAACTTAAGAGAAGTCTTCCAGAAGATTTCTTTTTAATTAGTGAAAAGTTAACCGAAGATCTTCATGCTGTATTAATAGTAGGTAAACTTGAACAAGCTGAGAAAGCTAATCGAATTCTAGGAGGCTTGGAAGCAAGACAGATTAAATTCCCTGAAGATAAAGTTTTAATAGAAGATAGTATTCGAGATTTAGAAAATAAAATAAACGATTATAAGATTAAATTAAATGAATTACAACTAAAAATTTCTTACGAAAGTAAAAGAAAATATTATGATTTACTTTCTCTTTATGAACTTGCATATTTACAATACTTAAATGTACTAAACATAAGATTAAATAAACCTCTAAAGAATTTTGTGGTAATAGAGGGTTTCATTCCTTATAAATATAAAGATGATTTCAAGAAGGTTATTGGTGATGATGCGTTTATAGAATTCAATGAAACTGTAGGCAAAGATCTTCCTTCTTTAATTGTCAACAAACCTGTGATAAAGTCTTTTGAGAACATAACGTTTATGCAAGGACCTGCGGCTTATCATGAAGTAGAACCCACTCCTTTTGTCTTCTTATTTTTCTCTTTATTTTATGGTTTCATGTATGCAGACCTAGGCGGAGGTCTTTTGATCGTATTATTAGGTTTATTGTTGTATCTTAGAGCTGCAAAAGGATTAAAACAATGGGGAGTCATGTTGATTACATTAGGAATCTCTAGTTCTTTTTTCGGGATCTTACATAATGAATTCTTCGGGTTCAAGATACCCTTTGTTAGTTACAAACCTGTTTTTGAACTTATAGAACATGCGCACAATTCATTGAATTCTAGCAGCGTGATTTTCATACTCCAATTGAGCATAATTATTGGTATCTTTCATTTGAGCTTGGGAATGATCTTGAGGTTCATAAACGGATTAAAAGCTAATAATAAAGACGATATCTTACTTGCCATTTCTTATCTAACCTTTTACATTTCAAGTGTTCTTTTAATGTATGGACTCTTGTCATTCAACTTAGATATAACCGCATATTCTGTAAGCGAAGAGAAAATACTTGGCATTCCTGCTTACATTTATTCAAGAATTTTTGCCTTTTCGACACTAGCGGGCATATTATTTCTCCTCTTTTCAAGATACTTAGCTCATAAATTGAGCGGACATGAACACATCAATGCTAAATCATTGATAGGCGAAGGAGCTCTCGAGGTCTTTGACGCAATTCCTAGACTATTAGCTAACACGATTAGTTATGTGAGGCTTGCTATACTAGTGATAGTCCATACTCTATTCCTCTTATACATCAAATCCGTGACGGTGCTTTATTTTGGCAATCCTGTATTGACTACGATCATTGTAGGTATGATGTTGGTCCTGGGCAATTTGGGCATAGCTGTACTTGAAGGTTTCATCGTATTCATCCAAGCACTAAGGCTTCATCTCTATGAATGGTTTACAAAATTCTATTATGGAGACGGTAAGTTTTTTAAAGAATTTTATAATGAGGGTTTCTTCAGCAAAGTTAGATTCAAGCTAGAGAAATAGCATTTCTTGAATTCTAGAAGGCTTAATCCCATTTTCGATACCGAATAAAATTGTCATGATATTATGAATTTCAGCCTCTTTTAGTTTGATGTAAGCAAGGGTCTCACCCATAGTTAACGGGGTCTTTATCGCCTTAGACTTTGCTATGTTAAATAGATATCTTTGAAAATTTCTTTCAAGTTTTTCTATATCTTCTTCGCTTTTCATTTCTTCACTTATCAAAAATTTATAATAAGTAGTCTTCAAAATTCTGAAACAACTTTCCAACGATTCTGTTAAAATTAGATTGGATAATATGTCAGGGCTTATTAAAAAAGTCTTCTTAGTTATCAATTCTTTTTGAAAAGCTGTATCAAAACCTAAATACTTAGCCCTTAAAATACTTAAAATATTATAACTATCCACTTCTACACCTATTAAGTCTTTAGTAACTTCTTTAACTTTCATGTTTGCTTTTGTAAATGTATCTATTAATACATTAATCCATGCTTTATCTAAAACTATATCAAACACTCCTAGTTTTTTGTTTTCTTTATAAGCGTTATATGCAAGAGTTATTTCTTTGCCGAAAGAGTATTTGCTTAGTTGAACTACGGCTTCCTCAAGGGTTGGTATTTCTAAGGCTTTTATTATTATATCTCTTCTTCCTAGGTATGCTTCTGCATCCAATACTAGGCTATCGTAGAGTTCACTATATTTCTTACCTAAAGCTTTGCCTTTAAGTACCAATTTAAGATTATGTATGACGAATTTTTGGAAATAAGCTAGTAGAATTTCTGAATAAAGACTGGTTTGGATTAGTTCAAACATATGTCTTATCATATTTTTAGTTAAAGCTTGCTCAATTTTGATTAGCTCATACGGTTGTTGGACTTCTAATATTTCCTTTTTATAATCTGAAGCCTTAAGGATCTCCAACGCGTCTTCGATTGTTTTTTGTTCAAGTAACCCTTCTAATATCTCTCTAGGTAAAAGATAACCCTTCTTAACCCTAGCTCTTGCTGCCACAAATAAATTGCTCATAGGATACTTTCCAAAACTTTTCTCTTCGCTTCTTCTAACTTATCTTCTAATTCTTTCCTTTTTTCCTCAATTGTCTTTTCGCCTTCTTTTATTAATTCTTCTGCCTTTTTCTTTGTTTTCTCTTCCTCTTCTCTAAATTCTCTCTCTTTTTCTTCTTTGACCTTTTCTAGAATTTCTTTTTTCTTTTGATCGGCAAGCACTTCTACTTCGCTTAAAATTTTAAGCTTAATTTCTTCTAGGTGTCTTTCTACTTCATCTAGTTGTTTCTCAAATTCAGCTAGCGTTTCTATGACGGATTTTATCTTACTCATCTATGATTCGTTCATCTCGGAAACTTATTAATATTTCTATAACAAATATTAGCATATGGGTGGAAAAGGAAAGAAGGGTATAGCACAGATTGCTAAAAGACAAGAAAGAGCTCTAAGGGAGGCTGCTCAAAAACAAAAAAAGGAAACTCAAAAACCCGTTGAGAAAAAGGAAAAACAAACTTTAGGTTTAATCGATCAACATATTCTAAATTCAATTAAAAACGAAATTAGTTCTTCGCCTTATCTTTCTGCATGGTCAATAGCTAGCAAATTCGGAATAACTATGGGAGAGGCAAAGAGAATTCTATTATCATTTGAGAAAGAAGGATTGGTTAAGCTTATATACAGATCTTCTAGAAATCCTATTTTCATAGCTGCCTAAAAAACGTCAAGAAGACTTTTGTTCTTCCTGTATTCGTTGAGAAGTTCATCTGTGGCTGTCACCACACCTAGTTCTCTATTCCAAACAATTAGACCCTTTTCCTCCAACTTCTTCAGAAAAGGATCGATTTCTTTCAATTTATTTGCAAAGTCTAATCTTATTCTTAGCTCGCCTACGCTGTAATAACGAGCAAAATATTCTTTGAGCTTTTCTTCCATCTCGTCTTTTTTCTCTACCGCTCTTTTTTCTTCTACTTTAACTTTTTGTACTTCGGTATTTATCAATTCTATTGCTTGAGGTAAAGGAAATAGAGGCTCTGATTTCTCCCAATTTCCTAATTTTTTAATTAGATTGTTACTTTCTAGTTCGCTTATCGCGACGCTTAATATCAAGGTACTTCCACCTTTCGATCTTATCCATTCAAGCATTTCTTCTATAGTTAATTTTCCCTTCGCTTTGAGAATTTCTAGCAATTCCTTGGATAATTGGGTTAAGTTTTCCTCTTTCATGAACTTAGTCTTATTATATTACCTTTGAAATATAACTTTATGGTAAGAGAGTTCAATCTTAAATTACGTCAAGAAATTCTGCGTTTAATAAAAGAATGTCGTATTAACTTTCATTATCTAGTTTCCAGAGGTAGGCTTAATAGCGAGGGTAAGAAAATCCAACTCAGGATAATAAAGAAGTATGTTAGTTTAAGTAACGATAAATCTGTATTGAATTACATTAAGAAAGATGACGAGCAAAGCTTCGTAAGAATGTTGAATCATATAGAAGAGATATTGAGCGAACCCTTATTTGAGGAACGATTTTTTAACAGGAGGCATTTTGTAGACGTAGATTTTATGAGTTCTACCTGAATCGTAAATCTCTTCACTCTTATATGGTACCCAGCTAGGAATTTCAAAGTCATGGGTCACTACCCTACTTCCTTCCTTCAATTCCCTTTCTAATTTAGGCCTGAGTTTCTCGTTGACACTAGTTAATAGGTATAGAGTGACGACGTTTGCATTGTTCAATTGATAATCGTAGATATTACCATGGATTATTTCGACGGTTTTTTCTAGGTTCATTTTCTTGACCTTTTCTCTAGCAGTCTTTACAAGCTCAGGTCTTATCTCAACTCCTATACACATACCTGCCTTGAATTCTGTAGCTCCTATTATCAAAATTCTCCCGTCTCCTGATCCTAGATCAACAAGAATTTCATTAGGTTTGAGTTCAGCGAGTTCTAGCATTCTCCTGACCACTTTTTCGGGAGTGGGAACGAACGGCACTTCAGGTATATAGTTGCTCGTCATTTCTATCTATTAAATTCTTCCTGTATTTCTTAAAAACTTTGTTTGAAATAAGTTTAAATATGCTATTGTTTAATAAAGTGTTATACATGGCTTTCAGTGAAACCTTTGTGAGGAGTATGCAAGATTGGGTGGCAGAACAAAAGAAGATATTAGAAATAGCCACGAAGAATTTTGAAGCGAAAAGTTATAAGGACGCTGATCGACTTACCTTGCTTTTAGCTTCAAGAACCGCTTGTCAACATATAAGTAGAACTATAAAAGGGTTTGAGAATTGGCTACAAAATCCAGCTATAATATCTGTGATGCCTAAGGAGATGCTAGAAGAAATTTACCTCAAAATCTGGAAGTTAATGATAGAATTGATAGAGTTCGATATAAAACATACAGCTGATTTCCTCGTTTATTTAAAGGATAAAGAAAAGCTAGACGTTTCTCTTTTGCTGCTAAGGGAGGAAAAACCAGAAAGGAGTCCTATTTACTCACTTTAGGGCTTCTTCTGAAGTATATCAAAAAAGCTGAAAGTAAGACACTTACACCTATTAGTAGAGCTATTTCTCTATTCAAATCTATTTTTGGTGTGGATATCCCTGTGGGGGTTACGTATATTTCATCCGCTTTATTCCATCCTGATATTTTATCATAAGTTCTGACAGAGATAAATGTAGGGCCTTTAATCTCGATGTTAATTTCTACGAATTGTGGGTAACTTTCATTAAAATAATATACCCGGTATAACGATCGGTTCAAGTAAACTTCAAGTATTATCGGTTTATCTTCATCATTTATTCCCGTATATAGGCTCACAATAAGTGATTTTCTATCAAAACTATAGTTTATCACGGCCCTTGCTTCTACAAAAACAAAACAAGGTATCGCTGAAATAACTATCACTAGTATTAGGATAGTTTTTGCGGATGGCAACATTGTTTATCCAATTTTTATATTAATAAGACTAAAAAAAGTTGTGCTCATTGTAATAGACGAAGGAAGCACTTACGAAAGATTTTTCCCTCTTACGTATTCAAGACCTTCTTTTGATCTTGTAGTGGGGGCGCTATCAAATCTGGAAAGGATAAGAAAGCTTTCAAATTATGAGATCAAGGTTATGATCAGGAATCCTTTGCTTAAAAACAAGGAGGAAGAACCTCCTATAGATGCAGTGATAATATATCCGAACTTCATAATAAACAAAGACTTTATTGAAAGGCTAAGGTCTCTTAATAAGAGAGATTTCATAATCAAAAGCAAAGATAAAGTAATAGCGCGTTCTATTTCTTCGGATAACAAAAATACCGAAGAAATAGAAATGAATGTCATGTTGTTGGAAAATAATTACGATTTAATTAAGTATAACAGAGTACAAATGTTCGAAGATTTGCAATTGCTTGCCAGCATTTATGAAGAGTGCAAAATTTCGCATAAAAAAATCGGCAAATATCCTGTGATTTCCGATGGTAGCTTTATTCTAGAAGGGGATGTATTCTTTGATACCAGAGAAGGCCCTATCTTCATAGGTGATAATGCATATATTCAAGCTTTTTCGAGAATAGAAGGACCTAGCTATATAGGCAAATCGTCCATTTTAATTACAGGATCGAATATACGTAGAGCCTATATAGGTGATCATTGTATAATAGGGGGCGAGGTTACAAATTCGATTATATTAAATTATACGAATAGCAGACATCAAAGTTACATAGGCGATTCTTATCTAGGTGAATGGATAAACATAGGAGCACATACAGTCGTCTCAAATATGAAAAACACTTACGGCGAAATAAGCTATGACTCTCTTGGGAAAAAGGAGAGAACAGGGTTGAGAAAGTTAGGAGTTATACTAGCAGATCACGTGAAAACTTCGATCTCGGCTTCTTTGTTCGGTGGTCGTTGCGTAGGTTTTTCTTCGCATGTAATTCACTTCTTGAATAAGAGCATACCAAGTTTTACGATGTGGTTTGGTTTTGAAGGAAGCGGTTATGAAATTTTCTTAGATTCAGCGATAGAGACCGCTAAAAGATTCATGGAAAGTAAAAAAGTTACTTTCACTCAACAGAATAGAGAAATTTTCGAGAAGATCTTTAAGTTTACTTCGAAAGAAAGAGAAATGTTTGGTGTTAAGAAAGGGAGTTTTAAGATTGAATAATATCGTAAGAAACCCCTTCTAATTCTTTACTTTCAATGCTCCCTTTACCTTCTCTTTTAATTTCAAGTTCATCGATCCTAAGTATGTTCTTTATATCTTCATATCCTTCTTTTAAAATATCTTCGTATTCTGATGTGTAAATCGTTACCTTCTTTAATCTTTCAGCTAAAGAAATCTTTGAGAAGACTTTAATTCTCCTAAGCTCTGCTATAACTTTGATTAATTTAGAATTTCTTTCTATTATCTTTTCATCATATTCTACAGCTTCAGGAAATCTAGCTAAATGTATGCTCTTTGTTTTACCTAGTTTTGAATAAATTTCTTCCGTTATAAAAGGTGCGAAAGGAGCAAGAAGTAAAAGTATAGTCTCTAATACATACCTTAGTACATAGCTCGCAGCTTCGTCCCCTTTAGCTGTCCTGTATTTGACCGCTTCAATGTATTGATCACAGAACTTATTCCAGACAAATGTTCTCAACTCATTCAAGCTCTCAAAGAACTTAAATTCTTCCATATACTCGTTTATGTTCTTCACAAGTTTGTGTAATTCATTTAATATCCACAGGTCAATAGGATTTTTTATTTCTGGTTTCTCCACAGCTTTAGAATATTCTAGAACGTACTTCGCAGCATTCCATAATTTGACCAGGAATCTTTTATTGTAATCTAAGTCCTCAAATCTAACCGTAACATCTGAACCTGTTTTAACTGAACCTGCAGCCCATAGTCTAAAAGCATCAGCTCCATATCTGTCTAATAATTCGTTTAATGGTATCACGTTACCATAGCTTTTATGCATCATTCTTCCATCCGTTCCTCTAACCATTCCGTTTATTAAAGCTACTTTAAACGGTATTTTATCGAATAAAGCTATGTGTCTAAGTATAAGATAATAATCCCAGGTTCTTATTATATCGTAGCCGTTTGGCTGGAGATCTGCTGGAAACAGTTTTTCATCGAAGTTTTCTGGCCATCCTGCGTGTACTGCGCAGGTTATGCTAGAATCCATCCAAGTATCCAGCACGTCTCTTTCTCCTTCGAATTCGTTATGACCGCAGTTTGGACATTTATCTATCTTAGGATTTTCCAATCTAGGGTCTATGGGCAACCAGTCTTCTTCAGCTACTATAATATTGCCGCATTTTTTGCAGTACCAAACAGGTATTGGTGTTCCGAATATTCTTTGTCTAGAAATTACCCAATCCCAATCTAGCGAATTAACCCAATTTTCCAATCTCTTATATTGATATTCTGGTACCCATCTGATTTTTTTAGCCAATTCTAAAACTCTATTAGATAACTTCAAAGAAGCCACGAACCATTGTTTTTCTGGTATTATTTCTACTGGAGTATGGCATCGCCAACAACTTCCTAATTCTCCTTTTATACTTTCAACCCTAGTTATTAGATTCTTTTCTTTGAGCAATTCTACTATCTTTTTCCTCGTTTCTACAATACTTAGACCTTTTACCCACTTTCCTTCATCGGTTATATTTCCTTTTTTGTCTACGAATTTAATTATAGGGAGCTTATGTCTTTTCTGTATTCTGACATCTCCTTTATCTCCGTATGTGCATATCATCATAGCACCTGAACCAAAACTAGGGTCTACATCGCTAGAAGCGATGACTGGAACATCTCTTTCATACAAAGGCACTCTTGCTTTTTTATTTATATATTCTTTGTATCTCTCGTCTTCAGGATTGACCGCTACCGCTACTGTTGCACCTAGCAATTCAGGTCTGGTGGTGGCTATTATTAAATCTTTACCTTCAACGTTGAATTTTATATAATAAAGTTCTTTATCCACTAAGCTATATTCCACTTCAGCTTCTGCTATTGCTGTTTCGCATCTAGGACACCAGAAAACTGGGTGCTCTGCTCTGTATATTAAACCGTTTTTGTACATCAATACGAAAGAGAGCTGAGTTTTTCTCCAATAACTAGGGTCTTTGGTTACGTATTTCAAATCCCAATCGAAGGAAATACCCAATCTTCTAAAATCCTTCTCCATCGCTTCTATCCAAATATCAGTATATTTCGAGCTTAGTTCTTTGAATTCCTTCCAATCTACTTCGCTTTTCTTCTTCTTAATTATGTTTTCTACTCTTACTTCTGTGGGTAGTCCATGACAATCAAAACCTATTGGGAAGTTAACACTATATCCTTTCATCCTCTTGTATCTACCTACTATATCACAATAAACGTAGTTCAAAGCATTTCCTGGGGTTATTTCTCCGGTTGTGTAAGG
>JBEPZU010000020.1:0-11996 GCA_041640715.1 Thermoproteota archaeon | reverse complement strand
CTAATCAAGGAAGAGGTTCTTAGATACACGAAACAGAAGGAAGTTTGGATAGATAACCACCTCAATGAGAAAATTTGGGAAAGAGGCATCGAAAAACCACCGCATAAAATAAAATTAAGAGTATTACTAACAAACAAGGATAGAGCTTTGATCTTTTTATTTAAATAATGTCTGGCACTTCTAGGAATTTCGTATTTAATTCAGAACTGATAGGCGCTTATAGTTTAGCCACCGACAAAGTATGTTTTGTTTGTAAGGGTGTGGGGGAGAAGACCAAAAGGGTATTTGAGGAAGCATTAGAAGTTGAAGTAAAGGAAATAACAATTTCAGATAGCTGCTTAATAGGTATATTCTTAGTAACAAATGAAAAAATAGCGTTGGTGCCTTGGAGTACTACTAAAAAGGAGATAGATGAACTTAAATCTTATTTCCAAGAAGTAGCTGTTTTGGACATAAAATTTAATGCTCTAGGAAATTTGATAAGTGCCAATACTAAAGGAGCTTTAATACACGTTGATTTACCAGATGATACTGTTGAACTTATTAAAGATTTGCTCAAAGTAAAAAAAGTAACCAAATTACCTTCTAAGAATAGGATATTAGCCTCTTTTCTATTCGTAAATGAAAAAGCATTTTTAGCTTCCCCTTTATTCAACAAAGAAGTTATCGAGCTGTTCAAAGAAGTCTTCGAAACAGAAGGAGACTTTGGGACTGTAAATAGAGGTAGCTATGTTATAAAATTAGGCATGGTAGCTAACAGCAAAGGAGCAGTGGTGGGAGGATTGACGACGGGACCAGAAATCGCTAAAATAGAACAAATTTTCGGAATAGGGTTGGCTCTAAAAGATACAAAACTATGAGCTTCTAATCGTTAATTTCTTTTAATCTTCTGTTTCAAAATTTGTAATGAAAAATAGGATAATAAATGATAGTTTTATCTCAACCTTATCGAACTATGTCAAATTAAAACTTAAAGCTATAGAATAATAAAATATGAAGATGAAAAATAAAGAAATAGAACTCAACAGGAAGCTACTTGAGCATGAATATTATAAGCAACTGTTAGATAATTACCAGGCAAGTTTAGAAGCTGCTAGAATACTGTTCAATGATGTAGAAAATACCCTGCTAAGTCTCGATTCTATACTAAATTCAAAGGAAGATATTACCGAAATATATATGCCTATAGGCAGCGGTTCATACGTCAAACTCCAATGTAACAAGAACGAAAAGGTGCTTGTAAATTTGGGATCTAAGATATTTGCTGAATATACCCTCCAACAAGCCTTGGAATTTTTGAAGAAGAAAAAACAAAAAATAGCAGAAAGTATGAATGAAACTAGCAAAATAATCGAGGAACTTACAGCAATAATGAGCAGATTAGAGAGGCAAATAAGCGAATTAGCAAAGGAGGATAATGTTTGAAGGTATTAAAAAAGCATTTTCGAACTTAAGGGAAACGATATTAACTAGAGATTTAAAAGCCGAAGAACTTGAAGAAGAACTCTGGAACTTTGAATTGAAATTAATAGAAAATAACGTGACAGAAAAAGTAGCTAAGGGTATTGCAGAAGAATTGAAAAATCAATTGCTAAATAAAAAAGTCAAGAGAACGGAGAAGACGGAGAACATCATTGGAAAAGCATTCAAGGAAAATCTTGCTAAATTACTAGAGAATATAAAAGAATACGATCTCATAGAAGAAATCAAAAAGAAGGGAAAGAAACCATTCGTAATAGCTTTGCTGGGAGTTAATGGAAGCGGAAAGACAACTGCTACAGCAAAACTTTGTTATTTGCTAAAAAATAAAGGTTTCAATTGCTTATTAGCTTGTGCAGATACATTTAGAGCTGGAGCAATAGAACAATTGGAAATTCATGCTAAAAATTTGGACGTAGAAGTGATAAAGCATAAATATGGTGCTTCACCTACAGCCGTAGCATACGATGCTGTTCAAGTAGCTCATAAGAAAAATGTAGATATCGTACTAATAGATACTGCAGGAAGGATGCAAACAGACACAGATTTGATAGAGGAAATGAAGAAACTAGTTAGAGTCGTCAAGCCGGATGCCACTCTTCTAGTAATAGATAGCTTGACTGGTAATGATGCCTTCAAACAGGCTGAGATATTCGCTAAGGAAATTGGCTATGATGGATTCATATTAACAAAAGTAGATGCGGATGAAAAGGGAGGCGTTGTGCTTTCTGTTACTTATGAAACTAAAAAACCTATAGTTTTCATAAGCCATGGAATGAATTATGATGACTTAACAGCAACAAATAAAGAATGGATAATAGATAAAATATTAGGCTATGGAAGCTATAAAGAGCTTAAAAAATAGAGATATTATATCCATAACTGATTTAAACAAAGAAGAATTGCTAGCGCTAATAAAATTAACCGATATTTTCAAAAATTTGAGCAAAATAGGCGTGAAGAATTTCGATTATTTGAAAGGGAAAAAAATAGCTTTAATATTTCAAAAACCTTCTACAAGAACTCGAGCATCATTTTCTGTAGCTATACAAGAACTAGGAAGCACTCCCATTTACTTTAGCTGGAATGAAATGCAAATCGCAAGAGGTGAAACAATAGAAGATACGGCTAGAGTATTGAATAGATATTTTGATGGTTTAATACTCAGAGTCTATGAACATGACTCTTTAATTAGATTCGCTAAAGAATTCGAAGGACCTATCATAAACGCTTTGAGCGATGAAGAGCATCCTTGTCAAATAATAGCAGATTTTTACACTATTTATTCGAAGTTTAAGGATCTTAGTAATTTAAAAATAGGTTACGTAGGAGATGGAGCTAATAACGTAGCAACTAGCTTATTGCTAGCTACTTCAATGTTGGGTCTTGAAATAAGAATATTCTCTCCAAAAAAATATCAACCAAAAGCAAGCGTTGTAGAAAGAGCTAAGACGATTGCAGAGAAAACAGGGGCTAGGATTACAATAAAAGAGGAATTAAAAGATCTCGAAGATTTAAACATAATATACACCGATGTCTTCGTATCAATGGGTATGGAAAGCGAGAAAGAGAAAAGATTGGAAGAACTTAAGGATTATCAAGTCAACGAAAAAATCTTTGAGAAAGCCACCAACGCTTACTTCATGCACTGCGGACCTTGGCATCTAGGAGAAGAAGTTACAGAGAATGTGGTATATAGCTCCAGATCATTAGTGTTTGAACAGGCTGAAAATAGATTACACAGTAGTAAAGCTATTTTAGTAGCTCTATTCTAATAACAATTAATCTCGATGGCTGAGAAAATAAAAGAAATCAGCAGATCCATAAGAAATATATTAGCGCTAGCTACAAAACCGACGAAAGATGAATTTAGACTTTTCATAAAAATCACCTTAGTAGGACTATTCGGGGTAGGTATGTATGCCTTCCTCATAAACATAATCGCTTTAGGTCTTCAATCGATACCGGCTATATTCCTACCTCAGATAGCTTTATTAGTGATCACTGTTATTATAGGAATTGCTTTGGTAATATATTATTATGGAAGCAGAAAAGGTAAGTGGTGAGAGAAAGAATAAATTATACGCAGTAAAGGTAACAGCAGGTTATGAGAATTTGACTGGAATGATTGCTGCAGAGAAAGCTAAGAAACTCGGCGAAAGCTCTGGTATAATTTCTATATTAACCCTAGATGAAATGAAATCCTACATACTGGTTGAAGCTGAAAATAAGAGCAGTGTAATTTCGTTTTTCTACGGATTAAAACATGTTAAAGGGCATGTTAGAGGTGCAATAGATATTAAGGAGATTGAACATTTGATAACACCTAAAGAAATAATAACAGAAATTAAAGAAGGAAGCGAAGTAGAAATAGTTTGGGGGCCTTTCAAAGGTAGCATAGCTGAAGTGGTTAAAGTAGATCAGAACAAAAAGGAAGTCACCGTTATATTGAAGGATTCAGTCACACTTATTCCAATACAACTGTCCATAGATTACATTAAAATATTAAAAAAGTAAAAAGCTAAATATGCCTCCATTTAAGGTATTCAACTTTAACATAGAAGGAGGAAAAGCAACTGGGGGTCCTCCTATAGGTCCTGCTATAACACCTCTGGGAATAAATGTGATGGAAGTGGTCAATAAAATAAATGAGCTCACACAAAGCTTCGCTGGTATGAGAGTACCTGTCATCGTGAAAGTAGATACGCAAACCAAACAATATGAAATAGAAATCGGAGTACCCTCTGTATTGGCTCTTATTTTTAACGAGTTAAAAATCGAAAAAGGCTCAGGTTCTCCTCGCAAGCAAAAAGTTGGAAATCTTTCAATAAATTCGATAATTAAAATAGCTAAGATTAAAAAGAAAGACTTATTGGCTAAAAGCTTGAAAAGTGCAGCTAAAGAGATACTAGGAACGTGTGTGAGTTTAGGTATAACCGTAGAAGGGAAAGATCCTAGAGAAGTTCAAAAAGAAATCGATAAAGGTATTTACGATAATTTATTTAAAGAGGAATAGTCATGGCTTCAACCCTATTAAAAAATGTTAAAAGTGTTATTGAGGAAGAAATAAGTAAATTAGAAGAAGGATCAAAGAAAAGATTCAGACAAACATATGAACTGATATTGAACTTGGAAGGCATAGATGTTAAAAGAGATTCTGATAAATTCAATATGATATTCAAATTACCTCATAAAATAGAAGGATTGAATAATAAAATTTGTGTCATAGCAGAAAGGGAAATCGCTGCGGTTGCTCAAAAGGCTGAAGCGGATTTGGTATTAAGGAGAGCAGATCTTGAGAAACTTCAAGGTAATAAGAGAGAACTAAAAAAACTTGCTAAAAACTATAAATTTTTCTTGGTCCAGCCTGATATGATGGCCCTGGTAGGTAAGATGCTAGGTCAGTATCTGGGAAGCAGGGGTAAATTACCTCAGGTAATACCTCCCAATCTACCTGTTGATAAATTAATTAACGACTTGAAACAAAGCGTAAGAATAAGACTTAAAGGCCAACCTACGATATCTTGCGCAATAGGCAAAGAAGGAATGAATCCAAAGGATATAACCGAAAACGCCCTTGCAATAATAGAGGAGGTGGAGAAGAGGGTTGCAGGTAAGGGTAAAATTGGAAGCATTTATCTTAAAAAGACTATGAGTAGTAGTATAAAGATTAAATAATGTCGCTAAGATATAGAGCCCTTAAGAAAATCACGAGAAAAGTAAAGGAAAGAAAATTAGAAGAATTGGTAAATAATCTAAAATCTCACAAGTTCTTGCTAATAATCGATTTGTTTAAAATAGGTAGCTCAGAGCTACAAGCGATTAGGAAGATGTTAAGACCTTTCGCAGTACTTAAAGTAGCTAGAAACACGCTGGTAGAAAAAGCGCTGGAAAAAGTATATGGAATAAAAAGCCTTAATCTTTCAGGTTCCAACTTATTCGTTTTCACCAACACAAATCCATATGAAATATTCTTGTTCCTAATGAAGAATAAGATACCTATTCCCGCACAGCCTGGAGCAATAGCACCCAAAGACATAATAGTGCCTGAAGGAAATACAGGGCTTACACCAGGTCCTATATTAAGCAAGTTCAGCAAACTTAAGGTACCTACGAGGATCGTCGAAGGTTCTGTATGGATAGCCAAGGATGCTTTGATAGTTAAGCAAGGAGAGAAAATATCTAAAGAAGCTGTGGAGTTGCTAAACTTGCTAGGAATAAAGCCTTTAGAATTGAATTTGAATTTTAAAATGATCTTTGATGGCAGAACAGTAGTAGATAAAATAAAACTGGATCTTGAAGAGATATCTGCTCAAATAAAGAAAGCAATAGAAGATACATTTACTCTCTCTATCCAGGCAAAATTGCCACTAAAAGAAACGCTTCCTGTACTGATTAGACAAGCATATCTAGATCATCTTAAGATAATGGATAGCTTAGTCTTGCCCTATAAAGAGAACTTAGAAGGAAAATTACAAAAAGCCGAAATGATAGCTAAGACCTTATATGAAAAATTGAAGGACAAGATTAAAGATTAATATTCCTTAATATATAATATAAAGATACTATGGAATACGTTTACGCGGGTTTGTTGTTACATTATGCAAAGAAAGAAATAACAGAAGAAAATATGGAGAAAATATTCAATGCCACACAGATCAACTATGACCCCAACAAAATAAGGATGTTCGTAGCGGCCTTTAAGGAAATAAATATCGATGAAATATTAAAACAAGCCACACCAGCAGCTATATCTGTTTCTGTACCTGCTGCTGCTCCAGCAGTAGAAACAAAGACTGAAACTAAGGAAGAAGAAGAAAAAAAGAAAGAAGTATCCGAAGAAACCATAGCAGAAGGACTATCTGCTTTATTCGGTTAACTTAATTTGGGAATAGAAAAAGAATTTCAACTAAATTTTTTCAAAGAAAATGGTTTCATAAGAAAGCAATGTATAAATTGTAAAAGATATTTTTGGACATTAAATGATGAATTAAATACTTGTCAAGATGCACCTTGCTCAGATTATGAATTCATTGGAAGAAACAAGGAAGAAATATCCATTGATGATGTAAGAAGTTCTTTTATAGAATTCTTCAAAAAAAGAGGACATACTTACATTGAACCTAGACCAGTTTTAGCTCGATGGAGAGATGATATTTACCTAACCATAGCTAGCATTGCAGTTTTTCAACCTTTTGTTACCAGCGGAGAAGTAGATCCACCAGCAAATCCTTTAGTAATGTCCCAACCTTGCATTAGATTTAAAGATTTAGATTTTATAGGCCTTACTGCAGGAAGACACTTGACCATATTCGAAATGGCCGCTCATCATGCTTTCAACAGCAAAGAGAAATATGTTTATTGGAAAGATGAGACGGTTGCTTATTGTAGCGAATTAAATAAGGAAGTCTACAAAATAGACCCTTATACTGTAACTTATATAGAGGAATTTTGGGAAGGAGGAGGGAACGCTGGACCTTGCTTAGAAGTTGCCTCTAGAGGTCTTGAGATAGCCACTTTAGTTTTCATGAAATACAAAATAGAGAACGGAAATTATGTAGACCTTCCGCTCTTCATAGTGGATACAGGTTACGGTATGGAGAGATATCTATGGTATTTGACTGGCAAACCTACTGTATTTCACGCATTATACAAGGAAAATCTGGAAGAATTATTCAAAAAAATAGGAATTCGACCAGATGACGAACTCGTTTTAGAACATGCGAGATTATCTATTTTATACGCTAAAGAGGGAATAAAGGCTCGTAGTAAAGTTATTTCGAACATTAAATCGAATTTAGGAATAAAAGAAAATATAGAAGAAATAATAAATAAAATAGAATTAATATATGCAATTTTAGATCACACTAAAAGTATAGTTTTTATGTTAGCAGACGGTCTGGTACCTTCTAATAGCGGTGAAGGATATTTGGGAAGATTATTGATTAGAAATACATTAAGGCATATTTTAAATCTTAATATAGATATAAGCTTGATTGATTTGATAAACAAACAAATAGAAATGTGGAACAAATTTAAAAACATTATAAAGTCAAAAGATAGGATAAAAGAAATAATAGAAATTGAAGAAGAAAAATATCAACAATTAATAAATAATGCTTCATTAGAAATAAGCAATTTAATAAAATCTAAAAAAAGTCCAGGTAAGATAAGCGCTGAAGAATTGGTTGAACTTTATGATTCTAAAGGCATCCATCCCGATTTCGTATTGAAAGAAGCAAAAAAAGAAGGGATAGAAGTTGAAATCCCTCCTGATTTCTTCTCTAAAGTTGTAGAAAAGCATGAAAAACCTACTGAGAAACAACAAAAAATGGAATTGCCAGATGTGCGAGGTATTACGCCTACTTATCCTTTGTTCTATGCCAATCCCTACCTGGCTGAGTTCGAAGCAAAAGTCATTGCTATTTTCAAACCAAATTGGATCATCTTGGATAAGACAGCTTTTTACCCAGAAGGAGGAGGACAAATTTACGATACAGGTTCTCTATATATAGGAGAAGAAAAACTTGAAGTGAAGAGAGTTTTCAAAAAAGATGGAGTTATATTACATGAAGTGAACCACGTTTCTGATTCAATGATCAATAAAACTGTTAAAGGAATTGTTAACTTTGAAAGGAGACTTAATATAATGAGACATCATACAGCTACGCATATTTTGCTATATTCCATAAGGAAAGTATTAGGCGATCATGTTTGGCAGGCAGGCGCAAGCAAAGAAGAAGATAAAGCTAGAATGGATGTAACTCACTATAAGAAAATAACCAAGGAGGAGATAAGAAGGATTGAAGATCTAGCCAATGAAATAGTCTTCTCAAAGCTCCCTGTAAAAGCTAGATATATGGAAAGGAAGGAAGCTGAAGAGAAATATGGCTTCAAACTTTACCAAGGAGGAGTCATGGGAGGACGTTTAATAAGAGTTGTGAGTATTGGTAATTTAGATCATCAGGCTTGCGGTGGAACCCATGTCAATAATACTGAAGAAGTAGGAATCATAAAGATAATTAAGAACGAAAAAATACAAGATGGGGTTGAAAGATTTGTATTTACAGCTGGCAAGGTTGCACTCCATAAATTTAGAGAATATGAAGAGTTGATAGAAGCTATTTCTGAAAACCTAGAAAGCCCTAAGGAGAAGGTGTTAGAAAGTGTGTTGAAAACAGTCAAAGAAATGAAGAAAGGGAAAAAAGAGATAGAAAAATTGCGTAAACTATTAGGAGAGAGCCTCTCCAAACTTACAGAGAAAATCGAAACTAAGAAAATTAACATACACAAGTATATCGGTAAAGAACTAAACAATGACGACTTAATAGCTATAGGTGAAGCCATAATAAAGAATGATCCTAAAGCTGTAGCTTTACTAGGTTCTCTGAATGAAAAGGTAATCTCAGTCATCATGCTAGGGGAGGAAGCAGTAGGAAATGGTTATCGCGCGGATGAATTAATAAAGATTGTTGCCAAAGAAATAAAAGGCGGAGGTGGAGGCGGAAGAGAATTTGCCCAAGCTGGAGGTACATTTAAAGAAGGTCTTAATAAAGCTTTTAATGAAATCACATTGTTATTAACCAGATGAATCAGTTCTCAGAGATAGAAAATAAATGGCAAACTAAATGGTATGAGTCCAAAATATTTGAAAGCGAACCAAATGAATCTTTGTCTAAATGTTTCGTGACTTTCAGTTTCCCTTATACTGATGGACGTTTACATGTAGGGCATGCTTTTACTTCTCTAAGGAATGAAGTATATGCGCGATTCAAGAGACTTCAAGGTTATAACGTACTATTCCCATGGGCATGGCATTGGACAGGAGAACCTATAGCTGGAATGGCGAAGAGAATTGCAAATAATGATAAAGTACTGATAAGCATTCTTCAAAGAATAGATAAAGTTTCTGAAAATGAATTGAAGAAGTTTACAGATCCAGTATACATTGCAAGTTATTTCACGAAGGTTTCTAGGGAAGACATCAAAAGACTAGGTTACTCGATAGATTGGAGAAGAGAATTTCATACAACCTCTTATAACAAAGGCTTTAGCGCATACATAAGATGGCAATATTTAAAAATGCTAGAAAAAGGATTTGTTGTTAAAGGAACACATCCAGTAGTCTGGTGTCCTAGAGACGAATCCCCTACAGGAGATCATGATAGATTACAAGGTGAAGGGGTTAGCCCTGAAGAAATAGTTTTGATAAAATTCAATTATGGAGATTCTTATCTCGTAGCTGCTACGCTAAGACCCGAGACCATATTCGGAATAACCAACATATGGGTCAAACCTGATTCTAACTTAGTTAAAATAAGCGTCGATGGAGAAAAATGGATAACGAGTAAAGAAACAATAATAAAGCTTAAAGGGCAAGGTTTTAAAGTTGAGGTTTTGGAGGAATTTAAAGGCGAAGTATTGATAGGTAAACAAGCAATAGCGCCTTTGGTAGACAAACCTGTCTTAATACTCCCAGCAAAATTCATCGATGAGCACGTAGGTACTGGAATAGTTTACAGCGTGCCTTCGCATGCACCTTACGATTGGATTGCCCTCAAAGAATTACAGGATGACCCTACCGTGTTGAGTAAATACGGAATTGAAAAAGAGAAATTGGAAAGCATCAAGCCTATACATATCATAGATACTAAAACGCTAGAAAGAGATCCTGCAGTTAAAATCGTAGAAAAAATGAAAATACAAAAACAAACAGATGCTAGACTAGAAGAAGCTACAAGGGCAATATACTTAGAAGAATTCAACAAGGGTATTATGAGTGATGGTACGCGGGAATTCAAAGGTATGAAAGTTAGCGAAGCTAAACTTAAAGTATATGAGAAACTTGAAAGAGCGGGTTATGCTACTAAGATATATGATTTATTGTCTCCTGTTGTTTGCAGATGCGGAACTAGATGCACAGTTATAATCTTAAAAGATCAATGGTTTTTGAAATATTCAGACCCTGAATGGAAGGCTAAAGCTAAATTAGCGCTTTCAAGGATGAAAATATTCCCAGAAGAAGCAAGGAACTGGTTTTTGAACACCATAGATTGGCTAGAAGATAAAGCATGTGCAAGGAAATCAGGCTTAGGGACTCCTTTACCTTGGGATGATAAATGGATAATAGAAACGCTAAGCGATTCGACTATCTACATGCCTTATTACATTATAAGCAAGTTCGTGAATTCCAATGAAATAAATCCTGAAAATTTAACAGAAGAATTCTTCGATTATGTTATTCTAGGAATAGGGAAAGCTGAAGAAGTTGCTAAAAAATGCGAAGTAAGGCCTGTGCTTCTAGATAAAATAAGGAAAGAATTCCTATATTGGTATCCAGTAGATCTAAGAACTTCAGCAAAGGAACTTATACCCAATCATTTGACGTTTTACATTTTCCACCATGTAGCTTTATTGCCTGAAGAGCTTTGGCCAAAGATGATAGCTGTGAATGGGATGTTGAACATTGAAGGAAAGAAACTATCAAAATCCAAAGGAATAGTTATAACGATAAAGGAAGCCTTAGAGAAATACGGTGCAGATACAACTAGGTTCTATTTAGCAAGTTTAGCAGAAGGTATGGAAGATGCGGAATTAACGTCCAAAGGATTCGAAGAAGCACAAAACGCACTCCAAAACTTCTACAAGTTCGCCCTCAAGATAGTAGAGATTGAAGATGAGGAAAGGAATACTAACATGGATGAATGGTTAATGAGCATGTTTCAAAGAAGAATAAAGAATGTTACTGATTACCTAGAAGAGCTAAGATTAAGAAGTGCTCTAGTTGAAGCCTTCTACAATGTTTGGAACGATATAAAGTGGTACATGAAGCGTAGTGAAAAACTCAATCCTAAAATTATGAAAAGAATCCTTAAAGAGTGGCTTATTTTGTTAACTCCTTTCATACCTCATATTTGCGAGGAACTTCATGAAAAGCTTGGAAATAATTTCTTCATATCTCAAGCTAAATGGCCAAGCTACGATCCCTCTTTAATAAATCCTTCAATAGAGGCAAGGGAAATTTTGATTATAAAATTGTACGATGATATAAATAATATAAGAAAAGAGAGAAAAGAAGTTAAAAAAAGTTATTTGTATTTGCCTTCTTCTAAAAAATATGATATATTAAAGAAAATAAACGAAAAGGTTTTGATGAAAAAAGAAAGAAAACAAATAATTAAAGAGCTGATAAACGAATATGCGATCAACGATGAAAAAATGAATAAAATTATCGTGAATATGTACGAATACTACTTTTCTCTTGAAGAAGCTTTGAGGAATGTGATAGATAAAGCTGAAATGATAGATCTACAAGTGACAGAAGAATTGGAAAAAATGTTGAAAAAGGAAGGAATAGAATTGATAATTTCGAGAGAAGAAGAAACTAAATACGATCCTTTAAAGAAAGCTGAAAAAGCTTTGCCATTTAAGCCAGGCTTCTATTTAGAATAAACCCTTAATTTATTGTAGAAGTCTTAGCTTAAGCTCTCTGACAGTTCAAATAGCTCAGGATGCGT
>JBEPZU010000019.1:2299-12888 GCA_041640715.1 Thermoproteota archaeon | reverse complement strand
GATATCAAAATTAAATCAGCTGTTAATTCTACTGCTTTTCGAATCAAGCTAATTTCTAAAGGTTTAACTCCAGCACCTACTATCAGTATGTTCTTAGTTCTTTCATCCACCATCGTTAACTTTGAATCTCTATGCGGATATAGATGCAATACCTTCCCTTCTTCATCCATCAAAATAGGTATTCCTTTTCCAAGCTTTTCTATAGAATTAGATCCTATGGCTATGAATTCCTCATTTCCTTTGCTTAATTTCAGTTTCAATTTTCCTTTTGTCTTGTCCAAGTCGTATATTCCTATTGGAACGAGCGTGAATAGACTAGCTATGTTTCCTGCATCTACGATGTTGTTGATCCTAGGTAACTTGTTCTTCCTAGCAACTCTTCTCCTTAATGCTTCTCCGCTAGGCCTGGTCTTCGTTGGATCTATGCCTATTTTCCAATAAAAATCCCTATAAGCCCTAACCACCGGGTCGTTTTTCAATTCTTCAGGATCTTGTTTGGAGAAGATTTCTTCATACTTGTTCATTTCTTCTTCGATCTTAGGATCCTTTTTCACTTCTACGTTTTCGACCCCGCAAACTACCAAGAAGATCCCCAATTCCTTTGCCTTTTCTTCGATTTCAATTTCCATAGAGCTAAAGTATAATCATCTTTACGATAAAAAGTTTGAAAAAAGTAGTTCTCTTGTTTTCAAAAATCCTTCAATTTACTTGGCTCTCACTTTGATGCTTCTTAGCGCTAACTTTGCTAGTACTTATTAGGTTAGTTATCATGTTGTAAATCTTAGCGTAATTCTCCATTCTTAGGAGGATCTCTAAATTATGCCGTAAAACTGTTTATGACTTTGAGGATTTGTAAAATTGAGCTGATGAAGTATAGTAGTCTTAGCATAGCTGTGGAAGAGGATTGAATGAAACCTTCGATCTCTATCTTGATTCCTAGACAGATTGGTGTAAAGGCCATCCAGATGTTGGGATCTCTTTTGAAGAAAAGTTAGTAAACATGATGAAAAATCCATTTTGTCTTATATTGTATCGAGATAAAAACTATGTAAAATCTCTACTAAAAAATACGTTAAATAAAGTAAATATTTCAACTAGTTTATCAACAAAGTGTTTTTTTAGTTCTTAGCGTAAGTTATTTTTATGCTAGATAAAATAAACGAAGAGATCAGAATACTCACAGAGAAAGTAAGCAAGTCCGTAGTAGCTATTTTGACTAGAGAAATATCTTTGGACGAGTTCTTCTTGCCTTCCATGAGAGAAGGCATAGGTTCTGGCTTTTCCGTAGATGAGAATTTATTCTTAACCTCTTATCACGTGGTTAGGAATTCAAGGGAAATAGTATTGATAGATAGCGAAGGGAAGATTGAAAGGGCTATCATTGTAGCCGCAAACCCGTTCAGCGATATAGCGTTACTTAAATCGAGGTTATCTCTTCCAGCTCTTGAAATAACTCCTGAATATAGTTTAGGCGATATAGTATTAGCTATAGGTAATCCCTTTGGGCTTAGAAGCGTTACCCTAGGTGTTATAAGCGGAACAGCTAGGACTATAATTTCTCCTTTAGGAGAATCTTTATACGCAATCCAAACAGATGCAGCCGTGAATCCAGGGAACAGCGGAGGACCTTTGATAAACATAAAAGGAAAAGTCATAGGTTTAGTTTCTGCGATGATTCCCTATGCTCAAGGAATAGGTTTCGCGATACCTTCTGAACTTTTAATAGGATTGCTTAAATCTTACAAGAAATATGGCACATACATAAGGCCTTATCTAGGAATGGTAGTCCTTGCTATAAACAAAGCTATCGCTTCTTACTATGGTTTAAGTAGATCTGAAGGTCTTTTAGTAGTTAGGATCTATCCTAGAAGTCCAGCTAGGATGGCGGGCATAATGGAAGGGGATATAATAGTTAGCGCTGAGGGCAAGCTGGTTAAGAATCCCATGGAACTTCAGGTCATAATAGAAGAGAAAGGATATGGCGAAGAGATCGAGCTTCTAGTTGATAGAGAATATCAAGCGATTAAATTCAAAGTTAAGATTGCAGGTCAGGAAATCAATATCTAGAAATCTCTGAGATTTCTCCTGCGATATTTGTCAAGAATAATTTTTTGGCCTCTTCTATATCCTTAGCATTACCCAGCGACCAAGACATTTTAACGAAAGCTGTTTCAGGAAACATGTCTTCACTTCCTATAACGCCCAACTTTATCAATTCCCTTCCTCTTTCGTAGACGTTCATGTTTATCCTGCCCCAAATACATTGAGAAGCAATAGCCACGAAAACGCCTTTATCTATTGCATATTTAATCCCTTCGAGCAAAGTCCTAGGAACATGGCCCAAACCTGTACCTTCTATTAGTATTCCCCTATAACCTTTATCTACAAGGTATTCGAGAAAAGCTGAACCCATTCCAGGGAAGGTCTTAAGTAAAAAGACTTTCTCCTCAAATTTATTCATTAATATAGGTTCCCTCTCATCTCTTTCTTTAAGCCCTTCGGTGTTTTCATAAAATATTTCTCCGTCTACTATTTTAGCTACAAGCTTAGCGTTTATAGACTTAAAAGCATCCCTTCTGCTCGTATGATTCTTCCTAGCTCTAGTTCCAAGTATTACATCGCAGCTTTTATCCGAGCTATCAGAATGCATTACCACAAATACGCCGCTGTATTTGCTTTTAGAAACGAATATGTAAGCAAACCTCAAATTCAGAGCTGCATCAGAAGAGGGTCTGTCTAAGCTTCTCTGTGCTCCTATAAAGGCTATAGGGCATGGTAAATTTTGTAAAGCAAAGCTCATAGCTGCTGAGCTCAATCCTAAAGTATCTGTACCATGGGATACCATTATCCCTTTTTTACCGCTTAGAATCTCTTTGTAAATCGCTTCAGCCAAAATACTCCAATACTTTATGGTCATATCTTCGCTGAAGATCTTGAAGAGTTCGAACATTTTTATTCCTCTAAGTTTAGCTTCAGGTATTATCTCTATTAGATCTTCTAAATTGAAAGAAGGCTTAACAGCACCAGTTCTATAATCTATTCTGCTCAAAATCGTGCCTCCTGTACCTATTAAAGTCACATCTCCTTCTCCTATTGATACCTTGCTTTCTTCTTCCAATTTGCTTTCCTTTTTGCTTATCAAAGATATCTCCATTGAAGGGTTATACTTTATGCCTATGTTATAGCCGTTGCTTAGCTTTATCGTGATGTAGTTCTTTTCGAATATTTCATATCTTGGCATCAATATCCCTGTGTACTCTACGTCATTCGAAGATATCCTAATTACGTCTCCTATATCTATACCTTTAGATAAAAGAATCTCTCTTAATTCCCCTTCGTAACCTTCTAGCATTAAGTTATGCTTCTCCTTCTGCAGTAGGTTGGGCGGCTAGCTTAGGATAAACTATTCTCTTGAAATATTTAGTCCTAATGTGCTTTCTAGGGAAAGGACTTTTCTTTGGCTTAGGAGGAATCTTAGGAGTAGCCATTCTTACTTTTCCAGCCTTGGTCAAAGATCCATGTGAAGGCATAAGAATATTTGGTAGGAATTATGATATAAACTTAATTTTGAATGGGGTTGTCTAAAATCCTTAGAAAGAATTTTTGTCTAGACTATTCGAAAATAATTTTTTGAAAAATTCATAGTTAAATGTTTTCTAGTATCCGTCAAGATTTGATTTCCAAAGTCCTAATTTTGTTTGAATAAGACTTAGAGGTTTGTTGATATTTATTGTTTTAAATACAGGGAGCGTATTGAATACTTGTGTATTTATTAACAACACCTGTTGGTTATGTATTGACAGATGAGAATTTCACCATTATAAATAGCTATACTTTAGCTAATGCTTCGGAAGTAGCCGCTGAATACTTTAGCATAGAGAAGGGTAATATGACGAGCAATCTTGAGATGATTTTAAAGAGGATAGGAAAACAGAAGGTCAATGTTGTAAATAAACCTTTATTCGAGCTTTTGAATTCGAAGGGCTATCACGTTAGCTTGGTGACTTCTCCTGAAGTTTTATCTCGTGTTAAATTAATTCAAGAAAAGATTTCGAAGGAGAGATTTGCTGTAAAGGAAGATTATTACTCATATCTAAAAGATGTTGCTACTGAATTGACTAGGATGAAGGTAAGGGAAGAACAACAAACAAGAGATAAGCTTGCAATCCAAGTTATAGAAACTATAAATGACCTTGATAAATCCGCTAATCTCTTGGTAGGAAGACTTAGTGAGTGGTATGGTCTTTATTTTCCTGAATTGTACAAAATCATCAATGATAATGAACTTTTCGTAAAAATATTATCTGAAGTATGTTTGAAAAAAGAGTTAGATGAAGGATCTCTTACGAAATTCAACCTACCTAAAGAGAAGATCAAGAAAATAATAGACGCTTCAAAGCATTCTATAGGTGCTGAATTGGAGGAAGAGGATGTACTTAAGATAAAGAATTTGGCTAAAACTATAAGGGAAGTTTATGAAAGGAGGAGGGATGCTGAGAAGTATTTGGAACAATTAATGAAGGAAATAGCCCCAAATCTATATGCTATAGCAGGAGCTACGATAGGTGCAAGATTGATAGCAAAGGCAGGAGGTCTGAAAAGACTTAGCGAACTTCCAGCTAGTACTATACAAGTTTTAGGTGCTGAAAGGGCTCTTTTCAAACATTTGAAGTTCGGTGCCAAGCCTCCTAAGCATGGAATATTGTTCCAGCATCCTTTAGTTCATAGTTCTCCTAAATGGAATAGAGGTAAAGTAGCTAGGCTTTTGGCGAATAAGATAGCCTTAGCAGCTAGGCTGGATTTCTATGGCCAAAGGGAAATGTCTGAGACTTTAAAGAAGGAAGTGGAAGAAAAAGCAGAAGCGATAAAGAAATTACCTCCTAAATCTAAGAAAAAGGTTAAGAAGAAATGACTAAGGTATATAAGCACGAAAGGTTTGAAGGTGTATATTGGGCTGAGCTGGAAGATGGTTCTAAGACTTTAGCGACGAAGAACTTAGCAAGGGGGATCAAAGTATATGATGAAAGGCTCATAGAATATGAAGGAATTGAATACAGAACTTGGAATGCTTATAAGAGCAAGTTAGCTGGTGCACTATTGAAAGGTTTAAGAGAACTTCCTATACTTCCTTCTTCTAAGCTTCTTTATTTAGGAAGCTCAACGGGCACAACTGTAAGTCATGTTTCAGACATAGTAGGAGAAAAAGGTATAATCTATGCTGTAGATTTTGCTCCAAGAGTTATGAGGGAATTCTTGGAGAAGTGCGCTAAACATAGAAATAACGTGATACCCATACTTGCAGATGCTAGGGTTCCTTTATCTTATTTGGATCTCATTGAAGAAGTAGACGTAATCTACATCGATGTCGCTCAGCCTGAACAAGCTAAAATCTTAGCTGATAACGCTGATTTATTCCTTAAAAAAAGAGGAAAAGCTCTTTTCGCTATAAAGGCATCGAGCATAGACGTCACTAAAGAGCCCACAGAAGTCTTTAGGAAAGAAATCTCTGTCCTAGAAAACAGGGGTTTTAAAATAATTCAAAAGATACATCTTGAACCATATGACAAAGATCACGCTATGGTTTACTTGGAGAAGTAGAATTCAAGAATCTCTCATAAAGTCTGATCGCTAGTATTTGCGGGTAGCTCCTCACGCTTCCAGGTCTTATACTTCTTACGTAATTTATAGCTTCTTCGGCGCTCATCCCCATTTCTCTCATTAAAAAACAAGAAATTATAGTCCCAGTCCTACCCTGTCCTGCGTAACAATGGACCAATACTTTCTTATTCTCTTTCAACTTCCTTTTAATCCATTCTACGCATTCTATTATACCCTTTAAGCTAGGAGCTCCAAAATCCTCGATAGGATAATGCTTTAATTCTATTTTGTATTTGTTTAGAAGAGCTTTGTATTCCTCAATACCACCGAAGTTGAGCTCATCTTCTTCTACCAAACATAGTAATGCTTGAATTCCTTCTGATTTGATCCTTATTATATCTTCTTCATCTTCAGGTATGCTACTTGCGGCTAATTTGTTGGGTATTATCCAACTGAAGTTCATAGATAATTATAGAGGAACTACTATAGAAAGATTTATAACAGTGTTATAAATCTTAATGTTTATGGGAGCATTCAAAGCGAGAATGATGACGAAAACGAGCAACGCATATTTAGTCGCTCTAGAACGCTTGCCTAAGATTTCCTTTTACATTGTTGAAAATCTTAAATCGATTATAAAATGGTACTCGCACAATTAACAATTTCTTTGAGAGAGGGGTTTGAGGCTGCCCTAATAGCTTCGATAATATTCGCTTATCTTCATAGGACAAACAGGATAGTTTACATAAAGTATGCATGGTACGGTATCTTGACTGCTACTGCTAGCGGTTTATTCCTAGGTTACTTTATTTTTGCAATATACGGTATTCTTCCTAGCACAGTAAAAGCCCTCTTTGAAGGCGTAGCAGCTTTCATTGCTGTCATCGTTCTGACTTCGATAATAATTTGGATGGCAAAGGCTGGGAAAAGGCTTAAGCAGGAAATAGAAGAGAGAATCGAAAGAGCGATAACTACAGGTGCTAAGATAGGTATTATAGCGGTAGCCTTTGTGATAGTATTCAGAGAAGCACTAGAAACCGTGTTATTCTTAATTCCGTTCGTAATTTCCGTACCATCTCAAACCATCGCAGGGGCTTCTATAGGTATATTCATAGCTCTTCTACTTGGTTATGCGGTCTTTAAATTAGGAATGAAGATGAAAATAGGTAATTTCTTCTATTATACGAGCATCTTGATCGTTCTCATCGCAGGGGGTTTGATCGGTTATGGTACCCATGAATTAATAGAGTATCTAGAAGATTCAAACGTAGATCTAGGATGGTTTGGCGATAAGGCTTATGTCCTTCCTATAACCAAAGATAATCCACTTCACGATAAACACATAATTGGATCAATTTTAGCTGTAATGGTAGGGTATACGACCTCTGCAGAATGGGGTAGGATCATAGTTCAACTAGCATACTTATTAATAGTCTTGCCTCTCGTGGTGAATGCTTATAGAATGAAATAAGAAGCTATTTTCTTCAAGAACTTAATTTTAATCTGCAATAGGTGTTTTTGCAAGAAACTTTATTATTTGAAACCGAATTTCAAGCCCCAGCTTATCTTCTCCTCTGGTATTATTTTTATTAGAGGAGCTTCTCCCTCATTCCAAGGATCTCTTCTAACCCAGTCGAACTTCTTGTAAAATATTTCGTATACTTTCCTATATTCGTCTCCTCTTTCTAGCAACTCAGCTTTACCTAATATTAATACAGCCTTATTTCTTGGCTGCTTATAAACATCAACTAGCAAAGCTACGTTGGGGTTTTCCTTTATGTTCTTGATTTTCTTCGTACCATAATCCGTGAATATATAAAAGAATCCATCTTTGAATACATAACAAACAGGTACTAAATGGGGCTTATTGTTTTTAGAAACTGTGGCTATTCTACAAACCTCATTCGTCTCTAAGAATTTCTTTTCTGATTCATTAAACTTAATCATAATGAAATTATAGTTGGAAATCTAAAAAATGTTGTGAGCGAAGTTAGAGTTAAGACTAAAAAATATGATGAAAAATTAGTTGAATATTTAAAGTCTATAAAAGGTAAGTGGAATCCGGATAAAAAAGAATGGACAATAAGCGTTGATAAGCTCACCGATCTAAGATCTAAGATCAAAGAATTAAAACTCGATCAATACGTCGAAATAATTGCTCCTAAAGAGGTTGAGGAAGGTAGAATAACGATGAAGCTTTCAAAGGACGGCAAGTATGCTTTGCTTAGGATCAATCTAATAGCTTTCAAAGAAGACATAGAATCTTTATTGAAAGGGAAAAGGACATATGTTAGGTTCAGAGTATTGCCTTATAAAAGAGCTAAAAGTCAAAGAAGTTAAAATTATATAAATTGATTCTATTAAGGAGTATGGAAGCGAAATTCAAGGAATTTTTGGAGAAGTTCAGAGCTGAAGCCGAGAAATCCCTAAAAGCTGAGGTATCTTCGATGGGGACGGTGCAAAGAACTCTTATGCAAGCTTTCTTGCCCATATGGATAAATTTCGTGACAAATGCAGGAAAAGCATGCTTGGTTGTTCAAAAAAGCTTTGATATAACCATAGAAGAACCTTCAAGCTCACCCGATGTTTTAATAGAAGGAGATTTCGAAACGTTTTTAGAATTATTTGAGAAGAAAGATCCACAGCTTCTTAGGAAAGCCGAGCAGGAGGGCAAGATTAAAATGACTTATTATAATTTTAAGGGCCAACAAGCATTGACCAGGGTAAGGGAGTATTTGACTAAAGCATAATTTCTTTTTTTTAGTTAGAGCATTCCTTAATCAAGAAGGTAAATATCACATAGAGGTTTTTACCGAAGCGATTTTGGATAATAATCACCCTTTTTCAAGCAATTCTTTAGCTCTTTGAAGTCCTTCTTCCATGTGCTTTTTAACTCTGCTACGTACTATAAGGGCATCTAGTAATCTACCTAGAAGACCCCACTTAAGCGTATAGCTTAGCTCTAAGGTCACCCTTGTTCTTTCGTATTCCTCACCAAAACTTCCAATAAGCTCATAGGTTTTGAGAAGTCCTTTTTCAACGCGGACCAAAACGTCTTGAAATCCTTTATTCCAATCAAATCGTTCAGCTCTTGTAATCCATATCAACTCTAAGAAACCGATCTTCGCTTTATATCTAACTGTAGAACCTACTCCTAACGCTGTTCCCTCGATTCTCTTAGCCTCTACTAAAGAAGGATGCCAAAGAGGTGCATTTTCTCCATCAGCAATAAATCGGAAAACTTTGCTAAGAGGCGCCTTTATTGTCGTCATCACGACTATCTTAGCCATGTAGACGTTCTAAAATCGTTGCAATCTATAAAAACATCGCTACAGTTAATTAACCGATTGAAAGAGAGTCTTTACTGAGAATATTCGTCCCCTTATTTATCAATGATTCACTCTTCAAGCTAGAAACGGACAATGTGATTTTAACGAGTTCTTTGCCGAAATTTCACGATATCATATGAAAGTTTAGGGGTTTGTTTTGGATGCTACTAAATAGTATAAGAATCTCATCTTACCTTCATCAACGATAAATGCTCTTTTTTGCATATATTCTAAGACAAGGGATCTCGTAGTCCTCAATTTCTTCCTTCCATGCCCTGGAATTACGCTCAAAAATATGCTAGGTAAGAGGTCTATTATTATGAGCTTCCCATCAGTTCTAAGAACTCTCATCATTTCCCCAAGAGCTTTCTCGACATTATCTATGTGATGTAAAGTAGTATGGGTTACAACGTAATCGAACAAAGCATCTTCATAAGGAAGAGAAGTTGCGTCTGCTACTTCTAAGAATAGGGCTTTTTTCTCAACATATTCACGAAAGCGCTTCTTAGCTTTCTCAATTCTAGCAGAATCAACATCTATGCTCACTAAAGTCCCGTTGACGCTTTCTAAATATTTGAGCAAGGCATCTGTGTTTATTCCAAAGCCTGTGGATACTTCAAGCACTTTAGATGGGTTCTTAGTAATGTATTTCTTGTATATTGGCTCAGAATCGGCTATTTTATTACCAATGCCAGAGATCAATTTAAAGAAAACCATCTCAACTAAGAATTTTCAAGACAAATATAATATTTTCTTCGAATACATCTAATCTTAATTTCTGAAGTTCATCCTATTCTCATGCTTGTGTAAAGCTAAAATGTGCTAGTAAAGATATGCTACATTCATGCCTTGTGAAGATTCTGCTTTTTAAACAACGCTTGCTATTTCCTTCCTCCTTCTCTTTCTAACCCATGCCTTTATGAATTCCTCTATTTCATGTCTCAGATATGGATCTTGCCATGCTTTCTCAAGAGCACCGCATTCATCCAGAGAACCTGCGAAACCAAAATATGCTACTAGTTCATGGTATAGCTGTTCTTTTTCAAATTCATTCAACCAAATTTGCAATTGATTAAGTATTAAGTTTAGTACTCTTATACTCATTCTAAGCCCTATTGAATATAGTTTTATTTATCTTTTAAGTTTCCTTGAGAATAACCAATGCTTTTTATTCTAAAGGGATAAATTATTTTGTTGAAAAATGTCTGAGGAAAATGATGAGGCGTATTTGTTTATCTTGATTTTAGTTATGGTGATAATTCTTCCTCTATTATTCTTTTCTTCAATGCGGATGATGCATTCGATGATGATGGAAGGCTTTTCTTTGTTTTCAATTGTGATCATTATAGTAATAATAGCTTTGATCGGCCTTCTTGCTTATTTCCTTTATAGATTAACTAGCAAAGAGCCTAGCAAGGATAAATTACTCAGCGAAGAAGTTCCAAAGAAAGTTTACGTTTACCCTTTGACAGAAGAAGAAAAAAAGGTCGTTGATTTCATAAAACAAAATGGAGGGAAAACAGAGCAAAAGATCATTCAAGATAATTTAGGTTTCTCCAAGGTTAAGCTCCATAGGATTTTAGCTAGGCTTGAGTCTAGAGGAATAATAATTAAAGTTAAGAGAGGTAGGGAGATGCTTGTTGTGTTGAAACAGACAGAAAC
>JBEPZU010000019.1:0-2199 GCA_041640715.1 Thermoproteota archaeon | reverse complement strand
TTCAAGATAATTTAGGTTTCTCCAAGGTTAAGCTCCATAGGATTTTAGCTAGGCTTGAGTCTAGAGGAATAATAATTAAAGTTAAGAGAGGTAGGGAGATGCTTGTTGTGTTGAAACAGACAGAAACTGTAGAATGAAACGATCAAGAAGGAAAGTTTCATTAAAGGAAAATATGATAGAATAGCTAAGTAAGCTCATGAACAAAGATCTCTACACAGGTATTTTGATAGGAGCTCTATTTTTACTGGCTTTTACAGCGTTCTCAAATGTTTTAGCCAATGTAGTTTGGAATTATAACGGGCATGGCATGATGAACTCTAATAATGGAATGCACGATATGATGAGATATCATGAAGACCGCGATCATGAAAAAGGCATGATGAGATATCATGAAGAAATGCATAGGATGTGTCATGATATGATGGAAGAACATGAAACCGAAGAATAATTTTTTGAAGCATCCGTGAAGAGTCTTATAATGTAGATTAAGGAAGTACTTGAAAACTCAAGATTCAATTTTTTTATCAAATCAAAATATCGCTTAATTCAAAAGAGTTTCATTCTTGTAAAAGGGGTCATATAGCGGTCCTCATCATTGATCAGAGCTTTGGACTTTAATCATTCGTTTTAATTAAGCTTTTTTCATTTAAATCCTTAATGATAAGATCTATAGGAATAGATCCGGGAACGAAAAGCTTTGATGTATGTGGTATCGAAGAGGAAAATGGAGAGATAAAAGTTTTCTTAGAAGAGAGCATACCCTCTGAGCTTGTTGCCGAAAAACCTGAATACGTGATGGATTTGATAAAGAAGAATGAGCCTATAGATGCCTTAGTAGCTCCTTCAGGATATGGAATAAGCTTGAAAAACATCAAAGATCTTGGAGAAGATGAAGAAAATTTGATGATACTGGTCAAAGAAAAAGATCCTGGTATTCCTGTACTTAAGGGTCTTCCCAAATTAGTTAGATTACTTAAAGAATCGAATTACAACATCTTTTTGATACCTGGAGTAATACACCTTCCTACCGTGCCTATTTTCAGGAAGCTAAACAAAATAGACATGGGCACTGCTGATAAGCTTTGCGTCGCAGTACTAGCGATATATGAACAGGCCAAAGCATTGAATATCAGCTATGATTCTACGTCCTTCATATTAGTAGAACTAGGTTATGCCTATAATGCTTTCATTGCAGTTAAGGAAGGCAAGATAATAGACGGAATAGGAGGTACTAATTCCCTAATTTCCTTCAAATCCCTTTCATGCATCGATGGCGAGCTAGCCTATCTTCTAGGGGATTTCAAAAAAGAAATGTTGTTCAAAGGAGGGATAAGCGATTTGATAAAATCAGATGATCCTTCTAACATCTTCAGCTCAGAAATAGCTGTTGAAGCTTTCTTCGAAGGGATCGAGAAAGCTGTAGCAAGCTTGCTAGTCTCTTCAGGATTTCCTAGGGAGATCATGATTTCGGGAAGGCTTTCTAGGATAGAATCTATATTCAAAGAAGCTAAAGATAGGTTGAAGAAATATGCTAGCGTGAGGAAGATAAGGGGTTTCTCTAAGGTGAAGGAAGCAGCTCAAGGAGCAGCTATAATAGCTAATGGATTGGTCGGTGGATATTTTAAAGATCTGATAGATACAGTAGGCATAAAAGAAAGCAAAGGTACAGTTTTGGATTACATTATAGTAAAGGATAAAAAAGAATTGATGGAAGTATTACGATAAAAAACTGCTTTGATTAGAATAAAATAGATTGATCAGAGTAAAAAATAGATTATTCTTTAAATCTTTTCAACCCTTCCTTGCTCAATAAATTTAAAAGCGTTGTTCTATGCCTAACCTCATCTCTGAGCAAATCCTCAGCGAGTTCTTCCGTGACGGGGTCCCTCATATGGGTGTAGTTATAGAGCTCTCTATATGCTTTAATGGCGCATTCTTCAGCTTTAATAGCGGCTATAATCCAACCATCTATATCATGAGGATCGTTTGGTATTTCAGGATACTTGCATCCAGATAATTCCCAAATCTTAGTGAATTCCCTAGGAGGATCTACATCCAAATCTTGTAATCTCTCAGCTATCTTCCTAGCATGTTTCTTCCATTCTTCTTCTGCTTCTTTTAAGAAATGCTCAGCTATTTCCTCAGAGGTTTGTCCTTTTATTGCATAAGCTGTTAATGTGTAATAATACGAGGCTATCC
>JBEPZU010000018.1:0-15983 GCA_041640715.1 Thermoproteota archaeon | reverse complement strand
TAGGTATGAACTTCAATGAAACAGAATTCACACAATACCTAGTATTTTTAGGCGTGAAACCTTCTCCATAGAAAACATGACCTAAATGAGCACCGCAATTAGCGCATTGGATCTCTATCCTAATGCCATCAGGATCTGGAAGCTTTTTGACCGCTCCGGGGATTTCATCATCAAAACTAGGCCAACCACAATGAGATTCGAACTTATCTTCTGATCTGAATAATGGGGCTTCGCATCTTTTACAAACATAGATACCAGGTTCAAAATGATATACATATTCACCCGTGAACGGAGGTTCCGTGCCTTTATAAACTATTACCCATTCTTCGAAGGGTGTTAGCTTGTTGTATTTAATCTTTTTCTCAGAAATATCTGTCATATTTCAATATTCAAATATGAAACATATAAGATTAGATTATTTCTTGGCATTGATTAAAACAATAATGCTTCTAACAAAAAATGTTCTAGACCATGAATTGCCCTTTAAATAAGAATTTTGTCTGTTTTATCCGATATCAAATTGAATAAGGAATTCAAGGCGTAATAATGCTAACTTTTTAATCCATAGGAGAATCCAATCTTATGAAAATTATCTTAGTAGCAGTACCAGGAGGAGGAAAGACTACAATAATAAATGAAATCAAGAGAAGAATGAGCGAAATTAAAGTAGTAAACTATGGTGACGTAATGCTAGAAATAGCCAAAGAGAGATTCGGCATCACAGATAGAGATGAAATGAGGAAAAAAATACCCCTAGATGAGTACAGGAAATTACAGCTTGAGGCTTCAAAGAAGATCTCTGAGATTGAAGGCTCTGTATTAATAGATACACATCTTACCATCAAAATGCAAGGAGGATATTATCCTGGATTGCCTGCCGAGGCTGCTAAGATGATGGCGTGTGATACAATAGTGCTTCTAGAATACAACCCTTCTGATGTCATAGAAAGAAGGAAAAAAGACATGCAGGGTACTAGGACTGGAAGAGAGATCGAAAGCGAAGAAGAAATAGAAATGCATCAACAGATAAACAGAATATTTGCTGCTACTGTGGCTAACACAGCTCAATGTCTACTGGTCATACTAAATCTTAGGTTCAAGCAAAAAAGAGATTATGAACACACAGAAATAGCGGCTGAAAAGATAATTGAACTATTTAACATACAAAAGAAACTTAGAACTAATCTTTAAAAATTTTTATTAAATTATAGCTTATGAGAAAAGTAAGAGTTGCTGTAGTTGGTGGTTATGGAACTATAGGTAAACGCGTAGCCGATGCAGTTAGATTACAACCTGATATGGAGCTCGTCGGAATAGCTGGTCCTGGTTTTGATTGGAGGACTGCGATGATGGCTAAGAAGAATATACCTATATACCTATCCGCGAATCCTAGAATAGAAGAGTTCAAAAAACATAATTTTGAACCTATGGGCACCTTTGAAGAATTGCTCCAAAAAGTCGATGTGGTAGTCGATGCTTCTCCTGAAGGAGTAGGTGCTAAGAATAAGCCTTATTACGAGAAATATAATCTCAAAGCAGTCTTTGAAGGCGGAGAAGAACATGAACTGACGAATACGAGCTTCGTGGCATCAAGAAACTATATGGAGAGCTTTGGAAAACAATTCACAAGGGTTGTGAGTTGTAACACCACCGCAATTTGCAGAGTTGTAGGAGCAATACATGAAAGAATAGGAGTCAAAAGAGCAAGAATATCAATATTCAGAAGAGCCGTAGATCCTTGGGAGTCGCACAAAAAAGGAATAATTAATACTGTCGTACCAGATTTAGAAATACCTTCACACCATGGACCCGATGCACAGACAGTTATTAAGGATTTGGATATAATCACGATAGCAGCAAAAGGAAGTCATACATTATATCACTTACACGTTGGTTTCGTAGAACTTAAGGAAAGAGTCTCTAAGGAAACTGTGATAAGAGCTCTTGAAGAGGAACCAAGGGTTGTCTTGGTGAGCGGTAAAGATAAAGTTGAAGCTCTAAATACATTGTTCGAAATAGGAAGGGAACTTGGAAGGAGTAGAGGAGACATATACGAGATACCAGTATGGTTGGAGAGCATATCTTTAATCCAAAATGACCTAACTTTAATATGGGCTACTCCTGAAGAGAGCAATGTAATACCTGAGAACATAGACGCTATAAGAGCATTGACAGGACTTGAAGATGATCCTAGAGCATCTATAGAATTGACAGACAAAACGCTAGGATTGGTTAAAAAATTCTATTGAAATGATCTTACCTTCCAATCCTCTAGGAGGAAAGATACCCGAGCATATCCTAGAACAAATAGAAAAAATCGACGTAGGCTTCAAAACAATGGAGGATTTCGATTTTGAAAACAAGATCGTATTGCTTAGAACTGATATGAATTTACCTTTAGATCCTAAGACTAACATGCCTATTGATTTGACTAGAATGAAAGTACTCGCAGAAACTACTTTGAAAGAACTTCTAGTAAGAGGAGCAAGAGTTGCGATATTAACTCACCAAGGAAGACCTGGAGACAAAGATTACACAACTACTGATTTGCACGCTAAATTATTGTCTAAGATTCTCAAAACTAAGGTAATATATGTTCCAGATGTCTATGGTCCTAAAGCAATAGAAGCACTCAAGAAGCTAAGATCAGGTGAATATAGATTAGTTATGCTAGAAAACGTGAGATCGGATCCCGACGAAATGATAAAAAGACCTTATGAAGAACAAGCGATGACTAAGCAAGTTCAAACGCTTTCTGTCCTTTGCGACATTTACGTGAATGATGCTTTTGCTGCTGCTCATAGAGCCAATGTTTCTCTAACTGGTTATCCTTATGTAATGCCTTCTTGTGCAGGAAGGATCATGGAATGGGAAGTAAGGGCATTGACTTGGTTTATAAAATATAGCGAACACCCCCGCTTGTATATCTTAGGAGGCACAAAGTTGGACGATGCTATTAGCTTAATAGAACATTTAGGTGAAACGAACAAGGCTGAATGGATATTCTTAGGAGGACTTATAGGGAATTTATACCTAAAAGTAAGCGGTTATGATCTAGGAGAACCTAATAATAAACTCCTAGAAAGGAAAGGTGCTATGTTACTCTACGATGGGGCAAGGCCAGTTTATGAAAAATATAAAGAAAAAATAATTCTGCCTATAGATTTGGCTGTTGAAACCCCTAAAGGAGAAAGAGTTGAGATACCATTAAGCGCTTTGCCTTTAAACATGTCCATTAAAGATGTAGGAGAAAAAACCTGCGAATATCTAGAGGAGATTATAAGAAAAGCTAATACTATAATTATAAGCGGGCCATTAGGTGTTTACGAAGAATCACCCTTTAACATAGGCACTAAAAGAATATTAAAGGCGATGGCGCACTCGCGTGCTTTCACAGTAGCAGGAGGAGGACATACAGTAGCTGCATTGAACATGTTTGGTTATACAAATCATTTTAGTCATGTAAGTACTGGAGGAGGAGCTTTGACAGAGATGCTGATGGAGAAAGACCTTCCTGGAATAGTAGCTTTAAGACAAGCTAAGCATAGTTTTTCTTAAATATTTTACAGAAAATAATTCTTTCGTGGAAAAAGCATTAGCCTCAATCGTAAGCGCTGGATGTTCTAAATTTGGTAAAAGGAAAAATGTAATGGCTAGAGAGCTATTTGTAGAAGCATTCCAAGAAGCTATAGCAAGAAGTAAAGACCCTGAGATAAGGAATAAGATAAAGATTGGCATTTTCGGAAATTTCTCGGCGTATTTTGAGCATCAATCCCATATCGCGCCTATTTTATCTGATTGGCTAGGATATGGCTCGATGCCTGTGATGAGGGTTGAAAATGCATGCGCTTCTGGTTCAGCAGCCTTAAGAGCAGGGATAATGGCCATAAAATCTGGAATGTATGATCTAGTTCTTGTTGCCGGTGTAGAGAAAATGACGAATAAAACTACCCCTGAAGTAACTGAAGTATTGATGGGTGCAAGCGATATAGCAGTAGAACAATGGAGTGGCTTAACTTTTGTTGGAGTATTCGCTCTCATGGCCACAGCACATATGTATAAATATGGTACTACGGAAGAACAACTAGCCTTGATTGCTGTAAAAAATCATAAAAATGCTTATTACAATCCTAAGGCTCATATGCAGAAGCTGATAACAGTAGAAGACGTATTAAAATCAAGGGTAATAGCATGGCCTCTTAAGCTTTATGACTGCTCTTTAGTCAGTGATGGCGCATCCTGCTTGATCTTAGCTAAACCAGAAATAGCTGAAAAGTTCTCAGATATGCCAATAGACATAATAGGTAGCGGACACGTATCAGATCATTCATCAATAGTAGAAAAAGAAGATATAACTGAAATAAAAGGTATAAGACAAGCTGCAAGACAGGCATTAGAACAAGCTGAATTGAAGATCAACGATATAGACGTATTCGAGCTTCATGATTGCTTTACGATAGCTGAGATAATAGAATACGAGGAATTGGGGTTCACGGAAAAAGGTAAAGGAGGCAAGCTGATAGAAGAAGGTGCTACAAATCTAGACGGAGAATTTCCCTCAAATCCAAGCGGGGGTTTGAAAGCTAAAGGTCATCCAGTAGGAGCTACAGGAATTGCACAAATATATGAATTATATTTACAGTTGAGGAATGAGGCTGATCAAAGACAGGTCAAAGGGGCAAAGATAGGTTTAGCCCAAAACATGGGGGGTTCAGGATTAACCCATTATGTTCATATATTAAAGGCTAGGACATGAGCGAAGAAATAAGCATAGAAGGTTTCTTCGAAAGAGCTTCTAAGGGAGAATTATATGCTTCAGTCTGCTTAGATTGCGGTTACTTGAGTGTTCCTCCTAGAAAAATCTGTCATAAATGCTTTTCTACCAACGCTGGTTGGAAAAAACTCAAAGGTGAAGGGGTTATAGAAAGTTTTACGATAATCCACGTAGCCCCTAAGAGACTGGAAAAAGAGGCACCTTATACAGTTTGCTTAATCAGGTTAGATGAAGGCATAAAAATTTTAGCAAGGATGAAAGTTTCTTCGAAAGAAGAATTGAAAATAGGAGAAAGAATTAAGATTAAAGCAGTAGATAGCGGAAGTCAAGAATGGCCAACTTGGCCTTACTTGATCGCTGAAAAGCTATAGAAACTTAAGCAAATGAGGCTTATTCTTCAACCATATTTTACTATAATACTCATAGTTAGGTATATGTTGCTTTAAGATTTTAAGATAAAACAGAATTTCTTCATCGCTCATGTATTGAAATTGGTATTCCCCGCAGTATGGAGAAGGTTCTCCTTCTCTTCTTAAATATTCCAAATGCATGAAAGGTTCCCCTTTCTTTATTGTTATAGGAAGATGATCATTGTTCAAATTGACAACCTCTAATACAATCCTACCAACAAAGCCACTATGGACCTTAGCTGCATTAAGAAAAGACAATCCTAGTCTACCAAATTTACTTTTAGCAGTCATATGAGCCACGAAGTTTATAGGTACAAAGACAATTTCATTGGATACTATGTTCTTGTGTTCTAGGTATTTGACTTCAACATCGTTTTGAACAGTCAATATAAAGCTATCTCCGTCTATCAACTCAGGATTAAAGGGATTGATTAACAGGTATTTTTCTTGGAGTTTGAGCAATTCGCTTTTACCTAATACTGCCATAATTAAAAATATTCATCATCTTAATTAAATAGGTTGGCTAGAAAAGCCTTATAACCAATTCGCTTAGCGAATTTGCAATATTAAAGCTACCAAGAAGGAGACGAGACCGGCGATCAAACCACTATAAGTAAATATGTAAATAGCAACGCCAAAGAAAAAAGCAGGTATTATTGAAAGAGGTCTTCTTATAGACAATAGGAATAGCATGATTATAATGAGGAAGGATAGGAAGACGAACAAATTAAAGAGTTGCGATGAAAAATCCATAAGATTTCTTTCTTTTTAAATTAAAGATTTTTATCAAATATCGTTTTGGTAATACTTGAGTATTACTAATTATTTAAGGGTAACCTCTCAAGGAAATCTAGCCACCAAATCATTATGACAATTCTAGGAAAGAAACAATCGTTATGAGTTGCCCAACGAATAAAGCAGTTCATCATTCAAACTCTAGAACATATATGTAACCATGAAGCACGACTTACTTTAAGATGTTCTAGAACAAATTTACAAAACAATAATAGAGTTAACTACAAAGCTTTGTCTTTGACCATCAAATCCCCTTAATAAAATAAATTTTAGAAATGATTAAAAGCATATGAAATGCAAAGTAGGCATTGTACTAGGAGATAACTTGAAATACCACTTCCCTAAACCTCATCCTTTAAATGAAGATAGATATAAAGTTTTTTTAAAGAAGCTGAAAAAGTATCTTGATGAGAAAACTTTTATCCAATTAGAAGCCAAAAAAGCTTCGGATGAAGAGCTTCTGCTTTTCCATGATCAAAGCTATTTAGAGCTCGTCAAGAGATTATCAAAACAAGGTAGCGGTTATTTAGATTATGGAGACACTCCTGCTTATCGAGGAGTTTACGAAGCTTCTGCTTTCTCTGCAGGTTCCACATTGAGAGCAATAGATAGTATTTTTCAAGGAGAAGTAGATCACGCCTTTAACCCTACTGGAGGGCTACATCATGCATATAGGGAAAGAGCAGGAGGCTTTTGTGTTTTCAATGACATCTCTATAGCGATAGAATATGCCAGAAAAAAATACGGGATAAAAAAGATATTATACTTTGATATAGACGCCCACCATGGAGATGGTGTTTATTATTCTTATGAAGAAGATGAAGATTTGTATTTCGTAGATATCCATGAAGATGGTAGATTTCTCTTTCCAGGTACTGGTTTCAAAGAAGAAAAGGGGAAGGGAAAAGGATATGGTAAAAAACTGAACATTCCTCTAAAACCCTATGAGGGAGATGAAGCGTTCCTTGAAGCTTTGAAATTGTCTGAAGATTTCATCAAGAACTTAGAATTCGAGCTAATAATCTTTCAGTGCGGAGCAGACGGATTGAGAGGGGATCCTTTGACTCACCTAGAATACTCTAAAAAAGCCCACGAAGAAGCCACTAAAATGCTACATAAGTTCGCCCATGAAAAGTGCAAAGGAAGAATTGTAGCCTTAGGAGGAGGTGGATATGATCCTGAAAACGTAGCTGAAGCTTGGTTAAAGGTCCTTGAAGTCTTGAATGGAGAAAATTAAGAGAATCATAGAAAGAGAGAAAATATTTATAACGAAAGAAGCATTAGAACTCCTTGAGCAACTAGTTAAGGATGAGTATTTAGCTTCTAAAATAGATTCAATAATAAAAGAATTAAAACATTTAAATGAATTGATAACGAAAGAAAGTATACTAGAAATAATTAAAAAATTTTCTAAAGAATCAAGTCCAATTATCAAAACTAAAATCGAGACGGAAAAGAAAGAAATTAAAGAACCACTCAGCATAGCTTCTGGATACAGCGGCTTCTTAATGGACAGATTTTTAAAGCTAAAATCTGTTCTAGAATATCTTCACAACAAAAGAGCCAACGCAGATTCGCTTTCGCTTAGTAGAATGAATGATAAATCAATCGTAACAATGGTCGGAATGTTAAATACAATAAAGGAGGGGAAATTTGGTTCTATAATACTAGAACTTGAAGATCAATTTGGTCTTTTTAGAGCAATAATACCAAGCTATAAAAGAGAATTGATAGAATTAATTTCAAATTTAAATGAAGATGATGTATTATTAATAGAAGGAACATTAATCAAATCCGATAAAGGTTTTTATATTAAAGCATCAAATATTTATCTTCCAGATTTAGAATACAAAAGAGAAGATATAAAGAGAGAAGATTACTACATAGCATGTATATCAGATATAAGATTTGGAAATGAAGATTTCGATGAGGATGCTTTTATAAATTTTATAAAACTTATAAATGGGAAAATAGATGAGTACAAAGAAATATCTAAAAAGATTAAATGGCTTTTAATTACAGGCGATTTGGTAGAAGGTTTCTCTATAATGAGTAAATATAAATACGAGGTGATCGATGATCTTTATTCTCAATACGAAGCTCTTGCTGCTTTGTTATCTAAGATAAGAGAAGACATAACGATTTACGCGATACCTGGAGAAAGAGATTCTTTAATCCCAGTAATCCCTTTACAAGCTTTCGATCAAGAAATAGCAGAACCTCTTTATAAATTGAAAAATTTGGTTTTGCTTGAAGACCCAGCTTTCATAAACATCTCTGGTTATAACGTATTAATGACACATGGTTATTATTTCGAGTCTTTCTTAACAAATTTTTTGAAGAAAAACAACCAAGAAGATATGACGAACACAGATTTGCTAAGGAAAGCTTTGATAGAAACGATGAACCATGTATTGAAGAAAAGATACTTATTGCCTTCTATAAGAATAAAAGGTCTGCTTCCTATAGGTTATGATCCTTTCGTAATAACGAAGAGGCCAGACATCCTAGTTTGTGGGCATTTCAATATAGCTTGCGATCATTCGTACAAGGGATGTCTATTAATATCAAATTCTTCATGGATAAACATCACAGAAGAAAACACTCATTCATCCTATTTAATAAATTTAAAGGACCTAAGCGTTAGGAAGATCCTCTTCTAATCTTATACTCATAAGTTGCTCTAGCTATTAATTGAGCAATCCTAAGAGGTTCAGGATACTTGGAAAATATTCTTAAAAATTCTATTATCTTAACAGCTTCTTGCTCATCGATACCTATACATTCTAAATAGATATCGTTTAATTCCTTAAAGGCAGGATGCTTCTCTATGATATTAATTCTCGTTAGAGCATCATCAAAATGCTTTAGCAATACTTGTTTAATTTTATTCAAATCTGGTCTGTGATCTATTAAGACTATGGAAGGTATCTTAAGCTCTTCATATATTCGGACGAAATCTAACAGATTGAAACCAGCTATGGTTATTCCTGAAGAAAAAAGCAGTTCAGCTCTTTTCTTTCTTAGAATCTGGATTAATTTATCAGTGGCATCTAAACCATCTACTCTTATCTTAGAAAATTTTACATCTTCAATTTTATGCTGTCTATAATAAACTACAAAAAGAGGAACTAAAGGTTTCTTTTTGAGATATTTAAAATTAGGTCTTAAGCCGCTACTAGCTATTCCTGCTACTAAACGAGTAAATGATGCCGAGGAGTCTCTCGTCTTCCTTAAGAGCTCTGAGTAGCTCATCCTTATCTATTCTCAATGAAATATATTTTGTTCTTCCATATCTCCCTTTGCTGGTTAGATTTGCTCTTATTAACCCTCCCATATCTAATTCATTGATGATATCGCTAACCCTTCTAGCAGTTAGAGAATCTAAACCTATTTCCTTACAAAGTTTTACATACTCTTCGTATACTTCCCCTGTAGTACAATCTCTTAAATATTTCAGTTGAAGCATGGTTATAACTAAAAGTACAAGCTTAGAATGGAATGGCAATGATGTGACTATTTCCCATATTTTGTTTCTTTCCATTATAGCCAATGCTTCTCTTACATGGGATTCAGTTATTTGAGGATCATTATTCCTTTCAGCTAATTCACCCGCAACTCTTAGAAGGTCCAATGCCCTCCTAACATCCCCATGTTCTTTAGCTGCTATGGAAGCACAAAGATTTATAACGCCTTCAGTATAGCTGTTTTCATAAAGCGCAATCTTAGCTCTGGCATATAAAATATCTCTTAACTGTTCAGCGTTATAGGGTGTGAATACGAGTTCTTCTTCACTTAGACTGCTTTTAACCCTAGGATCTAGATATTCCTTGAAATGTAGATCGTTAGTTATACCTACTAAAGACAGTTTGGTAGAAATACCTTCTGAATTTATTCTAGTTAGTTTATAAAGAATTTCATCACCGCTTTTCTTGACGAAGTTGTCGATCTCATCTAGTGCTAGTATGAAAAACCCCACCCTCCTCTTTAACTCCCTTACTATCCTAGAATAAAGCTCAGCTATCGAAAGACCCGTATGAGGGGCAGGTATGTTGAAATAGTCGTTTATTTCCTTAAGTATCCTATAATTGGTATCGTCAATCTTACAATTTATCATTAAACAATAAACAGGAGTCGTCAATCTCGGTGCAAGTTTTTCCTTCATTAGTTTGAATACATGTTTTGTAGTTGCTGTCTTTCCCGTTCCTGGATATCCGTAGATGAAAATATTCGAAGGTCTATCCCCCTTCAATAGAGGATGGAAAAATATCTCTGCAAGTTTATAAATTTCCCTATCTCTATGAGGCAATTCATCTGGTATATAATCAGGTCTTAAAGTCTCTCTGTTTTTAAAAATCTGAGATGTCCTCTTCGTTAATTTTTCGATGAGATCGTCGAACTTAAAACTTGACATGAAACGACAATATATTCTGATTAACTATTTAAAGTTTTCTCAAAAACTCATGATAGATTTTCCAAGTTATGCGAATTAGAGTTTCCTAGCGAAATTAACTGCGTTCTTGAATATGATAAGACCTTCACCTTCTTCTTTTAAAGTTTGATATCTAGTCCAGCTAGGATGGAGATACTTATGGACATACTTTTCTGGATGTGGCATAATTCCTAGCACGTTGAAGTATTCATTAGAAATCGCCGCTATGTTTCTAAAAGAACCATTAGGATTAAAAATCTCGCTCACCTCACCACTTTGCGAAGAATACTGATATACTACTTGACCGTTTTCAAAAAGTTTATCCAATATTTTTTCTTCAGCAACAAATCTGCCCTCTGCATGATTTATAGGCAAGTATATTACGTTAAATGATCCCTTAGTGAAGATGCTCTTGGATTCCTCTCTTAACTTCAGATAGACCCATTTATCTATGAAGAGTCCATTAGCGTTAGGGGCTAATGTAGCTAATTGCTTCATCTCACTACTGAAAGGAAGCAGACCAATCTTCAACAATGTTTGGAAACCATTGCATATTCCAAGCAAAAGTTTTCCTTCTTCTACGAACTTCTTGAACTCTACGAGTAAATGTGTTTTAATAATGTTTGCTAATATCTTCCCTGCGCTAATGCAATCCCCATAGGAAAAGCCACCGGGTATGACTATTATTTGATATTCCTCGATTCTCTTCTTTTCCTTAATTAATCTATTAATGTGAACAAGATCTACGTCTGCACCTGCTAGCCTTAAGGCGTTAACAGTTTCAAGATCGCAATTTGTTCCTTCAGCCCTTATTACTAAAGATTTGACCTTCATTTTAGAAGCTCAAAGGACTTTTCCACGACTTAACCATTTCATTTAGAGATAACCGTACTACTTCATTATCAGAAGAAGTTATCAAGAGTTCTTTTTCGCTCTTAACATAACCTATCTTAGCGAAAGGTACCCCCTTCATTACATGTTCGAATTCCTTTTCATATCCTTGAGCTATTTCGACTAAAAACCTCGAGTTAGTTTCAGAAAACAATATTTTATATTTCTTGCTTAAATTAGTAGGAACCTTGTTTAGCTCTATTTCAGCACCTAAGTTACCTGCTATACACATTTCAGCTAAAGCTACGGCTAACCCTCCTTCAGAACAATCATGACAACTTCTAATAAGCCCTCTATCCATTGCCTTAATCAATTTATCGTAAATCAGCCTAGCGCTTTCAGGATTGGGGCAAGGAATTTTGCCTCCTTTTATTTTATTCATATTATAATAGGCAGACCCCCCCAGTTCATCCAAAGTATATCCTACTACATATATGTAATTACCGCTACGTTTGAAATCCATAGTTACAGCTTTCCTAACATCTGGTATTATCCCTATTGCTGTTATAACCAAAGTAGGAGGTATTGAATAAGACTTGTTGCCCTCATAATATTCATTATAGAGACTATCTTTGCCCGATATGAAAGGTGCACCATAGAGTATTGAACCCTTATAACATGCCTCCGCTGCTAGAACAAGCTTGCCGAGTTCCTTCTCATCTTTAGGATTACCCCAACTGAAATTATCCAAAAGAGCTATTCTTCTTCCACCAGTAGCTACGTTATTCCTTATGGCTTCATCAATAGCTGAAAGAGCCATTTTGTAAGGATTTATAGAATATTCAGGATTACCGCCGTTTGAAATCACAATACCTTTCCACGAGTGGTATAAGGGTTTAATCACAGCACAGTCTCCTGGACCATCGCAATTTAAGCCTTGTAATGGTTTTATTATAGTTCTAGCTCCTACTTCATGATCATATTGCCTTATAACCCACTCTTTGCTAGCTATGTTTAGATCGCTTAAGAGCAATAACAGATCCTCGCTATAGTCTTCTTTTTCTTTAAGCTCTACTTCTTTTTCTTCTGGCAAGTTAAAGCTAGCACGTAACTCAGGCAAAGGTATTCCTTTAAATAAAAAGTTTAAATCTATATTCCCAACGAGTAAATCGCGATAATACACTAAAGCCCTTCCACTATTCGTTACCTCGCCTATTATGCTAGCAATCGTGCCTTCTTCGTTGCATATCTCAAGAAATTTATCGAGATTTTCCTTAGGAATTGTTAAGAGCATCCTTTCCTGAGATTCTGATATCCATATTTCCCAAGGATCCATCCCTTCTTCCTTTAAATGAACTGAATTCAAATCTATTATGCAACCAAGGTTTCTGAAAGATTCACATACAGCTACAGCCAATCCTCCACCTCCAATATCTGTAACCATTGAATATAGAGGGAATTCTTGCTCATCCCTAGCTCTTATTATCACTTCTATTATCTTCTTCTCTTCTATGGGATTGCCTATTTGAACGGCTGGATAATATATTTCAGAGCTCATCGAGGTTAGGGAAGAAGAAGCAAAAGAAGCACCACGAATACCATCCCTACCCGTTAAACCGCCTAGCAATACGATCAAATGACCGGGTTTAGGGCTTTTCAAATACTTTTTTTTAGGCAATATACCTACGCATCCCGCATATACTAGAGGATTTCTTAAATAACCTATGTTGAAGTGAATTGAACCTGCAACAGTAGGTATTCCTACTTTATTTCCATAATCAGCTATTCCCTCAACTACTCTCTTCATGACTATCTTAGGGTGAAAAATACCTTTAGGTAAATTACTATATTCCAAGTTTATAGGAGCGAAAAACAAGTAATCCATACCAGCTATCGGCCTAGCACCGACTCCTAGAACATCTCTATAAACACCTCCTATACCTGTATGAGCTCCGCTGAAGGGATCTAGTGCAGTAGGATGATTATGAGTTTCAACCTTCACAGCGATAGCGAAATCTTCGTCGAACTCTATTATTCCCGCATTATCTGTGAAAACGCTTAGGCACCAACTTTTATTCAATTCTTTTGTAGCCTTGAAAATGAAGCTATTAAATAAACCTTCGATCGCTTTGCCCTTTAAGATTATCTTGCTCTTAAAGGTCTTATGGAAACAATGCTCAGACCAAACTTGCGAAAAAGTATGTAATTCTAAATCCGTGGCTTCTCTTCTTTCTCTAGCGTAATGAGATTTTATAGCTCTGAGCTCTTCAAGACTCAAGTTTAAGTCCAAAAGTTGATTTAACTTAGATAATCCTCCATCGTCTAAAATGGAAATTTCAAATCTACTGACCTTAACCATGATAAGATTTGAAAAGAAAGCTTTAAAACCTTAAAGATCCATAGAACGGACTAAATCAGTTCGTGCTGATATCTTATGCCACTATTTCGACTTGATGTATCAATTCGTTGGACAGTATCTTCTCAGCAATCAAATTAGCTTCTTCTCTGTTTATGTTGCGGAAAATGTATAACGAAATGGTTCTAAAGCTCTTAATTTTATCTCCCAAAATTCTCTTAAAAAATGAAAAGATTATCTCGTCATCAGGATTGGTGACGCCCTTCCTGAAAGACACTATAATATAGACCCCCTCTGTATGATTCTCTATGATCTCTTTCATAGAGGAATAAATAGAATACTTTTCTATCGTAGGATCTAGTATGTAACTTTCTACGATGTTTTTAATGTCGCTTAAATCGCCTTCTATTTCATAACACGTGCTGGTAGAGACTTCAACTTTCTTATCTAAGAGATCGAAACACTCGGCTTCGACCTTTTTAGCCTTAACATCAAATTCTCGCTCTTTCTCTATTTTTACTAAGTACTTTTGCATATTTTATATTGAACTTCATTAATATTTAGGACAAACGCCTAAATGTGTTCAAAAAGCGAGATACGCAGAATGATGCTGGAAAAGAGAATGAATATGGATATTAAGGAATACAAAGCATTAAGCGAAAAAATAACAGAAAAACTGAAAAGTTTGAAGGAATTTGCAGAAGCAAATGTAGTAATGGGTTATTATCCTATAAAAAATGAAGTTGACATACTCCCTCTACTCAAAGAAATGTTCGCATTTAAGACAGTTCTCTTGCCCAAGACAGGTAAGCAAGAAATAGTACCGGTAATACTTAAATCTTTAGAAGATTTGAAAATGGGCAAATTCAAAATACCAATCCCTAAAGAAGAACACGAATATAAAGGTAAGATAGACTTAATACTAGTACCAGGTTTAGCTTTTGATTTGAAATTAAGGAGATTAGGATATGGATATGGATATTATGATAGATTCCTCAAATCTAAGGAGGAAGCATTTAAAATAGGTTTAGCCTTTGATTCCCAAATAATAGAAGAGATTCCTTGTGAAGATTCGAGATTGGACATGGTAATAACAGAGAAAAGGATATTGAAATCCGATACTGATGATCGAGGAAGGAAAATCTAAGCTTATTGTTAGAGAAGGAGTATTTTACAATAAAAATGCTAAGTTATCTAGAGACATCGGCGTAGTCTTTCTTTCAGTAATAGCTGAGATTATGGGTAGAAGATTGAAAGTTTGCGAACCTCTATCTGCTACCGGAGCTAGGGGGATAAGATATGCTTTAGAAACCCAAGCTGTTGAGAAAATCGTATTAAACGATAAACAGAAGATAGCATATGAGAATATTCTGGAGAACGTAAAGCTCAACAATTTAGAAAACATAGCTATAGTAGAGAATAAAGACGCTAACCTATTACTTGAAGAGAACGCTGCTAAAGGTAAAAGATTTGATTTTATAGATCTAGATCCTTTTGGTTCTCCTGTTTTTTTCATTCAGCCTGCAGTGAGAAGCTTGGCACATAAAGGATACTTGGCTTTAGCGGCTACGGATACTGCAGCCTTAAACGGTGTAGCTAAAGAGGCTTGTTTAAGGAAATATTTAGCTAAACCTTTGAAAAACGAATTTATGAACGAAACAGGGATGAGAATCCTTATAGCAGCTTGCATACGAATAGCTGCCTTCAATGAGGTTGCCTTAGAACCCGTTTTTTGTCACGCTACAATGCATTACATGAGAGCATATTTTAGAATGTACGTGAGCATAAGTAAGCTTAAAAATCTATTATCTAAAATAGGATATCTTGCGTATTGTCCAAATTGCCTTTGGAGAGGAAGTTTCTTTGAACTTGAGGAAATAATTCTTAATTGTCCTCATTGTAATCATAAGACTAGCATTGCAGGTCCTCTATGGCTAGGTGAGATATACGATGAGGAAATAACAAGAAGAATGCTTAATAAAAGCACTCCAGAGGTCTTGAAGCTAATAAGTTTAATAAGAAGCGAAATAAATAAACCGCCATTTTACTGCAGACTAGATAGTTTATCAAGTAAGTTAAAGGTCAATGAACCTAAGGTAGTCGAATTTATAGAAAAACTTAGAGAAATTGGCTATGAAGCTAGTAGAACCCATTTCTCTTCAAAAGGGATAAAGACAAATGCACCTCATAAGGAAATATTGAATTTAATGAAAAGCCTATCACGTAAAGTTTAATTTATGCTCGACTCAATATATTGATGGGAAAAGCCGGGGTAGCATAGTGGTCATGCGGCGGCCTGCAGAGCCGTTTCACGGGGGTTCGAATCCCTCCCCCGGCTTAATATAAGTAGGAAAAACATAGGTTTTTATGAAATATTTTTTAGGA
>JBEPZU010000017.1:0-18829 GCA_041640715.1 Thermoproteota archaeon | reverse complement strand
GCGAAATAACTCAAATCTGTATTCACGTTCAAAGCGAAGCCGTGAAAGGTCACGAAGTTCTTCAAGGCAATCCCTATCGATGCTACCTTTAATTTGTTAGTCCATACACCTGGAAAAGCATGCGTAGAATCACATTCTATATTAAATTTCTTTAATGCATAGCATATAGCCCTCTCAATGCCGTTAACAAACTGCTTAACATCCATGTTCAAATGCTTTAAATCAAAAATAGGATATCCTACAAGCTGACCAGGACCATGATAGGTTAATTCGCCTCCCCTTTCAACATAATAATAAGGCAAACCTTTATCCAATATATCTTCTTCCTTACCTCTTTTTCCTATCGTTATCACATGTTCATGCTCTAACAAAATCAAGGTTTCTGGGATCAAAGCTCTATTTCTTAGCTCTACTAGTTTCCTTTGAAGCTCTAGGGCATCTAGATATTTCATGAAATCAAAATCCAACAAATAACCCTTGATCATTTGTTCAAAATATGTATAGCCTTTTTTAAAGCATTTCCAGCAGATTCCATTATAGCTTCGCTCAAAGTAGGATGTACATGCATCACGTAATCGATATCTTCTAATGTCAAATAAGCTTCCATGGCTAAGGCCGCTTCACCACTGAGCTCTGAAACACCTTCACCTACAGCTTGTATGCCCAAAATCGCTTTAGTTTCCTTATCTGCAATGACTTTAACAAAACCTTCTCCAGCACCTTGGGAAATAGCCCTTCCTAAAGCCAAGAAAGGAAACTTACCTATGATGACTTCTTTACTTTTAGAAGCTTCTTCTTGATTCTTGCCTACAGATATGAATTCTGGATCGGTGAAGAAAGCAGAAGGTATTGCTCTGTAATCAAAGGCGCTTTTCAATCCGCTTATCACTTCTGAAGCTACTATGCCTTGTTTCGATGCTCTATGAGCTAAGAAAGGAGGTCCTGTTATATCTCCTATTGCATAAACATTACTTATATTAGTCCTTTGGAATTCGTCTACTTGAATAAAGCCCTTTTTATCTATTTGAAGCCCTTTTATTTTGATATTTTCATTGTTAGGCTTCCTTCCTACGCTAACTAGTATCTTATCAACTTCTATTTCTTCAATTTTTGTCCCTGTATCGATGCTAACCTTTAATTTTTCGCCCTTTTCAACGCTAACAACCTTTGAATTCAAGAAGATTTTAGCCCCTCTCTTAATCATGCTACGCCTTATCACTTCAGATGCTTCTCTATCAAAGCCGGGCAAAAGTTGATCCATTATCTCAACTACGTAAACATTGCTACCGAAGTTTTGAAAAGCACAACCTAGCTCTAATCCTATTGCACCTCCACCTACTACGAGCAGATTCTCAGGAATTTCTGTTAAATCCAACGCAGATGTCGAATCGAGAATTTGATTCCCGTCTATCTTTAAGTTAGGCAAATCGATAGGTGAAGAACCAGTAGCTATTATTAGATTGTTGAATTCAAAGGTTTTGCCTTCAACTTCCAGCATTCTTTCATTCATAACGATAGCTTCTCCGTATACTAATTCTACGGAATACGAATCTAAGAGGAACTTAATCCCCCTTCTAAGCCTATCCACTACTTGTTTTTTCCATTCTTGAATCTTCTTGAAATCTGGTTTGACCTCACCGATCATCAGTCCGAGCTCGTTTAACCATTTAATTTTTTTATAAAGATGAGCAAGATGTATGATCGCCTTACTAGGAATACAGCCATAATTTAAACAAACACCGCCTAACTTATCTTTCTCGATCAAAAGAACCTTTTTACCTAATTGCCCTGCCCTAATCGCGGCAACGTAACCACCAGGACCAGAACCTACTATAGCTAGATCATAGACCATAGCTAAAATTATTTATAAGTATCTATATAATTTTTCTATGATTAAAAGCGTTTCAGAACTAAGATATCTTAACCAAGTAGCAAACAACGTTTTAGAACTTGATACGGAGAGTATTACTAACTTCTATTACAATATTATTTCTTCTAGAGTTATAGTACCCACAGGAGAAGGAAGATCTAAAGGAGCTTTAAGCATTGCAAGCAGTGAAATGGCTAAAATGGACAGAGGGAAGATAATATTAGATAGAAGCGATATAGGATTCCCAGGAAGGGATTTATATGAAGCTGCTCCCTTAATTAGACAAAAATATGGACCTATGTGTCTTTTGGTGAATTCTGGAAGTGGAAGGGCATTGTTGCCTTTAATAGATGCACAAAAACTAGCTCAGTACATAGCAGATACAGGTAATAACAGAGATTTCAGAATAAATGTACTCACTTCCGACCCCGAGTCTCCTTTGGGTAAATTGGGTTATAAATTCGGTAGTACTCTTTTACTCAAAGGTAAAAGAGAAAGCGAATCGAGTGAATTGGAAACTAGAGAATTCAAAGAACATGGAATACTTGGAGATATATATGAGCTAGGTAGCGCTATAATATTCCAAGCCTTAGTAGAAGCCATAAATAAAGATGCCCCCGCTGATCAGTTAACGAATTACATCAGAAACTTGACTGAGGATGTTCTAAAAATGTTTGAAGACCCTAAGGCTATAGAATTCTTAAACAAATCAGCAGATGAAATCGAGAAGAGAAATGCGTGCTTCTTCGGAGGCCTAGGCAGCGGTCTTGAAGTAGCAAGGATGACGGCCGTAAGGATAGGTCACATAAAAAGAATACTTGGGGACTGGGTATACGTAGTGAGAGATACAAACTTACCTTCACCTAGAATAGGCGATGTATTTGTAGTCATTTCCTATTCAGGGGAAACAGAAGTTGTAGTTGCTTGGTGCAGGAATTTCAAAAGAATGGGAGGAAAGATAATATCTATAACTGGAAACGAAAACTCATCGATAAGCGCTATCTCAGATATAACATATACCCTACATAGTGAATATAAGAAAGGGGAACCTAATAGATTTTACTTGAAGGCAGCCTTCTTACTTAGCCCATTGCCTATATTCTTATTAACTAGGATTGAACAAAGAGGATTTAGTATACCTGAATACGTATTCAAATGGTATCAATCGGTGATCTCGATAATATAAGAAGAATAAAATCTTTTTGAAGAATCTGTGAAGATTGCTTTCTAAAATTCAAGGAAACCAAGGATTATTTGCAAAATATTCTGATTATAAATATTCTAAAATCCTACAAAAAAGCATTAGCAAATTAGAGATATGAATAACTGAACGCTAAGAGAAGATAGAATTATCGCAAAAAGATACGCGAGATTGGTTACTTAAACTGAACGACTTCTAGTTTTCCTTCAGAATTTCCTTATTCTGAAACTTTTATAGGCTCCCTTTTAAGTTCGTATATTTCTTTCAACCAAGGCAAAATATCTCTACCTAGCATGTTCAAGAATGCTCTTTCGTTTGGGCTTGAGGAATGAAAGAAAATCACATCCACATTTAATTTCAAGAAGAAATCTAAACTTTTTATTATTTGTTCAGGGTCTGTAGCAATGAGCCAAGTCTGCTTTAATTTCTCTATCTCTTTTTCAGTAACGCTATCTTCTAGTTCTCTTGGATCGGATATGTTTTCCCTCTTCTTTCTATCTATAGCAGTTGGAGCCCAGAACAAGGCTGATCTCAAAGCTTCTTCATAATCTACATTATAAGAAATCTTGAATTCAACTAATTTCTTTAATTCTTTAGGATCCCTTCCAGCTTTTTTTGCTTCTTTTTCCATAGTTGCTACTATTTCATCGAACCTCTCCAAACCTCTTGGGTTTACTAGAATTCCTTCACCATATCTCCCAGCAATCCTAGCCGCTTCTTTAGTTGCAGTAGCTATGTAAATAGGTATTTTGTGTTTAGGTTTGGTGTACAATTTAGCCTTGTATAATTTATAATAATTGCCATAATACGTCACGAATTCCTTAGTCCATAAAAGATGTATTATCTCTACTGCTTCTTCAAGTCTTCCTATCTTCTCTTCAATACTAGAAGGCCATTTAAATCCTAGAGGAGTTTCATTCATGGAATGGCCTACTCCTAAAGTCAAGAATATTCTCCCTGGATACAAATACCCTAAGGTTGCGAATGCTTGAGCTACTATTGCAGGATGATACCTAAATAAAGGAGTAGTTACCGTTGTTCCCACTTCTACGTTCTTTGTCTTTTCAGCTATTAGATTGACTAATATCCATGGAAAACCTGATTGACCACCTCTATCGCTCCATGGGTGAAAATGATCGCTTACGCTTATCAAATCAAAACCCACAACTTCTGCAATCTTAGCGTAGTCTATCAATAACTTTGGATCGTGTTGCTCTTGCCCACACCAATATCCCAATCTAAGCACAACGATAATTTAAAATAAAAAAGTATAAATTTTATTTAAAAAATTCTCTGTAAATTTCAGCTACTCGCTTGGCGAATTGATATCTTTTATCAACAAAGTCCCAATTTATGTTTTGGAAGAAAGCATCTATGTAAGCTTTCCTGTTTGTGCCGTAATCTATGAAATACGCATGCTCGAAGACATCTAGAACTAAAATAGCTATTGTATCTTGAACATGTCCTATGTTTTGGAGATCTACGAGGAAATTGAAGAGTTTATTTGAAGATAGTTCAAGAGCCAATACAGCCCATCCTCTAGCAGACATCGCAGTGGCTATGAAGTCTTCCTTCCAAGCCTCAAAGGAACCGAAGTCTTCCTTTATCTTCTCCAAAATTTCTCCTTTGGGATTACCATCTCCTCCTAATATCGTGGGGAAGAATAATTCATGGAGAATTCTACCGTTAGCATTGAACGTTTCCTGTCTTTTGAGTTCTCCGAATTCACTATAGGTAGCTGCTGCTTTACTTCGATCTGCAGTTTTGAGCTTTTCTAATATTTCGTTCCATTTATTTACATAACCTTGATATAGCTTGTAATGTTCCTGATTTGTCTTTACAGAAATCCCCTTTACTTCCTTTTCGATTGGAAATTGCTTAATCGGGAATTTGTGTTCAAGAGGCATATTAAGAATTAATAAACAAGACATATAAACATTGAATGATGGGCAAATTCGTTTTGCTTTCTCACAAGCTCGATGTAAATACACCTAGTTACATGGCTTCTTCAAAAATAGTAATTAAAGAAGTAAAACAGATTAAGAAAGGAGATTCGAGCAATACCTTCAAGATAGAAATGGATAACCATATAGGAACGCATGCAGATTGTCAAAAACATTTCATCGACGAAGGTAAAGGAGTTGCCGAATATTGTATCGAAGATTTCATTTTCCATAAAGTTAAGATAATCGAGTTATCTAAAGCTAGAGGGGAGTTGATCATGAAGAAAGATTTGGAAAAATTTGAAGAAGAAATCAAAGAATGTGATTTTCTAATAATCAAAACGGGGTTCCAAGAATTTAGAGAAAAAGATGTTAGGATATATCAATTCGAAGGTCCAGGGTTCAGCTCTGAAGTTGCTGAATATCTAGTTAACTTCAAAAATCTTCGGGGCATAGGTTTTGATTTCATATCTTTATCATCCCCATTGCATAGAGAAGAAGGAAGGAAAGCCCATAGAATTCTTTTGTCTAAAAATAAATTCATAATAGTAGAAGACATGGATTTGAGGATGTTACCTAAAGAAATAAAAAGACTTTTCGTGATACCCTTGTTCATTAAAGAAATAGATAGTTCTCCCTGTACAGTCTTTGCAGAAATAAATTAAGCTAAAAGTAGATATGGCTTTTCTAGATATTTCATCACTTCATTCAAAAACTGAGCTGCCTGTGCACCGTCGATGACTCTATGATCGAACGTTAGAGATAACGTTAGTATATCTCTTATCTCTATTCTGTTCTCTACAACCCAAGGTTTCTTCTTTATCCTCCCAACACCCAGTATAGCTACATCTGGAGGATTCAATACAGGCGTGGAGAATAAGCCTCCGATGGGACCTATATTAGTTATTGAAAAAGTACTGCCCCTAACTTCTTCAAGCTTGAGCTTTCCGGTCCTAGCCTTTTCGCTGAGCTCTTCTATTTCCTTAGCTATCTCGAACAATCCCTTCTTATCAACTTCTTTTATAACGGGAACTATCAATCCTTCTTCTGTAGCTACGGCTATGCCTATATTATAATACTTCTTTATCACTAGTTCATTTTTCTCCTCATCAACCGAGGCATTGAATACTGGATAAGCTTTCAAAGCTTTTATTACAGCTTTGACTATGAAAGGAAGATAAGTTAACTTTATGTTTTTCTTTTCTGCTTCTTGCTTTAATTCTTCTCTAACCTTTACTAGCTCAGTGACATCGCATTCATCCATAGTCGTGACCATTACAGCAGTATTGCGAACTCTTACTAAGTTTTCAGCTATCATTCTTCTTATTCCCACTATTGGAACCCTTTCTTCCAATACTTCTCTTAACTCAGGCTTGACTTCTACTCTCAACTCAGGTTTAACCTCTAATTTTTTCTTCATTTCTTCAGCGAAATTACGAACGTCTTCTTCCAATATCCTTCCTCCAGGTCCTGTGCCTTTTACCAATTTCAAATCCACGCCAAGCTCTCTAGCAAGCTTTCTAACTTTAGGAGTTGCTAATACTTCAACAGCCTCTTCTCTAATCAACTCTTCTCGGACAACTTCTTCACGTTTTTTGGCTTCTTCTTTAGCTACAGGAGGAGCTTCCTCGGTTTCTACAATCGCTATAGGTTTTCCAACTCTTACAACTTCTTTTTCTTTAGCTAATATTTTTATCAACTTTCCTGAATAAGGCGAGGGAATTTCTACTTTTACTTTTACAGTCAAAATCTCTACGATAGGTTGGAATTGCTTTACCACATCACCTTCTTTGACCAGCCATTTGACTATTTCCCCTTCGCTAACTCCTTCACCTATATCCGGTAGTATTATTTCTCTTTGCATATCAGAAATTAGCTGAATTAATTATAGCTTTTTTAATCCTTTTGACTGTAGGAAGATAGTAATGCTCATGAGCCAATGGGAACGGCGTATCTTGACCACATACTCTAATTATAGGTGCTTCAAGATAAAGAAGAGCCTTCTCAGCGATCCTAGCTGCGATCTCTGCACCCGCACCAAAGGATTTAGGTGCCTCATGAACTATTATTACTCTACCTGTTTTCTTGACAGATTTCAATATCCCTTCGATATCAAAGGGCACTATCGTCCTTAGATCTAGGACTTCTACGCTGATTTTCTCCTTACTGGCTTCTTCAGCGGCTTCCAAAGCTCTATGAAGCATAGCACCATAGCTTATAACTGTTACATCATCGCCTTCTCTAACTACGTTTAACTTCCCTATCGGAACAGTATATTCGCCCTCAGGGACTTCTTGCTTAACTGTTCTGTATATGCTCTTAGGTTCCATGAATATCACTGGATCTTCTTGTTTTAACGCAGCGATTAAAAGACCTTTAGCATCGTAAGGAAAGGCTGGGACTATGACTTTAAGACCGGCAGTATGGGCATAATAAGCTTCAGGACTTTGGGAATGATACATTCCTCCTTTAATCCCTCCTGCAACAGGTCCTCTGATTATAACAGGAGCTTTGAACTGACCACCAGATCTATACCTAAGCTTAGCTATTTGCGATACGATTTGATCGAAGCCTCCGAAAGCGAAATCAAAGAATTGAACTTCTGCTACAGGTTTAAGCCCGTATATTGCCATTCCGCAAGCTACTCCGAATATTGCCGCTTCAGATAAAGGAGTATCTATGACCCTTTCAGGACCGAATTCTTCAAGAAGACCTTCTGTAACTAGGAAGACACCGCCTCTTCTACCTACATCTTCTCCTAGTACCACGATCCTATCATCGATTCTCATTTGCTCTTTCAACGCGTTGTTTATCGCGCTAGCTAATGTATGTATCGGCATCTTATCTATGATCTTCTTCGTATTCGCTTACTACTTCTTCCATCTGCTCCTTTAAGTTCCAAGGCATCTCTGAATATACATCTTCGAATATAGCTGTTATTGGTGGGCTAGGAACGGTTAATGCTTGCTTAACTTCTTCTTCAACCTCCTTTTCTATTTCTTTAACGATTTGCTCATGCTCTTTTTCGTTCAATATTCCACGAGCGAACAAGAAATTCTTAAATCTCTTCAAGGGATCCTTTTTCCTCCAATTTTCTACTTCCTCATCACTTCTATACCTCTTAGGATCATCAGCGGTTGTATGAGAACCTAATCTATAAGTTACACATTCAACTAGAACCGGTTCGTAATTCATAGCGCTTTCTCTAGCATTCTTGATAGCATCATAAACTGCTAATACATCATTACCGTCTATACGCATCCCTTTTATTCCATAGGCTATAGCTTTTATGCTGAAAGTCTCGCTAGCTGTTTGTCTTCTTGATGGAAAAGATATTGCATACTGATTGTTTTGAATGATATAAACTATGGGTAATTTGAATACACCTGCCCAATTGACGCTTTCATGGAAATCACCCTTAGAAGTCCCTCCATCGCCTACAAAAGCAAAAACTACTAACTTATCTTTTTTTATCTTAGCAGCATGGGCAAAACCTGTAGCTGCAGCAAGATGAACACTCACAGGAGTTGTAGTAGGTATCATCTTATATTTTAACCCCCCATATATAGCGAATTCATGACCCTTTAAGGGATCATGGGCATTGGCTAACCATCTATTCAAAATTTCTCTAACGGTAAATCCACGAGCAATTAACAAACTAAGCTCACGATAAGCAGGAAAGAACCAGTCTTCATTCCTAGCAACATGCCCAACACCTACTCCAATGGCTTCTTGGCCTTCATTGGGAGCATGTATTGCTACTTTTCCCATTCTTTGAAGACGCATTAACCATCCATCTAATATCCTAGCCAATAGCATTTCTCTATACATTTTGAGCATTTCTTCGCTGCTTAAGGAAATTCGACTTATCAAATGTTTATTCTCAATGCCTTCTTCGTCCAAAATTTGATAAAGTTCACTCATATGCTTTAATTCCTTAATATATTATTAAATATTGATTGAACGAAAAATTCTCCAGCTCTATAGGAGCTCCTGACCAAAGGACCGCTCGCAACATACTTGAAACCCAATTCTTCACCTATTTTCTTTAGCCTTTCAAACTTCTCCAAGCTAACGTACTCGATTACTGGTAGATGCTTCCTAGAGGGTCTTAAGTATTGACCTAAAGTAAGGAAATCAACATCTATTTTCCTCAGATCTTCCATCGTTTCTATTATTTCTTCTTCAGTTTCTCCAAAACCCAAAATCAGAGAAGATTTCGTGAATACATTAGGATTGATTTCCTTCAATTTCTTCAATACAAAAAGGCTCTGATCATACCCTGCCCTAGGATCTCTTACTATTTTCTGAAGTCTTCTAACGGTTTCTATATTATGAGCTATAACTTCTGCACCGCTTAATGCTACTTTCTTTATGGCCTCTACATCTCCTCTGAAATCAGGTATTAAGAGTTCTACAATTATCTTAGAATTGATTTCCTTGATTTTCCTAACAGTTGAAGCGAAAATCGAAGCACCTCCATCTGGTAAATCATCCCTGTCTACTGATGTTATTACTATATAGTTAAGATTTAGCATAGAAACTGCTTTGGCTATCCTATCTGGCTCATTCAAGTCAACTACACCTTTAGGATTTCCATGATTTACATTACAAAATCTACATGCTCTAGTACAAGTATCACCCAATATCATGAAAGTAGCTGTACCTGAACCCCAACATTCAGCTATGTTTGGACAAAGAGCTTCTTCGCATACTGTGTGAAGATTTAACTCCGAACATATTTTACTTATCTTCAAGAAGTTTTCTCCAGATGGAATCTTTGACCTTATCCATTCAGGTTTCTTTTCTAGCTTGTTCCTTCTTTCGAGAAATACGTTAAAACTCACGTATGTAATATTAATTAAAAAATATATAAACGAAGAAGAATACTGCTTATGCATAAAGTAGTAGTATTATATCCTAAACCGAAGGACACAAAGGAATTCGATGAGCATTATGAAAAAATACATGTTCCCTTAGCGAAGAAGATTCCTAAATTAAAGGACTTCAAAGTAAGCAAAATCTATGCTTCTCCTATAGGAAACTTAGACTACTATTTGATGGCTGAATTGTATTTTGAGAGTAAGGAAGATTTGGAAAACGCCATGAACTCTAATGAAATGAGAGAAGCTGCTAGGGACGCGATGAAGATATCTGAAGGGAAAATGAAGGTGATGATAGCTGAAGAAATATTATAACTGAGCAAACTTATTTATCCTATGGAAGGAATAGAACACATTAAACTTTTTATAGGAGGCAAATACGTAGAAGCTACAAGCGGAAAAAGGATTCCTGTTTTAAATCCTTCAAATAACGAAGTAATAGCCTATGCAGAAGAAGCTTCCTTAGAAGATGTTGATAAAGCAATAGAAGAAAGCAGGAAAGCATTTAGCCAATGGTCTAAGCTGGATCCTTCAAGAAGGGGAAGAATATTGTATAAACTTTCATCTTTGATCAGAGATAATAGCGAAACTCTTGCAAGACTGGAATCTTTGAATAACGGTAAGCCTTTTAAAGAAGCCGTAGGCGATGTCCTATACGCTGCGAGATTATTTGAATACTACGCTGGTTTAGCTGATAAAATTCAAGGAGATACGATACCGGTTCCTGGCGATAGATTTTGCTACACTCTAAGAGAACCTCTTGGAGTCACTGCACATATAGTACCATGGAATTTCCCTTTACCTCTAGCCTCAAGAAGCTTAGCTCCTGCATTAGCAGCTGGAAATACTGCGATAGTCAAGCCATCTTCTTATACACCAATAACTACTATAAAGTTAGCTGAATTAGCTAAACAAGCAGGCATTCCAGATGGAGTACTCAATGTTATACTAGGACCCGGAAAGACTGTTGGGAGTTATTTAGTTCAACATAAAGAAATAGATTCTGTTACTTTCACAGGTTCTCTTGAAGGAGGAAGAGAAGTGATAGTTTTGACTTCTAAATATATAAAGCCTGTTATTTTAGAACTGGGAGGGAAAAACCCCAATATAGTATTGCCTGACGCCAAATTGGATAAGGTAGTTCAAGGCGTAATAAACGGGATAATAACGAATGCTGGACAAATGTGTTGGGCATATTCTAGGCTTTTATACCATGAAAGTCTTAAAGATAAATTGATCAATGCCTTAAGAGATCGCTTCTCTAAGATCAAAGTAGGTTACAGCTTAGAGCCTGATACCCAAATGGGTCCTTTGATATCTAAGGAGCAGTTAGAACGAGTGAGCTATTACATAGAAGAAGGCAAGAATGAAAAAGCTAAAATTATCTACGGTGGAGAGAGACCTAAAGACGAAAAATTGATCAAAGGGAATTTCATATTGCCCACGATCTTTGATGAAGTAACTAAAGATATGAAGATATTTAAAGAAGAAATCTTCGGTCCTGTTTTAGCATCTACTAGTTTTTCAAGTTTAGATGAAGCAATAGATCTAGCAAATTCTACAATCTATGGCTTATATGCTGCTATTTGGACCGAGGATTTAAAAAGCGCATACAAGTTAGCTTCAAGTATAGAAGCTGGCACAATTTGCATAAACGAAGGCCCTATAACTTATCCTCAAATACCTTTCTCTACTGCTAAGCAAAGCGGTTTAGGTTTTGAACAAAGTATACATTCTATATATAACTATACAAGATTGAAGTCTGTGATCATAAACCTAAGTTAAATTTTATTTGTAAGGAACGTATTCTTTTCCTAAAATTTCTCTTCCCACCACTATTTTTTGAATTTCTGCTGTACCATCTCCTATTTCTATACCCATTACGTTCCTCAATCTTCTTTCCAAAGGAAGTTCTTTAGCATAAGCTACGTTACCATGAATTAAAATGCAATCATGGATTATTTCAAAAGCTAATCTAGGAGCCCACCATTTACACATAGCAGCTTCTTTAGCTATAGGTAAACCTTTATCTTTCATCCATAGTGTTCGATAGCATAGCAACTTACAAGCTTCTAGCATGGTTAAATGCTCAACTATTTTAAATTGTATCGCTTCAAATTTCGCTATTGGTGATCCGAAAGCATAACGTTTCTTAGAATATTCAATAGTCTCATCCAATGATTGTTCTGCAGCACCTAAACATGAAAGAGCAAGTAAGGTCTTGCTGAAATCGAAAGTCTTCATTACGTAATAGAAACCTTCATTCAATTTGCCTAGTAAATACTCCTTAGGTATTCTCACGTTTTCAAGCTTGAAAGACCCCCTTGAGATTGGCCTATAACCTACGTCATCAAAATAAGAATATTTTATGTTCTCAGAATTTGAAGGGACTAAGAAAGCACTTATCCCGCGATGTCTTTCTTCAGGCTTAGTTTTGGCAAATAACACAAAATAATTAGCATATTTGATCATGCTTATAGAAGATTTCTCCCCGTTTATAACCCATTCATCTCCATCTAGTATAGCTGTAGTTTTTATAGAAGCAGCATCGCTACCACAATGAGGTTCGGTAAGAGCTATGCCCAAGAAAATCTCTCCTCTAGCTACTCCTGGGAGTACAAGTTGCTTTAATTCCTCACTACCGTATTCAGCGATGACATTGGCTGTCAGCACATTGTTAATTATTATGAAATTAGCAACATTGAAATCAAATCTTGATAATTCTTCTATCGCTATTCCAACAGTTACAGCATCAGCTCCTTGACCTCCGTACTCTTCAGGTATTCTTATTCCAGCCAAGCCTACATCAGCAAGCTTTTTAAAAAGATCCCTATCGAATTCTCCTTTCAAATCCCATTCAGCTTCATAAGGCATTATTTCTTTTTTGGCGAATTCTCTGACAGTTTCCCTAAAGAGTTTTTGTTCTTCGCTAAATTCAAAGTCCATATTTGAAAATACTATTCGAAGATTAAAAGCTATTATTTCTTACTAAGAAAGCTTTAGGATCTTAATATATTGTATTGTAAACAGACCTTTCTCAGTTCTTCCAGAACTTTCTTAATAATTCCTATCCTAACAAAACATCAAGCAAAGTTCCTTGATCCTAGAATGAGAAAATCTTAAACAACTATATTATTATGAAATTTAAATCTTAATATTATAGATAAAAATTTATTACAATTGATATTTAAACAAAAAAATAATATTAAATAAAAATTAGTTGATATAGTCACTTAAGATTATAAACAATAACTAAATTCACTTAGACCTTTTTGTTTTAAGACTTTTCAAAAGTTCTCTGCTCCTAATCGCAAAATAAATCGAAAAGACGACTAGAATTAAAAGTAAAAGGATTATGATATCGACTAAATTCCATGATTGCTGAGGCATCGTAGTGACAATAGAAGTGGTCTCAGGAGAAGTTGTAAAGGTAGGCAACGTTGGTATCGTAATGGTGGTTAGCGGGGTATTTGTCGTTGTATTATTTTGTTCTATTCGAGAACTAACTATTAGATAACTTTTGTATGAAAGCGGGATTATTGAATAGGAAGAATAGGCATATAAGTCTAGATAATAATAGCCTGGCTTCCATTTATTCGTAGAAAAACTTATCGAGAAATTCTCTTGGAAATATTCAGCTATCCCTTTAATTATTAGCTTCTTGTTCTCATCGTAAACCCAATAATATAGTTTAGCGTCTTCTTGTCCTGCTAATTTATCATCCAAATAGATCTTAGATGTTATCGTGACGTTATCTCCGATATAAACTACTCTATTATATTCAACGTTGATCTTGAGCTTTGGTTCTTTTGGTACTTCAAAGTATAAAGGACTTAGATCATACTCTCTATTTGCGCTTAAGACTAACAGTATATCTTTAAGATAATAGCTAAGAACGAAAGGACCATTGGAGATTAAGGAATTCTTGCGTTCGTTTATGAAATTAGTAGAGTTCTCATATCTTGAAAGCGATTCTTGAAGCGAAATGGGCAATATGACTCCTTCACGCAAAGGTTCTGGTACTATTTTATTAGAAATAAAATTGTGGATGACTAAGTTAATTTTCGTCGCTTGTTCTTCTTCAGCTAAATTGAGCCAAATGTTATTTCTCGTTTTCGCTTCTTCTAAGAACCAAGAAATCTCGTTATTTAAGTAAAGTCGCTCTAAAGCAAAAAGAAGTTGCCAAGGGATCGTCGTCCATGGAGGGAGTATGTAAGATAATTCTGCATGGTCAAAGCTATAGAAATCAGTATAAAGAACTAATGTAGTATCGTTCCTAATTTCTATCCCTTTTATCTTGCTTATAAAAGGGTAATAATCAGCTTGGATATAAACGCTATACCTAACATCGTCCTCGTTTATTTTGCTGCTCCATTCCCATAGGAAGTAGAACCAATAAAGTATATCGTAGATGTTCATTCTGCTACCGTCTTGCCACTTAGTGTAGTTTATGCTGTATTCTATGGCAGATCTAGCCTTTGCTTCTAATCCTACATATGACCATCGATTATTCATGCTATCCCAATATATTGCATTGCTAGGAACTTGAATATCCAAGTATTGGGATGCGTTTAAAACTCTGTATTTAACTCTGAATTCCTTTATCTTACCGCTATGAGGATCTCTAAGGAAGGGTTGATCGCTCACTAGAGAATAAATTAACTTGTAAGTTGGAGCTTTATTGCCCCCTATAGGATTGAGAGTATCTAAATAGAAAGTTTTTACTCCTATCTTTACAGGCTCTTTAGGTTCTACCGAAGGCTTTATGTTTACTAGATTAAACTTATTCGAAAGACCTAAATAGTAGGAGTTTATCAAAAAAGTTATTCTATAGGGATTGTAGGCATAAACGTTATGCTTTTGAACTAAAAATATTCTAACCGATTCCTCTAAACCTATGGCCAAGGCTTTCCTTAATAAACTAACTCGCTCCTCCATGCCTGAGTAATCTGAAGCTAAGAGCTTTTTCGTAATCTTATCTATCGTTGAATTGGAATAGTTCCAGAAATCAGGATTGTTCCAACCTGGCATGTAACCATACCAAGGGGAATACATTTGAGCGATTATGAAATCGCTATAGCTAAAGAAGTCTCCAAAATCCCAGGATTCGATGTAAATGCTCCAGTTAAACAATCTAGGATCGCTACCGTAAATCATGGTGGCTGTTAAGGATGCATTAACTGGTATTACTTTAACTGAAAAACCCAAATCTTTTAATAGATCAGCTAAGAAAAGTCCATATTGAAATCTCTCTTCGTCATCCTCCCTTAAGGCTAATTTCATTTCTATCGCAGAACCGTTCAATACCCAAGTGTTGTTTTCTTTTTTGGCACCCAGTTTGAGCAAGAAATTATTTATTTTGGATTTGGCTATCGTTGCGTTTTCGCTGTATTTTGCTAATATATCTGCTACATATATGAAATCTGGATCGCTTTCAGAAATAGGAGAATATATAATGTCTGCATAACCCTTCAATATCTCATCCTTCAAATAGGATCTAGAGAAAAGAAGGTTCATAGCATTTCTTATTTCCTTGTAATAGAGGATGTTGAAGAAGGAGGAATCTGAAGGTGCAGGATTGAATAGAATCGAAAAGATCTTCCCTTTGTAATCTATCACTGAGCTTAAACCCATGTTTTTGAGATATTCCACTCTCCATGAAGAAATGGGATAGAGATATAGGTCTATTCCATTCTTAGCACCTCCTTTGCTCAAAGCTGTTATGGCTTCGAGTTCGTCGTAATAACTCAAGAAGACTAGATTATCAGAATTAGGACCCTTTATTTCCAGAGCCATTAAGAAATGCGAATCTGTATAAGATAGGAAAGAAGTAACGATTAGCGTTATTAAAATGATTGCCTTAAATCTCATATTAATTCAAGTTGGGCTAATCTCTTAAAGGCTAAAAGTTTCTCTTCACTACCTAGCTTAGATCTTTCTATGGCATCTTTGATTATGCTAATAGTCCTGCGATATACCTTCTTATCCACCGGATATGGAACACCGTCTTTACCTCCATGGGCAAAGGTGAATTTAACAGGATCCCTCCATGATGCAGGCGTTCCGAATATTATCTCGCTTACCAATGCTAAGGCCCTTATGGTTTTAGGACCTACACCCTTGAATTCTGCAATTTCCAAATAATTTCTCGGCTTATTTTCGTATAATTTTTTCAAAGCCTCCCAGTTAATCTCTAAAGGCATTTCATAATGCCTAACCTTTCCTTCATAGAGCCATTTATCTAACGGTCCACGATATAATTCCCTAATTGAACTCCTTATTTTCTCTACTCCTTCATTGACGAGATCGACGCATGCTCTCCTGTTTTCTTCACTTTCCTTAGCTACCATATTAAGGACTTTTCTATTGACGGATTCTCCTACTATAGCTTTATGAGGCTCGTTGACGAAATCCTTGAGTTCTCCTGAAAACCAATGATATCTCCTGGCTTTCTTTTCTTCAACATTCATTCCTTGCTGAATTATCGCCCAATTCCCTTTATAATCTATGAACATAGTATGGTGATAAAGCTCATGACCTGACTGTATCAAAGCAGTATCTATCTTAGCTACAAGCCTGCTTATCCTTTGAAACTTCTGAGGTTCTTCGAGATCTAACTTTTTAGCTATGATATTTATTTCTTCAGGAGTCTTTCTAGCTAATTTCCCTTTACCTCCAGCTACAGCTAAACCTAAATCTTTATCATTAAGAACGCTTTTCAAAACGCCTGTTAATACTGTAGTAACTCCTGAAGAGTGCCAGTCATAACCTAGGAGACATCCTAAAGATTGGAACCAAAGAGGATCTGAAATCCTTCTCAAGAACTCTTCAGTACCATACTCTTTTATTATTATATTGCTTATCTCATAACCCAATTCTTTCATCAAATTTATTAACCACTGAGGAGCATGACCATCATGAAGAGGTAAATCTATAGTAGCTAATCTTTTCATCGATTTTCTTACGTTCTACATATTCAAATACTTTAAAATATTTTTAAGTTAGTATTCACAAATAATGAGAAGATGGGAATAAGGATCGAGGAAGTAACTCCTAGATTTGAAAGGATATCTTTCCATAGTCATATAAAAGGATTAGGAGTAAAAGACGGAAAAGTTCAGCCAATAGCAAGCGGCTTTGTAGGCCAAATAGAAGCAAGAGAAGCTGCTTATTACGTGACTAAGCTCATAAAGGAAGGAAGATTTGGAGGAAAAGGTGTGCTTATTGTAGGACCTCCTGGAACAGGAAAAACCGCTCTAGCGATCGGTATAGCTAGAGAGCTTGGTTATGATACTCCCTTTGTAAACCTATCTGCAGCAGAGGTATTCAGCCTAGAAATAAAGAAAACTGAGTTTTTAACTAGAGCTTTAAGAAGAGGTGTAGGATTCAGGCTTAGGGAGAAAAGGAAGGTTTATGAGGGAGTTGTTAGGAAGTTGGATTACAGATTCGGTAAGAACCCATACAATCCTTATGCACAAATTCCAGTAGCAGCTACTATAACGTTGGCAACTAAACAGGAAGAGAAAACTCTAAGAGTACCACAAGAAATCGCTCAACAACTTGCAGAAGCAAACATAGAAGCAGGGGATGTGATATGGATAGATGAGGAAACTGGAAGGGTCTTCGTACAAGGTAAGACTGAAGAAGAAGGGGGTGAGACCTATGACATATATGTTAGGAAGAAGATCGAAGTACCAAGCGGTCCCGTTTACAAAGATAAGGAAATAACTAGGTATTTCACTTGTCATGATTTAGATGTGATAAACGCTAGACAACAAGGCTTGATAAGCATGCTGATGTTCGGTACTGCTGGAGAGGAGAAGGAAATACCTCTGGAAGTTAGAAAAAGCGTAGATGAATTCATAACTAAGAGTGTAAATGAAGGAAGAGGAGAAATCATCCCAGGCGTCATATTCATAGATGATGCGCACATGTTAGATATAGAAACGTGGGCTTTCTTGGCTAGGGCGATGGAAAGCGAGCTAAGTCCTATACTTGTATTCGCTACCAATAGAGGCATAACTAAAATAAGAGGCACAGAAATAGAGTCTCCGCATGGAATTCCATTGGATATGCTAGATAGGCTAATAATAATAAAGACTAGGTTTTATACTGAAGAAGAAACCAAGGAAATAATAAAAATAAGAGCCAAGGAAGAGAAAATTGAGCTAAGCGAAGAAGCCATTAACTATTTGGCGAAGCTAGGAGTTGAGTATAGCTTAAGATATTCTGTTCAACTCCTATCACCTTCCTTTATAAGAGCCAAAGAAATGGGGAGAAAAAGGGTAGAAAAAGAAGACGTAGAATACGCAAAGAAGTTATTCATAAGTACAAAAGAAAGCGTAGAATACGTCAAAGAATTGGAGAAGTATTTCCTGAGATAAACGAAAAGATTTATCTAAATTTTGATGTTCATTTTCATGGATTCTCAAAGCCATACTAGACTATTGATAACAGGGGAAGATCTTACCCCTGCAAAACTTTACAGATGCATTAAGAATAACCAAAAAATAGAATTGAATAAGGAGGTAATAGAAAGGATTAAATTAAGCAATGAAATATTGGAGGAGAAATTAAGAAAAGGAGATCTGATATATGGAGTAAACACCAAAGTAGGAGCTCTTCTTAAAGAGAGAAGGACTAAGGAAAGTGAAATCATGATGATAAAAGATCATGCAATAAGTGAAGGAGAAAAAGAGGAAAAAGACATAGCTAAAGCAACGCTCTTAGCTATGATAAATCAACTAGCTAGCGGTAGAAGTACCATCTCGCTTAAAACCTTCAATTTTTTAGTAGAAGCATTCAATAAGGATATATATCCTATATTTTCGAAAGAAGGAAGCTTAGGAGCAAGCGGAGATTTAATACCTTTGGCCAATTTGGTTTATTCCTTACTTGAAGGTGAAGTAGAATATCAAGGTAGAATCGTTAG
>JBEPZU010000016.1:0-18843 GCA_041640715.1 Thermoproteota archaeon | reverse complement strand
TGTTGTTGGTGTTGTCGGAGGTGGAGCTTCCGTGATAAAGAATTGTCTTGTTGCAATCTCTGGTATTAAAGCATGAACAGATACAACATATATCTTGAATGACCAGATGCCTGTTTGTAGATTGGCAGTATTTAAACTAATTCTAAATGAACCCGGTGTACCTGTATATGTTAATTCTCCTTGAGCTGTAATTTTGCCTGATGGATCATATATCCAATACCTGCTTCTAATGTCTTCAGCCTTTGCAGGACCTAAGTTTTGTATCGAAAGTTTCACTTCAATGTTTAAGGTTTGGCCTTTAGGTATTTGGTTAGGATAATTTATCGAATCTATAGCTACCAACTTTTCCTGTGTAAACTGTTTCCACTTTATAGGATCTAGAGGATTTTCCCTGTTAGCAATCAATTCTGCAATATTGTTAGGAGTATAAGATTTCAAGATGAATTGACCGTTGGAAATTACTGCATGACCGTAGGTAGAGATAAAGTTGATCGCTGCGGTATACCTGCTCCTAACCTCCTCTAGTGTTATCTGAGGCAAACCTGTAACAGCCCAATTTGATGTAAAAGCATCAGGTGTACTATCTTGTTGCAAGAATTGACTTAAAGATAACTGGATTCGTTGAGCTTGGGTTTGTTGTATAGGATCCATCCAGAGATTGTTACGAGCTTGTGCCTCAGAATTGTACCATGAAGCATACTTGCTTATGTACAAGTCTTCCATCGCGTAGTATAGATGCCAAGGCATCGTGACCCACGCATCTAAAAAGGCGACCAGTTCTTTTTCATCAAAAGTCCAGTAATTTATATATATTGTCATAGAGTCTCTTGTAGGCTTTATCGCTACCAATTGTCTTAGTGTAGGCTCTACCGCGGCCGCAAAAGTGGCGCTATATCTAGGATCCTCTGGACCAGCTTGATGAGACCATTCCCATAAGAAATAGAAGGAGTACAAAATATCATATATGTTCATTTGAGAACCATCATGCCATGGACCGAAAAGAAACTTGTAGGTGATAGCTGTTTTAACCTTTAAGCCTTGACCTACTTGAACCCATCTGTGATTATCAAGATCCCACTTTATAGCATCGGCAGGAACATCTATTGTCGGTGTTGTGCTGCTTCTCACACTCTCTACAGTTTCTCTCCACTCGATAATTTCTCCATTATGAGGATTTCTCCACAATCCGGGATCTGAGAGTGCATAATAGAGCAAAACTGAATATAGATCAGTTAAACCTCCTACAGGATTAAAGGTTCCTCTGGATAAATACTTGGTTCCTATTATTATTGGCTTATCAGGATTAGCGATTGGCTTAAGGTTATATACATTAAACCTATTAGCTAAACCGCTGGCGTACTCATTCACAAGGTCAGCAGGCGATACTCTCCTCTTATTATATACATATGCATCAAACATTTGTGCTAAGAAAACCCTCACTGACTCTTCATAACCTAATTTGATAGCTTGCTTAAGCAAATTGACGTACTCCTCAAGCGAAGTGTAATTACCAGATACCAACTTTCGCGTTATATCATCCAATTCTGGATTTTCATAATTCCAGAAAGCAGGTTCCTGCCATCCTGGCATATACCCAACCCATGGTGCAAGGAATTGAGCTACAGAACCATAGTTATATTTTATAAGAGCCGTGGCTCCCCAACCTTCAGTATATATGTGCCACTTTAATTGCTTGGGGTCTGAACCATATACTATCTCGAAAGCCTGTAAAAGATCCCCATATATTGCATTCACTTTTATACCGAAATTCTCTAGAGTGCTCTTAAAGGCTTCTCCTAACCGATTTCTTATTGGATCATCATTTCTTATAAATATTGTTATTTCAACCGGAACACCTTGATAGTACCACTTTCCATCAGCACCTTTTACAGCACCCGCTTTTGTTAAAGCAGAGGTCATCAACTGAAAACCATAAGAGGGATCATCTCTTATTCCTAAGCTCTCTACAACATCTGCCACGAAAAGCCAGTCATAATCGGCTTGAGCTATCGGAGTTAACCAAGGTGTTCCGTATCCTCTTAAAACCTGGTCAACTATGAAATTTTTCCTATCTAATATGTATTGGGTTCCTTGTCTAAATTCTTTATACTCAAATGGGTTAAACTTACCTGTAATACTCATGGGTACGGGGTTATATATGTATGATAAGTAACCTCCCCTCTTATTGAAGACTACACCTAATTCTGGATTTTGTAGCAACTCAGGTATCTGAGGAGGAGGAGCTCTGAAGTAATGTATGTCCGTTCCTCCATTATCTCCTCCAAGAGCTACATTAGACATAGCAGCCGCATCGTTGGTTATTTGTCTATAGTATATTACATCAGATGCAGGACCCCTTTGGGCTTGGGCTAACGTTGGCTTCGTATTCACATTAAGTGCGAATATGCTCGCTATTAAAAGTACTGTAACGACTACTACTAGGATTTTTTTAGAGTCCATTGAGTTAAAAAGAGATAAGGACTTAAAAATTTAACTTGAAAAAGAGATAATAAACCGCCGATCTATTTTGATACGAGAAAAATTTATAAAGAAAAAGAGAAAATTTTTTCTTTTAACACCATCAGTTATGATCTCCTAAACAAAAGAAAATAATAGAGCCCCACGAAGGAAAAAACCGAGCCTATGATGAGAATAAATAAAGAGAATATTGAAAGAAATATGAAGATTTGAGTAACTAGAACAAATTGAGCTTTAAACTCTATATGTGTATCGTCTTCTAATGCTTCAATTTTTATCGAAGAGGAAAAATTGCTCAGTTTCAAAGTTCCTTTAGTAATGTATTGCGGAGATGTTCCAAGCCAAACTGTTACTTCTTTAGAGGAGTTTATGTACAAAGTTCCGTTCACAACATAAGAAATTCCATTGAAACTTTCTTCTCTTAACAAGAAAAAGAATTCTCCTTTATTGAGGTTTTTAACTTCTTCAATTTCTTTGATTTCATAAGATTTTTCGAGAGATAAACTAGCTAATACAAGAGATAAAATAACAAATATAATGCCTGTTAGCAAAATATATTTGGATCTACGTAGCTCTCTCCTTAAACCTAGATATTCTTCTATCTCAGAATCCTTCACTTAAATATTTTAGTTAAAATTCAATAAATATATGATAAGTCAGATTTTATCAGATTTCGAGAAATTCACAGCTAAAGATTTCATAAAGCTAATCGAAGAGGTTTTACGAACTCTAGAGCTCGAAAGAACACTTAGAAGATTAGGCAAATTCGATGTAAGTGAAGATTTGATTTACTGCACAGAGGCGAATATAGATAGATGCATAATAATAGGCGATATACATGGAGATCTAGATAGCTTACTCGAAATCTTTAAAATAATCAACATAGAAAAAACGCTAAATGAAGAAAAATCAGCACTAGTTTTTCTAGGAGATTATGGCGATCGAGGAGATAAATCTGTAGAGATTTACTATCTTTTATTAAACTTAAAATTGCTTTACAAAAACAAAATAATATTATTAAGAGGAAACCACGAAGGACCTGATGATCTTTTAGCACACCCCCATGATTTACCTTTGCAATTCATAGAAAAATACGGTCAAGAAGGATATTTTGTGTATCTAAAACTAAGGGGGTTATTTGAGAAACTGTACTTGGCATTCTTAGTGATGGGGAAGTTCATAGCATTGCATGGAGGAATACCCAGCAAGGCCTCAACACCAGATGATATAGCCATAGCTAGAAAGATACATCCAAAAAAGAGACTTTTGGAAGAATTATTGTGGAACGATCCCATGGAAGATCTCGGTTTGAAAGATTCTTATAGAGGAGCAGGAATGTTGTTCGGAAAAGATTTAACAGAGAATTTCTTAGCTAAAAACAACTTAAAGCTAGTAATAAGGGGTCATGAACCAGTTAGAGAAGGATATTCGATTACTCATGATGGAAAGCTAATTACAGTGTTTTCAAGGAAAGGACCTCCTTATTATAATGCGAAAGCAGCGTTTTTAGATATAAAAGTTTCCGAACTAAATTCCCATGAAGATATAAATAAATTCATAGTGACTTTCTAAGATGATCTCTAGCGTATTTATAAAAGAATATCTGAGCGTAACCAGCATAATTATCAAACAATTTGTTGTAGAAGTTCTTCACAATCTTGAAATTTTTCTTTATATCATTAATAGATATACTTCCTAATAATTTTTCTAAATCATCCTTAAAAAAATTTGTAATAAATTTATAAATCCAGGTATCGATAGGAAAGCTTTCAAATCTCAAATAACCATAGAGAGATATACAACTTGCAGTTTTAATTCCTACTCCTTTAATTTTCATTAATTGATTTTCTAGATCTTCCGTTCCTAATTCGTTCAGCTCATCAAGCCATGAATCAGATATGTTTAAGTTAGCTAGGAAAGAAGCCCTAAATCCTAATCCCAACTCTCTTAGCTTTTCTTCACCTATTTTTTGGATTTCTTCAAGAGTTGGATAATCGTAATAAGTGATATTTCCTATTCTCAGCTTTCGTTTGGATAATTTGGAAAGAGCCTCCAATATTTTGTTTGTCCTTTCTATATTGTTGTAGATTGCGCATATATAAGAAATTAAACATTCTCTTTTAGATTGATGAAATATTCTAAGCCCGTAATATTTTTCACAAATTTCTTTAATTAACCTATTTTTGCAAATTTTCTCTATTATAACTTCATAATCTTGGTTGAGACCTAAAAATTCATATAGAGTTTCAGTTTTGAGATTACCTTCTATCTTATAAACAATCCTATCTCCGACTTTTTTTAAAGCTAGTAGACTGCTATAGCAAACACCTACCCAGTAATCTCCTAATTTGCGCCATCTAAAAATTTGACCCGATGAAAAAGTATGATCCAAATCGATGAAAGATTTAAGCTTGATCTCTCCTTTTTCCACGCTAAATTTTTATTAGGTACAAAAGAAATAAAGTAATTTGTAAATAAGCGAATGGGGCAACGTCTCTTAGATAATAAAGTAGCTAAGCTACTTCTAATTTCCATAATTTTGAATTTGATAATGGCAGTGCTAGGTGTGATTATCGCATTAAGAACTAATAGTAGCGGATTATTAGCGGATGCGATTGATTCCTTAGCTGACATGTTGATAACCACCGTGGTGTTCACAGGTCTTTTCATATCATTAAGAAAAACTGAGGAAGGGATCGATCATTTTAAACTTGAAATATTAATTGCCTTCACTGTAGCGATCTTAACAATAATTTTTGCTGGCTACTTATTTTACCGTTCGTATACACAATTATTATCTCAACATGCCCTTAGAGAAATAGAGTTGGGATTTTTTACAGCTTTAACTTTCGGCTTTATATCATTACTAATAACTTTTTACAAGTACGTTTACGCAAAAAGATATGGGTTACTTTCACTTAAGGCTGATGCCGTTAACTCTGTGAAAGACACATCGAGCTCTTTCATAGCAGCTGCAGGGATTCTGCTTTCTGGCACATATTCGCCTATTTTCGATATAGGCGCATCTTTGATAATAGCAAGCTTTATAGCATCGGCCAGCATACCTGTGATTAGAGAGAGCGCATTAATTTTAATAGATGTTTGCAAGGATCCTGTACTTAAAGGCAAACTAGAAGAATTTATCAAAGAAATACCCTATATAACTAAAATATTGTCTATTAATTTTAGAAGAGTAGGATATAAAGTAGCTATAGAAGTTGAAGTTGAGGTTGATAAAGATATAACAGTAGAAGAGTTTCATGTATATACTAAATTAATCGAAAATAAAATAAAACAAAGATTTATTAATGTAGCTAAAATCTTAATAGCTATAAAATCAATAAGCTAATATTTTAAACATTTATCTTAAAGAAAACATAATAAATAACGTTTAAAAGCTTTTAGAGAAATATTCTTTATATGCAGAATAAGTATGTTTACACATTCGAAGAAGCAGATCACAGAAATAAGAAAATATTCGGTGGTAAAGGTTCAAGTTTAATACTAATGACAAAACTTGGGTTTAGAGTTCCTGCGGGCTTTATAATTCCTACTACTGCATGTAACGAGTATTATAAAAACGGTAGAAAATTGCTAGAGGGTCTTATCGAACAGATTAAGGAAGGGATGAAGTATATTGAGGAGAAAATGGGCAAGAGATTTGGAGACCCTTCAAATCCTTTGCTCGTATCGGTTAGATCCGGAGCGGCTGTTTCTATGCCAGGAATGATGGACACTGTTTTGAATCTTGGAATCAATTCAGAAACAGTTAAAGGATTAGCTAAATTATATTCCGAAAGATTTGCCTACGACACTTATAGGAGATATCTCAGCATGTTCGGTAAAATAGTTTTAAAAATCGATGAAAAGCTCTTCTCTGAAAAACTCGAAGAATACAAGTACAAGCTAGGGGTTAAACATGATAGTGAACTTCCAGCAGATGCTCTTAAAAGACTTTGCGATGAATATAGGAATATTATAATTAGAGAGCTTAAAAAAACCGCCAACTTGAGCGAGGAAGAAGTTTTAAAAATACTCGAGGATCCTTGGAAACAACTCGAGCTAGCAGTAGCAGCAGTTTTCGATTCATGGGAATCCCCTCGTGCCAAATATTACAGAGAAGTAAACAAGATAACCCCAGATATAGCTGATGGAACGGCAGTAACTGTGGTAGCAATGGTTTTCGGAAATCTAAATGAGAAATCTGCTACAGGTGTATTATTCACGAGAAATCCCTCAAACGGAGAAAATGAGCTATATGGAGAATTTCTCACACTAGCTCAGGGAGAAGACGTAGTTGCAGGAATAAGGACACCTAGACCGATAAAAGAACTTAAGATCATGATGCCTGAAGTATATGAAGAACTCTATCATTACGCTAAGACTTTAGAAAGACATGAGAAAGAGGTTCAAGACATCGAATTCACAATAGAAGATGGGAAGTTATACATGCTTCAGGCAAGAAACGCTAAAATGAATAGCATAGCGCTGATAAAAACCGGAGTAGATATGTATAAGGAAAAAATCCTTAGCAAGGACGAATTAATAATGAGGATTAAGGTTAGAGATATCCTACAACTATTATATCCTAGGATAAATAAAGAAAAAATCAAAGAAAAACCTATAGCAAAGGGTCTTCCTTCTTCGCCTGGAGCTGTCTCAGGTAAAGTTGTATTCAGCGCAGATGATGCAGTAGAATGGGCTAAAAAAGGAGAAAAAGTGATATTGGTAAGAGAGGAAACAAAGCCCGATGACGTTCATGGTTTCTACGCCTCTGCAGGAATATTAACTGCGAAGGGAGGAATGACCAGTCATGCAGCCGTGGTTGCAAGATCTATAGGTAAGCCATGTGTAGTAGGTTGTGAAGAAATAAAGATAAACTATGAAGGAAAATTCTTTGAAGTATCAGGAATAAGAGTAAAGGAAGGAGATATAATAACTATTGATGGGTTAGAAGGTGAAGTCTATTTAGGAGATCTCCCTAAAACGAGCTTTAAACCTATAAGCGAATTCGAAGAATTCATGAAAATCGTCGATGAGGTAAGGGTTCTAGGCGTGAGGGCTAATGCAGATACCCCAGAGGAAGCTAAATTAGCTAGAGAATTCGGAGCTGAAGGTATAGGACTCCTAAGAACTGAAAGGATGTTCAGAGCTCCTAAGAGATTGGAAATATTCAGAGATGTGATATTAACAGATGACGAAAAAGTAAGAAAAGAAGCTCTGGCTAAGTTATTGCCCATGCTTAAGGAGGATTTCAAGGAAATGTTAAGAATCATGTCTCCTTATCCAGTCACGATAAGACTTTTTGATCCACCTCTTCATGAGTTCTTACCAAACCTAGAAGAAATACTAGAAAACATTTACAACGCAAAGGAAGAAAATGAGAGGAAAAAATGGGAGAACTTCTACAGAATCGCCAAGAAGTTAACCGAGGCAAACCCAATGCTTGGGCATAGAGGTGTTAGAGTTGGGGTTACGAATCCAGAAATTTATGAAACACAAGCCAGAGCTATATTCCTAGCAGCCTATGAATTACTCGAAGAAAATATACCGGTTAACTTGGAGATAATGATACCTCAGGTTGCAGAATATAGAGAATTGCTGAAGATTAAAAATGTAATTGAAAAAGTATATGAAGAAATAAAAGCTGAGAAGAAAACAGAACTGCCTTACAAATTTGGAACAATGATCGAAACCGTAAGAGCGTGCTTGGTCGCTGACGAATTGGCTACGATCTGCGATTTCTTCAGCTTCGGTACTAATGACCTAACCCAAGCTACTTTCAGCTTCAGCAGGGATGACGCTGAAAATAAATTTTTGCCTTTCTACTTAGAACATAAAATTTTAGAAAACAATCCCTTCGAAAAACTAGATGTTAAAGGAGTAGGGCGATTGATAGAAATCGCGATAGAAAAAGGCAGGAAAGTCAATAAAAACCTTAAAATAGGAGTATGCGGAGAACACGGAGGTGATCCTGATAGTATAATGTTCTTCCATAAAGCTGGACTGGATTACGTTAGCGCCTCGCCATATAGGATCTTGGTCTCACGACTGGCAGCAGCGCAAGCGAGTATATTAAATAAGTGAATAAAAGGTCTTTCTTAGAATTAGCTGAGGTATGTGAAAAGGTAAAGAAAACAACTAGCAAGTTAGAGAAAATAAGCAAACTAGCCAGCTTCTTGAAATCTCTAGACGAAGAAGATTTATGCTATACGATAAGATTACTTTCCTCAACTATCCTACCTCCTTGGTACAATAGAGAATTACAAGTAGGTTATTCAACGCTTTACTCGATCATCTCTGAAATCTCCGGTATCGATGATGAGAACTTTTCCAAAATTTACATTAAGCACGGAGACTTAGGAGAAGCCGCTGAGGATATACTAAATAGAAAAGGAAAGAAAATCAAACCTTTAATTAGTAGTAATTTATCGATAAAGGATGTTTATAACACGTTTTTGAAAATCTCTGAATACTCCGGAGAAAAATCGCAAAAACTGAGAAAAAATGCGTTGCTTAATCTGTTCATAAACGCAAGTCCTTTAGAAGCTAAATATCTAATAAAGATAATAACAAAGGAGCTTAGAATAGGCCTTTCTGAAGGATTGCTCGAAGAGGCGGTAGCTAACGCGCTAGGAATAACTTTATCGTATCTAAGAGAAAAACTACTACTTTTACCAGATCTGGCTGAAATTGCATTAAGAGCAAAGAGGGGTTCGTTAGAGCACGTAGGAATTGAATTACTAAGACCTACGAGCTTTATGTTAGCTGAACCTATGGCTTCTGCTGAAGAAATAATGAATTATTACTCTAAACCATTAATAGCAGAATTTAAGTATGATGGAATTAGAACACAAATACATAAAAAAGGTAAAGAGGTTAAGATATTTTCAAGAAGGCTTGATGAAATAAGCTTCTATTTGCCAGATATCGTAGAAGCTCTAAAGGGAATAAAATTTGATTTTATACTAGATTCTGAGGTAATTTCAATGAAGAACGGGAAACCTTTACCTTTCAACGTAATTCAAAAAAGGTTAAGAAGGAAGGAAGTATCCGAAGAATTAATCAGAGAAATACCTTTTCAAGCAATAGTTTATGATATATTATATTTTCAAGACAAAGCGATTCACGAGATACCGCTAAAGGAAAGGAAAAAGTTGTTAGAAAGCCTGGAGTTACCAGATGGATTAAAACTTGCTGAATATCAAATAGTCAAAACTTCTTCAGAGATTTCTAAATTGTTTGAATATAGCATAAATCAAGGCTTTGAAGGATTAATGCTTAAAGACCCCGATTCCCCCTATACTCCAGGGAAAAGAGGGAAGTTATGGGTTAAGTTGAAGAAAGAATTTGATACTATAGATGCAGTAATCGTAGCAGCTGAATACGGACACGGTAAAAGAGCTGGGATCTTATCTGATTACACTTTCGCTGTAAGAGATGGAGACGAATTGAAAATAATAGGCAAAGCATACTCAGGTTTGACAGATGAAGAAATTGAAATGCTCGACAAGAAGTTGAGGAGCTTGGCCATCGAAGATTTAGGTTATAAGATAATCGTTAGACCTGAGATAGTAATAGAAGTAGCCTTCGATTCTATTCAAATGAGCGATAGGCATGATAGTGGTTTTGCTTTGAGATTCCCTAGAATTAAAAGGATTAGATTCGATAAATCTCCTTTAGAAATCGATGAATTGAATAAAGTCAAAGAAATATATGAGAGGAAAAGAGCACTACAAGGATGAAGCCTTAAGCATGTTTTCCTCGTCTTCTTCTATGCCATATTTCAAGTACTCTTCAAGTTTTTCGTAAAAAAGAGGACGACCTTCTACTATGGGATAAGCATAAGGTAAGATGATTTCATGGAATGGATCTACCTTCAATACCAATCTTTTGATTAAGGGTATTTCTTCTAACCTTTTACCTTTCATTATCTCCTTAGCTACGAATATAGCACCATCTATCGATAATTGGTACTTCCCTAAATTCCTGGAGAGACAACCCTCAATCTTAGAAGTTATTAATTCATATGTTCTACCTTTAGGAGGATGATCTCCCATGATCCCTCCTACAATAAGTATGTATTTCCTAGCCTCTTCAGTTTCTAGAGTCTTAGGAGACTTAGGATCTAAGACTATTATTTTATCATGAAACTCTTTAATTTCGACTATACTTCGTTCAAAGACTTCTCCCAATCTGCTTAGCGTTTCCTTATATTTTGGTTTAACATTGGTAAAGCAGAGATTTTCTTTACCTATCAACAAAGATGCATGCTCTAGCTCAAGCAGCATCCATTTACTCAGAGGCTCCTCGCAGATCTCTATGATGAACTTCATATAAACATAAATAGAGAACTATTAATTAACCTCATCGTATGAAAGCATACTCAAACTTCATAGCGCGTCGGCATAAAATAATCCTTGTTTCTTGGATCTTCTTAACATTGATACTATTGCCTCTCGCACCTAAGCTGAATGAAAAAATAATATATAGCGTAGAGGTCACTTTGCCAAATAGCGAATTCCAGCAGGCTGTAAATAAACTTAACGAAGAATTCTCTAACAGGAGTTATGGTGAACCATTTTTAAACGTAATAGCTTCATATAACTACTACATACTCATAAAAACCAACAAGCCTTATTCGGAAGAAATAATTAAAGCCGATATGTTAATACGAGAGAATTTCAATTCTGGTGGTAAAACAGCGATAAGCTATTACGGGTTAATCGAAATTTTTCTGAGAAAGCTAGGAGAAAATACTAGCTCTTCCGCAAATGAAATGTATGATCAAACCTTTATCTTATTTAATTATACTAGCTCAATAAAGAAGGAATTAAAAAATGTAATAGAAAACTATCAGATTGTATTAATGAACATTAACAATTCTCTGTATTTCATTTATGGTCCACCCTTTATTTTTTTGAAATGCTTTGAAGCCTTAGGAATCAAAGATTTTTATGAGAAATCTAGACTAGCTAGGATTTGCACCATCGCTAAGGCTAATCTCCAAGGCTTATCACTAGACTACCTTAACGCATTCTATTCGCGATGGCTTAACGAAACAAGCGATGATTATTACAATACTGCAGATAAGATCGTTAGAGAAATAGCGCCTCATTATTTATCCTACTATTTCAAAATGGATAATAATACAATTGAAACAATTTTTTACTTTGCAAACATATTTAATTGGAACCAAGAAAATGTAGTTAAACAAATATCTTTACAAATTATTATTAATAAATTAAGTGAACAAGAAAAGAATAAAGATATTATAAATGAAATAGTTAAGTTATTAAAAAATGAGATAAGTTTGGAAGAAACTACCTATAAAATAATAAAAAAATTTAGCAACCTTAATTTAACAAATCAAATTGGAACAGATATTATAGATGAGTTAATCAAAAATATAATTAATAAAGATATTATGAACGACGATATTGCAAGAGATATTGTATCTAAAATTATAACCAACATTACTTTAAAAATAAATAATAACAATCCTTACTTTATTATAAATGAAAAAAATTATGAAGAATTTATTAAAAATTTAATAAAAAAAGATCCCGAAAAAGTTATAAAAGATATAATATTAAATAAAAATATTACTTATTATCCAATTGATTTGAGAAATAATTTAAAATCTGTATTTATAGATCAAACAAATAATATTTTTCTAATAATTATATATTCAAATTATTATCCCAATGAAGATGAAGCAAAAAATGATTTAAAAAAATTTGAAAATATAAAACCAAAATTAAATAACTTAGAAGTTTATATTACTGGAATACCACTTCTCTCACACGACTTAAGAATTGCAGCTGAGCATGCTATGTTTCTAATAGTGCCTTTAGGTACAATATTAGTTTTCTTCTTAACATCGCTCTATTTTAGATCGATAATAGCTGGATCTCTAATCCTCTTGTTGTTCGGAATTTCAATTACTCTGACTTTAGGATTAGCCTACATAATGCTCGACCATATCTTAAATAAAGAAATAAGTTTTATTACACCTGCGATAGTAGTTGTACTAGTTCTAGGATTGTGTAGCGATTATGCAGTATACTTGCTAAGGAGATATAAGATAGAAAGGGAAGAAGGAAAGACCAAAGAAGAAGCTTTATTCCTGATGACTTTCTGGAGTGCAAGAGGAGTTTTGACTAGCGCATTAGCAGTTTTCTTCGCCTATCTAGTATTGTCTTTTATGAATATAGCATTGTTTGGAGATGCAGCAATGATCAATGCAATAGGCATAGGATTTACTATGCTTACTAACCTTTTGTTCTTTCCTTCACTATTATACGCACTAGGAGATAAAGCAGTAAAACTCTCCAGAGTTAAAAGGAATAACAGCAGGATTAGCTTAAGCAAAATAGCCAGTTTTAATGAAAGAAGAAAGAAAGAATTGACGTTAATACTTATCGTTACTACATTGATATCTCTTATCTTCATAGCCGAGATAGAAACAGTACTAGACATACCTCCTCTTATGCCTCCTAGCGACGTTCAAAAAGGTGCACTATTGCTTTATTCAACAATAGGTTCTTCGATGAGTCCTATATACCTATACGTAGAAGGTAAAGATGATGTCTTAATAGAGGATAGGATTAATCCTACTTATCTAAGTTATATAGAAAATATAACAAAAAGTCTTGAAAAAATAAGAGATATAAAATACATTTATACTATAAATAGACCCTTTGGGGAAGAAATCAATTTAAATGAAATTTATTTAAATAATACATTAAAAAGTGTTTACAAAAATTTAATAGAAAGATTTATAGGTAAATCAAATAAAGGAGTTCTAATTTTAATAATAATAAATAAACAACCTTTTAGTTTAGAAGCTATAGAAGTATTAAAAGAAATAAGAAATAATATACCCAAAAATGATAATTTTAAAATATACATTGATGGCGTAACCCAACTTTCTTATGATTCCAAAACTGTAACAGATTCTATAACTCCTATGATTTTAGTTAGCCTAATAGTAATAATTATCATTCTGTTATTTTTACAGCTAATATCGGTTTTAATTCCTTTTAGGTTGGTTTCAACAATTCTGGCCAGTGTTGCTTGGTCATTGGCTTTGCTTTACGTCGTTTATGTCCTAATCTTTGGCTTACCGATAATAAATGCGGCACCTCTGTTCTTGCTTGTTACAATGTTAGGAATCGGTGTTGACTATGACATATTCTTCTTAACAAGAGTCAGAGAAGAAGTCGTCAAAGGCAAAAGCGATGAAGAAGCAATAAGGATAGCGTTGGATAAGACAGGCAAAACGATAATGTTCTTAGGCTTGCTATTGGGGGGAACATTCTTACTCTTATTAATTCCCAACTTCCCCTTGCTAAACGAAATAGGATTCGCTATAGGTTTAGGTGTATTGTTTGATGCATTTCTAATAATACCTTTCTTCGTTCCTTCTATAATGCTATTAGCTAAGAAATGGAATTGGTGGCCTTCAAGACTAAGCAGAAAATGATTTCAAGGATTTGTAAAAGCTACCGCCAATGAAGTCCTTCCATTTCTTTAGGGTGTAATCAATGCCGTTAGGATCTCCTGTCAAAATATGCTTTATACTTCCGTCCTCGAACTCTATGAAGACCTGGGGTATTAAATAATTAGGGGACCAATCACCGTAATTTTTAACGATATCATCTGCGATCCTTTCTTGATCCTTGTTATCTATATCTAGCTCTAGTATAGCCGCATTTAATTCCTCAGCGATCATTCTAACATAAGATTCTGAAATCTTGCAATGAGGGCACCAGTTCGCCTTGACGAATATTACTCTCTTAACTTTCATAAATTAAGAGTTTTTTCGTTTAATAAAAATCTTAGGCACTACTATCGTCCCTTCTTCTTTATTGCCCAACTCTATGCACTCTCCCTTAAGATACAGATAACCAGTATAAGCACAAGTTACAGCATCTAGCTCATCGGCGCTTAATTGTTTATTTAAACCCTTGATGCCCAATTCAACTAGATGCTCCCTTAGTTTATCTATACCCTTATGTTTCCTAGGAAGCCCTAAAATATCTTGGGTTGCTCCTGGGAAGACTTCTATGACTTCAACACCTAATCCTTCGATTAGATTTTTTAACATAATACCTCTCTTGGTGAGCATCCTCATTGGTCCTAGAGTCACGGGGAAAAATTTTATCCTTAGCCTTAGAAGTTCCTTGTCACATTCCCTTAAATGTATGTTACTCCTTTCTTCAAGAGAAGATCTTCCACGAGGTATTGAAAGAGGCGCATCTATCGCTACCAATCTTGGATTTTCATTAAGTATTAAGTTTATTATTTCTTCATTAGTTTTGATCAAGAAGGTTTTGGCGTTCAAATTTTCATCCATTATACAAACGCCGGTATGTCTTTCTTCGCTTCCTGCCAAATCTATGCCTAATATCTTAAACATATATTTAATAGGAAAATTTTAACACATGAATAAATTGTTTTATTACTTAGGAATTTTAGGGATACTGATACCTTTCTTATTTATAACAATAGCTATAGCAATGTCTCCTTGGTTTAGCATATTCGATAATGCTCTAAGCGATCTAGGTAATATAAAAAGAAATGGACAAATAGCTTACGTATTCAATATTGGATTGATCCTAGGAGGTCTTTTGATTTCGCTTTTTTCCATTAGACTTTTATTGGAACATATTAAAACGTCGAACAAATACTGGCTGATCTCTTTGGTCATTTCTTCCATTTTCTTAGCAAGTATAGGAATATTCCCAGAAGATGCTGGAAGTACGCATTTTTTAGTTTCAGTTTCATTTTTTATATGGTTAATCATAACGCTTGCCTTATTCTTCTCTATAACGATTAGAACGGGGGCAAGTTACGTAACTTATATTGCACTGACCATGTTGGCCTTAAACATATTAACTTGGATAATACCTTGGCCTTGGAAGGGCGTTGCAATACAAGAAGCTATAGCTTCCTTATCTGCTGCGATTTGGTTGTTATTTTTCATATTTAAGCATTTAAAAAACCAACGCCCCAAAAATGCTTAATAAATCAAGAGGTAAAAGCGTAAAAAATAAATAGCATGACTGTTCTATAATGAATCTAAGTTAAGATTAAACATGTCCCAAAATGAAAAATTGCTTAAACATTTAAACGTTGACTATCAGCTAAAATGGCTTCAGAAAATCTATGGTAGGAAGCAAAAAGACATAACCAGAACTGTCCCTAAAAAGAAGCAGCTACCTCTGAAAACAGAATGGCAAAAAAGAGCAATAGATTTCGTTAAGAGAGCAGTTAAAGAACTAGGAAATCCTGTGACGATAAGACAAGTTCATTATTATTTAGTAGGTTTGGAGCTTCCAGATTATAGAAACGATCTGAAACATTACAACAAATTGGTTGATTTCATGTTAAAAGCTAGAATCGTAGGAGAAATAGGATGGGAAATGATAACAGAAACAGAAAGCTTAATGTATGAACCCATAATCGCTGGAGTAACGAACATAGATGAAGCTATTAATAAGCTGATTGAAACAATGCCTGCAATGGGCAAAGATCCTTGGGATGAAATAAACAAATATGTTTACGTCTTCACCGAGAAAAGAGAGCTTTTTGGTCAAATAAACAGTGTATGTGAGAAATATTACGTTCCTCTAATTAGTTTCAAAGGATATGGTGCAGTATGGACGAGAATAAGTAAAATAGCACCAAAGATAAAAGAAAAACTAGATAAAGGTATGGAAGTTTGGGCTCTGGTTATTAGCGACCATGACCCAAGTGGTCTAGACATAAACCGCTTCTATATGGCGTTATTAAAAGTATTCCACTATTTTGATTTGAATGAGCTAAGAGTAGCCTTAACTGCTAAGCAAATCGTAGATTATAACTTGCCTCCTAATCCAGCAAAGGAAACAGACCCTAGGTTCAAGTGGTATAATAAAGAATTCGGAGATGAAAGCTGGGAAGTAGACGCGTTGGTTACAAAGGATATAAAAGAAATGCAAAGACTACTCGAAGAGACAATACTGAGAATAATAGGAAACGACATAGAGAAGTTCAATAAAGCCTTAGAAGAAAACATGAAGATAGCAGATGACGTGAAGAATAAGTTAAAGGAGAAATTAGGAGGAGGTTAATAGATGAAGACTTATATTGAATCTAATAAAATAACGGTTATTGGTAAGAGAACATGGTAAAATACAAGCAGACTGAGGAAATCGTGAAATTGATGAGCAATCTAGATAGAGTTAGAAACATAGGTACACTTGCCCATGTGGATCATGGAAAAACAACTTTAAGTGATTCTTTATTGTTAGCTTCAGGACTAATATCCCCTAAGATTGCAGGACAGGCGCTTGCACTGGACTACGTACAAATAGAACAACTAAGACAGATGACAGTTAAAGCGGCGAACGTTAGTCTATACCACGAATACGAAGGTAAACCCTATGTGATAAATTTGGTCGACACACCAGGCCATATCGACTTCAGCGGACATGTTACTAGAAGCCTAAGAGCAATGGATGGCAGCATAAACGTAGTAGACGCCGTAGAAGGTATAATGACCCAAACAGAAACAGTACTTAAACAAGGATTAGAAGAACGCGTTAGACCCTTGCTCTATATAAACAAAATAGACAGACTGATAAAGGAGCTCAGACTTACACCAGAAGAGATTCAAAAAAGGCTGATTGGAATAATAAAAGAATTCAACTCCTTGATAGAAATGTATGCAGATCCAGAGTTCAAGAAGGAATGGAAAATAGACCCCATGAAAGGTCAAATGGCTTTTGGATCGGCTCTACATAAATGGGGATTAACGATACCCCTCGCACAAAAGAAAGGATTAAAATTCAGCGATATCATAGAAGCCTATACCAAAGGAGGAGAGGCTATAGAAGAATTAGCTGAAGTCGCACCTCTTTATGAAGCTATATTGACTATGGTAATAGAACATGTGCCGCCTCCTAATATAGCTCAGAGATATAGAATTAAGAAAATATGGCAAGGTGATCTAAATAGCGATATAGGAAAAGCCTTACTGGAATGCGACCCTGAAGGACCTACAATACTTGCTGTTTCAAAAGTGGTCGATGATCCACATGCAGGTCTAGTAACTACAGGTAGAGTGTTCAGCGGAAGGATATATAGCGGTCAAGAAGTATACCTTCTCAGGAGTAAAAGAGTAGAAAGGGTATTGCAAGTTGGTATTTACATGGGTCCATACAGAGAAAATACCTATGAAGTTTCAGCGGGAAACATAGCAGCGCTTCTAGGTATAGAGTACGCTAGAGCAGGAGAGACAATAGTTCAAAAAGACATTGGAGGAAGAATGGTACCGTTCGAGATTCTTAAGTATATTAGTGAACCGGTAGTAACGATATCAATAGAGCCTAAGAAAACTAGTGATCTTGTTAAATTAATAGAGACATTGCAAAGAATGGCAATCGAAGACCCAACGCTTAGAGTAAAAATTAATAGAGAAACAGGCGAGTACTTAATAAGCGGAATGGGGACTCTACACCTCGAAATAGCTTTATGGGATCTTAAACAAAGAACCGGTCAAATTGAGTTTGTAACTAGCAAACCTTTAGTAATTTATAGAGAAAGCATTAGGGAGAGATCCAAGCCAATAGAGACTAAAAGTCCTAATAGACATAATAGAGTAGTTGTATCAATCGAACCTTTGAATGAAGAAACTCTTAGATTATTAGCAGAAGGTAAAGTCACAGAAGATCAGGAATGGAGAGTTAGGGCTAAGATATTAAGGGAAGAAGCTGGTTGGAATACAGACGATGCAAGAAACATATGGGCTATCGATGATAACCTCAACATATTTGTAGATAATACTAAAGGCGTACAATATTTGAAAGAAGTCAAAGATACTCTTATAAATGGTTTCAGATGGACTACTGCGGAAGGTCCTCTTGCACATGAACCAATAAGAGGAATTTTAGTTAGGCTTTTAGATGCCACGATTCACGAGGATCCAGTCCATAGAGGACCAGCTCAATTAATGCCAGCCCTAAAGAACGCAATACTAGGAGCATTCATGATATCTAAACCAGTACTTTTAGAACCAATTTATAAAATAGAAGTTAAAGTAGCCCAGGAATTCATGGGTAACGTGTTGAAGATAATAACTACTAAAAGAGGAAAAATAACCCTAATGGACCAACAAGCTACACTAGCTTTGATAAGAGGCGAAATACCTGTTTCAGAGACCACAGATTTAGCAGATGAAATGAGAAACGCGACTGCGGGAAGAGCTTTTTGGGCTACAGAATTTCTAAAATGGCAGCCAGTACCTGAGAGTATGACTATGAACATTATAATGAAGATAAGAGAGAGAAAAGGACTTAAGTTAGAACTTCCTAGATT
>JBEPZU010000015.1:0-20452 GCA_041640715.1 Thermoproteota archaeon | reverse complement strand
TTAAAGAAGAATTGGCTAGACCTATTAAAAAAGAGATACAGGAAATGAAATTAAAAGTCAGCGTGCCTTTAATCTACGAAATACCAGGACCTACTGGAACTAGAAAAATAGAAGATTATAGACAATTAATAAGACAAATCCTCGGAGTTTAAAATGGAAGCATTAAAGAAGGCTGTTGAGGAGATATCCGAAAAAACTAAAAACAAAATAACAAACGACCTGGAAAAACTGTCCCATCAAGCAGATAAAATAATAGAAAAATACTATAAAGAAACGATATCTAAGACTAAAGAAATCGAAGATGAATATGCTAGGAAGATAGAGTCGATGAAGAGGATGATAATAAGCAACGCTGAAATGCAAGTTAGGAATAAATTGCTGCAATTATATAGCGAATACGTTGATAAAGCAATAGATCTGGCCTTAAATGAAATAAAAAAGAATAGGGAAGTATACTTGAAGAGTTTAAGAAAGTTGTTATTAGAGGCATTGAACAATGTAGGTGAAAAAAAGGTAATAGTGTATTGCAATCCTGAAGATAGAAAAGAAATAGAGAGATTATCTTCAGAAATAATCAAAGATAAAGGTGTGAAAATGGATATTCGGGCAGAGGAGATAAGCAAATACGGAGGAGTAATAGTCACTAACGAGAGCGGTACTATATCTTTCAATAACACAATAGAAGCAAGACTTATGAGGATGAAAGAAGATATAAGGAAGAACGTGGGTGAGGTGCTAAGAAGATGAGCGAGCAATTTAAGCCTGGAAAAATTGCTTGGATTAGCGGACCTACAGTTAGAGCTGAAGGTTTAGAAGGGGTCAAAATGTATGAAGTAGTCTACGTAGGAGAGGAAAGATTAATAGGTGAAGTAATAGCGGTCTCAGGAGATAAAGCTGTTATTCAAGTTTACGAAACTACTAGCGGTTTGAAACCTGGAGAAAATGTCTATAGATCAGGAGAACCTCTTTCAGTTATGCTTGGACCTGGAATAATAGGAAGAACATATGATGGTGTTCAAAGACCCCTAGATTTGATTGCTAGTAAAATAGGATATTTTGTGAAGAGAGGTGTTCAAGTTGACCCTATACCCTTGGATAAAGAATGGTATTTTGAACCTATACTCAAAGTCGGGGATAAGGTCAAGGGAGGATATGTAGTAGGTTATGTACAAGAAACACCATTAATAAAACACTCAATACTTATACATCCTGAAATTCATGGTAGAATAAAAAGCATCGTAAAAGAAGGAGAATACACAGCTAATGATATAATAGCTGAAGTAGAGCATGATTCGAAGATCTATGAAATAAGATTATACCATAAATGGCCGGTAAGAAGACCTAGACCTTACTTACAAAGATTAGAACCTGAAGTACCTTTGATAACAGGGCAAAGAATCATTGACATACTGTTCCCAATAGCTAAAGGAGGAACAGCAGCGATACCAGGAGGTTTTGGTACCGGCAAAACAGTTATGCTACATCAAATAGCAGCATGGTGCGATTCAAAGGTTGTGATTTACATAGGTTGCGGTGAAAGAGGAAATGAAATGGCAGAAGTTTTGGTCAAATTCCCTGAATTGTCAGATCCATATAGCGGCAGGCCTTTAATGGAGAGAACCATCTTAATAGCCAATACTAGCAACATGCCCATCTCAGCTAGAGAAGCTAGTATATATACTGGAATTACGATAGCCGAATATTATAGAGACATGGGTTATGATGTAGTCCTAGTAGCTGATTCAACAAGTAGATGGGCTGAAGCGCTACGAGAAATAAGCGGAAGATTAGAGGAAATGCCCGCTGAAGAAGGATTTCCTTCATACCTCGCATCAAGACTTGCTGAATTTTACGAAAGAGCAGGCAGGGTAATCACACTTACCAAAGAAGGCTTAGTAGGCTCGGTTACTGTAATAGGTGCAGTATCACCTCCAGGAGGAGATTTCTCAGAACCCGTTACAGTGCATACTTTGAGGTTTGTTAGAACGTTCTGGGGTTTAGATAGCGCTTTAGCCTATTCAAGACATTATCCTGCGATAAATTGGATCATAAGCTATTCTCTATATGTAGATTCTGTTTCAAAATGGTGGGAAAAAGAAGTTGGAAAAGACTGGATTGATTTAAGAAAGAAGATGCTAGAGATTTTGCAAAAGGAAGATGAATTAAAAGAGATCATTAAATTATTAGGACCAGAAGCCCTTCCAGACAGTGAAAAATTAATTTTAGACGTTGCCAGAATGATTAGAGAAGGATTCTTACAACAAAATGCGTTCGATCCTGTAGATAGTTATTGTATGGTTCAAAAACAATACAAAATGTTGAAAGCATTCCTTGAATTCTATGAAAAAGCTAAAATTACTTTGGAAAAAGGCTTAAGTTTATCCACGATAAGGGCTCTACCTATCATAGTTAAGATGATGAGAACAAGATATACTATACCTAATGAGGAACATCATAAGCTAGATGACTTTATAGAAGAAATAAACTCCACCTTTAATAAATTAATAGAAGTGAGAAAAAGTGGCTAGTGGAGGATTAGAGTATTATTCGATAAGAGAGATAAAAGGTCCTCTTTTAGTCGTTGAGAACGTAAAGAACGTAGCTTACGATGAATTGCTAGAAATAGAGACACCTACAGGGGAAAAGAGATTGGGTAAGGTGTTAGAAGTAGGCTATGGTATAGCTATAGTCCAAGTTTTTGAAGGAACTACAGGGCTTTCTGTGAAAGGTACAAAGGCTAAATTCTTAGGAAGAACTATGGAAGCGCCTGTTAGTGAAGATATGCTAGGAAGAGTCTTCGACGGTTTAGGTAGACCTATAGACGGTTTACCTCCTCCAATACCTAGGGATAAACTAGATGTTAACGGCTATCCTATAAATCCTGAAAGGAGAGACTATCCTACGAACTTCATCCAAACAGGGATTTCTGTTATAGATGGTATGAATACTTTAATAAGAGGACAAAAGCTACCGATATTCTCAGGAGCAGGATTGCCCCATAACAAAATAGCCGCACAGATAGCTAGACAAGCTACTGTTTTAGGTCAAGAAGAAGAATTCGCAGTTATATTCGCAGCCATTGGTGTGCAACATGATGAGGCTACTTTCTTTAAGAAAAGTCTAGAAGAAACGGGTGCGATCAAGAGAAGTGCTTTATTCTTAAACTTAGCAGACGATCCTGCTTTCGAGAGAGTAATAACGCCGAGGATAGCATTAACTCTAGCAGAATATTTGGCCTTTGAAAAAGATATGCATGTACTTGTAATAATAACAGACATGACGAATTACGGTGAAGCATTGAGGGAAATAAGTACCGCCAGAGAAGAAGTGCCTGGAAGGAAAGGATATCCCGGTTATCTTTATACAGACTTAGCTACAATATATGAAAGGGCGGGTAGAATAAAAGGTGAAAAAGGCAGTATAACACAGATGCCAATATTAACCATGCCTAACGATGATATAAGCCATCCTATACCTGATCTAACTGCATATATAACTGAAGGACAAATCGTCCTTGGAAGGGATTTGCACAGGATAGGAATATATCCTCCTGTAAACGTATTGATGAGCTTAAGCAGGCTAATGAGAGACGGTATAGGAGAAGGAAAAACAAGAGCAGATCATCCAGATGTTGCAAGTCAATTATATGCTTCATACTCAAGAGCACAAGAATTAAGAGCATTAGCGTTAATAGTAGGAGAAGCAAGCTTAACGGCTGTAGATTTAAAATATTTGGAATATGCCAACTTTTTCGAAAGGAAATTCCTTTCCCAAGGTTATTATGAGAATAGAGACATTTATAAAACCCTAGATTTAGCTTGGGAAGTACTCTCTACGCTTCCTGAGCAAGAGTTGACCAGAATTAAAGAAAAGTATATAAAACAATATTACAAAGCGGCTAAATAATGTCTACTACCTTCGGAGGGAAAATACTCCCTACTAAAATAACGCTGATAAGATTAAGGAGAAATCTTGCATTTGCTAAAAGGGTTAGGAAAATTTTGGAAGATAAGCGTGAAGTAATATTACATGAATTGGATAAATTAATAGAAGAAATTTCTGAGGAGAGCAAAAAAGTTTGGCAAGTTTTGTTTGAAGCCTACGATTCCTTATACAATGCATATATGAGCATGGGAACTTTGAATATGAAAGCAATAGCACTAACTTCTTCTGCTACTCTCGGATTAGAAATAAAAGAGGAAAATCTAATGGGTGTTAAGATACCTAGATTGATAGCTAAAGGAAGTGGAAGCATAGAATATGGATTCGTAGAATCTTCTAGTACCTTAGATAAAGCTGTAAAACGTTTTCAACATTTAATGCCTTTACTTATAAGCTTGGCTGAGAAAGAAAATGCGATTTACAAACTCGCTGAAGAATTAAAGAAAACGCAACGCCAGGTCAATGCATTAAAATATGTGATAATACCCAATTACGAAAAGTCAATATATAATATCATTAACGCACTAGAGGAAAGGGAAAGAGAGGAATTCGTAAGGCTTAAAAAGATAAAAGAAATTTTAGAAAGAAAAGCTAAATATGGAAGCAAAGCTTAGAGAAGAAATCGAAGAAATAAGGGTTAAATTCACGAAGATTAAAGAAGAAAAACTCAAGGAACTGGAAAGAAGAATTGAAGAAATAAAGCAAAAGATTTTTAAAGAATTAGAAAAAACCTTATCTTAATATGGATAGAATAATACTATACCTTTTGTTGGCCATTGCATTATTTACAATTCTTGCACCAGGAGTAAGTGCGCAGGAAGAAATTACTCGCGGTCTTAAATTATTAGGAGCAGGACTTGCTTTAGGGCTTGCAGCTATAGGAGCAGGAATAGCAATAGCCTATGCAGGTGCAGCCTCGATAGCTGTAGTCGCTGAAAAACCGGGTATGAGAGCGTGGAGTTTCGTAGTATTAGGTCTCTCAGAATCACTAGCAATCTACGGTCTGGCTGTGGCTTTTATATTGATATTTAGTTAGACGAAAATTTTATTTGATTCCTTTTCTAAAATAAGCTCCACACTTAGGACACTTAAAAAGTCCGATAGTTTGGGACTTCTTACCTTTTGGAGCTAGCACCCATGTTTTCACTGGGTTATCTACATTAAATCCGCATTTAGGACAAGCTACCATTTTTATTGAATAATTGGTTTTTTTAATATAAATTTAATGGGATTGATGGTAGTTAGACCCTGATCTCGCGTCCTCAATGATCGTTTTTAAGCTTTTGTAAAGATATGCGAATCTAATGTAGTGAGATGATCACTGTTAAAGAAATGAGAGCTTTGGAAGAGAACGCTGAGGAATTTGGAATAAGTAGGAAAATGTTGATGGAAAATGCGGGTTCTGCTATAGCAGATTATTTAAAATCAAAGAATCTTATTGAGAGAGTTACTCTAGTAGCGGGCACTGGAAATAAAGCAGGAGATGGATTCGTAGCATTGAGACATGTTTTAGGTTATGGCGGAAAAGTGAGGATAATATTTGCTGAAAGAGAAGAAAACATTAAAACAGAAGAAGCTAGGATGAATTTTGAGATTTTGAAAAAGCTTGGAAACATCGAGATTTATTCAGCTCAAGAGATCGATGATGATAAAATAATGGAATTGTTGAATGATTCAAAGGTCGTAATAGACGGTCTGATAGGTACCGGACTTAGGGGTAAACTCTCTTATAATATAGCAAGGTTGGTTAGATTGATCAATTCAGCGAATTGTTTTAAATTAGCTATAGATGTACCTACAGGAATAGACCCTGATACTGGAGAAATCCATGGCGAATACGTTAAAGCTAATTCTGTGTTGACGATGCATAAAATCAAAAAAGGTCTTTTGAGATATACCAAAGAATTCGAGATCATAGAAGTGAATATAGGAATACCAAGAGAATTGGAATTCTTCGCAGGAAAAGGAGATGCTAGGCTTTTATTTGAAAGAAAAAATCCTTTTTCCAAGAAAGGAGATTCTGGTAAATTACTCATAATAGGAGGATCTAGGATTTATCATGGAGCCCCAATATTAGCTGGCTTGGCTGCTTTAAGATGCGGTGTAGATTTGGTTTATTTATTCTTACCTGAAAAAATAGCCCATATAGCAAGAAGCATAGCACCTGAATTCATAGTGATACCATATGAAGACGAAAATTTAACTGAAAAAGCGGCAAAGGAAGCTCTTAATTTCATCGATAAAACAGATGCTGTTGTGATAGGTAATGGATTAGGATTAGGTTGTGACGAAGGGGTTGAAATTATTTTCAAAGAAGTAAAAGCAAAAGATAAATTTCTAGTAGCAGATGCTGATGCTCTCAAGACAGAAATAGCTAAGAAACCTTCGTTGCATAAGGCTATATACACCCCTCACTCAGGAGAATTTAAAATATTAACCGGAATAGAATTGCCAAGCTATGAAGTATATGAGAAGAGAGCAGAAGTCGTTAGAGAAGCGAGTAGAGAATTAGGCGTCACCCTGTTAGTAAAAGGACATTATGATGTGATTTCTAACGGGGAAAAGGTAAAAATATGTAAAGGAGGAACACAAGCGATGACCGTAGGTGGAACAGGAGACGTTTTAGCAGGGTTATGCGGCGGTTTACTAGCAAGATTTAAGAAAACATTTGAGTGTGCAGTAGCATCTTCTTATATAAACAAATTGGCAGGAAGCTTAGCTACGGAAAAATTCGGTAATCAAATTAAAGCTAGCGATTTAGTTGAATTCATACCAAAAATAATCAAAGAATTGGATCCTACATATAAATAACAAAATAATGTGACAAATGAAGATGAATAGGAGGGATTTATTCTCTCTATGATATATTAAGAAAGTCATAAAGGAACTATTACCAAAGGAAACTATCCACATTTAGGTTGTGTGAAGAAGCGAACTAATCCTTAAAACAGAAAGACTTTTTACACAGAATATGTGAACATCAAGAAAGTTTAGAGATACAAAAGAAGAGAATCTAAGGAGCAAAAAGTTTGGTTAATTGATCAAGAACTAGTTTTTTGACTTCTTTCTCGCTTTTTAGCTCTCTTACAAGCTTTCCTTTTTCTATATATTTCTTCAAGAGAGGTTCCACTTCTCCTCCGCAATACTTACATTTTTCGGGAGGTTCTTCATTAAATAATCTTATTTCATCTCTAAAGCAATTCTTACATCTATAGACTTGCTTTCTACCAGGCAATTTACCCCTCTTAGAATAAGGCTTACCTTCTTTCTCCACGATATCGAAAGCCATATCTACTGATGGAGGAAAAGCGATGGCCGTGCCTACACCATATATATCTACCAGATCTCTTGTTTGCAATACAGTATCTTCATCAACACCACTACTTAGAATTATTTTAGCAGATTTCAAACCGTTGATATCTAGAATCCATCTGATCTCTTGTAACAACTTTCTGATATCCCCCCTTCTAGAACTAGGGGTGTCTATTCTGACGCCTTGAAGCCTATCTCCTAAAGTTTTAGCTGCTAACCAAACTTCTGTCCTCTCATCATACATTGTATCGCATAATACATACCTAGGTACGTCCTTTTCCATGACCTCATCGAAAGCGCTCCAGCTTTCTTCCACTCTGTCAAAGATCAAAGTAAGCTCATGGGGCATGGTTCCTACAGGCTTCTCTCCCAATAACTCAGCACCTAAAACGCCCGATACAGCATCACAGCCACCTATATAAGCAGCTCTATCAACCATTGGAGCGAGTACAGGATGGATTGACCTTATACCGAAGAAAATTACAAGCTTGTCTTTAGCTAACATCTTTATTCTAGCAGCTTTAGTAGCTATGCTCACGTAATGCCTAAAGATACCGTCTATTACAGGTTCATATATTCCGAACTCTCTATAAGGTCCGCTTATACTGAATACAGGTTCATATAGCCTGAAGATCGTACCTTCGTCCATTGCATACACGTCCACATCTTTCCCTATGAATATATTGAGTACTTCAGGAAGTCCGCAAAAGACAGCCCACTCATACCCTTTGGGAAAATTGTAGGCATGTACATCCATTACTACATTAATATCCAGCTTTTTCTTAGCTTCCAATACTTTGTAAGTTCTAACATAATATATGTCTGTCACCTTGCCTGAAAGTATCTCTTCTTCTTTTGCTATGAAGAATTTTCTAGTCATTAATCAATTTTCAGCATAACAATAATAAATATTAAAGGAAACGGCTAAGTTTGAAAAGATTTAAAGTAGGTTTTACTTTATCGATCATATCAACAATGATCCTTGAGCTATAAGGAGCTAAGGTGACCCCCAGTCTACAATGACCCGTGCAGATTAAGAGATTTTCCTTAAATCTATCTATAATCGGCATTAAATCTGGCGTACAAGGTCTTGACCCTACCCATTTTTCGACCACTTCAGCCGTTTCTAGATTAGGCAAATATTTGCTCATATACTTAATTAACGACTTAAAACATTTTTCAGTAGGCCCTTCCTCAGCTTCTCCAAGTTCTAAATAACCGCTTGCCTTTATCTTTCCTCTTTCGAATTCTGATATAGATATTCTAATATCCCCTCCCATAAGATGATGATTTAGTCTTAAGTTTGAGTTAACTATTAAAGAATAACCTCTTCCTGCTATCAAAGGAATCTTAAGTTTTAAAGATCTGTATATTCCTTTGTATGCTCCTGTGGCCATCACGAAAACATCAGCTTTGATTTTAGATTTATCGGTGATTAGTTCTTTGACGAGAGATCCTTCTAAATTAAAACCTATCGCTTTTTCTTCCAAGAATCTAGCCCCAGAATCTTTTAAAAGAGAGATCAAACCTAACATTAATTTCCTAGGATTTAAGCTTGCTGAATCTGGATAGAAAATTCCACCGGCTACTTCTTTATTAATGTTGGGTTCTTCGTTTAAAAGTTCGTCAGCAGAAAGTATTCTATATTCTCCTATATTGTATTTGCTAAGAGCATCTATCCTTTCATGTAATTTCTTATGATCAAAATAGACCTCTATTAATCCGTGTTTTTTAAAATCGATCTCGATTTTCTTGGAAAGTTCATCGTACCAAGCAAGACCTTCCAAGGCTGAATCATAAATCAGCTTAATCACTTCCTCTTTTTTAACCAACTTACTTTTATTTAGAAAGTCATAAATCCAACGAAAATTGATGAAAAAAGATCTAAAGGGTATCCTAATGCTAGATTTCTCTGAAAGAAACCATTTAAACAAATCCTTTAAGCTACCAACGGATGGAGATAAAGTACTGAAAGTTGGAGAGATTAAGCCCGCATTACCCCAAGAAGCTGCTTTATGAAGAGGATTATGGTCAACAAAAACTACCTTATATCCTTTCTCTATCAATCTTAATCCTATCGTTAAGCCTATTATTCCTCTACCTATTATCAAGACTTCGGTGTTCATTGTTTAAAATTACTCTGTTTATATAATTTACTCTCTTTTCTAAAATTATGGAATTCGAATGGAATGAGGAAGAGAAGATATTCCTAGAGAATGCTAGAGAATTCTTAAAAAAGGAACTAAGACCTATAGCTAGAAAAATAGACAATGAGAGGGTAATTCATAGAGAATTCATAGAGAAGATGGCAAAGCAAGGTTACCTCGCCCTCTTGAACTCAACCAAACTAGGTGGAGCGGAAGCATCGATGAAGATGGCTACTATATTAGCTGAAGAAATAGGAAGAAACGATATAAGCTTAGCTACTGCGGTCTTCTATTTAGTGAATACTGCTTGGGCTTATATATTAGAGAAATACGCTAAACCTGAAGTAGCAGAAGAAGTGATACCCAAGCTCGCTGAGGGAAAAGCTTTTGTAGGAATTTGTTCAACAGAACCTTCAGGAGGATCCGACGTAGCTTCGATAAGAAGCACGGCTAAGAAGATAGATGGCTATTATGTAATAACCGGTGAAAAAAGTTACATAAGCGGGGTTAGGGAAATACTTGAAAACGATGGAGGTTTAGTCACGCTCGTCAAGACCAATCCAGAACTTAAGCACAGAGGAATTTCTATGATATTCATCCCTTTGAAAAAAATAGAAAATTTCGAAGTCTCTTATTTGGAGAACATGGGTAGAATGGGAATTTCAACCTCGATAATTAAATTCAAAGAAAGCAAAATTGAAGATAAATACTTGCTTGGAGAGGAAGGAAGAGGTTTTTACTATGCAATGGAAGGCTTCGTAACCGCAAGGATATTAGTAGCAGCTTCTTGTATAGGAGCGGCTGAAAGTGTTTTGGAAAGGGGAATAGAATACATAAAGAATAGAACTGCCTTTGGCATTCCCATAGCGAAATTCGAAGGAATACAATTCCCTCTTGCAGATCTTTACTCAAAACTAGAAGCTGTTAGATTATTAGTATATAAAGCTAGCTGGCTTTACGATGAAATGAGGAAAGGTAAAGTTGACTTTAAAGAAGTCACGAAGTTCTCAGCTATGAGCAAACTTCTATCGCCTAGATTAGCTATAGATATAGTAGAAGAAGTCATGACATGGCTAGGAGCCTATGGCTATACAAAAGAAGCAGAAATAGAAATGGCTTTGAGAGGAGTATTTTCCTATTATGTAGGCGCTGAAGGTTCAACCAATATAATGCGAATAATCTTAGCTAGAGAGATTCTAGGAAGGGAATACATACCTTATAAAGAATAGCTATTTGAATTTCTTTTTGGCCCTTTTCTTTAAGACGTGTATTAACTTATGGATATCGCAAATAGCGTGATAATCACTAAATTTAAGCGCCAGCGTATCAGGTTCTTCGTTCAAAAAGATGACAGTATCTGTACCAGTTAGAGCACCTAAGTAATCTATGTCTCCTTTGGTTCCTATACTTAAGCAGATTTTAGCAGAGGCTTGAATACCTGAAAAAGCTATCCATTCTTTAAACCACTCTCTAGCATAGCAGCTTTTATCTCCAACAACAGTAGCACCTATTATTTTAGCTGTCTCATATATTTCCTTTAGTTCTTTTTCTTCATGTACGTTTTCGCCAATGCATATCAATATCTTAGAATTTTGTATTTCCTGATAACGTTCAGAAAGCTTGAGCTTATCCCTTATAACAACCCTGGAAACACTCAAAGGTATCTTGAGGATTTCTAGATCTGCAGGTGTTTCTTTAAGCTTTGAATCTTGATCCTCTACTCTATAAAGCGATAATATGGATGGGGTTGAGAGTTCTATTTTGGCTATCAAAAGGCCGGAGCTATGAAATCTTTCGACGATTATTTTTTCATTTTCAATTTTATAACTCAAACAATTTGTCACTGCAGAAATTCCCAGCTTACTAGATAACCTAGCTGCTACTTCTTTATCTTCTAGGCTATTTCCTAAAATTAAAAGATCAAAACCGTATTTTTTGTAATACTCAGCAAGCGCATTCGTGAAAGCTTCAAGATCGTATTGCATAAGAAGAATATTAGAAATCATCACTACTTTGTTCACATCATACTTCCTTAGGTTTTCTATAGCAGAATCATCGAAGAGATATCTAAAGGCTATGCAATTCAGTTCATCCTTTTCATTCTTTTCTTTACTCAATTTTTTCACTACTTTTTCAAGAGTTGAATAATATCTAGAGAAACAAGCTATGCGCATGTTTATTTCAACTTTATTAGTTCAATTACTTTATCGGCTAGTTCTTCATACGAAGAAAATTCGATCATAATATTCTTTCTTCTAACAGCTTCCCTTTTTTCTATAATTTTAAGTCTTCTTTGCAATTCCTTAATGCCTAAAAATTTAGAATCCCAAATCTTAACTTCTTTAACTTGGAAATCGTAGACAGGCACTTTACCATAAGCTAAGACATCTAGCATACTAACTACAACTGGCATTCTAGCTTCTTTAATGTATAGTTCATTACCTAAGACACACTCACATACTATCTTGCTATCTTCATTCCATATCCTTATCGCTTTGCTAATATGAGGTAAATTTAGTTTTTCTGCTACGATGTAAGGAAGAAGACCATGAGATGAATCATGAGAAAATTCACCAAATATTAAAAGATCGAAAGGTTTCGATTTTTTTAAGGCAGCTACAATTATTTCTGCTTTAGAGAAAGGATCTAATTCAGTGAAAATTTCATCAGAAAGTAGAATAGCTTCAGTAGCTCCATACAATCCCTTCAACAATTGAGCATATTCTTTATTACCTATCATGAAGGCTACGACTTCACCACCTCTTACTTTAACTATTTTAGCAGCTTCATTTAGTGCGAAGTAGTCTGAAGGATTTATGATCAATTTACCTTTCTCATTAGAAATATTCCAATCAAGTGGTTTCAGAAAAGCCGCGGCCCTCATTTATTCTTTTACAATAATCTAATACTTTTAAATTTGCTCTTCTTCAAGCTTGAACAATATGTTCCTATTTTCCTAGTTAAAGAGAAATCGCAAAGAAAAAACACTAAAGGAGCTAATTTTAGAAGTTGTAAGTTTACCTATTCCTTAAAAGTCAAGTCTAATAAGGAATAATCAAAACAGACTAATTCTTCAAACTAGGACTTCTATAATAGTTGAAAAGCCTTATGAACAAAAAGTCGTACGGATAAAAATTTCATTTCATCAGAAGAGAATTTAATAATGAACTACATCTTTTACATAGCGTATAAGACTTCCTGTCGGTATCCTTTATTCCATGGCTGAAATACATCACACAATTCTTATCGTTGCAATGCCCTAAAGCTAGCATATGACATACTTCATGAACTGCTTCTTTCATGCACCTTTCCTTAAACAATTTTTCATCGTGCTCAAGCCCATAAAATGTTGGCTTGAGTCGGGTGAGAGAAATCACAGCTTTATTCCCATAGGCAACACCAAAACAGAAATTTAGAGCTTCAACAAATATGTCGAAATCCACAACTAGAAGATTTAGAGAGCCTTTTTCAACGTTTAAGCTATTGAGGATTTTTATTGCATCATATTGGTTTCTAAATCGATTATAAGCGAAACCAAAATCCTTTTCTAAATAATTTACTTTTACCTCTAAGCCTAATACTTTCCTTATTGCGTCTTCTATTTCTTTTATTCTCTCTGATGTGTAAAATATTCTAACCTCCTGCTTCATTATGTTCATGGGAACCAGTTACTCTCATTCACAACATAATCTTTAATCTCATCGACTTTCATGAACTTCCAGTTTCCATCGTAAACAGCCAAAACTGCTTCTTTAACTTTATAATAGTCAAATAAATCTAGCCATTCAAAAAGCCTTGCTACTTGAATTCTTTTAACTTTATTCTTTTTGAACTTAACTTCGAAAGCCACAATTCTATCTCCTTTTGTAGCTATCACGTCTATTACGCTAGCAGGTACCCTTTTGCTCTTCCATCCTTTGCTCTTCAAGAACTCAACTAACTTCCTTTCATATCTTTTGCCCTTTTCTAAGCTCATAACATTATATATTTTGCCAGTAGAAATTATGAAAATATGAAGATCAAGGCTCTTAGTCAGAATTATGAACATGCTAAACTTGAAAATAATATTTTCAAGTTTTGGTCAGAAAACAGAATTTACGAGAAAATAAAGGGAAAAAATAAAAATAGAGCGAAGTTCTACTTTCTAGACGGTCCTCCTTACGTAACCAACCCTATACATGTAGGTACTGCTTGGAACAAAATAATCAAAGATTCCTATATTCGTTACTTTAGAAGCAAAGGTTATGATGTTTGGGATATACCAGGTTACGATATGCATGGTCTTCCCATAGAGGTCCAAGTTGAGAAATCACTTAAGATAGAAACAAAGAAGGATCTAGAGAAGTTCGGTGTGGAAAGATTCATAAAAGAATGTAAAAATTTCACCCTCCAAAATCTAAAGATACAAGAAAAACAGTTCAAAGAACTAGGAATTTTCATGGATTGGGATAATCCTTATATGACAATAAATAATGAATACATAGAAGGAGTTTGGTATTTCCTAAAAAAAGCTTACGAAAAAGGATTAATTTTCAAAGGTGAGAAAGTAGTTCATTGGTGTCCTAGATGTGAAACAGTGCTAGCAGGATACGAAGTTACAGAAGAGTATAAAGATAGAGAGGATCCTTCAATATACGTAAAATTCAAGTTGGTAGAAGAAGATGCTTCCATATTGATTTGGACTACAACTCCTTGGACTTTACCTTCAAATGTAGCGGTGGCAATCCATCCTAAGGAAACTTATGTATACGTAAGGGACGAAAACGGAGAGGTATTGATTCTAGCTAAGAAAAGATTAGAAGATGTTGAAAAAGAAACCAAGAAGAGATTAGAAGTAATAAAAGAAGTTCAAGGTCATGAATTAAAAGAAAAACTGTACAAAAATCCTTTAGGAAAGTTAATAGAGATTCAAGAAAAAATAGAACATAGAATAATTCTAAGCGAAGAATACGTAACGATGGTAGAAGGTACTGGATGCGTTCATATTGCTCCTGGACATGGTATGGAAGATTTTAACTTGGGCAAATTATATAATTTACCTGCTCTTTCTCCTGTAGACTCAAGCGGTAGATTTACAAAAGAAATTCCGAGATATGCTGGCGAATATGTTTTTAACGCTAATGGGAAAATAATTGAAGACCTAAACAATCTAGGTGCTTTATTCTACGCCGGTAAAATCACGCACAGATATCCTCATTGCTGGCGATGTAAGACTCCTTTGATTTTGAGACTCTCTGACCAATGGTTCCTAGACGTACCCAAAATAAAGGATAAACTAATTGAAGAAGCCAAAAAAATAAACTGGATACCCCAGGGTTCTCTAGAAAATAGGGTAATTCCTTGGCTAGCTAACGCACATGAATGGGCTCTTAGCAGACAAAGATATTGGGGCATACCCCTTCCGATTTGGATATGTAAAAATTGCGGACAAATACACGTAATAGGATCGGTGCAAGAGTTGTTGAGTGAAGCCGTTATTATCCCAAGTTCGGAAATAGACTTACATAAACCTTGGGTTGATGGAGTTAAAATCAAATGTAAAAAATGTGGAGGAATAGCAGAAAGAAGTCCTGATGTGCTAGACGTTTGGGTAGATTCCGGAGCTGCTTCATGGGCTAGCCTTAAATACCCAAACAAAACAGAATTATTTGATAAGCTCTTTCCTGCAGATCTGATAATAGAAGGAGAAGATCAGATAAGAGGGTGGTTCTATAGTTTATTGGTAACCGGCGTAGTGACGTTAGGAAGAGCTCCTATGAGAAACGTCTTGATACATGGTTGGTCCTTAGATGAGATGGGAAGAGCTATGCACAAAAGCTTAGGTAACGTGATAAACCCTGAAGATGTTATACCAAAGTTCGGTAGAGATGTGCTTAGAGTATATGAGCTTTCCAATACTACATGGGAAGATTTGAAATTTTCTCTTACAAAATTGCAAGAGTATTATAGAATGATGAACATCATATGGAATACTTTCTACTTCTGTTCACTTTATATGAGCATAGACCGTTTTGATCCCTCCAATTTTAAGCATCATGATAGACTTGAGCTTGAAGATATTTGGCTATTCAACAAACTAGAAGAAGTCAAAATGATCGTAGAAGATTCATTTCTGAAATTCAGGAATTTCGAAGCCCTAAGAGCATTACTGAATTTCATCACAGAAGACGTGAGTAGATGGTACATAAAGTTGATACGAAGAAGAGTTTGGATAGAAAAGGAAGATCCAAGCAAAGAGGCTGCTTATTACACGCTTTATAAATGCTTAAAAGATTGGCTGATAATGTTCACACCTTTTGCTCCGTTTATTACAGAAGCAATATACCAAAGCATTTTCAGGGAGATAGAAGGAGCGGAAAGCGTCCATCTACTAAGCTGGCCTCAAAGAACTGAAGTAAACGAAGAAATTCTTAGAGATATGGAGATTGTAAGAGAAATAGTATCTAAGGCTAATTCATTAAGGATGAAAAAAGGTTTCAAGCTGAGAAGACCAGTTAATAAGATAATACTAGTTCCTAAAGAAGAGAACTACAAGAAGACCATAGAGAAATTCCAGAGACTTTTAAAAGATCAACTAAATACCAAAGAGATAGAAATTCTAGAGAATAAAGAAAAACTCGAAGAAATAAAGCAATATAGAGTTAAAATAAATTACGAAATTGCAGGACCTTTGCTTAGAGGTAATATTAAGGAATTGGTAAAGTACTTAGAAAACACGGACATCAATAAATTAAAAAAAGAATTGGATCAAAAGGGCGAAAAGATAGCAAAGTTAGAAAGCGGCGAAATCTTGATCAAGAAGGAAATGCTCATTTTCGACGAAATATTAAAAGAAAAATTTGCTTCTATATATTCCACGTATTGCGAGATATACATAGATTTTACAATGACCCAAGAAATGTTGTCAGAAAGTTTAGCTAAAGAAATTGTAAGAAGAATTCAGATGATGCGTAAATTAGCCAATCTAGAAGTGGTGGATAAAATAAACGTATACATAAAATCACCTCGCGAAGAAATTGAATTGTTAAAGGAGAAAATTGAATACATAAAGACAGAAACCCAAGCTAAGAAAATCGAACTGACGGACGAAATAAAGGGTTCTTTGATAAAAGAATGGGAAATAGACGAAGAAACTTACTGGATAGGGATTGAAAAAGTTTAAGTATGTAAATAAACAATCTTCCTCACGAACTATGCATGCAGCGATAATAGACCATAATCCTACGCCTACATATACGAGCCTAAGCTTATTGAAGGAACTTAAAAGCCGATCACATCATGCCTATTTCTTGCCCATTGACAAATTATCTTGCACACTAACAACTAACGAAATTGAAGTTAGATATCACAATAAACCTTTGCGGATAATAGATTGCTTTTTCCTAAGAAGTATAGGTAATATCATTAATGCGGAGAAATTTGAATATAGAGTAAGTCTAATAAAGAGTCTAGAAAATAATGAAAAACTTGTCATAAATCCCATAACAGGCTATTTAAGTGCTAGAAGTAAATTCAGATGCCTAGAAATTCTAGCGTCTAAAAACATAAATGTACCTGAGACATTAGTAACGGAAAACGATTCCTTGGGTTATGAATTCATTAAGAAAATGGGCAAATGCGTAGTGAAACCCATGATAGGATCCCGTGGAATAGGAAGCTTTTTAGTTGAAGATGCAGACTTAGCCTTCAGGAAACTACAAGAATTAAAAGAAAAGGGCTTTGTCCTCTACATACAAAGATACATAAACAAGCCTGGTAGGGACATAAGGATATTCGTTGTAGGGGATGAAGTCATAGGAAGCATGCTAAGAGTTTCAGAAAATTGGAAAACTAACATATACCAAGGAGGTAAGGGCATTGCGATTGAGATAGACAATGAGTTAGAAAAATTGGCGATAAAGGTAAATAAAGAGTTACAGTTGCTTTATAGCGGAATAGACGTTGCGGAGGAGAACGGGAAGTATTATGTATTAGAAGTAAACGCATCTCCTATTTGGTTGGAATTCCAGAAAGTGACTAAGATAAATCCATCGAAAAAAATCGTAGACTTAGCAGAAAGATTGCTAAAAACGATGGAAAATCGTTAAAAAAAAGGGTAATTTCCATAAAGAGAAATTGCTTATATCGTTTTCAAGAAGAATTTCTTAAAAATGATAACTACGCTATATCTAGTTAACGTGGTTTCATGGATACTAATATTTGCCATACTAGCTTTATTAATACAAAAGAAACTCGGAGTACTAGGGTTTACCGTAGGAATAGGAGGTGCTTTAATGGTTTTATTCTCTGTATTACAAGACGCCTATGATTTAGGACCTACATTCTTAGCATACTTCCCATTCAATGCATACACTACGTCTATGATAGTAACAGTACCAGCAGTATTGACAGCATTATTTGCGTTAACAAGTTTCCTCTGCACGTTTTTTATTGAAAGAGAATTATATAGAACTACAAAGAGTTAATAAAGATAATATTTGTTTTTTTTACATGCAATATAAAATAAAAGACATTACTCTAGCGAGAAAAGGAGAATTAGATATAAGCTGGGCTCTAACAAGAATGCCTGTGCTTGCCTTGATAAAAAGCGAATTTGAAGAAACAAAGCCTTTAAAATCTTTAACAGTAGGAGCCTGTTTACATGTAACAAAAGAAACAGCTGTTTTGATGCTAGCTCTTAAAGCTGCAGGAGCCGAGATTTATTTAGCAGGTTCTAATCCTCTTTCCACACAAGATCATGTTGCAGCCGCTTTGGTTGAAAAAGGCATTCATGTTTTTGCTTGGAGAAAGCAATCTACTGAAGAGTATTACTGGTGTATAGAACAAGTGATAAAAGCCAATCCTGTGATAACACTAGACGACGGAGCTGATCTAACAGTAGAGATGCATAAGAAGGGAATTAAGATAAAAGGAGGAACAGAGGAAACCACAACAGGCGTAATAAGGCTTAGAGCCTTAGAGATGAATAAAGAGTTAAGATATCCTATCATAAGCGTAAACGATGCTTATACTAAATTTCTCTTTGATAACAGATATGGGACAGGACAAAGCACGATTGATGGAATATTAAGAGCAACATCCATTTTATTGGCCGGTAAGAAATTAGTGGTTTGCGGCTATGGTTGGGTAGGAAGAGGAATCGCGATGAGAGCAAAAGGTATGGGCGCAGAGGTCATAGTTACAGAAGTGGATCCCATTAAGGCTTTAGAAGCTTTGATGGATGGCTATAGAGTCATGAGCTTAAGAGAAGCTGCAAAAGTAGGTGACATCTTTGTTACAGCGACAGGAAACATAAACGTGATAAGGAAAGAACATATGGAGCTGATGAAAGACGGCGTTATCTTAGCTAATGCAGGACACTTCAACGTGGAAATATCTTTAAAGGATTTAGAAGAACTAAGTGAAGCAAAGAGGGTGATAAGAGAAAATGTGGAGGAATATACTTTAAAGGATGGAAGGAGAATTTACTTGTTAGCCGAAGGAAGGCTTGTTAACCTAGCTTCAGCAGAAGGTCATCCTAGTGAAGTCATGGACCTTTCATTCTCCCTTCAAGCCTTATCAGTAAAATATCTCAAAGAGAAAGGAGATGAACTCGAGGTTAAGGTTTATAGAGTTCCTGACGTAATAGATAGAAGAGTTGCAGAGCTTAAACTCAAAAGCTTAGGAATTGAAGTTGATAAATTAACAAAGGAACAGGAAGAATACCTTAAATCTTGGACTTTAGGGACTTAATCTTCCAAGATTTCCTAAGTTCTTCGATTTCAAGATTTTCATTTAAAAGCGATTTAAGGAAAGCTATTGTTTTAGGATCACTTGGATATCCTGAACCGAAGTCTCCATATTTTGCTTGCAAATTTCTTATTTCAGAATCCCTTATTACTTTAGCTATTATAGAAGCTGCAGCCACCTGCAAATATTTCGAATCAGCTTTTATTTCGCAAATTATAGGATATTTCTTTTTCAAGAACTCTCCTAGTTTGTTTAAAAATTTAGAAGGATTGTTTATGGGAGAATCGATGTAAACTTCTTCTGGATCTAACTCTTCTATTATCGAGGCAATATATTTAGCTTCTAAACCTGTGATCTTCAATGAAGAAAAAACAGCCTGATCTATTTCCTTTGGAGTAATTTTATAAATTCTATAGCATTTGGCTATCTTCATTATTTCTTTAAACAATCTTTCCCTTGAAGCTGGGCTCAATAATTTAGAATCCTTAACTCCTAATTCTTTAAGAAATAAAAGATCGCCTCGCTCAAAACAAACACCTGCTATCACCATAGGACCTATAATCGGTCCTCTTCCAGCCTCATCTATACCTAAGATCATCAAGAAATATTACTAGAATGAGTAATAAATAGTGGTTTGGGAACCTCAAAAAGCCAAAGAAGTGTTCGAGATCCTTAAAAAAGAATATAAGATAAATTCAGAAGAATTCGTATCTCTATGGGTTTATGAAAAATTCAAGGATCCATTTAAAGTGCTAATTGCCACGATACTTTCTCAGAGCTCCACCGATAAAAGTGCTTTGATCTCATTCAACAAGTTGGAAGAGAGAATAGGAATAGAACCTGAGAAAATAGAAGAAGCGAACCTCGAAGACATAGAGTGCAGTATAAAATTTTCTGGACTTCAAAGACAAAAGGCTAAGGCTATAAAGGAAATAGCTAAGAGGTTGAAGATCATAAACCTGAGAGAAATACTTGAAGAAGATATCGAAAGTGCAAGGAAGAAATTATTGGAATTGCCCAAGGTAGGACCTAAAACTGCAGACGTGCTTCTAGCTCTATTCAAAAAGGAAGTAGTGCCAGTGGATACGCATGTAGAAAGAGTTTCTAAAAGATTAGGAATAGTAGATATGAACGCAAAATATGAAGAGATAAAGAAGAAGCTCGAAGAATTGTTTCAAGGAGAAAGTAGGCATATGATTCATCTGCTTTTCATATCCCATGGAAGGAAGATTTGTAAATCTAGAAAACCACTTTGCTTTCAATGCAAGATCTTTGAATATTGCGAATATCCTTTGAAGGATAAGTATTTAGCATAGAAAAAC
>JBEPZU010000014.1:0-22738 GCA_041640715.1 Thermoproteota archaeon | reverse complement strand
CTAGACTTAACACTTCTGATTTTCATATTGCTCTATTTCCGTTTGTAAGAAAAACGGATAAAGATTGCATGTTGAAAAATATATATGCCTATATGCGAAAAAACATATAATGAAGAGAATACTACTTTCCTTATTGCTTGTTACAATATTTCTAAGCATTTTCACAATACCCGCATATGCAAAGCAAGAACAAGGTAAAGTTGAAGCTACAGGAACAATTTCGTATTCGTACGAAGTACCTATAATTCAAAAAATTGTTTTTACTTCCACCCTCAAATATACTTTGGATTATTCTTTAAATTATAACGATGAAGTAAACAGCGGTGATACAAATAGTATTCTAATCGAACTAAAGGGAGGTTATATAGACTTAAAAGCAAATCTCATCGTCGGTGAAACCAGCCAAGAAGTAAGTTTTAACCAACCTTTGAAGCTTGGAGAAACGCTCACGATAAAAACCACGATCGCTACTTTCGCAATACAAGTAAAAGTTGAAGCACCGGTTGAAATTTCAGGACACGCTACAAGTCCTACTTCTAAGATAACTTTTGAAGAAGAAGGACAAAAAACATTAAATGTTAAAGTGGATAGCTCAGCGGAAAGTGGAGAAATAATTCTAGTGCGTTTACCTTTTATTTTAAAAGTTTTATTTGGGATAACTTCCCCATTACCGACCAATTTGGTGGAGATTGGAAGTGTGAAAATGAATCCTGATTTGACCAGCTCATTCACTGTGAGTAAACCATGGTGGGGTGAGTATTTTATACCAATCATTATAATAGTAGCAATAATAGTTGTAGCTGCTGGCGTAACATTCCTTTTCTTCAGAAAAGGTAAAAAGAAAACGTGAAATATCGCCTTATAGGAGCAATCCTCGGATTTTTAGGAGTAATTTTTTTCCTCTTTGCTACATATTCGATTATAGAAACGATACTTAACTATAATATGATATTACCGTCTTCAGTAAACGCATTCATTGATTTCTATATAGGTAAGCCATTCGAAGGCTTAAGCGATTTGGCCTTTCTAGGTGTATTTGGAGCTGTAGGTCTAATCTTTTTCTACTTCGGTATTTATATGATCTACTTGTTTAGACAAAAAACTTAAAAATATAAAAAATATTCTTCTTCATGCAAACATATGAAACCAGGTCTAAATTGGGAAGTTTCTTCGTAATTTTAGGATTTATTCTACTGATAGCTTCTGCAACTCTAGCCTTAAGGGAATATTTTTTTTATAACCCACCACTAGGTAAAGCCTCTGATATAGCAACAATACTCGAATTCATTTCAAACGAGCTTTTAATTCTGATAGTCAAAATAGCATTCTTGGGAATAATAATAACAGTTGGTTCATTATTGCTTAAATATGGCCTAGAAATGAGTAAAGGAACTAAAGCATGAGTGTAAGACATGAAACTTTAATTGCATTAGTAAGTATTGCACTCTTAATTCTAGTTACGACACCTCTTACCCTTTTTTTACAAGACTTAGCAAATGGGAATATATATTTCAAAATCACTAAGACTAATACTGAAATAATATTAAGCCTTTATCATGAAGGACTGAGCTATCTGAAAGATATAAAATACAATGCAACGATAAAAGATTTGCTCGGGAATATTTACACTAAGACTGGTATTATAGACAAATTCAAAAGAGGAGATGTTATAAACATAACAATTCCTTTGAAGACTCCTACGACATTTCCAGTAGATGTTTATTTAAAAGTATCCGCTAAGGTTGGCAATTTATATGAATTATCTTTCGAGGTGAAAAGAAGTGGGTAAGACAATAAATGTAATAAAAGCATACTTATTAGTTACTTTATTAGAAGGAATCGTTAAAGGTATATTGGCATATGTTGTTCTAATCCTTATACCTGCGATGATTTTAGTTAAACCCCCCGTGGTAAGCACCGTCTTTATTTACATCACACTAATATGTATAGCCGCCTCTGCCTTAAGAATGTACATAATCTCACCCATTCTCATCGCTTTAGCTTATATTTACGCTTTCTTAAACACTGTTATCGCTCTCAACGTAGGTATACTCTCCTATGCCTGGGAGATTCTCGGTTTCACTGTTTCCTTTACGCTTGATGTAAGCGTTTTAATTGTCGCTCTTTTTGCTGGAGTGACGGTACCTATGATTCTCTCAGCGTTTTACTCTTATTTCATAACTTCGGCGCAAAAAACAGTAAGAAGACCCCCTGTGCCATTGACTGGAACGACGATGAGGGAAATCATCTCAGAAATATTAGGATGACCATTTGCGTTTATAGAAGAATTTTTTAAAAGTAAAGCTTAATTGTTTTTTAGAAGTATTGCAAAACATAACTAAAATAGCCATAATAAGGGAATAAATCATAAACAAGAAAACTCGAATTGAAGATAATAAAATAATAAACGAGAACGATATGTATAGTTGAGCATGACCAAAGATAAAATAAAGGTGGATAGGCCTATCGTTGAAATAGACGGCGATGAAATGGCTCGAATAATATGGAAATGGGTCAAGGAAAAACTGATATTGCCTTATATAGACTTGAAGACGGAGTATTATGATTTGCATGTAAAGAAGAGAGATGAGACGAATGATCAAATAACTTTGAAGGCCGCTGAAGCCATAATGAATTGGGGCGTAGGAGTTAAGTGTGCAACGATAACTCCAAATGCTGAAAGAGTCAAGGAATATAACTTGAAGAAAGAATGGCCAAGTCCAAATGCAACAATAAGGAAAATTCTAGATGGAACGATATTCAGAGCTCCTATAATTTTAAGCAACATAAGACCTGCGGTTAGATTTTGGAAGAAACCAATCGTGATCGCAAGACACGCATTTGGAGATATATATGATGGAATAGGCATTAGATTTAACAGAGCAGGAGAAGCTGAGTTGGTATTCAAAGCTGATAATGGAGAAGAAATTAGAGCTAAGTTCCCAAGCTTAGACGGACCAGGAGTTTTGCAAGGAATCTATAACTTAGATAGCTCGATAGAGAGCTTTGCAAGAGCTTCATTCAGGTATGCTTTAGAGAATAAGTTAGATCTATGGTTTGCAGCTAAGGATACGATATCAAAAGTATACGATGCAAGATTCAAGGAAATTTTCAATAGAATATTCGAAGAAGAATTCAAGGAAGAATTCCAAAGGGCAGGTTTGAATTACAATTATTATCTAATAGATGACGCAATAGCTAGGGTTGTTCGTTCCGAAGGAGGCTTTGTATGGGCCTGCAAAAACTTCGATGGAGACGTATTCTCAGATTTCGTAGCGAGTGCCTTCGTAGGCTCCCTTGCATTGATGACTTCTGAGCTCTTCTCGCCAAAAGGTTATTACATGTCTGAAGCAGCACATGGAACTGTTCAAAGACATTACTATAAGTATCTCAAAGGAGAAAGCACTTCTACGAATTCAACAGCAATAATATTCGCTTGGTCTAGGGCTCTCAAGAAAAGAGGAGAACTGGATGATAACAAAGAATTAGTGATATTCGCTAGCAAGCTCGAAAATGCGGTTAAAATTACGATAGAAGATGATAGAATAATGACCCAGGATGTAGCTAGGGTTTCAGAGCCTCCGATAAATAGGATAGTTAATACTGAGGAATTCATCGATGCCGTCAAAAACAATTTAGAGAAACTGATGAATTAGTCATTATCTTGAATTTTAAAGCATAATGAAATACATAATAGTAAATTAAAGAAATTATTAAATACTGATATTCAGAATGCTATAGAATAAGATTCTAATATAGAATAAAAATTCTAAAAAGATTTATTGTAGATGAGATACGTGACATTATGGGAGAAATTATAAACGGAATAGACGTAGAAAAATTGAGTGAATTATTAAAGCAAGCTGAAGAGAATAGAGAGCTGATTTCAAAGCTGAATAAATGGTATACAAGAATTAGATGGTCTGGTGCAGGGTTTGATTTCAAAGCTTACGTTAGAAACCATACTTTCTTAATATCAGAGGTTTCAGAACTCGGAGGAGAGGACAAAAGCCCAAACCCTGTTGAATACGTCCTATCAGCTCTTGGAGCATGCCTTGGAGTTGGGTTTGTATTCAACGCTACTAAAAAAGGCATAAAAATAAGGAATTTGGAGATAGCCCTTGAAGGTGAAATAGACAACATACTAGTATTCCTCGATCTCTCTGATCAAGGACATCCAGGCTATAAAAGAATAATAGCCAAAGCTTATGTAGATGCAGATGCGGATGAGGGAACCATATATGAAATTTGGAAGGAAACTGTTAGAACATCTCCTGTAGGGAATACATTGCAAAGGAACGTTGATATAATTCCAGAAGTAAGAATTGTAAGATGAACGAGATAAATCTATTCCCCATCACAGTTGTAGGAAGCTGGCCTAGACCCAAATGGCTCCTCGAAGCTTTAAAGCTTAAGAGAGAAAAAAGGATTTCCCAAGAAGACTTTAATGCGATAGCTGATGAGGCTGTTTTATTAGCTGTTAAGTATCAAGAAGATGCAGGAGTAGAAATATTAAGCGATGGAGAGCAAAGAAGAGATAATTTCTATTCGTTCGTAGTTGATAAAATAAAAGGAATAGAGCTAAGGACTGTAGCTGAGATCGTAGATCTTGTGCCTGACAAAACTAGGTTCGAAGCTTTATTGAGAAATTTAGACGTTCCAGCATATTCTATAAGGAATCCGGTAGTGATATCTAGACTTGAAGTAGGTGAAAAGGGAATAGCTAAGGATGAAGCGAACTTCCTCAAAGAACATACTAAAAAATTGATCAAAATACCTCTTCCTGGACCTTACTTGTTAACAAGGGCAAGCTGGGTTCCTGGAATAAGCGATAGGCATTATTCATCTAGAGAAGAACTGGGTCATGAATATGCTAGATTGCTCAGAGAAGAAATAATAGCATTGAGAGATCTAGGGGTGTTTTTCGTTCAGCTAGATGAACCCGTGTTAACTGAAGTAGTTTACGGAGACCAAGTTCAACAAACCTTCATGTGCGCTGCCCTATTCAGTAGGCAAAATCCAAAGGAGGAATTAGAGTTCGCCGTTGAGTTGATAAACGAAACTGTAAAGGGGATTTCAGGGATAAAGACAGGAATACATATTTGCAGGGGTAACTGGAGTAGGAAAGAAGAGGCTTTGCTCAAAGGAGATTACGTTCCTTTAATGCCTTATTTGGCTGAGACAAAGGTCAATCAGCTAGTCCTAGAGTTCGCAACGCCTAGAGCAGGAGACGTAGATGCATTAAGGGATTACATAGGAGAAAAAGAACTAGGTTATGGAGTGGTCAATCCTAGAACGGATGTGATAGAAAAGCCTTCTGAAATAATATCTAAGGTTGAAAAATTGTTGAGATTCATGGATGCCAAGAAAATATATTTAAATCCAGATTGTGGTTTCGGGACTTTCGCTGAAGCGCCTGTAAACACTCCGAGGATAGCTTTCAATAAACTAGTCTCGATAAGGAAAGCAGTCGAAGAATTGAGGAAGAGCTATGGAGAGAAGTGAGAGAATCATTTTTAAATGCTGAAGAAGCGCTTAAGAGAATAGAAGCAAAAGAACTAATAGTCATAGATATAAGGCATTTTTCTAAATACGTAAGAGCCCACATACCTGGCGCTATATGGATATATGTTTGGGATTTCACAGAGCATGAAAAGGGTAAACCTTCTAAACCAAAGGAAGCTGGTGAGATCGCTAAGATTCTAGGAAAGAATGGGATTTCAAGGGAAGACAAAGTATTGATAGCATATGATAACGACTATATTACCGTAGCTTCCTATGCTTATTGGTACTTAGAATACGTAGGTCAAGAAGAAATATACATGCTAAAAGGAGGGATGGAAGCATGGGAATCAAAGAGTTTGCCTTTAGAAAAAGGCATCGTTAAGCCGATCCCTAAGGAATACATACCCAAGGTTAAGGAAGAGATAAGAGCATCGATAGAAGAAGTGATAAAGATAATTAAGAATGAATTTGATGCTTTGCTCTTAGATGTTAGGATGTATGAGGAACATACGGGAAAAATACAAACTACTTCTAGAGCTGGGAGAATACCTAAATCTATATTAGCAAAACCTGAACTATTCCTCCAAGCCTTTCAAGGGAACAGAGAAGCTTTAGAGAAACTATCTAAGCTAACCAGCATCGATAAGGAAATCGTGACATATTGCGCATCAGGAGAAAGAGCATCCTTAGCTTGGTTTGTGCTAAGCAAAATGCTATTCCTTAAAAACATAAAACTTTATCCTGAATCCTTCCTTGAATATTCTTCTAGAAGCGATTTGGAAATAGAAAGAGGAGAAGAAAATATCAAAATTTTAAATAATCTTATAAATAATTGATTATATATTTATAAGTTTGAATACAAAAATTTTTAAACAGATAAATTAATTTAATTTGATGAAAAGGATAGTTATTTTAGGAGGCGGAACAGGAGGCCTTATTAGTGCCAAACACCTAAAAGAAAGCCTGCTCAATGAAGCTGAAATAACGGTGATCGATAAGAAAGATAGGACAGAATTAAGGCCTTCTTATCTATACTTAATGATGGGTTATAGAGAATATGAGCAAATTTCAGCGCCATTAAATCTGCTAGAAAGGAAAGGAGTTAGATTCGTCAAAGCAGAGGTTAAAAGCATAAAGCCCTCCGAAAGGATTGTTGAAACTAGTGCCGGTAGGTTCAATTATGATTACCTCATAATATCTCTGGGCGCTGAAACTAGACCTGATTTAGTTAAAGGAGGGCCTGTGATTCATCCATGGGAAGCAGATGCTGCTTTAGAATTGAGGAAAAACATCAAGGGTTTCAAAAAAGGTAAGATAGTAGTAGCTGTCCATAGCACGCCCTATAGATGTCCTCCAGCTCCTTGGGAAGTGGCTTTCCTATTGGATTTCTACTACAGTGGAGTTGGTCTTAGGCAAGAGATAGATATTACATTAGTTCATCCTTTCAAGAGACCTTTCGAGAACTTTGGCCCTCTTGCAGCTAAGATGATGGAAGGTATGATGCAGCAAAGGAAAGTTAACTGGATAGGTGTAGGAAACAATCCAGCCGTAGACAGAATAGATAGCGAAACGAAAAATGTAATTACGACTAAAGGAGAGAAAATAAAATACGATATTTTGATAACAATACCTCCGCATTTACCGCCTAAAGCTGTAGCTGAATCTGAAATAGCAGATGCTTCTACTGGATGGGCTAAGGTGAATCCTCCTACGATGAAAACAAAGTATGACGATGTTTATGCAGTAGGAGATATAGTAGCCCCTACCCTTAATCTAGGCATGGCCGGAGTAATCGTTCACTCATATCTCAAATATGTAGTTGCATCGATAATCTCGGACATCAAAGGAACATATATTACTTCTGACTTCAAAGTCGTCGGTACGTGTGTAATGGACGTAGGAGGCTTTGGTATGGCTGCTGCTTGCGACTTCACAAATGTGGTGCTAAAAAAAGCACAGTATCCTGATTGTATGTTCTTACCTCCAACGAGCTTTGCTAGGACATTCAAAGAAGTCTTCGAAAAGCAGTACTTTTCATGGTTATTGGGCTATGTACCAAGTTGAGGTGATAAAATGAGCAAGCAAACTATTTCTAGGGAGGAATACGAAGAGTTATTAAAAGAAGTAAGAGAATTGAGGGAGAAAATAGACGAGCTAACAGTAACGCTTAAGCCAGTATTATACCTAGTTGAGAAGTTACCAGATTTGATGACCGATTTAACTTTCTTCAAATCGTTGGCTCCTTTACTTGCGATATCCTATGCGATCGAAAGAGCAAATCCAAATGTATTAGGCGCTGCGATGGTAAGCGGAATCGAAGCTCTTAGTAAATCTTTTGAAAAGCTAGCTGCTATGGATAAACCTCCTAAGTTCTCGATATTCTCTTTGTTGAGAGATAAGGAAACAAAGGAAGCTTTGGGAATAATGATAGAACTGGTCAAGAACATGGCTCCTCATCTATACAAGGGAGTTAAGGAAATGACTTCTCCTTGAAATCGTTACAGAAATTATATAAATTTCAATTTTTATTTTCTTAAATTTTATTAAAAAATAATCTTTAAATTTTATATACATCTTCTAGGAATAAAAATTGGAATTGATCCATGAGTTATTTGAAGGAGGATGTGATCGCGATCATTCATGAAGATTTCTCCTCTTTGTCTATCATAAGAGAAGTGATGGGAGGATTTCATACCTTCTTCGCCAGCATGGTTGAGAAGATAGGAGGAAAGGTGATAGACTTGTATTATTCCAAAGAGCTGATAGGACAATCAGTAGTATACAGCATAGATATTGGTCCTTGTCGATTGGGAGTAATTTATTACATGGCAATTCTTCCCAAGTATAGAAAACGATCTTTTGGTAGGGTTTTATTGGCTTCTGCAGAAGAAGCTTTGTCGATGACGGATGTTGATTACTTCGCAGCAACCCTCAAAGAAGATAATAAGCCGGCAGTGAGGATATTCAATTCAATGGCATACAAGCTATATGCTTGGAAAGACATAGCAAAGCTTATCGGTCGAGAGAAAATGGAGATGTTGAGAATGGGGACCTGTGGATATGAAGACGATTTCCTAGCTTTGAAGAAAGACTCAGGTGAGGTGAATTTGCTCGAAATCGGCGATTTTGATCATGAAAAAGTTAGGAGAATATGGGAAGAAATATGTCTAAAGCCTTGGCTTGAAATAAAAAGAAGCTTTGGTTAAATTTCTGAAAGAATTACAAAACTAGTTAAGCTAGTTAACATTAATTTTTTCACCATAAGCCCATCTAACTCCTCTTCCTACATGTTGAGTTTTCTCCCATCTTAAATCTTTGAAGATGATTTGATACACCGCTCTAAACACAGCTAAAGGAATCATGTTGAGGTATACGATCATTAAAGGAATATCTTTTAACCTAACTTTAATCCCTTCAATAATAGCCCCCTTGTAGTACATGAAATAATATAATAAGTTAAAGAAAAGAGGTATGATTGAAAACCAAGGAAATAGATTACTGGTAAGATTACTTCCTAAAATTTTCGTATAATCGAGGATCCACAATATAGTTAACGCATAGGCAGGATAGTTTAATAACATAACTATGGGCCAAATAGAAGTGAATATAAGCGCGAAGCTCTTTGCAATACCTATTCTTCTTACTATTGATGGTCTTATTGCTATAATTAAATATTTCCATAGAACTTGTAACCAACCTCTTGACCATCTAGTCCTTTGTCTAAGCCATGCTTTAAACTTAAAAGGAGCTTCTTCCCATTGTCTGCCTTCTATTACACATATCTTCTTTTTAGATAGCATCAGTCTAACTGCTATTTCTGCATCTTCAGCAAGCTGAGTAGACTGCCATATACCAACTTCTTTGACTGCACTTCTAGACATATAGTTACCAGTGCCCCCTAAAGGTACGTAAAGATTTAATCTCGCCCTCGCATTTAACCAAATTCTAAACCATCCAGCATATTCCATGGCCATTATTCTAGAAATCCAACTGTCACCCGGATTGCTTATTCTGAGTATTGTCTGAACTACATCATATTTATGACCTACAATCGCATATGCGACCTTCTTAAGTATATCTCTTTCTAAAATGTCCTCTACGTCAACAATACCTATTATATCTCCGCTGCACAAAGCGACTGCATCATTTAACGCGCTTGGTTTTGTAGGAAAATATCTCTTCCGCATCAAAAGCTTAACGTTTAAGGGATGCTTTTGTTGATACCATAGTGCTATTCTAGCTACGTCTTCATCCTCAGTAACCACGACCAGTTCCTTTTTATCAAAAGGATAATCAACGTGATAAAGGCATGTTTCTATTGTCCTGCTTAATATCGGTTCTTGCTTTGCAGGTATTATAAGAGAGATTTTCGGATAATAAGGCAAATTAAGATTTACTGCTGTAGGATTGAAAGGTTTAGGCAAGCCTACGATGAGCAAGATAACATGATAAACTCCCCATAAGAGATACACGATAGTTATTATGTAAGCTAACACTTCAAGAGTTAATCTAATCCAGAATAGAAAACCAGCTACTAATAACGCTATAAATATAACGAAAAATAATAAGTTAGACTTTTTCAACTCTCCTCAGTACTTTCTCTCCTATTAATGAAAGCAAATACTCAGCGAACTTAGCAGCATTCCAGTCTTTATCCCTTTGAACTATCCTAATTCTCTCTACATTAAATATTTTAAGAAACCTTTCATTAACGGGCTCATCTGTGACTATCACAGTTAAAGAAGTCGGCATAACTAATTCTCTATCTATTATTCTAGACCATTGAACCATATCGTTAACGTTAGGCAAATAATCTACTATGATGGTGTTTCCTTTCAAATTTATCAGCAAAGGAATGATTTGTGTTTCACCAGTAGCGTAACGAAGCCTATAGAAAAACTCCACTTCTACTCCTTCATCTTTAAGCAATCTATAGGCATTGAAAAATTCTTTGAGCAATTTATGGACGCTTAAAAATTCTTTGTAAATATTTGTTGCATATTGATTTATTTTATAACTTCTAACAACGGTAACGTTAAGATCAGGTAACTTTAAAACATGTCCTTTATCGCATTCGAACTCGATCTGAGGGTATTGGGTTATATAATTACAGTTCTCGCATTTAAATCCAAGTCCAGGCATACCATAATCTATACCTATCTTGTTGAACTTCTTCTTGCATTTGGGACAAATATATTCGCTACCATTTTTATCAAGCGAGAAAGCTTCTACAGGAGCTATATAGCCGCACTCATAATGAACTATGAAATCATGCTTCGTCAAAACGCTATTTCCACAAGATGGGCATTTAAAGTAAAGCGTAAGCGCTGAACTGCCACATACACTGCATATAGGGAATGAGTATTTCCCAACAGGTTCTATTAGTTTATTTTCATATTCTTTAATGCGCTCGATGTTTATCATCTCGCCATTTTTTAAGGTATAACCTAAACCAAAGTTGAAGATCTTGGGCTTGATCTCTTCTTGATATTCTAACAAAGATAAAATATCAAACTCTCTACTATGCTTTTCCACATCTGAAGTCCTTTTCGTTTTACCAAATAAAAACCTTCTATTTCTTTTTCCAAAAAATTGGGGATTTTTTAAAAAAAATTAAAAAAAATTAACGATAAATTTTTCAAAAATCAGAAACATTTTTAGGAGGCATTATTGGTTTTGGTAGAAATGAACACGGATCTTTCACCTATAAACTTAAATTTTTCTAACATTTAAATAAGTAAGGTTATGAGCGTTGCTCTAACATATGAAGCTCTATTTTTCCTCATAGGAATAACGCTAATCTTCATAGGCTTCTTCGTATTGCTCTTCCTAGCTCTATTCAGAATGAAAGAAGCTAAAGCTAAGACTGAAGGAGGGGTTTTCGTTTTAATAGGACCTTTACCGATCGTAATAGCATCTAGCAGAAAATTAGCCTACTTGCTCCTAGGCATAGGGATTGCATTTGCAGCTCTCTTCTTCTTTTTGCTATGGATAGGACTTTAGTATTCTTAGCTTTCTTTTTGATGTTTTTAGGCATAGCTTTCATACTGATGCCTTTCTTAGCCTTACCTAAGGATATCTCAGGAGCTTTTGTTATAACTATATTCTTCATCCCGATAGCTGGAAGTTTTGGTAAATATGGAGATATTTTGCTGATTTTGTTATTGATATTGAGCATCGCACTAGTACTCTTGAACTTTCTATTCTTGAGAAGGGGAAAAGAAAGCGAAGGTTAATAGTCAAGCTGAGATTTACGATTTAAAAATGATATTATCAACCGAAATTAGCTTTTTATTTTTGTAAAGATTTGCTTTTTTATGGACATTAAATGTTGGAATTGCAATAAAGAATTAAATGAAGTTAACAGAACATGGAAATATGGTATATTCAATGTAAAAGAATTCCTATGTCCATGTGGTGCAGTAACTAGGGAATATTCTAGAGAAGGAAAAGCCGTATTCTATTTAGGTAACATAAAAGGCAAGACTAGGATGAAAAAGGTAATACCTCCTTAATTTTTTTATGAAAGTCAAAATTCTTAGAAACAGGGATGTCAAGAGGATCGTAGCCTTCATACCTAAAGGCCATAAGCATGTGAGAATGCTAATAGAGCTTGAGAATGAATCCTTCATAATCCAAGAAGCTACGATAGATGCTATATTAAGAGCTTACGTAAACGTGATAACCCATCCTCAAAGACTAGCTACCGAGTTAAAAGTAGAGAAGCTAGAAGTTAAGAAAGAAGGATATGCAGAACATCAACACATAGAAAGCCAAAGGAGTGAAGAAGAAATATTGAAGGAAATGGAAGAATTGATGAAAGAAGCCTAAGAATTTAAGCTAAAGAGTTCTGCCTATGGAAATCGTCGTTAAAGTAACACACTTCACATAGATTTTGTTAACGGTATCAGCAAGAACGATTCCACCTAAAAAGGTCACGTTATAAGTTATGCTGTTCGGGCTTCTTTCTATGATTATCCTATTAGGATCTGTTATCTGATTCATCAATTCCATCGTTAGATTTGAACTCAAGGTTATTTTATTTCCTTCTATCTTGATCCAAACTCCTTGGGGAAGATAGATATCTAAAGAAACTGATATCTGAGGCCTTCCATACACAAACTGTATTGCATCGTTCAAAGAATTTATCGCTCTAAGCAAAGCGATTTCAGAAGCATAATTCCCAGCATAATATATTATCGGGGCGCTTAAAGCGAAGGATATGCTCACGAGGATGAGTAATGCCATTATTACCATCACATCTGCTACGTTCATGTTTTGTCAAAGTAAATCATGCTAATAACCATGCAACTATACCTCTTTCATCCTCGAGGATTATTACTGCTTTTTCTTTAACAGCAGGATCCATTATTACAACAATCTCATTTCCTCTTATATAACTAGAGAAAAGCACGGGTATATCTGAGATCACATTGACTTTTATCTTTAAGCTATTCAGCGTTAAAGATTGTTTAATAAATATACTTAGATCATACCTTATCTTGACGATATAGAAAGGTTGTATGCTTCCATTCACGGTATCAAGCCTAGTAGAAGTTATTCTATAACTAATGGTCATCAAATCGATACCCTGAGAATTTAAAGTGACTTCTAAGTCGAATTTAGATGCGTTACCCCTAGCCGCGTTATGTTTTATTTTATATTCAATTTGAGTCAGATCACTTAGATCGATCTTCGTTAAAGATCTAGCTTTGTAATACGAACTGTTGAGATATGCTGTTGCAATTGATTCAGCTTCATGTGCTGCTCTAACAGCATCATCCTGTCTGTAAACCATGCTTTGACCATATTCATCTATAACATTTTGGGTAGCATATGCAAGAGCTTGCGTATAAAAATAGTATATTAACATAGCCTTTAAATCAAGATCTTCTTTGATCGTGTATATATTCAAGGAAGAAACAGAGAAAGCTAATAAAACTATTAATAACGCGATTATGAATGAAGCAGCTATCAATGCTTGGGCTTTGCTCCTCATATTGAGAGTACCACTATTAATATATGAGAAAACTTGTCAGCTCCGTTTAATACAGCTTGAGCAGAGACAGCATTTCTTTCATCGAAGTTACCCCTTTGATAACTCCATAGCAGATTCCATTCTTCATCGTAGAATGAAATTTTGAAACCATAATCGCTAGGTATCATCTTCTCTAGGACATCCACTATAACTTGATAATTACCGTAGTAAGCTTGCTTTATTATCCCCTTTTCTATGAGAAAACTCAATACCTTGGATGCTATGTCTTCTTTATCCTTCTTCTCTTTTATGAGGTTGGTATTCAAGAAGAAAGGATTGGCGATTAGAAGGGCTACGATTATTATCGAAGCTGCCAAAATAGCTTCTATGACCCTAACTTGAGCTCTTTTAAGGTAAACCATAAACGATCACCCTTACCAATATCAAAGATGAACCTACATAGGCTCCAATCGATTCAGCCTTATCTATGAATCTAGGCGGCTCTTCACCGAAACTAATACTAGAAACTAAAGGATAACCGTGATCGTCGATCGTTATGTTATACAAGATTATGTGTATCCAAATAGAAGAAGATGATATACCATAGTAAGAGGGATTTGTCGATGGATTGTAGAAATTCTTCTCTTCTATTATCTTATTTTTGACCAATGAAGCATATTCCTTAAGATTTGCTTGCAAAGCACTTGAGCTAATAGCTCCTGTATAATTCATGACGCTGTATAGAGCCAGAATCATCACTAATAAGAAAATGAAGAATGCTATCGTGGTTTCTACTGCGCTCTCCATTATCTTATAAGCGTTATTCCAATCAGAGTAGAGAAATAAAGCGCTATTGCGCTCATTATTAAACATATAAATCCTATCTTCGCACCTTCAACTGAATTCTCACTATAGCCTCCTAAGAAACCTAGAAGAGTTGCGTTTATGTAACCTGAAGAAAGCATTACTTCTCTGAACAATTCCAGAGGTATGTTTATGTTGACCAAAGGAGAAAAACCTGAGGTAGCGGCTATTTCTTTGAAGATCGTTACTAAGGTAGTAAGTACTCCTAGAGAAACTCCTAGACCAAAGCCTAGAAGGATTGAGATCATTATGCTAGATATCTTGAAAAACCTAATCCTCATGCTGAAGACCTTCCTTATAGAATCGAGCTTCGAAGTGAAATCAGAAAACTCCTTTATCACTACTGGATTTATGCCTACTTTCTCGCATTCTTCTAAGGCTACGAAAACTTTACTGAAAAATGCGGGTAGATTTTCTCTCTTAATTATTTCCTCCATCGAAAATCCCATTCTTCTAAAGAAAATCAGCTTGCTCATCAAAGCGCTTGCTCTCTCATATCTATTGCCAATCTCTTCAAGCGCAAGGTATAAGTTTTTACCCTTCTTTATTTCTTCAGCTATATCGTTTACAAGCATAGGAAGCTCTTTGATCAGTTGTGAACTTTCTCTTGCCCTTTTCATGTTGATTATCCAGAAACCTCCCAGCATGATGGCCAACGCGAATAAGATGGAATTGCTCATAGATAAGAATCCCGATAAATTCAGAATTAAGAATACAGGTATTGTCGATGCCAGCGCTAAGCTGTAAAGATTGATTCTCACGTCCAACCTTAAAAAGGAAGGCAGCGTTCCTTTAACGATTACCATGAAAAGCGAGAAGAAAATAATAGGGAAAATAAAAGAGGTAAAGAATACTAAAGAAATGCTAATTCCTTGCATGAAAGAAACCATGATCACCATGGTTATAGGAAAAACTACGAAGATCAAAATCTTAGCCGCTAAAATTACGCTAAATCTATCAACCATCTCTTCAGCCTTTTTCTCGTAGGTACTAAAGGCATCCCTCATGTAATCCCTCATCAAATCATAGACGCTTATCCCTAAACCTACTGAAGATAGATTTCGGAAAAGCTTTTTGATCATCCCATGCCTAACATAGTTGGAGAATATATCCAGAGTCTCTATAGGGCTCTTCATCAAGAATATTCTGATTTTCTCTAGTAACATGAAAATCCTCCTGAAACCTTTAAAGAAGTAAATATTGCTTACAACCTCCAAAGATTTGTAGGGATGTAAGTTAGACGAACTGAAAGCTGTTATTAGCATAGAAGCAATTGGCAATTCCTCATCCACTTTAGAATTTATTGAACTCTCCCTCAAAGAAGGAAGTAAAAAGAAATATAAAGTTATGGCTAAGGGAGGGATCAGGAAAAGGAGGAAAAAAGGTAGGTAATTGAAAACGTAAGGAAGTACGGCTATTAAAGAGAATAAAATCATCATGATTGTAATTAAGTTGATCATTAACATTTCTGCCAAAAGAGAAACATATACTTGAGGAGAATCTATTTGTGCATATAATAACTTTCCATATGTTGAATAATCCACCTTCATTTGCTTTTTAAGTACAATAGATAATTTTTTAGAGAAGAATATAAGAAATAAAACTAATGATAAACCTATAATAGTTACCAAATGGTTTTTGGAAATTAAAAACAAAAGTAAGAAGAAAAGCGTTGAAAAAGCATGTACTAAAATTTTAGCTGTAAAATCTCTCTGAAGCGTATCACTTAAGAATTTTTTAATTATTATGAAATATTTTACTAATTTATTAGAAACTATCTCCAATTTATTTTTAAAAATTGAAAATGCTAAAAATACTTTAATTATTACTGTATTTAAAGTTTTCTTAAGTTTAAAAAACGTTCGCTTCAACAAAGAAAACAAAGCTAACGCTGAAGCTAATATTACTGCTTTCAAAGACTCCTTAGCCCTCAGAAAATATTTATTGAGGCTCTTTAGTTTAGTCATTTTAATTCTAATTCATAAGTTTCTTCACGAATCGGTTCAGTCAATCCTTCTTCAACCTTAACTTCATCTAAATCGAATTGTGCAGGATTCGAGTAAAATTTCCATATCAATTGAGTGACTATCCTGTAATCAAGGAGTGTTATGTCCTCCCTACTCTTTTGCTTGAGCTTCGTGAAAAACCTAAGCCTTAAATCAAAATCTTTTAAGAATTTCTTTTCATCGATGCTTCTTTCTTCTATTATGAGTTTGACGGAAGGAAGTTTCAGCAAATCTTCATTTCCTATTTTAGTATAGTCATCTGCTGGAGGAATGTATCTAGCTACTCTATAAAATCTCGCCTTTTTCCCTCCTAAGCTAATTTCAAAATCGTAAAGAACAGCCAACCTTCTAACAAATATCCTTTTACCATCCTTTTCTAGAGGGAATTTCCTCAGCTGAACTAATGAATGAAGAGCAGCTAACGTGCTCGGATCGACGTTTATAGGTTCTACAACAAGCCTTGAAATTGCAGTTATATGATTCTCAGCGTGGAAGGAAGTTATCCCTCCATGTCCTGTCATTATAGCTTGGGCCCAAATCCTTCCTTCTTCTCCTCTAACTTCTCCTACTATTAAATAATCCCCGCTCATTCTTAGAGCATGCTTTACAAGCGTGAACATGTCTATGCTGCCTTTTTCATCTATGGTCAAGCTTTCTCTCGTTACTAAAGGGATCCAGTATGGATGAGCAAGCCTTAGCTCAGGCGTGTCTTCTACTGTTATTATCGTAGCTCTTTCATGGATTAAATTAGCTAGAGCGTTTATCAAGCTAGTTTTACCAGAGCCCATTAAGCCTAGTACCATTATGGCTTTCCTATTCTCTATTAGCATCATAGCCAAAGCGGCTATCCAAGGATCTATTGTGTTATTAACTAATAGCCTAGTTATGCTCCAAGGATTCTCTGGGAATTTCCTTATCGTTATGCTACTCCCTTTATGGCCTATTTCTCTTTTGTATGTTACAGTTATCCTAGTAGTCTCAGAACCCCTGGCTGATAATAAAGGTCTATAGGTACTGATGCTCTTCTCACTTTTATAAGCAAGTCTTTCTACGTAGACATCCATTTCTTTCTCGCTGAAGCTCAAGTTAGTTATTAATCTATCATAATCTGAATGAATCACTCTAGCTGGAACGTGAGGTGCAGGAATTTGAATATCTTCTATTTTAGGATCCTTTATTATAGGTTCCAAAGCTCCAAAACCGAATATCTCCCTTTTCAGAAGATACATGAGCTTTCTATCCTTAATGCCATATTTTATGAATTTCTCTTCTATGTTTTCTTCATTCAAATATATCAAAGGTTCCTTGAAAATCAATTTTTCAAGAACATTTAACATCAAGTTAAGCTCTTGTTCGGTAATCTTAGGATCATCTATTAAATATCTGCCATCGCTCGTTATGAAAACCGTTGAATAACCTACAGGATAATGATCTATTATTAATAAGTCTGCTAGATTAGCGTGAGTTAATTTGAATAGTTCAGGAGTGATTAAACTATTTTTCCTATTTCTTATCACATAAAAATTATGCTTTTTTTCCTTAAAAGTTTTTTTAAATAAAATTTAAAATATTAAAGCAGTAAACTTTTAATTTAGGAAGATAAATATATAGTATTATAAGAATAATAGAAGACCAAGACTTTGGAATACACTTCTCCTGATATCAATAGATTACCGGGCATCTCCATGCTCATAGGAGGAGAATTCCCTACTTTAATGATCAAAATATCCCCATTTCCTTTTAGATACACAGGTATGCTTGAAATAAGCGTGTAATTTTTGCTATAACCGAATTCTTGTACGTTATTATATATTTCTTGAATTATGTTCTTAACTCTGTTATATACATATTTAGCTTCAAAAGAATCTATGCTATAAACTGTTGAGAAATATAAGTAAGAGAAAAGCATCGTAGCTATTACAGCTATCATGAAAAGGGCAAAAGTATTCCAAACTTCGATTATGGCTCTATCCATATCGACAAACGCGCATTAACTATGTAAAACATCACATATGAATTAGGTTCTATTGATTGACTATGAAAAACGACGTTATTGAGCATGAAATTTATCGTGGTGGATCCTGAAAAGAACCTAGTAGCCACGAGGTCGTGAAGCTTGCTTATCATGACTTTGATCTTGACTTTCCCAGCTAAGATCAAAGGATCCGCCGTTACGTGAGTTATGAAGAAGACATACCTTTTGACTCCTGAATCCGTTACGTTAAAAAATAAATTGACTGTGGAAATTAGTGAATAGCCCCTCTCGATTATGAAATCACCACTGCCTACTGATGCTGCAGGATTGTGATCACATGTGCTAGAGAAGCAAAGAGAAGTTTGATTCAACATCCATGAAAGAGAATCATTGGGCATCGATATCGTGAATTGAACAGGATTCACTTCTACGCGCAATCCAGCCATACCTAGATTTATAACTTGCAAGTTGTATTCAGCCTTCTCGAAATACGCTTGAACTAATATACTTTTAAAAATTTTCATGGAATTTAAGATATCAGATTCTATTAAATTCAATTGCTGGAGTTCTCTTTGATAGGCCAAATAAGATACAGCTATGAAAGAAGATATACTTATCACCGCTATTATCGTCATCACTTTAACCAAGACTATCGAGAGGCCCATCTTCTCTTTAAGAAGACCAATAATCCCAAAAAGCAGAATGAAAAGATTAGCATTGAAGCATAATCCATAGACATGGTTAAGCTGGGATTTATCCTAGAAGTCTTTGAATATATCAAGAGGTTGGAATATTCAGAGCTGAGAAGTAGCGTATTAGAAAGGACTTCTCTTACCACTATCGATATTGAATTATAGGAAGCTGGTAATGAGAAAACTGCTATACCTTGGTCATCAGTAAAAGAACTTTGAACAACTTGACCGTCGATTAAAAGATCGATCTTAACATTTGTTACTGGAGAACCGTCTTCGATCTTTATCACCTTTATTCTAAGCATGTTGAAGTCGTTGTAAAGGACGATTGAAGCTAACCTGTGCCAGTCTATTAGATTGTAGCTTCCTTGAATTATACCTCCATTCTTCAACTGAACCATGAAGGTCAATGTACCATTCAAGCTTTTGAAGAAGTTCTTACTTACCATGATATTTTTCAAGAAGCCAGCTGCGTTGTTCTCGCCTTGGGTAATTCCTAGCTCCTTTATATAAAGAGAGAATAGCCCAGTCTTGTTGATTACAGGTTCATTATCATGTTCCCAGCGAAGACTAAAGGTGAAGTTATAATTGTTTTCTAGATCGACCATCTTTACAGGTTTAGGAAGGATATTAGATATCAACAAAGCCTTTACGGTTATCTTATCCGTGAAACTGCTGAATCCTCCTACTCGCCATACAGCATAAGAATAGCTGAATGCATAAGTTATACCTTCCCTAGAAGAAAAACCTATCAAGTATCGGTCTTCAGGATATACATGGCTTATTGTGATAGATCTGCCCAAGTTTTCATATGTTTCGATGGCAGTTAAGTTGGCTATCGAATAAACATTCCTTTCATATTTAAGGAGATCTAAGCCTGAAAGCCATTCTACGTAAATGAGATCAGCGTTTCTAGCTACAGGCATGCTTATTACTGCCTCTGTGTAGATTTTAACGCTCTCGTAAGGATAGAACCTAGAATTGGTTTCGTTGTTGACACTATTATGTATGGAATATCTGAAGGCTAAGGAACCTGTCTCTATAACACTTCCATCCCTTGGCGTTATGTTATTTTTGATCAACAATAAAGAAATGGAATATCTATAAGGTATTGAGATATCCTTGAATTCCACCAAAGTATTCTGAGACCTTCTATCGTAAACTACTAGGTAATTTTCCTTCATATACCTTTTAACATGGGTATCTTCATCTTTAGTGATGTGAGGCCACATGAGAAAGCTAAAATAAGAAGGATCAAAAGAAGCAGTTAAGCGATAGGCATCATCGAAATCCACGACTAAATATATGGTTTCTCCATTGCTGCATTCATTACCTTCAATAAATATCGAAGCTTCATTAACGCTGGCTTCTTTAATGGTTAGAGAACCTGAATGATCTACATCTACGTATTTAATAGAACACGATACGCTTATGACAGATATCCTAATTGGATTGAAGTTATTTGCTTGAACGAAATCTAAAGGGATAAAAGTGATGAAGATGAAGAAAATTATAGTTATGACTAAATGTGAAAATTTGCTCATAAAAAAATAATAATTTTTTTAAAAAAAAGTTTAGGGAGATAACACTACCTGTGCAGCAAAATTCACTGAACCTGCACTGGTTTCTAGAGTACCAAATACAGCAGCGTAATTGAGGACGTCCGGTTTATCTAAGGGATTCGGATTCGGTTGATTGAGGAGTAAAACACTAAATCTAGTAATTTTTATCGTGTAGAGTGCTCCAGGCTGAAGAGGATTAGCCTGCAAACCATCAGCAGTGGTAATTGCGGTACTATCGATATATACCGGGAAACCAGTGCCTACTCTCATGTAAAAAGTGGTCGTCCCTACTGTTATAGTGGCGTTCTTAAGCACAATAGGCACATTTCCTGCTACTCTGACCGTGATTATAAGATTCATAAATGCGTTTGCTGCGGCGCTTTCAGGTTTAAGAAGAGGCGTGCCTATTACAACAAGTTGTGATTGACTGCTAGCAGCTAGACCAACCCCGTACATCCATGCTATAAGTATTGCCGCTATTGCTACGCTGGCTATGATTATTAGAACTGTTATCAAAGGAGTTGAAATATCTCCTCTCCTAGATTTCAGTATCGACCTTTTATTTCGTTTTACCACATGTAAATATATTATAATACTATTTAAGTTTTATGAATTAATTTCGAAAACTAAATATAACACCGTAATACAAGAGTATTATTGCAGTATTATTTATACATGTAGAACAAGTTATAAATTGTATCTTAACTTTTAATTAGCGATTATCTAATAGAATAATACAATTACTAGAAAGCGAACCAATGATACAAAAGAAACTCAAAGATTTCCACTAATCGATTTTTATTATAAACAAAATTATGCATTCCCTAAACCATAACTTTCCAAACCTTGGTAAATGTTTAGATTAACTTCTACTGAAATTCATTTTTTTAAGAATGATTTCAGCAAAAATTTCCTTAATTACCACTTTTCTCTATGAACAATCTTCTCCAAATCCCTTCTTTTATATTTAGGAGCAGGTTCAGCAGGATATCCTATGGTTATTATCCCTATAGGCCTAACATGCCTAGGCAGACCTAGGACCTTTTGAACCTTCTCGTCTTCGAAAGCTCCTACGAAACAAGCCCCCAATCCTTCGTTTACGCAAGCTAATAGAATTAGCATCGAAGCAAAGGCACCATCTATTATAGAATAGAAGTTCACGCCCCTAGAGCCATATCTAGCTGCAGACCTTGAAGTATCAGAAACCACTACTATTATCACAGGAGCGTTCAAGACTTGATCTTGATATAAAGCAGATTCATAGAGTTTCTCCTTGACCTTCTTATCCTTAATTACTATGAACTCAACGGGTTGCGTGAAGCCAGCGCTAGGTGCTTTCCAAGCAAGCTTTAATATTTTGTTTATCTTCTCGTCTTCCACTTCTCTATCTTGATACTCCCTTATCATAGCTCTTTTCCTTACGACTTCTTCGAATTCCATCGAGAATGTAGCCCGATAAAAAAATTTAATCCTTTCCAAAATCCATAGTTTTCACATCCTTGAATGTTAGGGGATCTTTGAATACGGGCTTATATTATTATGCCCAGCGAATTACCTATACATTGAGATTATGAAACTTATTAGTGCCTCTCTAAAGAACCTAGCAAGCTTCCTCTATAAGTGAGAGCATTTCTTCACCACGACATCGGCTTGGGATAGAAGCTCTGATATTGATTTAAAGAGCATTCAATAAGCTGGAATTAGAACGATAGGTTAAACTGTTTTAGACCTCTGCAGTACTACGGATATTTTCTTATTGCCCAAAAGAATTTGTTATTATACGTTGAGATACTTTTTATACTCCCATTGAGTTATAGTATACTTCGTAGAATCCCAATCCCCTGCGTTGGATATGTATTCCTCATATTCATTAAGTTTAAGCTTGATGAAGCTACTGTAAGCTTCTTCGCCCAGGACTTCTTTGATCAATGGATCTCTGAATAGATCTTCAACTGCTTCCTTTAAGTTCGTAGGCAAAGAATCTATTCCTATCTTTGCCCTTTCTTCATCGCTTAGATGATAGAGATTCGTGTTAACGGGCTTAGATTCCATTCCCTTTTTAATCCCTTCCAAACCAGCTTTTATTATCACGCTGAAAGATAAATAAGGATTGAAGGAAGGGTCTGGATGTCTATATTCTATATGGGCTCTATCCT
>JBEPZU010000013.1:0-23517 GCA_041640715.1 Thermoproteota archaeon | reverse complement strand
TAATTATTGGAAACACCAGCAAGAAATAAGCTCAAAACTAAGCTATGGATCTAACGCCATCACTAGCCTAAGAATATATCAAGCTAGCTCATCAGATCCTTGTTCTTTTATAGAGAAAACAATACTTGTGAGGGATTACGGCTTGGTCTCTGAAGGTAAATTCAGGATTCTTTCAGAAAGTTCTCTTTTCTTGGATTCGAATTCTCTGGATCTCTTGGACGAAATAGCTAAGAATGCCCATTCAATGCTAGTATCTTTCTTCAACGCAACTCCTTACGATCAAGATAGAAACAATGTAACTGAAGTCCTCGTCGCTCAGTTGAACGAGAAATACAATGTAAATGAAGTATTTATAGCAGGCTATACCAATCCAGGCAACGATCCCAACGGCTTAGGGTTAATATATTTAGATTCTAAAGTTTTTCTATTGTACGATCCTGTCGAATTTCAAGCACTTTTTGCTCACGAACTTTTCCATCTAATTCAAGCCTCTGTAATCAATCTTAATAAGCAGGAAATTTGGTTAATTGAAGGCACAGCTGTATTCGCAAGTGATCTAGCTACCATAGGTTATTCTCCTTTATCTAGGAACATTCACTTAACATATAACAACTTCAATCTTTCTCTTAGGACTCCTCCTCAATGTTTGAGCATTGAGGGGTACATAGCGAACTATTTAATAGCAGCTGTTTTCTTCGAATTCTTAGCTGAGAGATACGGCTTATCTATAATAAGGGATCTGCTTTTCGAGCTCAAAAGTTTGCCAACCATCAAAGCTATAGAGAAAGTAACAGGCTCTGATTTTTCTGACGTTTTCTCAGAGTTCTCTATGTGGAATTATTTAGGTCTCTACAAAGGCACTAAGTATACTTTTGAAGACGTTAAGGTTTATGCAAACGCTCAAGCTGTTTTGAATGATGCATATAATTCCCGCATATCTCCTTTATCGATCCATTACATCAAAATCAATTCCAATTTCAATCCTTCGAAGATTTACATAGACTACAATGGAGATCTAAATTTTGTTTTGATAAAAATAAAGGGTAATCGATTTGCTAATTATACTTACGAAGTCTCAAAGATAAAAAATGAAAACTATATAGTATTTAATAATAGAAATTATGACGAAGTAATCTTAGCGATAGTAAATGCAGGGTCTCAAAACGTAAATTATAGCATAAGGCTGCTGCCCCTTGATATAACAGTTTTCACCGTAACTTATACTGAAACGCAAGTAGTTTTACAAAGGTTTCTAAATCTGTTCTTGGTGATTTCAACCATAGTGTTAGGGGTTGCGTTTTTGGTAACTTTGATTATTTTATTATTCTCAAGGAGTAGGCGTCAGCAAAGTTTTCTTTGAGAAAACATGAACAGGGTCATGAACTTAGAAGTCACTTCTTTGGCCCCTTCTTCCAAGCCAGTTTCTTTTAAGAATCTAAAGATTTTCTCATCTATTCTCTCGTAGAAGATAGAATCGTTGGGAATCTTCGTCAAAGATAGAAAAGCATGCTTTAAGTTTTTATCTGCTAAAGCTAAAGATAACACTAATAATTCTGCACCTATTAAGTTTTCTAATATCTGATTACTTGTCATTTTATTTTTTATTATATAATCTTTAAAAATAAATTTGGAATAATCTTTTATTTTAACGTACTTGAAGATATTAATTATTTTCTTAATATCTTCATTTGAATTTTCATCTATTATTTCTAAAATTGAATCATATATATTTTCAAGACATATTTTTAATAATAGATATTGTCTAGAAGCATTGAATGTTTTAACCACATCCAAACCTAGTTCTATCGTGATATAACCTTCTCTTGTCTTTCCTTTATTCAAAAAGAATTCATCCATGATAGCGAGAGACTCAAGATCTTCTAGCAATAAGCTTCCTTCTGTTGCTTTTATGCCTAAAGGTAAATCCGATTTCAATATGGATTTCCTAATAGAAGCCATTGCCTTTCTTGCTTGATAAATGTAAGCTAAGAAGTCTAGAAGAACATCAATATCTCGATAGCTTTCTTCGAGTTTTTTATACTTCTCTGAATCCAAAATTATTTCCTTAGGTAAATCTATCTGTTCAAACCTATCTTCTATCGATTCTACCTCTAGTTTTACCCAACTTCTCTTCATACGAGATAAATGATTTTACTTCTTATTTATATCAAAATGTTGTAGTTCGATTGAAGATTAAACTTAAATCCGTGGTTAAGATTTTCATCCAGGAAAATGCTGCTAATATACACAAAGGCATATATAGGTTACTTCATCATGTTTAATGATAGGCATGAGCATCTCTTCTTCGGTGATAGTTTTGGTTTCAAAGTTCAAGATGCCTACGATCGTAGAAAAAGTTAAGACCGGTTTCAGGAATGAAATAATTCGCTCTCCTAGTTCTAAGAAAGAGATGAAAATCGTGGCTAATTTCTCAGTACGTTTCTTAAGGGGTTTATGAATATGGCAGATATTTATATCACGTTAAGGACCTTACATATCCTAGTTGCTATATTAGTTTTAGCCAGTGTGGTTTTAACTGCAGTAATTAATACAAGGTTAATTCGTTCGATGAAACCAAGCAGAGCGGTTAATTTGCTCTCGTTTGCAAGAAAGGTTAGGTTAGTTTTAAACGTTTTGCTTTACCTAGCGATCATTATAGGTTTATCTCTCCTATTTCTTAGCGGGATCATTTACTTTATTACTAATCCAACATTTTATTCAGTTGGTACAGGAGTTTACTTAATAATTAAATTGATTTTAGTTCTAACTCTTACAGGATTGGTGCATATTAACGGTAAATATTATAAAATGCTTTCAAGTAACGTTAATCCAACTTCTTTTGATAATATTAAGAGAAGATTGTTAATTACAGGTTGGGTAGCATTGATCCTTACATTCTTCATATTCCTAGTCGCTTCAATGCTATAGCGTAGATAAACATGATCTTTACTTAAAAGGTATTTTTAGGAAACTAGCTACGAGAAACTCTAATAGACTGAAGTATTTTTTCTTCAAAATCTTTTCCGTACAATATTTCATTACCTCTGAAACAATAGTATTCGAGATCTCCATTACCAGTATTGATTATTTGATGGGGTTCGTTGGCTTTTATGAAAATCACATCGTCCTTTGATATCTTCTTCAAAATCGGTGCTCCGTTTTCTATCGTCAAAATTGAACCTTCGCCCTTTGTGACTATTATGATGTGTTCATAATTATGGATATCATAGGGCGTCATGCCTCCAACTTCGATTTTGTAATACCTTAGAAAAAACCTGAAGGAATCAAACCTTTCATCTATTATCTTTTTCCTAAATGTCTTCCTTGCTCCTCTTTCGTTAAATTCTTCGTATTTCTCTTCCTCCAACTTCTTTATCAGCATATCGTTATTTTCATTAATCAAATATATTTCCTTGAACCTTCTAAAAGGAAAAGCAAGAATAAACAAGCCACGATCAGATCAGCAGTTGTACCCGCTTTGAATCCCTTTTTAGCGAATTCCCTTTCTATTTCTTCCGCGATTTCATAAATATCCCTTTTATCCATTCTTTTTTCTACGAATTCCCTTAGTTTTTCTGCTTCCTCTTCTCCGTATTTCCTTGCTATATGTGAATCTTTTCTTCTGCTTAATATCCATAAAAAGGTTCTAGTTACACTTTGCTGGAGGTCTTCTTTTTCTAAGCAAGAACGTAAATAAGGATAATTTTCTTCTAGTGTTATTTTGAAATCATTAACGTATTCATATGCTATCCAGTCGAAATTTGAAGCAATTGCCATTATCTCCTTAGGTTTAGCGTCTTTTCTCAAAATCCTTTCCCTCCATCCTTCTTTTGTTATGTCGAAATCGCTTTCTATTTTGATCAACCATTTCGGGTTTGTCAAAAGTATTGCCTCGCAAATTAGAACAGAATCTATTGCTTTGCTTTTTTCAAGTACTGTTCTAATGCTTTCTTTAAGTCCTTCTAAACTTAACTCACCTCTTTTCAAAGCATAAGAAGAAGCTGTTATCAAAGGAACTAGAAGCAAAATAGAGCCTAGATTTGTGTTCCCTGCAGATTGGGATTTCATCATGATTTCTGTACTTTGTAGAATCCTTCTACCTATCTTGAATTCGCCTTTATATCCGTCCCGGAAAGCGTAATGAAAAGGTAGGGCAAGATGTGAAATCGTGGCAAGAAAGTTTTCAAATCTCAAATTACCTATGTTCTTGAACCTAGTTACATTTAGCGGTTTTGGATGTATACTTATTTCCATGAGCATAGCTAATAATGCAGAACCTACAACTCTAGTAGCTATTTCTTGTTTTTTCACAATCTAGATTTAAAACTAGGCTTATTATAAGATGATCCAAAGCTTCTTGTTTCTTCAATATCAATACAGTAACTCTGATAATGCATTAATAAAAAACGAATAAATTCAGTTTAATTTTATAGCAATGATTTGGTTTCATAAAAATTTATACTCGAATAGAAGGTTTTTCAAGAAAAATTCTTATAAATTATAAAAGAAAGTAATATCGACGTGGTTAAACCTATTAGCCTTGAGCTATCAAAAGAACTGGAAGAATTGGCTTCTAAGATGAATAAAATGTTCGAGAATCCAGAGAAGAAAATGGTTTCTATACTAGGTGAGGAAAGGATAGAATTATTCAGAAAGGTTTACTTTGCGCTTCTCGATCTCTTAAAGAATGGTTCACTTCCAATCCATCCCAATTATCTTTCTGGGAATGAATTAGCTGAACAGATTTATGAGAAGAAATACTTTTTAAAAGATCTAGATGGCAATTTGATAGAAAGAAGGCCTGAGCATTTATTCTTAAGAGTTTCTTCCTTCATAGCTAGTTCTGAAGGGGATTTTGAGAAAGCTCTGAAGTTCGCTAAGCTTTTCTATTTCATAATGTACGAGGGCTATTTCATACCTGCAGGAAGAGTTCTAGCAGGTGCCGGTGATTTATACAGAACCAAAACGTTGGCAAACTGCTTTGTCTCAATGATAGAAGATGATAGTATAGAAGCGATATACAAGGCAGCCTATGAAGCTGCTAGAACTTATTCCTATGGAGGAGGAATAGGAATAGATATTTCTTGTCTAAGACCTAAGGGTTCTAGAATCCATAATGCAGCAATTACTTCCACAGGAAGCGTTAGTTTCATGGAGCTTTATTCGCTCACTACAGGTTTAATCGGCCAAGAAGGAAGAAGAGGGGCTTTGATGCTTACTATAGATGCAAAGCATCCTGATGTATTAGATTTCATTAAGTGTAAGCAAATTCCTAACTGGGTTACATCTCAGATAGTAGAACAACTACGAATGAGTGGTTTATTCAACGAAAAGCAACTTAGTGAAATCGAGAGGCAAGTTAGAGAGAACACGCAGGTCAGATTCGCTAATATAAGCATAAAGGTCAGCAACGAGTTCATGCGTGCTGTAGAAGAGCAAACTACATATGGTCCTAATAAAATTTTGCTGTATAGGAAGAAAACAAAAGGTGTTATAAGAAGGGTTGATAACATTAAAGACGTTCATTATTCTTTTGGAATTCCTTCAAAGAATTTAAACAACTATGCTTTAATCAAAGTCTTCGACAGCGTTGAAGAATTGAACGAATATCTAGGTATTGAATACAAGATCCAGATCGACGAACAAGATTTAAAAGATGCTTATAAAAGGGACATTTATGGTGATTATGTAATAGAGCTTAAAGACAAGGATTACGATTTGGCAATTCGTTTTTCAGGCGATTTCTTGCTCTACTTCTCTTCAGATAAAACAGGTGAAATAAGGCGATTAATAAAAGCTAGAGAGATATGGAATGTATTCATCGAATCTAATTATAAAACTGCAGAACCTGGCATAATGTTCTGGGACAGGATGAAATACTATTCTCCTTCAGATTATGCGGGCTTTCCGATAGCTACCACGAATCCATGTGCAGAAGTTCCCTTAGAAGACGGTGGTGCATGCAATCTGGGCTCCATCAATTTATCTAGATTCGTTGATGAGCCTTTTACTCCTTTTGCAAAGATCAATCTAAAGAAGTTAAGGAACGTAGTTAAGATAGCTATCCGTTTCATGGACGATGTTGTTGAATGGAATATACTTCTTCATCCTTTAGAAAAACAAAGGGAAGCAAGCAAGAAGACTAGAAGAATAGGTTTAGGCGTGATGGGCATAGCTGATATGTTCTATCAATTAGGTTTAGATTACGATAGCCCTGAAGCCATAAGGGTGTTGGATCGTGTCATGAGTAATATAGCTAATACAGCTTACTATGTCTCAGCTATTTTAGCTAAAGAAAAGGGCAGGCTAAACATAGACCATGAGCGTTATCTTGAAAATCCTTTCATAAAAGGAGTCATAAGCGAAAAAGTAAGAGAGAAGATAAGGAAATATGGTATAAGGAACGTAGCTCTTCTATCGATAGCTCCTACAGGAACTATATCTAATATAGTGAAATCCTTCGAATATGAAGGAAAGAACTATATAGGAGTTAGCGGAGGCATAGAACCCGTCTTCGATATGTATTATCTAAGGAGAACGGAATCTTTTAGTAGGAACGTACTATTTAAGGTCTTTCACAGCACGATACAGGCTTATATAGACATGAAGAAGCTAAATGATGCAGTACAAGATGCAAAAGATCTAGCAGAGTTGAAGAAGTTATTGCCTTCGCATTTCTTCAGAACAGCGCACGTGATCGATGTCTATAAAAGGATAGAAATTCAAGCTGTAGCTCAAAGGTATATTGACCATAGCATATCTTCTACTTTGAACTTACCAGAAGATATCGACCCTGAAACATTATCTAAAATATACTTTTATGCTTGGAAAGCTGGACTTAAGAGCGTAACCATATATAGAGAAGGAAGTCGTTTCCCAATACTGAGTAGGATAAAAGAAAAGAGCAAGTTTGAGGAATACAAAGATAAGCTTTTTGAGATAAAGGTAGGCGATAAAATCTATATTGCCAAGGGAGATGACGTGATTGAATTACCTGATGGTACTTTATCTACACCTTATCACATATTATTAAGTAGAGGACAGATAAGATGATAAAGCTTGACTCTTTCGATTTTGAAATAAAAGAGGTGAAGAAAAAACAAGAGCAGGAATCAGTATTGCAAAAAGAGAGAGCTTCTACAGCTCCATTAGAAAGACCTTATCAAATAGATGGGAAAATATATAAGTTAAAGAGCAGATTCGTAGCTCATTCTATCTTCATAACCATAGGCTACATAAGAGACGGTAATAAGGTTAGACCTTTCGAAATCTTCATAAATAGCAAGGATCTTTCAAGGGCCGCAGAATTCACGATGCTAACGAGGCTATTATCGGCTATATTTAGAAGATTTGAAGATCCTGTATTCATTTTAGAGGAGTTGAGGAGCGTTTACGATCCTAATAGGATAGGATACTGGATAAACCTAGATGAGAAGGGAGAAAAGAGAAGATATATCCATTCATTATATGGAGAAATAGCTGAAGTAATTGAGCAGTTTTTCAAGGAAATGGGCATAATGAAGGATGAAAATCAAGGTATCCAACAATCTATAACGAATGTGAAAGAAAAAGAGATTAAGCTAGAAATACCAGAAAGCAAGGGGAAGATTTCTGAAGAAATGTTTGAGCTTAACTTATTCCAGATATGTCCTGTCTGTAATCTAAGAACTCTCAAAATAGAAGGAGGATGCTATACTTGCATAAACCCTGAGTGTGGTTACACCAAATGCGGTTGAAATAAGCATTATTTCTCATGGATGCCTGCGAACCTTCCGAAAGAAGCGTTAGCTAAATATCAGAAAGTATTAGAAGCCAAGACGAAGGAGGAAAAGCTAAAAGCTCTTCAAGAGTATCTTTCAGCAATACCAAAGCATAAAGGTACTGAGAATGTAATAGCTCAAGTAAGACATCAAATTGCTAAGATTAAAAGAGAAATAGAAAGAGAAAAAGAGATTAAAAGGAGAATAACTTCAGGGCCGAGTTTCAACGTAAAGAAAGAAGGTGATTTACAATATGTCCTTGTAGGCTTCACCAAATCTGGAAAAAGTACCTTTTTAGCTAAGTTAACCAACGCTAAAGTCGAGTATGGAGAAAGACCTTTCATAACAACTGCTCCTTCAGCAGGTACTTTGAATTATAAAGGTGTCTTGATTCAGTTAGTCGATACGCCCTCTTTGATGGAGGGCAATGATGATTGGAATAACGTTATTTTCTCATTGATAAGGTCGTCTGATGGAATAATAATATTCCTTGATGCTCTTTCAGATCCTATTAACCAGTTCTTAAAAATAAAAGAAATATTGAGACAGCATGGAATACTAATAGGTGAAAGGAAATTCGCTTTGAAAATATTCAAATCTCCTATTAAGAAACCAAAAATAATCCTAAGAGGTGAAATTATAGGAGCCACCGAGGATGATCTTTACAAAATTTTATTAGACTATGGAATAAAGGATCTCGTAGTTGAAATTCAAGGTAAGGCTTCATTAGAAGAGTTTGAAGCTGCTCTTATGAGCGATGTAATAACCAAGCCTACTTTGGTCATCATTAACAAGGTAGATTCTCCAAAGTTAGCCTTAGATTACGATTTTGGGGGTTTACCTTACTTAACTGTCTCTTGCTTCTTAGGTTTAGACAAAGAAAGGATAGGAGAAAAGATATTCGAAAGCTCAGGTATGATAAGGGTTTATACGAAAGAACCCAACGAGGATGAACCCTCTAGCAGGCCTCTAGTTGTGAATAGAGGAATAACTGTTATAGAAGTTGCAGAGATGATACATAGAGATTTGGCTAAGAATTTCAGATATGCAAGAGCTTGGGGAAGAAGCGTAAAATATGGAGGAGAAAAGGTAGGGCCTAAGCACGTTTTGGAGGACGGTGACATAATAGAGATAAGGACATGATTTCCTTCAGTTCTCCTTCTTCTATCTTAATCTTACCCAGAATAGAATTTGACGACGAAGGAAATGTAATCAATATTTCCTCAGTTTCATGTAACGTAGAGCCTAGGGTTAAGGCAACTGCTAAGAAGGAATCTTTTAGATCAGAAATAAAAGGACCGCCTTTTTTATCTTTTTTCATAGAATACATAAAGGATCAACTCTGCCTAGACCCTTTTAGCTTAGAAGTATCTCTAACTAGTGATCTTCAATCCTTAAACCAGGAAGTCAGCGCCTTGCTTTCTTCTTTTGCCAGTTCTTTGTACTTGTTTAACTTAGACTTTAATAATCACATGAGCCTTCTTGAAGAGTTCATAATAAAGAATAAATTGAGCTTTCTATTGCCTTCTAATTTGCTTTATGAGGGCTTTTCGATTTCTAGCAGGTCGTTTATGTTGAACTTTAATCAAGCTTTGAATTTCGAATTATCAGGTTTCTCAGTGTTGTTTGTAGAACTTGGTAGGCTTAATATACATGATTTCCTTTTAGATAAATGGTATAGAAAGGTCATCGCAGTTCATTCATCTTCTTGTTTCGACTATTTCAGTTCTTCCTTGGATCTAGATTCTCTCTATGAAGCTAACAATAGGCTAGCTTTTCAATCAGGGATTTTAGAGCCTGAATTAGAGGAGATGATGGAAGAGGCTAGGAAACTAGGGATAAAATTCGTAGGCTATAATTATTTCTCTAAAGGTTTTCATTGTTTAGTAGAAAACAGTAGAATAGCTGAAATTCACAAAACTCTATCTAAATTGCTCTCTAAGGATGAAATGCTTCGTGTCTTAAAGATATCAGCAACCCCATTGGCTAAAGAATAAATACATGTTGCATTAGGATAGAAATATGCCGGAAGTAGGAGAGAAATTTATAGATTTTGAACTACCAGACCAGAACTTGAACAAAGTGAAACTCTCTGATTACGTGGGAAAGAAAAACATAGTGCTTGCCTTTTATGTACTCGATTTTTCCTCCGTATGTACAAACGAAATGTGTACCTTTGATAGATTTTTAAACGAGCTGGAAAAACTCGATGGAATTGTCTTCGGAATAAGCGTAGACAGTCCATTTTCACATAAAGCTTTTGCTGAAAAATACAATTTAAAAATCCCTTTATTAAGCGACTTCAATAGGGATGTTATAACTAAGTATAACATTGTTCACGAGGAATTGTTCGGTTTGAAAAAAGTAGGTAAGAGATCTGTTTTCATAATAGATAAACAAGGAATCATCAGATACAAGTGGGTATCAGACAATCCAAGAAACGAGCCTGATTACGAAGAGATAAAGCGAGTATTAGCCAGTCTTGGGTGAACCTGTTGAGGAATATATATTAAAAGAAAACTTAAAAGAAAATTTAGAATTTTTATTAAAAGAATTTAAGAATTATTTTGATAAATATAATTTAAAATACAGTATTTCTTTTAAATTGTTTCAAGATCTCTTCGATAAATCTTGGAAGGTATTGAGAATAGTAATTAAACTCGGAGATGTTCAAGAGTATATAATATATTATTTATTTAATGTTTTAAGAGAAATAGCTAAGAACGCTCTCGATGAGGATAAAAGGAAGAAAATTATAATAAGTTTAGAGAAAGATGGATACGTATAATCCTTCCGACTTTCTTCTGATAGCTGAAGACATCTATATGGCTTTTAAAGAAGGAGGAAAGGCAGTGGCTACTACACCTCATGAATCTGCTTGGAAGAGACTCGCTTTATCCCTTTGTTTTGTTTCGGCTTTTCATGAAAGTCTAAGAAAGCTTAGAACCTTAGAGGGCTTTGAAAAGGAATACGAGGAAGCATTAGAAAGAGGTTCTTTGAACATATTCAAGTTCGTTATAGATAAAGCTCTGGAAAAATTCAAGCTTGACGAATTAATCGAGCTCTATGAGTTATGGATAAGATCTTTCTTTATATTAGATGCTGAAATCTCGCTTGAAGAACTAGAGAAAGCCGTAAAGCTTACCTCTAATCTCTTAAGAAATCTTAGCTCAATTTAATACTATCTTTTATGAATTTTTCCAGTTTTTCTTTAGGCACGGCTCCTACTAATCTGTCTACCTCTTCTCCCTTATTGAAGATTATCAAAGTTGGTATGGCCATTATACCGTATTTCTCTGTCATTTCTGGGTTTTCATCCACATTTAATCTAGCGAACTTTATCTTTCCTTCATACTTAGAAGCTAGTTCTTTGAGCATAGGTTCTATGATTCTACAGGGCATGCACCATTCTGCCCAAAAATCTACTACGACAGGTTTATCACTCCTAATTATTTCTTCATCCCAGTTCCCATCCGTTACTTCTACTAGTTTTTCCTTAGACATACACTTATAGCTTAAAGTATTTTATATAAAAATTATGAAGTTTTCCAAATCGATCCCCTCGTTGTTAGGAATGATAGGGGGTTTCGCAAACATAATATGGACTGGGGTCGTCTTCCTGGTCATGTTTGCTTATGTAGAAGTGAGTGGTGGAAGCTCAGATTTAGGTCTGATCTCTTCGATTTTCTTCACTATAATTTCTGCTTTAGCACTAGGAAGTTCAGCAAGATTTGATTTGAACAAATCTTCGGCTAAATTGACTTTACTTTGCACCGTTTTATTAATCGTCAATTCTTCTCTGTTTAGTGTTATGATAGCAAGGAACATCACCGAATTCGTTCTTTTCTTTTTGATACTACTAGGACCAGGCTTGATTTTCTTCATGCCTGCTTCTTATTTACAAATAAAGGGATTAAAGAAGTAAATCTTCGAATATCTTTTCAGCTTCTTCTCTAGAGTTTACTTCTTTTACGGTTATCCTTCCGTTAGAATAAATGCTTATAAGCTTATCTTTGTAATATCCCCTTACTATAAGCCTAGTGTCTAAGATTTTCTTCTCTAACTTCTTCTTAGCTACTTCTAGACTTTCTTTGGCAAATTTTGGGTTGAGAATGGCTACGTAACCATTCTCATCTCCACACATATTAGTTATTGCTCTTATTTTCCTCAATTCATTAGTAATCTCGATAAGCTCCGTTATATATTTTTGAAATCTAATTTTATCGCGATATCGAATTGTCTAAAAAATTAATTTTTACTGATTAATCGTATTATTGTGAAGGATGTTTGGAGTGAAAGGAGAAAATACTTCATTGAAAGGTTGTTGAAAGAAAATTCTGAAGGGAGGGTTGATAAGGATATTTTAGAATTGCTCATGTTAATTAATTCCCATGAAAACTACTATAGCTTAAGTTCTTGTAGCGGCAGGGTTCAAATAATAGAAGGTAAAAGCTATTCAGACAGGAAAAACATAAAGAGCATCGCTAAGTTTCACTATGGCGTAGATAAGCATGAGCTTATAAAAGCAATAGAAAATATCGAAGGAGATTTCGCATGGATTTCTTTACAGCCCCCTATAGTTCATATAGCTTGCAAGAGTTTTGATGACGCTTTGAAAATTCTAAAAGAAGCAAGGGGTTCAGGTTTTAAGCATAGCGGTATTATCTCTAGAAATCCTGATAGAGTCGTAGTAGAGCTAAACTCTAGCAATAGGTTAGATATACCTTTGAAATATGAAGGGAAGTTTATCGTTAATCTGAATGAGATTGATACTTTAATTAAGATCTTAGAAGAAAATCTTAAAGCAGCAAAGCTTTCTATAAATAAATTAATGAGTAAGTTCAGTAAGTTATTAAATGGATCTGAATATAAGGCAAGCAAAGGTTGAGGATAAGCCTAAGATAATAGAGTTGCTTAAAGAAACGAATCCTCATGATTATATTTTCCACGTGTTAGATGAATGGTTATTAGATGACAAAGGTAAATTGCTCGTAGTTCATTACGATGATAAAATTATAGCCATAAGTCATTTCTTTCTGAAGAACAAAGAGAGCGCTTGGTTGGAGGGTGCTCGAGTTCATCCTAACTATAGAAATCTAGGAATAGCTACTAAGATGAACTTATTCATTTTAGAAACACTCAGAAAAGAAGGAATAAAGAAGGCTAGGTTGGTCACTTCATCAAAAAATATACCATCACAGAGGCATTTAGCTAAGACCCCCTTCAAGCCCACTTCTAGGTGGTTACATTTAAGAGTAGATAAACTAGAACCTAAGGAAATTCAAGCATCTGCGGAATACGATTTAGTTCTTAATTTCTTGTTAAATTCTAAATTCTTTGAAGAAATAGGCAGAATATATCACGCTGGTTATGCATGGTTCGATTTCAATCAAGATTGGCTTTTTGAACGTATAATGAACAAGGAGGTTTATTTTGAAGATCCTAATCTCGTTATCGTTGATAAATCTTTTAGAAGGAATAACTATACAATAAGTTATCTAGAATGTCCTAAGGATGTTTTGATCGATATGCTGAAAATAGCTTGCTTCTTAGCTAAAAATAAAGAAGATTTTATCTTAATGATTCCTTCTAGGGATGAGTACAAAGAAATTCTTCTAGATAAAGGAATCAATTTCGATGAATTGATAGTTTACGAGGCTTCTCTTTGATTCAAATTATTCCTCCTTCAGTCATCCTCTTCAAATCGAGCACTTTATCTACTTCCTCTTTACTCATTATACCTTCCTCAATCAATATCTCTCTAATACTTTTGCCTGTAGCCATCGCTTTTTTAGCTATAATCGCTGCGGCATCATAACCTATTCTAGGCGCTATAGCAGTTATCACCATTAAGCTACTTTCGGCGTATTTCCTGCTTCTTTCTACATTTGCTTTTATGCCCTTAATGCATTTGTCTGCGAATTCATTACATGCATTTGAAGCGAGTTCTATTTCCTCTATAATTGTGAAACCTATTAGAGGTAACATCATGTGAAGTTCTAGGAAGCTATATTGTGCAGCATTGCTTATCGTAGCGTCATCGCCTATAAGCTTTACAGCAACCATCGTAACAGCTTCAGGCATCACGGGATTTACTTTAGCTGGCATTATGCTAGATCCAGGTTGGAGAACAGGAAGTTCTATTTCTGCAAATCCAGTATTAGGCCCTGAATTCAAAAGTCTTAAATCATTGCCTATTTTAAGTAAGCTTGTCGCCAAACCTTTTATTGCAGAGCTTAAAGCTAGTACTGAATTCATACTCTGCAATGCTTCGAACTTATTTCTAGCAGGTCTGAAATCCAAACCGGTCATTTTATTTATTTCTTCAATCGCAGTTTCAGCGAACTTAGGATGGGCGTTTAATCCTGTACCAGCTGCTGTCCCTCCTAATGCTAATTCCTTTAACCTTTCAGATGCCTTTTCTACTTCCTCTATATCATGCTTTATCATGTTAGCATATGCGCTGAAGTTTTGGCCTAAAGTTATAGGCACCGCATCTTGTAGATGTGTTCTTGCAGCTCTTATCACATCTTTGAATTCCTCTGCTTTCTCCTCGAGAGTTCTACGTAACTTCTCCATCGCTGGCAATAACTTAGATTTAACTAATACTAGGCTAGCTACGTGAATAGTAGTCGGTATTACATCATTCGTGGATTGGCATTTATTTACGTGATCGTTAGGATGAACTGGTTTTTTATCTCCCCTCTTTCCTCCAAGTATTTCATTTGCTCTGCTTGCTATTACTTCGTTCATGTTCATATTCGTAGAAGTCCCTGATCCTGTTTGGAATACATCTATTATGAATTGATCATCGAATTTCCCTTCTATTACTTCTATGGCCGCAGATTCTATTGCTTTAGCTATTCTTTCTTCTAACAATCCTAGCTTATAATTTGCTCTAGCAGCAGCGAGTTTTACTATAGCTAAGGCTTTTATGAAGTCTTTTTGAAATCTATAACTGGAGAATTTGAAATTTTCGAAAGCCCTTTTTGTGTGTATGCCATAATATGCGCTTACAGGGATTTTAACTTCTCCTAAAAAATCTTTTTCTATTCTAAATTCTTCCATATCAATATATTCTCGTTAATAAAAAATTCCTTATTTTAAATGGGGCCGCGGGGATTTGAACCCCGGATCACCAGCGTTCTAGGCCTCAACCTAGACAGGCTCCCCAAGCCGGCATCTTAGTCCAGGCTAAACGACGGCCCCCTTTAATACTAACTTAAAATATTCTATTTAAGCTTGATATTGTGAAAATGAAACATGGTTGACACTAATTCATTCATGTTTCAAATTGGTCTTTTGATGGGATTATCTGTTATCTTAGGTTATCTTTTTCAGAAGATAAAAATTCCTTTAGTTACAGCTTATATTCTAGCAGGTTTGATTTTAGGACCCTTAACGAATCTCATCAATCCTAATTCTGAATTAATACAATTAATGGCAGAAATAGGGTTATTATTAATATCATTCGAGATAGGTGCAACAATGCATCTTAGCTTTCTTAGGAAAGAAGCTCTCACGGTGGGTTTTATAGCAGCAATCGAGTTGATCGCCGTTATAACAATAGGTTATCTCGTAGGCTTACTTTTTAATTTTCCATGGATTTTCACGATGCTTTTGATAATGTTTTCTGTGAATACGAGCACAAGTATAGCGTTTAAGCTCATCGAAGAGACAGGTATTAGAAGAGAATATGAAGAAAGAGATCTAAAACTTCTTTTTGGTCTTGCTACGTTCGAAGATATTATAGCTATAATAGGGATAAGTATATTTGTTTCAATAATAATTGCTCAGAAAGTAGATTTTCTAAGAATCTTGGTTAATTTTTATCATTTAGTATTGATATTTATTTTTTTAATAGGCTTTGGTCTTATATTTTTTAAGCGAATTCTAGACGAATTTTACAAACATGGTGAAGAATTTGCCCTTTTTGCAGGTGTAGGTTTAGCTTTGATCTTTGCATGGTTAGGTAGCTCTATAGGTTTTTCACCAGTACTAGGGGCTTTCATAGGAGGCCTCGTATTCTCGGAATCAAAAATGGCAGAAAAATTCCTAGAAAGAGCCAAATGGGTAAGAGAGATCTTTGCTTTCATGCTTTTCGCTTCTATAGGCTTGATCTTACCTGTACATGTTGATTTCAATACGGTTCTTTTCGGTATAGCTATTAGTTTACTTATAGTAATGATGAAGTTTTTCGCTTTCACTTTTTCGGTTTGGATTGTTTCTGGAGTTTTGGAAAAGGCTTTGAAATTCAGTCTATATATGGTCGCTATCAGCGAATTTGCCGTTATAATAACTATAATAGCACTACGAAATGGTGCTGTGGGGCCTGAAATGCTAGTAATAGCGATATTCGTGATGATATTTTCTTCTATATTAGCTTCAATTCTTACTGCTTACAAAGAGACTGTGACGAATAAACTGATTAGTTTTGTACCCCAATCTTTCAAGAATTATCTAGAGGGATATTTATTCAAAGTCATTTCTCAAGCCTTTATTAAAAACGGGGAAAGATTCCTCTTAATAAGAGAATCTTTAATAGATGCATTATTAATCATTTCATTCTCTTTTGTCATATCTTCTTTTTCTATTTTCCTCACTAACATTCTGATCACGATTGACATTCCTTTTAAAATTATTATCATTAGTGTAGTTATAGGGATAGTTGCATCTGTTTATTTAATACTTTCTTTATTTTTATATAATATTTTTAGAAACCTTATTATAAATGTTTTTAAGATTTCTAGAAGACCAATTTCAATTTCAGAACGAATTCCTATATTATCTCTTTCTATCATGATTGTTTTATTCATTGCTTTATTGACTTTCTTTCAAATATACAGTAATGTTTATTCAGCTATTAGAGGAATATTAGGAGATATACTAAATATAACGGTGATAATTTTGGTTGCAATTACAATTGTAATTTCAATAAGATTTATTTATAAATTATTCTTGCTCTTCCAGAGAGAGATAAAAGGAAAATAAGCAATAGACATAATAAAGCTAAAATAATTGCTAAAGTTATTAATATCCCTCTTTGAAGGGTTCTCTTTTGCACTTTTTTAAGATGATCTTTAAGTAATGCTGCGTAGGACCATATCAAAGTGGGATAAGGCGCTGAAATTAAACCTAGAGCATATATTATGCATTATTGAGATTTACGTGCAATTAGCTATTATAATTCTTTCTCGAAACTTTTACTCTTGAAAATAGTGCAATTGATCGCTCTCTCCAAGAGTTCTGGACATCTTCTAATCTTGAAGCAGTTGGCGTGTAATATGCTAGTTAATTCCTTATATCCTTCATTTTCTAAAACTTCCTTTATCTTTAAGTTGATCATACTCGCTATTAATTGAGTCTCGGCTTGCGCTAGTTCGCAACACCTATTACCTAGGAATCCTCTGAAGTTGAATATATTATACCCATCAAGTCTGAGCTTTGTTATCATCGCTATGTTCGAAGGCAACACTAAAATGGCTTCATTCTCATCTTCGTCTTTCAATTCTTCGAATAACGCTTTACTCTCCTCCAAATACTCTAAATATTCCTTTAATAACTTACTTTGTCTTATCGAGCTAGGTATTAGCAACTCAAATCTGGAAGCAGCATCATAGACGCTCAGACTTTGTTGAGGTATGGTCCTATGTCTTATTGTTTGATGTCTAGATATCACGCTCTCCTTTATTGCGAACTCAAACGAGACATCGTTGAAGTCATTGAAAGAACCTTCCTTAATTCCCTTTCTAATTATTTCTTTTATTTCTTCCTTATCGAATAGCTTTAAAGATTCTAGATTGTAACCCAGAAGTTTTACTTCATTCCTTTGATTTATAGCAAATTGCTCATTGAGCTTCTTTATTAGGAAGGGCGTCATGAAAGGATAGGCCGTTGGATAGAACTTACCTAATCTTATATTTTCAGAGGATTTCTTAGCCAGCTCAGATGACGTTGTTTTTGATGTCAATTCTGCAACGAAATCTCTCCAAACTCTGGTTACAGGAAGTTTTTCTTCATCGTGAAGTCTAAGTAAAGCCAACATATAAGTTAAATGACTTAAGTTTATGCTCGCAGATATGAAGGTAGTGATGCACAAAGGCAGATGATATCTAGCATCCTCTTCAGGCTTTCTCGTCTTCGAGACTTCTATCTCGCTTACTATCTTTTTATAAAGTTCTATTCCTTTTTCTGTATGCTTTAAAATTTTTCCCTCTTTATTCTTTAATGTTTCAGGAACTACTATTAAAGTAGCTTTCTCTTGTTCCTCCTTTATCAAAGGTACTGTGTATCTTAAGGATTGTTGAAGGAAATTAGCTCCTATGGAAAAAGAAACCAGGGCTAAGGTAGCTATCCTGGGCATTATGCTTTGAAAATGTATAGAAGGCATTTCCAATATTGAAGAATATCCGTCTCTTACTGCTTCTAAGATGATTCCGTATCTCATGTTGAATTCCTCATCGCTCATTTCTTTTTCTATTTCTTCAGGGTGCTTTTTACTCCAAGTAGAAACTGCTTCGGCAATCAAAGTACTAAGTCCTATGTTCTCTCTTAAGTTCAAGATCTTAGCTGAACGCAGTATTTTTATCGTCATCCAACCAACACTCGATGGCTTAATTCTATAAACTCTTTGTATTTAAAAAATAATTTTATCTTGATGAATGTTAATCATGTATTTTAGCTATGGAAAGAATAATCGAAGGGGTCTATCTAATAGATACTTTGGGTTATGGTTCAAGAAATACAGTAGCTTGTTATCTCATTAAATCAAGAGGGGAAGCAGCCCTCATAGATACAGGTTATGCGTCAACTTACATGAACGTGATTAATGCCTTAAAAGAAGCCAATGTAAATCTTGATGAGATCAAATACATAATACCTACCCATGTTCATCTAGACCATGCTGGTGCTACAGGCCATTTAGCAAAACTAATTGATGCAAAGATAATAGCCCATGAGAGGGCCAAAAAGCATTTGGTAGATCCAACTAAATTGATAGAGAGCGCTATGAGCATATTTGGTGAAGAAAAGCTAAAAGAATTCGGTCTTCCCATACCTATAGAAGAAAATAGGATAGAAACCGTTAAAGACGAATTGGAAGTGAAGTTAGGAGATCTAACGCTTCGTTGCATATATACTCCTGGTCATGCTCCACATCAAATTTCCGTTCTAATAGAAGAGAAGAAAACCTTGTTGACAGCAGATGCTGTAGGGATAATATATCCAAGTTTAGGTTTTATGATTCCTACCACGCCTCCACCTAGTTTTGATCCTATAAAGGCTATTAACACTTTAGATATGCTAAGTAGCTATGACGTAAAATATCTTCTACTACCCCATTTTGGTTTTAGAAAAGATCCTTCTTGGGTATTTGAAGAGACTAAAAGGAAAATAAAAGTATGGATAGAGGAAATTACCAAGTTGAAGAAGGAAGGCCTTGATTTGTTTTCTATATTGGATAAAATGATCAATCTCGTTAAAAAGGAAGAAGGAGTTTCAGCATTGCCCTTCTATGCAGAGCAAAGCATGTATGTTAGCGTACTAGGCATTTTGGACTATTTGAGTAAAAATTAAGCAAAGCTTATCTTCGATTTAGCTTAAAAGATAAATTAATCTTCTTAAAAGGCCTAAAACGGAATTTCTAACCTGTTAGATTTCTAATTATTTCTTCTAGGATGAAGTTTACTTCCACCCCTTTATAGCCTAGTTCTCTAGCTATTTCATTTGGGTTAAATTCAAAACCTTTACTCCAGATTTCTTTCAAAAACTCTTTAGCCTTAGCATTCCTGAACCATTCATTTCCGTATTTCTCCTTTAAGTAATTCTTTAGCTGTGCTTCGAAGAACCATGCCTCTAAATATTCAGCAGTGTACATTTGGGGATCTATATCGTTTAGGAAACTTACTCTCTCGTGCTTAGTTATCATGTTTTCTTCCATAATTCTTTTGTACAAAAACCCCATACTTTTATCGATGCCTTTTGTATTGAGTTCAATTTCGTAAAGTAATTTAGAACAATATCTTCTGAGGAAATAAAGTTTATATAAATATTGAAATCTAATGTAATCAGCGTTGTATCTTAGATATCTATTGAGGAATTCTTTATCTAAAAGTAAATATTCAAACAAGAATGCAAATGTTTCTGTTATCGAGGAAGGACCTAAATATTTGAATTCTTCTGCTTGTTCCCTTGCTATGTTAGCGAAATGAAATGCATGACCCGCTTCGTGGAATAGAGTTAAATAATCATCCTGTCCTCCTTTAGGAGTGATGACTAAATAAATTCTATCTGGAATCTTAACAGGAGAAACGAAAGCTCTCGTTACCTTCTTTTCTCTGTATTCCGTATCTAAGATGATGTTGGGGTATGATTTAAGGTTAAGACTGAAGTTTTCGAGGAAGGAATTGAAAACGTCTAGCATCGATTCCTTTTTGAACATTTCATCAAAAATGCTAGCTCTGAAGAAGAAAGCCAAATCATGCCTTTCACTTTCTTTGAAATCCAACCCTATTTTCTTGAATTCTTCTTCCATTAAGTCTATGTATAATGTTTTGGTTTTGTCCAAGAAGTATTGTGCTTTTTGTTTAAGATCATTGTAATCCTTTAAGTTAACGAAGCTACAATATTCCAAATAATTCTTATATTGTAGCTCCTTAGCTATGCTGTGCATTTCTCTCCAAAGCTTGATGTATAACTTATTTATAGGGTAGAATGATTTTATCCTAGCCTTGTATATTTCCTTTCTTAGATCTCTATTCTTCTCATTAGCTATTACGATGGGGGCTGTTCTGTAATTTAACTTTTTATCCCCTACTTTTATGAAAGTGTTAGTCTCAAGTGTGGCTATTTTATCGTATATTCTGCTTGTTCTTTTGTATATGTAAGTCTCTTGTAAGAAAGCCGAAATATAGCGAGCTGCTTTATCGTTGGATCTCTTTAGATTGAGCATTAATTCCTTATCTAGCAAGAAAGAATATTTCTCGTATATTGCAGAAGTGTTTTGTTCATCCTTAAGCCCTGCACGGTTAAGGTATATCTCATAATTCAATTCTTCGATGAACTTCGGAATATGACTTCTAATTTCTTGGATTTTCGCTTCCATTGAACGTTATATATCTTATGGGAAATAAGCTTTTAGTCAAATTATTGAATGATTTCTTAAAGCTCGCTTTAAGGAAATTCTTGGAATTATCGTAATCAAAGTCATAAGCGGTCGGTCTAAAATTATACTTTCGAAGCGCTTAAATATTCATATATGAAGAGATTTATTGCGCTTATGCTCACCTTGCTAGATGATTTCTTGATAATAATTGCGATATTTTTCTTATTACCTTTATTCGGTCTAGTCATACCCTTCTGGCTTGTTTTACTCATAGTTCTAATCCTAGCATTTTTAAGCGTGCTGTTATACAAAGCTTTCAAACATTTGGAAAATCCATCCCATCTTGGCATAGAGAGCGTTATAGGTAAAAGAGGAGAAGCTTTAAGCGATCTTGATCCTAAAGGGCTTGTATACCTAGATAATGAGCTATGGTCCGCAATTTCTACCGGTGATAAAATAAGGAAGGGAGAGAAAGTAGTTGTTAAAAGAATAGAAGGATCTGTATTGATAGTGGAGAAAACAGAGAGCTAGAGTTTGTATCTTGTTAGCAAAATGCTATTACTAACTACTGTTATAGAACTCAATGCCATAGCTAATGCAGCCAAGATAGGACTTAGGAGCAACCCAAAGAATGGATAGAGTATTCCCGCAGCTACAGGTATCAACGCTACATTGTAGAAGAATGCCCAGAAAAGATTTTGCTTTATTTTGCTGTATGTCTTCTTACTTAGTTTTATAGCCTTTATTACGTCTTCGAGATTGTTCTTCACCAGTATTATACCTCCAGCTTGTTTAGCTACATCAGTACCACTTCCTATAGCTATTCCTACGTCTGCAACGCTCATAGCAGGGGCATCGTTAATCCCGTCGCCTACCATTATAACGGTCTTTCCTTGTCTCTTTATATCTTCTATCACCTTTGCCTTTTCTGTAGGTAAGACGTTGGCTATGTATTTATCTACTCCTAGGTTTCTAGCCACGGCTTTCGCGACCTTTTCATTGTCTCCTGTTAGAATTACTACTTCTATTTTCATCTTCTTTAGCTCTTCTATAACTCTCTTAGCTTCTTCTCTAATAACGTCTGAGAAAGCGAAGATCGCTATTAGCTTACCGTTTTCTACCAAATAAGATAATGTTTTTCCTTCATTTTCAAGCTCGTCTATGAGTTCAACTTGTTTTCTGTCCAATGTCACCTTGAATCTTTCTAATATCCTATAGTTCCCAAGATAGTATTCCTTACCTGATATCTTAGCCCTAACCCCTTCTCCTGGTATTTCTTCGAATTCATTTACTTCTAGGAACTTTATCCCTCTTCTAAAAGCTTCATCCACTAAAGCTTGGGCCAAAGGATGGTTTGAATTCTTTTCAATGCTTGCAGCTATTTCTAAAGTCTTTTCATGGAAGCTTATCACATCAGTTAGTCTAGGTTTATTCATAGTTAAAGTCCCAGTCTTATCGAAAACAACTACGTTCGTCTTATGAATCTTTTCTAAATATTCGCCTCCTTTTATTAATATCCCCTGTTTAGCTCCTTTCCCTGATGCTACGAGCAAAGCTGCTGGCGTAGCTATTCCTAAAGCACATGGACATGCTATGATTAAAACAGCTATCAATATAGCCAAGGAGACCGTTAATGGTAATCCCCATCCTAAAGTCCAGAATAAGAAAGAAGAAATAGCAATTAAAACTACTGCAGGAACGAAAAAAGATGCTATCCTATCAGCTAACCTTTGTATAGGTGTTCTAGAAAGTATTGATTCTTCGACGATCTTCACGATCTGTGATAACAATCCTTCAGAGCTTTCCTTAGTAACCTTAACCTTTATCAATCCAGACTTGTTTATCGTGCCTCCTATAACTTCATCCCCTTTTTGTTTAAATACAGGTATACTCTCTCCTGTTACCATTGATTGATCTACATACGTGGAACCTTCTACAATTATACCGTCTAAAGGTATCTTCTCACCTGGTTTGACTACAACGATTTCTCCTACTTTTACTTCATCTGCGCTAACCTCAATAGTTTCATCATTTCTAATTACTCTAGCCATCGGAGGTTGTAGTTCTAGGATGGATTGTATTGCATCATGTGCTCTATGTTTCATTAGCCTTTCTATAGTTCTACCTAATAAGATTAAAGCTATGATAAGAGTTGATTCTGCAAAATACGCACCTGTGGCTGCTATTATCGTAGGGATTAAAGATGATGTCTGAAGAGTGTATAGCAAGCTGAATGTCCAAGCGGCGCTGGTGCCTAGAGCTATTAAAACGTCCATATTTGCTTGCTTTGCCTTAATAGCATCTATAGAACCTTTATAGAACTCTAGTCCAGGACCGAACTGAACTATAGTGGCTAATATGAGGAGTATTAGAGGATTATAAGTAAATACATACTCTAAGATCAATACAGTCGCTCCTATAGCTAAAGCTAAACTCGTCATTATCTTCAGATTTCTAAACTCCTTCAAAGGGTGAATGAAGGTCTCTAAGCATGAGCTACTACAGAAGTAATAGGTTGTATTTCCCCTTTTGACTTTGAAAGGAGTTTTGGATTCATCAACATACATTCCGCAAACAATATCTTTAGCCACTAGCTATCACTTGAACGTCTTCTTTATAAATCTTATACTGTAAGAGATTATTAAGATATATATG
>JBEPZU010000012.1:0-23776 GCA_041640715.1 Thermoproteota archaeon | reverse complement strand
CTTGCTTAAAAGGCGATCTTGAAATAACGATAGAGAAGGAAGAAGAACCATTCAAAACAGGAGAAGTATGGCATAGAGTATTTAGGATCAAAAAATACATAAACAAACAACTTGAAATCCTCTATTAATATGTCTTTTGTCTTATATTTTGTATGATGTTATCAGATAAAGCTAAGAAAGCTCTATTGGAACTGGGTCTTTCTTCATATGAAGTTAAGGTGTATTCCAGTTTGGTTTCCTATGGGAAACTGACTGCTATGGAGTTAAGCAAAATCTCCAAAGTACCTTATAATAAGATATACGAAGTTCTATTAAGCTTAGAGAAAAAGGGTTTCATAAGAGTAGAAGAAAGAAGACCAGCTAAATATTATCCTGTAGAACCTAAGATAGCTTTAGAGAAGTTGAGGAAGGATATAGAAGAAAGGATAAAAAGCAACATAGAATTCGCTCTTTCAGATCTTTCTTCTATATTCGAAAAGAAAGGTGTTAGAGAAAAATCTGATGTTTGGCTCATAAGGGGTAAGGATGATATTATGAATAAGTTAAAGGATGTTATAGCTAAGTGCAAATTTGAACTTTTCGTTTCAGTACCTAAGATAACAGAGACTCTGTTTCCTTTGAATATAATAATAGCGAGTCTTAGAGTGAAAGATGTCAAAATCTTCGCTCTCGTAAGCAATGAATTAAGCAACGATCTCATACGCATGTTCAAGGAAGTTGCAAATGTGAGGATTGCAGGGAAGATGTTTGGAGGGGGTGTGATATCTGATTCAAAAGAGGTCTTGCTATTGCTTCCTGAAGAAGGAGAAACTACTGCTATATGGTCAGATCATATAGGCCTTGCTAGTTTTGCCAAAAGCTATTTCATGTATATTTGGGAAATCTCTAACCCTGCATGATGGGCTGGCCCGGATTTGAACCGGGGTCCTCCTGCGTGTGAGGCAGGCATCTTAACCAGGCTCGACCACCAGCCCTGAGAATAAAATTACGAGATTATTTCTTAATTATTTCTCTTTTTTTCAATCTAAGATTTTTTCTTCTGCATTTCCTGCATTTCTCAGCCTTTATAGAATTCCTTGCTCCACATTCTCTGCATATTTTATAATAAAGCAAATATTTCTGCGCGAGCTGTATTTTTTCAGGATCTGTTAGAGGCATACAAAATTATCACTCAAATTTCTTATTTAAGTTTTTTCTTAAAATATATATCGTCCTTGTATTAATAATAGTTAAATTGTATGAAATCTAGAGTTTGTCGAGTTTGTGCTATTAGTAGGGTCCTCTGTAATGTATGTGAAGATAATCTAGCTAAAGGTATTATATCTGATTTAGAAATTTCTACAGCAAAAGAACTTTACGAAGCTGAATCGAAATTCAAAGAATTACAAGATAAGAGCCTAGATTATGTAGCTGAGACAGAGAATGGGGATGTCTATGTTTTCATATCATCTCAAGGTTATCTCAATCCTTCTTTAATACTTTCGCTTTCTGACTTCTTATCTAAAAAAATGAAGAGGAATGTTAAAATTGTGGAAAAGAATAAGGACATTAAACATCTTATGAGTCAATTCTTTTATCCTTATAAAGTTTTGAGCGTGAATGAAATATGGTCTCCAGATGGTTCTCATGAATACACTGTTAAGCTTTCCCGCGTAGATTTGAAGAAATCGCTCACCAAATTAGCAAGCATGGAGAGGATTCTTTCAAATTTGTTATCTTCTAATGTACGTATAATAACAGACTAGAATGAAGAAGTATTGGATAAAGGACTTGCCCAATTTAGAAAATCAAGAAGTTGAATTACTCGGTTGGGTTCATGAAATAAGAGATACAAAGCCAATACTTTTTATAATTCTAAGAGATTCTACTGGCAAAGCACAGATAACTGCTAAAAAAAGTGATTACGATGATCACTTCCTAGAAAAAATCGAGAACCTTCATCATGAAGATATAATAAAAGTTAAAGGGAAAGTCATCAAGTCTTCTATAGCTAAGTTAGGTTATGAAGTAATACCGAAAGAAATAACCTTAATAAGTAAAGCTAAGCATCCATTACCATTGGATGTTAGCGGTAAAGTTGGTGCTGAGCTTTCTACCATTTTAGATGCAAGATATCTCTCTCTAAGGAAGGACGAGTATTTTTACGTGTTCAAGATCCAAACTTTGTTGATAAAGTATATGAGAGAGTTTCTTTATAGAGAAGGTTTCACAGAAATCTTCACACCTAAGATAATAAAATTCGCTACAGAAGGAGGTGCTGAGTTATTTAAAGTGGATTACTTCGGCGAAGAGGCTTTCTTGGCTCAGAGTCCTCAAATATATAAGGAAATATGTGCAGGTGTTTTCGAGAAGGTATTCGAGATAGCTCAATATTATAGAGCAGAGAAGTCGAGGACTAACTTTCATTTGGCTGAATTTATATCTTTAGATATAGAATGTGCTTTTTACGATTATGAAGAAATCATGAGTTTCTTAGAAGAGTTGGTAAAATATTCGATCGAAAAAACCTACGAAGAAGGAAAAGAATATTTTGAAAAGCTAGGCTGTGAAAAGTTAGATCTTGATTATAAATTTGAGAGATTAACTTATGCTGAAGTTATAGAGATGTTAAAACCTTATGGCTTTAAGTGGAAAGACGATATAACTCAATCTGCTTTGAATATATTATACGAGAAGATAGGAAGGAAATTTTACTTTATCAAAGATTGGCCTTCAGAATTAAAGCCTTTCTATACTAAAGAACATGATGAAAATCCAGAAATTTCGAAATCCTTCGATTTAAATTTAGGATTTCTTGAGATAGCTTCTGGAGGTGAGAGGATAAATTCGAGTGAGAAATTAATAGAAAAACTTAAAAAGATTAATTTAAATGTAGAAAATTTCGACCTTTTTATAAAGGCGTTAAATGTCGCATCTCCTCCTCACGCAGGATTTGGATTGGGGGTTTCGAGGTTGCTCATGATGCTTACACACAAAAAGAACATAAGGGAAGTTGTACTTTTCCCTCGAGATGTTGATAGAATTTTGCCCTAATTCTTAGCTGATTTAGTGTTAAAATTCAACGGCGTTAAAGAAGCTTAAGCTTAGAAGTTATTTCATCTATCTTGTATTCCTCATCAGGACCTATACCAATACAAGTTATGGTGCCGGGTTCTAGTTGGGTTAATCCTTTATCTTCTATTAAGACCACATCGAGTTCTTTCTTTTTAGCTTCTTCATATATTTTGAGTAACTCATCGAGGCTGTTTACTTTTAAAACTACTTTTTTCTGACCTTCAGCAAGCCATCTTTCTGCTTTGGTTTTCTCTTTTTTCATAACTTCTAAGAAAGCCGTAAGGGAGGCATGGGCTACCTGGGATGCCAATTTCCCTTTACCCATTTTTATATCTGTCCTAATTACAATAACTTGCTTCATCGGGTATTTATCCAAGCCTCGTTAATATATATTAAATGCATGACTTCCTAGTGGTAGGGGCAGGACCAGCAGGGTTATTTGCTTCGATAGAGCTTTCTAGTAGAAACATGGATGTTTTGGTCTTCGAGGAAGATAAGAAAATAGGTATACCTAGGCATTGCACAGGGGTGATAAGTTCAGAGGCCGCTAAACTAATAGGTAATGCAGCTTCATCTAGCTTGTTAAAAAAAATAAAGACCGCCTATTTCATTTACGACAATAATAAGAGGATAAAAATTTCTTTTCCTGAAGAGGTCACAAACGTACTAGAAAGGGTGAGATTTGAAGAAATATTATTCGATGAAGCAAACAAACGCGGCGCTGAGATCTTCCTAGGAGAAAAAGTCAAGAAAGTGAATATCTTTAAGGATAAGGTCTCCGTAGTTACTACCAAAGGAGAGTTTGAAGCGCGGGCGTTGATATATGCGGCTGGCTCTAAGCCTAGCATATTAGATTTTCTGAAGAATCCTAGTTCTATACCTGCAATACAGTACGAAATGGAAGGGGATCCTATTAATGAAAGTGCAGTAGAGATAATTTTCTGTGAGTACGCAAAAGGTTTTTTTGTGTGGAAGGTTCCGACTTCGAATCATTCTTTTTTGATAGGTTTAGCTAATTCAAGAATTTCTCCTAAAAAAGCTCTGGATAAGTTCATTTATAGGAAAGGCATAAAGGGTAATGTAAGAGCCATATATAGCGGTAGAATAATAACAGGAGGAGCTATATCTAGGAATGTTTTTAATAATATAGCTATAATAGGTGATTCTGCAGGACATGTTAAACCAACTACAGGAGGAGGTTTATTCTTCGGTATTTTAGGAGCTAAGATTGTAGGCTCTCTTTTTCCTTATTACTTAGAAACTAAAGATTATTCGATTTTAAGGAAAATGGAGAAACTAATAGATGATTGGATTAAAAAAAGGATTATTAGGATGAAGAAATTCTCGGACTTCTTCTTTAGTCTTGAAGATAAACGTAGAAACTTGATTTTAGATGCTATAGCTAGCACTAATGCGGTGAATAAACTAAAAGGAGAAATCCAAGATTTCCATGAAAATGTGATTACTCTTTTGATCAAGGATTTAAGTCTAAACTATAACGCTTTAATTAGGTTGCTTAGGTCTCTTCTTTATTTTAAATAAATTTATTAGGAACTAAGAGAATATCATTATTCATGTCTTTAAATATTCAAGCCATAAGATGTACTTCGTGCAAAAGGATAATTCCTCCCTACGAAAGAGCAGTTAGTTTCACTTGTCCAAATTGTGGTTCAAGCATCATTTATAGATGCCAAAAATGCAGGAAGCTCGTTGTGCAATACATTTGCGTTAAGTGCGGTTTTAAAGGTCCTTAGATGGGTAAAGTATTAGTCGTAGCTAAGGTTTTACCATCAGATATAAACGTAAATCTAGAGCAACTATACAACAAGATGAAGGAAAGATTACCTCCAAATATAGAGCTAAAAGGGTATAAAATAGAAGCGATAGCCTTCGGTTTAAATTCTCTTAAGCTGTATTTCGCGATACCTGATGATATGGAAGGGGGTACTTCTAAAATAGAGGAGTATATTGCAAGCTTTGAGGGTGTGGAAGAAGTAGAAATTGTCTTTATATCTTTACTGTAATATTATTTGAACGGGTAAAATGAAATCTTCTTCGAATTCTAAGGATAAAAAAGAACTAGTATTAAGGGTAGCTGAAGCTAAACAGAGAGACGTAGGAAAGGGAAGAGTAAGGATATCTAGTTCTCTATTGGAAAAACTCGATCTAAAAGAAATACCCGTCGTAGAGATAGAAGGTAGATCAAAGACAACGGCAATCGCTTTACCTGCTTTGGCTGAAGATGAAGGTCTTCAAATAATAAGGATGGATGGATTGTTGAGAAAAAACGCTAATGTATCTTTGGGGGAGAAGGTAATAGTTAGAGTTGCAGAATATAATTATGCTGAACTAGTCAAACTCGCACCTCAAGATCATACAATAAACATAGATCAATCTTCCTTGATTTACATAAAGAACAAACTTTTAAATAAACCTCTTTTAGCAGGAGATTTGATACAGGTACCTGGTTTAGAGTATAATTTGGTTTTCAAAGTGTTAAACACAAAACCTTCGGGCATTGTTTTAGTAGATAGCAATACAACTATAATGGTATTAGAAAAACCCTTCTCTGAAGTTGCTAGGTATAGAATATCCTATGAAGATATAGGCGGATTGAAGAACATTATAGAGAAAGTAAGAGAATTGATTGAGCTTCCTCTTAAATACCCTGATTTATTCAAGAGACTGGGAATAGATCCTCCTAAGGGTATATTATTATATGGGCCTCCAGGAACAGGCAAAACATTGTTAGCTAAAGCAGTGGCAAATGAAAGTGCAGCTTACTTCATTTCAGTGAACGGTCCTGAGATAATGAACAAATATTACGGGGAATCAGAGGCTAGATTAAGAGAGATCTTCGAAGAGGCAAGGGAGAATGCTCCTTCGATAATTTTCATCGACGAAATAGATGCCATAGCACCTAGAAGGGAAGAGGTACATGGAGAGGTGGAGAAAAGAGTAGTAGCTCAGTTGCTAGCTTTGATGGACGGTCTCGAACCAAGAGATAATGTAATAGTAATAGGCGCTACCAATGTGCCTAATATGCTAGATCCTGCCCTCAGAAGACCAGGCAGATTTGATAGAGAAATAGAATTCCCTGTACCAGATAAAAACGGAAGATTGGATATCCTTCAAATTCATACCAGAAACATGCCTTTAGCACAAGATGTGAATTTGGAATACTTAGCTGAGATAACTCATGGTTTTGTAGGTGCTGATTTGGCTGCTTTGACAAGGGAAGCTGCCATGATAGCTATCAAGAGATACTTACCAGACTTAACCTCTACTAAAAAACTTTCACCAACGCTCTTAGAACAGATCGAAGTTAAGATGGAGGATTTCTTAAAAGCTCTGAAAGGAATAACTCCTAGTGCTTTAAGGGAAGTTTATTTTGAGAAGCCCAATGTAAAGCTGGACGACATAGGAGGCTTGGAAGAAGTTAAAAGAGAATTGTATGATTCCCTAATACTTCCAGTCAAAGACAGCAGATTGTATGCAGAGTTTGGAATCGAACCTATTAGAGGTATTTTGCTTGTCGGTCCTCCTGGAGTAGGTAAAACGATGTTAGCAAAAGCCATAGCCAGCGAGAGTGGTCTTAACTTCATTTATGTGAATAGTCCTTCAATATATAGTAAGTGGGTAGGAGAATCTGAAAGAGCGATTAGAGAAATATTCAGGAAGGCTAAGAATGCTTCTCCTTCACTAATTTTCTTCGATGAAATAGAAGCGGTAGCTTCGATTAAAGGAGGTTATACCAGTGAGGTTTACAATTTGGTCTTAAGCCAACTATTAACAGAGCTTGATGGCTTTACTAGCAAAGATTATGTTTTCGTGCTAGCTGCTACGAACAGACCTGATCTCTTAGACCCTGCTATACTGAGAAACGGGAGGTTCGATAAGATTATATTGATTCTGCCTCCTAATGAATCCGAGAGAGTTGAAATCTTCAAGATTTACACCAAAAGGATGAAGATTAGTGATGACGTAGACATAAATCAATTGGCTAAAATAACTACTTGGTATACTGGAGCTGATATAAAAAGCTTATGCAGAGAAGCAGCACTTCTTGCTATAAGAGAAAAAGAAAATAAAGTCTTCATGAAGCATTTCCTAGAAGCGGTTAAGAAGGTTAGACCTTCGATAAATGAGGCGCTAATTAATTTCTATCTCGATTGGTATAATAAATCCAAGCAGCTTTTCCAGTCAAAACCTTCCGCTTTGACCTTTTTATGAATCTTCCTCTAGATTATACGGTCTATGAAATAGTTAAGAAAAAAACCAGCATAAGTGAGGATGAATTAATGGAAGAGCTAAATAGAATCTATAAATCTTCTCCTCCTTCGAAGGGAGAATTATACAAGGCTCTTATAAAGCTTGAGATTTTCGACAAAATTTCAGTTGTAAATCAGAAAGACACCAAGATTATAATGATAAAAGAGAATGGGCGTAGATTTAGCTGAACTTGTACAAAGGAAAACCATAAAACTTGAAGACCTTGCTGGTAAAGTTATAGCAATAGATGCATATAACGCATTATATCAATATCTTTCAGCGATAAGGCAAGCAGATGGGTCTCCCTTAATGAATAGATTTGGTCAAATAACCAGTCATCTGTCTGGTCTTTTTTATAGAACGATAAATTTTCTCGAAATAGGTATAAAGCCTATTTATGTTTTTGACGGTCGTCCTCCTAGCTTGAAGTATAAAGAAATAGAGAAAAGGAGAAAAATGAAGGAAGAAGCTGAATTAAGCTACAAAGAAGCCTTAGAAAAGGGAGATATTCAAGCGGCAAAATCCTATGCAATGCGAGCAGTAAAGCTAACTGATGAGATGGTTGAAGATGCCAAGAAACTCCTTAACCTAATGGGAATACCTATAGTTCAAAGTCCATCTGAAGGAGAGGCTCAAGCTGCTTATCTAGTTAAAGTCAATGATGCTTGGGCTTGTGGAAGTCAAGATTATGATTCATTACTTTACAGCGCACCTAGGCTTGTGAGAAATTTGACGATCACTGGCAAAAGGAAGTTGCCTAGGGTTGATGCATACGTAGAAGTGTTACCTGAGCTCATAGTTTTGCAAGATGTAATTTCAAGTTTAAAAATAACTTACGAACAGCTAGTAGAAATAGGTATTTTGATAGGTACTGATTACAACCCTGAAGGTTTCGCAGGTATAGGTCCTAAGCGTGCTCTTAGCTTAATACTTACTTATGGAAATCTTAAGAATGTTCTTTCAAGCCTGAAAATTGAATATAAAGAAGAATACGAGAGAATAAAGAATCTCTTCATGAATCCTGAGGTGAACAAAGATTATAAGATAGAATGGAAGCCTCCAAATGAAGAAGGCATAATAGATTTCTTGGTGGGCGAAAAAGATTTCTCAATTGAAAGAGTGAAGAATGCAATCCAAAGGCTTAAATCTGCTCCTATTTATAAGAAAGGTCAGACGGGCTTAGAAGCTTGGTTCGGCTGATTCTTTAAATATCAATCCTGTTCCTCTTAAAGGTACAAAGGCTACTTCAGTTATTTTCTCTATTTTGATGCTTTTTCCTTCCTTCTTAACTAATATTAAATCTTGGCTCAGTTGGTAAGGACCTACAGGTATTATGAGCTTGCCACCTTCCTTTAGCGCATCGATATATTGCTTAGGCAACGCCTTAGAACAAGCTGTTACTATTATAACATCGAATTTTTCTCTTAAAGGAAGGGAAAGCGTAGCATCTGCATTTATCACGTCTATCATGAAATCTAAGTTTTGCTTTCTCAGATTTTTCTTAGCGAATATTGCCAATTCAGGGATTATTTCTAGGGTTACTACTTTAGATTTAGTTATCTTATGGTAGATGGCTGCCATATATCCTGAGCCTGCACCTATTTCCAGTACTTCATCTCCTTCGTCTAAATTAGTCGCTTCACAAAGTATGCTTACCATGTGTATTGCTGAAGTCGTTTGGCCATAGCCTATTGGTAAAGGGGTATCTAGATGAGCATATTTTTTCTCTTCCTCAGGTAAAAAATCTTCTCGATTAATTTCTTTCAGGGCTCTTTCTATTTTTTCCCTCTTTATTATTCCCAGGTATTTTAATTCTTCAATTGTTCTTTCCATATCTAATTTATTTTTAGATAAAACAAATTTTTACCATGAGTAAAGTGAAGAAGGTAATGGTAGCAGGCACCTTTGAGATTCTACATCCTGGCCATATCTACCTTTTCAAGGAAGCAAGTAAATTAGGTAAAGTTTATGTTGTGGTAAGTAGAGATGAAAACGTCAGGAAGTTCAAGAAAAGAGAACCGATCGTCGGTGAGAAACAAAGGCTTGAAGTTGTTAAGAGTATCAAGTATGTTCATAAGGCGATTCTTGGTAATCCAGGAGAAAATTTATTTGAGATTATCAAAAAAATAAAACCTGATGTGATTTTGTTAGGACCTGACCAAAAAGTAAATGAGGAGGAACTAAGGGACTTTTTATCTAAGAACGGTATAAACTCTGAAGTGAGAAGGTTATCTAAAAGAATCGACAAAGAATTATATGATACATCAAAAATAATTAAGAGAATCTATGAATTAAATATAAAGATCGAGGACTAGGGCCCTTAGCTTAGCCAGGTTGAGCACCCGGCTCTTAACCGGGGGGTCGTGGGTTCAAATCCCACAGGGCCCGCTTACATTTTTGTGTAATTACTTCTGAGCCGATGACACCGCTATTAACATTGATATTTCGTATTCTTGCGTTATTAGGAGGTTGGTTGATCGCGCTACTACTTACTTAACCTCTCTCTGTTCAGCCTTAATTTTGAAGTTAATTAATCCTAGCATGGAGATCAAGTTGTATGCTCGCTTGCTAATAGCCGAGGGGCTGAACTTAAACTAGCCAATGGTAATGAGGCCTAGCGCAACTCTATCTATTCTAAGAGTACTGTTGGTGCGATGTGATGTTCAATCCTCTGCTCAAAATCGTAGATTTGCTAGTCCAATTTTCCATTTAGAAAATAAGAGTGGGGGGTTTAAAAAGCGAGGAGGTAATTTAACTTGATTATAAGCAGAAAGCGAGTCCGTAAATTTTGTTCATCTTCTTAATTTGTCTACATTCATCGTTAACTCGCAAATATCTAGCGAATATTCTAATATTCTCTTCAAGCTTTCTTTTATCATTCTCGTCGATAGGCTAATGTTGAGATTCGATTCAAAATGGTCATTTGGGGATGTGTACATCTTAGCTAAAAGCGCTTCGATTTCCCTTGCTGTGTTATATGCTGATTTCGCATCGAGATTTAGGAATGTCTTCACCGATTTGCTAAATAGTTTCTTTATTTCTTCTCCTACTTCTAATATTTCTTTGATTAAATTACTGGGCATTTCTTCTATCAGTTGTTGAGAAATCGATTCTATGTGATCTGCGATTCTTTCAAGGGTCTTTGAGAATAAACGATATTCTATCAGGAGTGATTTTTTAGACACGCCTAGGTCTAACATTAAGTAAGGGTCTTCAATAGCCAGGTTTATTTGTCTGGCTATAAAATGATAAAATCTATCTACTTCGTCATCTATTTTTATAACTTCCTTCAACAATCCTTTTTCAGAGTTAAGAGCTTTAAGTAGGGTTTCTAACATAAGATATACTATCCCGTAAAGTCTGTTCAACGTTTTATTCATCTGCGTATTTTTATTTTCAGCGAAAACTTGAATCGTTATACTACTTATGTCTTCTTCTATCACTTCTATCCCTATCAATTTATCCCGAAGTAAATTTTTTATCGAAGATTTCTCATGTATGTTTTCTTTATCGAAAATTATTTTGAAGCTATCATAGCCAGCTAGATAATTGCTTATGCACTCTCTTATCACTGTACTTGCATCGCCTCGGGAAGAATAAATTATTGATGTATTCTCTTTAGTTTTTTTCTCCAAAAACTTAAGCGGGTATATAACCAATGATGAATCCTCCTGCTCCAGCAACACTACTTTATCCTTTGGCTTAAGACCAAGATTTTTAACCCAAGTTTTAGGTAAGGATACGATGAAAGTCTCTCCACCTGTCTTCTGCAAACTTCTTATTTTTCCCATTACTTCTAAATATTTCTATATAGTATATATAGATTAAGGTTAAAAATATAGAATTTTATTACTCTCGCGTGAGGAGCAAAGCCCTAAGTAAGCTGTTAGTGGTAAGTCTAGTGGTTATCGTGATAGTAGGAGTAGCTGCGTATTCTATGTTATCACAGAGTACTAGTCAAGGTGGCGAAAACACTTCTCCAATCGCCGAAAAAATAAGACTTTCTGGTGCAGGGGCTACGTTCGTTCAGTATTTCATGCAGAGAGCCGCTTATGAATATGCAAAAATAACGAATGTAGAGGTGGATTACGCTAGTATAGGTAGCGGAGGAGGCATTAAACAATTCTTAGAAAAGACTGTAGATTTTGGTGCTAGCGATGCTCCTTTACCTAGAGATAAATGGCTACAAGCAGGCGATGCGCTACATATCCCAGTTGTAATAGGCGCAGTAGTACCAGCTTATAACCTCCCCGAATTCCCCCGTAGTGGATTGAATTTCACCAATGATGTAATGGCAGACATCTTTTTAGGTAAGATAACTCATTGGAACGATCCTAGATTGGTACAATATAACCCTATATTGGCCAATATCAATAAACCTATAATAGTAGTGCATAGATCTGACGGTAGCGGTACTACTTATGTATGGACAGATTATCTTTCCACTGTTTCTCAAGAATGGGCAACTAAAGTAGGGAGAAGTACATCTGTGAATTGGCCAGTAGGTATAGGAGGTCAAGGAAATGCAGGTGTAGCGGGGCAAATTAAAAATAATCCTTATTCTGTAGGTTATCTCGAGTTCACTTATGCGATTGAAAATAAAATACCCTATGGTAATCTCCTCAATCCCTCTACGGGCGAATTCGTTAGTCCCTCTATTAAAACTATAGCAAATACGGTATCTTATGTTACCGTTTCTCTTCCAAAGGGTAATGAAGATTGGTCCGGTGTCTCGATCATTAGATCTTTCTTCAAATTGTCTGAGACGAATAAAAACTTGAAAGAGGCTTTTCCTGTGGTTAGCTTCACCTATGTATTAATATATAAGGAATTATCTAAAGTACCTGGCATGACCAAAGAAAAGGCTCAAGCTTTAGTTAAATTCCTTAAATGGGTTGTTACTGACGGGCAGCAATACGCTGAACCATTACATTACATTCCGTTACCTCAAGCAGCGATCGACCTAAATCTTGAAACTCTAAAATTGGTAACGTATCAAGGCACCCCATTGTTTTCGAGCATTGATGCTCATCTCCAAGCAATCCAAGTAAACAAGTTTGATTAATTAATAGCAGGCAATCGTAAATCATGAATAGCGATAAAATTTTTTTGGCATTACTCATTTTGATATCGTTATTTTTTATATCCACTATATTCCTTTTAGCGTTTGAACTTTTCGTAGGATCTTATAATGTTCTTGCTTCTCAAGGACTTTATTTTATTACAGGAAGCGAGTGGGACCCCGTTCATGGAATATTCGGTATATTCCCAGCGATAGTCGGTTCTTTCATGACTTCTCTTATTGCTCTCACTCTAGCAACACCTATATCGTTACTTACTGCTTATTTCATAGCTGAATTGTCTCCTACTCGATTCAAACCCTTCGTCTCTTCATTAGTAGAACTTCTAGCAGCAATTCCCAGCGTGATTTATGGGCTTTGGGCCCTTTTAACATTAGCTCCCTTTTTGAGGGAAAATGTTTACATCCCTCTTCAAAACACATTTTATTTTATTCCTTTCTTTCAAGGTCCTGTCACGGGTGTAGGCGTATTGACGGCGAGTATTGTTTTAGCCGTGATGTTATTGCCTACGATGACTTCGATAATAAAGGAAGCCATCGAACTTTTGCCTGTATCTATAAAGGAGGCAGCAATAGCTGTGGGTGCGTTGCGCTATGAGGTAGCCAAGATAATATTTACACATATTAGACTAGCGATAATAGCTGCTTTGTTGCTGGCTTTTGCTAGAGCTTATGGAGAAGCGATGGCTGTAGCGATGGTAATAGGAGCGAGACATTCGGTCCCTTCAAACATCTTTAGCGCAGGTTATACGATGCCTTCATTGATAGTTCATGAATTCTTAGAAGCTGTCAGTGATTTACATTATCAAGCTTTGATTGCTATTGGTTTCGTATTATTTTTGATAGCTTTAGCAAACATAGTTGTAGCTAGGATTATAATCGCCAGGACAGTTAGATTCTTAAAAGGTGCTTATCTATGATCGACACTAGACGTATAAAGAATCGAATTTTCATTCTTCTATCAGCCACCGCTTTCATAGTAACGATGATACCATTATTTTGGATACTTATAGAAGTAATATACAGAGGGGCTTCGATACTTTCTATAGAATTATTGGTTAGCGTGGCAAGACCGCCCGGAGTTCCAGGAGGAGGTATAGGTAATTTCTTACAAGGTACCTTGATACTTGTAGCGATGGCTTCTGCTATAGGTTTACCCTTGGGGTTGCTTATAGGTATTTTCCTTTCAGAATTCAAGGAGCATAAACTAGCTCCTTATGTTCGTTATTTCGTAGAAGTGTTCGCAGAATTTCCCGCGATCGTGATAGGAATATTCATCTACATAGCTATAGTAAGAGGAGGAATATTTAGTCTTTTAGGCGTAGAAAAAATTTGTATAGCTCAATTCTGCATTGGTGCTACTGGTTTCTCTGCTTTAGCTGGTGCTATAGCCCTTTCCCTTTTGATGTTACCTATAATAGCCAGAGCTGTAGAAGAAGCACTTAACTTAGTACCTACGAGCATTAAAGAAGCGGCGATCTCTCTAGGAATGAGCAAGGTTAGAATGATTTTCACGATATCTCTAAGCTATGCTAGAAGTGGTATTCTTTTAGCTTATATTTTAGCACTTTCAAGGATCATAGGAGAAGCTGCACCGTTAGTAGTAACCATTTTAGGCAGCTTATATTGGTTCACAAGCATCTTTGACAGAGTAGGGGCTGCTCCGTTAGCGATATATTATTATGGAATTTCTCCCTATGAGGATCTTCGAGCACAAACATGGGCAATAGCTTTGATTCTAATTTTAGCTGTATTAGTTTTAAATATAGGTTTAAAGTTTATTATACGAAGGAAATTCGCTTGGTGAGATGGATCCTATCTTTACTGTTAGAAATTTAAATGCCTGGTATGGAGATAAACAAGCTCTCTATGAAATAAATATTGACATACCTAGGTATCACATCACTGCGATAATAGGACCTTCAGGTTGCGGTAAGACTACTTTTCTTAGATGCTTAAATCGTCTCCATGAGCTAATGCCAGGAAATAAAGTGAAAGGCGAAGTGTATTTTTATGGCAAGAATTTCAAGGGCAATATTTATGATCCTAATGTAGATCCTTCAACGATTAGGAGATATATGGGAATGGTTTTCCAAAAACCCAATCCTTTTCCGATGCTCTCTGTATATGATAATGTAGCAATAGGCTTGAAGCTCAATGGTATAAAGGATAAGAAAAAGATCGACGAAGTTGTTTTTAATACTCTTAGAAAAGCTTATTTGCTAGATGAGGTTAAAGATTCTTTGAATAAATCTGGTTCAAGCTTATCCGGAGGACAGCAACAAAGATTGTGCATAGCTAGAGCAATAGCCTACGGTCCAGAGGTTTTGCTGATGGATGAACCTACTTCAGCCTTAGATCCTATAGCTACTGCTAAAATTGAACAATTGCTGGTAGAGCTAAAAAATGAATATACGATAGTTATAGTAACTCATAATATGCAACAAGCAGCGAGGATAGCAGATTATACGGCTTTTCTTTATCTAGGCAAGTTAATAGAATTTGCGCCTACTGAAGAACTTTTCGAAAGACCTAAGCACGAATTAACTGAAAAATACATAACGGGTAAGTTCGGATGAGACTAATAGATCCAGGTTTAGAAAAGCTAAATTCCAAAATGATCAGAATGGCTAATTTATCTAAGGAAACCGTGGAGCTTGCTGTTAGGTCTTATTTAAAAAACGAAAAGTTGACTGACAAAATCTTTTTCAATTCAGAAACTCTGAGGGTATTACAAGAAGAAGTCAGCGAACTTGCAGTTGACCTTATAGCTAGATACCAACCAGTAGCTTCTGATTTGAGGTATATAAAATCGTGTATGGAAATAGCCTATGGTTTCTCAAGGTTTGGAAGATATGCCTATGATATAATGGAAGTATTAGAAGCGTTCGGTGATTTATCCAAATGTGATCATTCTGAAATAGTTAAGGCCAATGAGGTGGTACTAAAGATGATAGAATTGAGCATAGATGCATTCATAAATAAAGATCTAGAAAAAGTGGCGATCGTAGAGAGGATGGATGATGAAATAGATGAGATTTATGAAAGACACGTTATTAACTTGGCTAAAGGTAAAGTTGCTGAACTAGCATGTGCAGTATCAGCAACTTTAATACTCCGCTACCTTGAAAGAATAGCAGATCATGCTCTTTACATAGCTGAGGCAGTCTTCTATATAGTTAAAGGAGAAAGAAGACCGAGAAAATAAAAAATTTATTCTAGTTTATATCCTATCCTTTTAACTTTATGTACAGAGTACTTCTTAGGCTTTAATTTCTCTACTATGTACTTAAATGCTTTCAAAGGCTTACTCTTTGAACCGCAAGTATATACGTCTACGCTTGCGTAGTTATATTCTGACCATGCATGAATTGAAATGTGACTCTCGGTGACCAAAGCGATCACCGAAACTCCTCCCTTTTCTCCTTGAAAACTCCACGCATGCACATCTACTAAGTGCATCTTAGCTATTTCAGCAGCCTTAATGACTATTTCTTTTAACTCTTCTTTATTTACAAGGACTTTTTGGTCACATTCATATAAGTTACCGTATATATGTTTACCGATTATTTTCCTCTTCGGTATTTCAATAATTTTTTGCCCCACCTGCGCTTTTCCTTGTATTCTTTTTGTTAGAAAAAAGTATTTAAATTTTTTCATAAAATAAAAGAAGATGGACTCTAGTGGGGTGAATAATTCTAGCAGATCAACTCAAAAGCTGGATGGTCTTTCCAAATTTCAATTCAAGATCAACGCGATAGAAATTCTCAGAGCCTTAAAGCCTTTTATGACTTTTAATGAGTTATCTCAACTGTTTGCTATAGATCTTTCTTTGCTTTCCAGATATGTTTCAGGTAAAGTATTGCCTAGTTTATCAAATGCGGAAAGGATAATAAATAAGAGTTTAGATAAAAGGCTATTGCTTAAAATCCTTAGAAAAATAAGAATGGAGGAATCTTCAGACGTTATAGATCCTAATCTTTTCTTTTTCTTTTCAAATTACATCCATCATTTATTGTTATTCAAAGGGATAAACAAAATAGCTTGCTTTGTACCTAGGGATTTTCTTCTAGGTTTTTCTTCGGCTTCAATGTTAAAGACCAAATTGGTACCTGTTTATGAGGACAAACATTTCTTTCCGGCCAAAAGAGTCGAATATAGTTATGTGGTTAAAAATCGTTCGAATGGAACAGAGCTTAAGAAAACCATAGCTATACCTAAGAATTCAATAAATAGCAAGGATAGGATAGCCGTTATAGGAGAAAGTATGCTTTTCCAAGAAGATTATGTGGCATTATTCACTTTACTCAAAAGAGTCGAAAAGGAATGCAAAATTTCCGCCTTGGTTTTTCTCTACTTAGAAAATAAGTATGAGTTAAAAGAACTTGAAGCTAAACTAAGTATGATAGATAAATCCGTCACGTCTTCTGTGATATCAATTCTTTAATACCTTCATCGATAGGTCTTTTAATAATTCCTTTCTCAGTAACTATCGCGTCTATCAATTCAGGATCCGTTACATCGAAAGCTGGATTAAAAACATCTGCATTTTTAGGAGCTATATAATATCTTTTGATTTTTATGATCTCTTCTCTGCTCCTTTCTTCAATTATAATATCTTCTAATTTATTTTTCAAGTCTATCGTGCTAGTGGGAGCAGCTACATAAAAAGGTACTTTGAAATGATTTGCAATTAAAGCTATTGAGAAAGTCCCTAGCTTATTTATCAAATGCCCTGTTTGGAGTATTCTATCAGCACCTACTATGACCTTATTTACCTTTCCTTTTTTAAGAAGGTAACCTACTGCAAGATCTGGGATTATCTTATAAGGAATTTTTAACATCTCCAATTCCCAAGCTGTAAGTCTTGATCCTTGCATTACAGGTCTAGTTTCGGTAACGTATACTTTTATCTTCTTATCTCTAGCTTTAGCGATTATACCTAGCGCTGTACCTACGCCTACTGTAGCCAAGGCTCCTGTGTTGCAGTGAGTAAGAATTGCATCGCCTTCCTCTATTAAATTAGAACCTAGCTCTGCTATTTTCAAATTTGCGTTAATATCTTCTTCGCATATTTTAATGGCTTCCTTTAATATCTCTTCTTTTACTTCATTTATACCAGTTCTGTTTAAAACTTTGAAAATCCTCTCAATTGCATAGTACATATTATATGCTGTGGGTCTAGCTTTTATCAAGCGATTTGAATATTCATTTAAAATGCTCTTAAGTTGTTCTTTATCTTTGTATTCAAAATAGTTAGCCGCTAAAGCTAAACAAAGTGCAGATGCGGCTCCTATTGCTGGCGCACCTCTAATTTTCATAGTCCTTATGGCTTCTACTATGTCATCGGGGTTTTTGGTTTTGATGATTCTGATTTTGTTGGGTAGAGAGCTGCAATCAATAAACTTCACTTCCCCTTCTTCAAATCTTATGTTGATAAGCATATAGTATTAAAAAATTCTTGTACTATTATCTTTAATAATGGTATTTAGAATAAAGATTTCAGACGACGGATATGGTTATCTTGTTAGAAGCAACGCTAACAAATTGATAAATGAGGGATATGGGTTTTTAGAGAAAGATTTCCTTAGATTGGAAGGTTTTGAAGCATTATACTTATTATTCAAGAATCTGGCAATCTTAGAGTACAAAGAAAAGGAATTGAGTCTTGAGGAAGCATTAAAATTCTTCAAACAAAAGGATGAAAAGTTTTTTGAAAAATTTCTTGTTTACATGAAACTTAGGGAAAAGAATCATCCAGTAGTTAAGGGTTATGGTGACGATTACGTATTCCTATTATATGAAAGAGGGAAATCCGTGAAGGAAACCGCAGCAAACTATATTGTAGCAATTTTAGAAGAAGGTAAAAGCATTGAGATGGACAAATTAGATGAGATGCTCGATTTTGCTCTAAGGATGAGGAAAAGCATGATATTTGCTGTAATAGATTCCAACAGCGATGTTTCGTTTTATGAAGCGTCAAAGATAAAATTATGAAAACAGAAAAGTTACTCGGTTATATCAAAATAACCAGACCTTTTAACTCTCTAATGATGGGTTTTGGGGTTATCATAGGTATTCAGGTATCAAATCCTGATTGGCTAAATTTTGGGATGAATAGTTTAGTAGGGGAAATCAAAGAATTTTATCTATTCTTATTACCTTTTCTCGTAGGTTTCTTTCTTTCTTCCTCTTCTATGGTCTTGAATGATTACGTAGACTACAAAATAGATTTAATAAATTTTCCATCGAAACCTATACCTTCAGGTGTAATTTCCAGGATTTCTGCTTTGTATTTCTCAATACTTTTAGCCTCACTTGGTCTTATAATATCTTTCATTTTGATGAACTTTATCTCAATACTCATAGCGATAATGGGTTTAGTTGTAGCTATTGCTTACAACTTCTTCCTTAAAAGAAGAGGCATATTAGGTAATTTAGCTGTGACTTATACAACGACCCTTCCCTTCATCTATGGTTCCAGCTTAATGGGCTTCTCTAACTTTTTACCTACTTTTATATTATGCGTTTTAGCTTTTCTATCCAATCTTAGCAGAGAAATCATAAAAGGCATAGTAGATGTTGCAGGGGATTTAGCTCTAGGCATAAAAACCATCGCCAATTCCAAAGGAGAAATTTTCGCCGCAAAGCTTTCTTTTTATTTCATAATAACTACAGTGTTATTAAGTCCTTTGCCTTTTATTTTAGGTTATTTTAATCCATATTATATATTTGTAATCATAATAGCGAACATCATTTTCATTTATTACTCGTATAATTTATTAAAGAATGCTAATAAAGAAAATGCACTTAAAACTAAGAATAAATTCCTATTAGCTATGCTTTTATCACTAATTGCTTTCTTCTTAGCATCGATGTAATGCCTTCTAAAAAATTCCAACCTGTAAAAGGCATGAGGGATTTGGTCTATGAAGAAGCAGAAAAATTAGTTCACATAATAAAAGTAGCTAGAGAAGTTAGCTATAAACACGGCTACAGGGAGGTTATATTACCTACAATCGAATATTATTCTCTCTTCGCAGAAAAATCAGGTTATGAGATAAGTAAGAGGATGTATGTCTTTGAAGATTTATCTGGGAGAAAGCTCGCTTTAAGACCTGAGTTGACACCTTCGATAGCTAGGCTTTATATAAATTCTCTTCAGACAATGCCTAAGCCGGTCAGATTATCTTATTTCTCTAACGTATTCAGATATGATGAACCTCAAAGAGCACGATACAGGGAATTTTGGCAAGCAGGTTTTGAACACCTAGGTTCTTCTAGCATCTTAGCAGATTTAGAAGTCATTCTTTTAGCCTTTGATATATTTGATCATCTTGAACTAAAGAATGTCAAGATAAAATTGGGTAGCATGGAACTTATAAAGAAAATCCTGTTGGATGCAGGGATAGACTACAAAGATTTACCTTATTTCTTATTTTTAATTGATAAAAAGAAATTCGAGGAACTTTCTAAGGAACTCAAAAAATACGATAAAGGAACCGAGGCTTATGAGTTAATTTCAGAGATTTCCAAGATCAAGGCTACCCCTTTAGAAATGATTTCGGAAGCTAAGAAAATAATAAATAAAGAAAATTATCTTGAACCTCTAGAGAATTTAGGTACTCTCATAAAGTTACTTAAAAGGGCCGGTTTAACTAATATAGAACTAGATTTGTCCTTTGCTAGAGGCATAGAATACTACACAGGCATTATATATGAATTTGAGCATGAGGAGATCGATGTTGCAATAGGTGGTGGAGGAAGATACGATCTGCTCATCGAGTATTACGGAGGTCCAAAAGTTCCTGCTACAGGTTGTGCGCTTGGATTGGATAGAATTGCACTGATATATAAAGGAGAAATTAAGAGAAATATGAAATCTTTAACAATCTTCTTACTTGAGCACGATGAAGATATTATCGAGGCTGCTCTTTCTTTATCCCATAAATTGAGGAAACAGAATATTATTGTGGTCATCGATACTTCAAGCAAAAACTTAAGTACTTCTCTTTCAGCTGCTTCAAAATTAGGTTACGATTATTTCCTGATAATGGGTGGTAAGGAATTCAAAGAAGGCAAAGTTATTTTGAGGGATTTGAAGAAGAGAATCCAACAAGAGGTTAGTTTCGAAAAAATTCAGGAGTTGTTTAGCTAGATATGTTGGAGGAAAAAATAAATAGATTAAAAGAAATCGCTACTTCCAAGAAATACTCAGTAAGGATCAGCTTCAAAGGATTGAGATATTCTATAATTTTGGGCAAAACGATAACTGTGGAAGATAGAGCTACTCGTGAAAGAATTAAGTGGTTTCAGGCCTTAGGTAAAAGGACACTAAATGACATCTTGAAGGATTTTCAACTCGATTTTATTCTATTAGAGAGAGGCGAAGAAGTTTATTTATTCAACAACGTAGATGAGGCTTTATCTTTTTTAGAAAAGAAATAAATTAAGGGGAAGTAGCTACATCTTATAGGAAATGAGAATTTAGTGTTGTTTTTGAACTAATAACTATTTGAGTTTGTTTAATTCATGAAGTTTGGTATAGAAAAAGATATTAGAGCAATATCTAGAGAAAAGTAATTACTGTAAGATTAAAATTACGAACTAATTCTATTTAATTATGGAATTTAGGAAAGTAGTTGTAGCGGGCGCAGGCCCTGCTGGGTTAACCTTTGCCTATCATGCTCTTCTTAGAGGAATTAACGTTAAGATTTATGAAGGTAGGAAGACTTTTGCTTTCAAGCCTTGTGGAGAAGCTTTGGCAGGCGATGCGCTTTCAGTATTGCCTTTCAAGATAGGACAGAGGTATAAATGGATGCTCAATGAGATGCGTTTCGTTCATATATATTACAATGGCAGATATTATAGGACCATAAAATCTCCTTTTGGTGAAAGAGGTTTTATAATCAACAAACGCTTGTTTCTTCAAGAATTAGCTGATATAGTAACGAAAGAAGGGGCTAAGTTAGAAATGGGTACTTTTTTCAAAGATAAAATGGAAGATGCAGATTTGATTGTAGATGCTACTGGTTATTTGACATATTCTAGAAATTTCTTGAGGAATCTATATAGTAAAGAATACAGACTAATTCCGGTCATAAGGGATTATGCAGAGGCTAACGGGGTTATAGATGACGGCTATCTTATCATAGATTTGCTTGATAAAGGTTATTTCTGGATTTTCCCCTATGGCAAAGATAGGTATAACGTAGGAATTGGAGGGATTTATGACGGGACGGAATTGAGGAAGATATATGAGAAGAAGATTAAAGCGTTCGGTTTGAGGCTTATCAAAAATACCAGACAAGGAGCAAGCGTTTCTGTAGGAGGTATTCTTAGCAAACAAAGAATAAACAAGTATTATATCATAGGAGAAGCTGCAGGCTTCGTTATGCCTACAACAGGTGAAGGAATAAGATTTTCTATATTTTCAGCCTATAATTTCTTTAGCGAATCCAATTTCCTAAAGAACATTAGAAAAAGAATAGCATTTAACGCTAAACTTCTCAAACTAGCTGTCAATCTAGATCCAAAGCTTAAACACAAACTGATAAAAGAGGCTCCAGATGATCTCATGATGGTCTTTTTGGGCGAGAAAAGTGTATCTACGAAAGACATATTGAAATTTTTACTTTTATTCTCTAAGAATATTGGGACAAAATTGCCCAATGCGTTCTATTCGGTGGTAAAATATTTAATTGGTAACAAAATAGAAACTTAGTTCAGGTTATATTAATTATGCAGCCGATATATTACATAGGAAAGAATGTCAAGATAGGAAAGAATGTCAAGATATGGCATTTCGTATACATCGGAGATAACACTGTAATAGGCGATAACGTAGTTATAGGTTCTCTTTCACATATAGATTACAATGTTGTGATAGGTAGTAATGTAAGAATAGAAGGCATGGTTTACATCCCTCCTTTATCTAGAATAGGGAATGATGTATTCATAGGACCTTGTGCTGTACTGACCAATGATCCTTATCCTATGAGCAAGAAGTTGGCCGGAGTAATCGTGGAGGATAATGTAATAATAGGAGCTGGGGCTATAATAAGGGCAGGCGTTAGAATAGGTAAAGGAAGTGTAGTAGCGATGGGAGCTTTGGTAACCAAAGATGTACCCCCAGATTCTGTCGTAATGGGTTTTCCTGCTAAGGTGGTCTATAGTAGGAAAGAATACGAGGAGAGAAAAGCTCTATGGGAAAAAGAATAACCTAAGTAATTTTACATCCTAACCAACGCGTTACTTCTAATCTTTTCCTAAAGCTTTTCTTCCGCGTTTTTCACAAATTGATCATGTTTTTATGTGCAACCCTTATTCTCCACAGCAGAGCTTTAATGCCTAACTCGGTATGATGAAACCTGACTGAAAACGAAAATCTCCCAAGTTTAGCTCTAGAAAGTATCAAAAGCGAAACGTGTTTATCTACTTTGAAAATATTAAATACCATAATCAATGATAAAAGCTAAAAGAATTTATGACCCTCCAGCTAAAGAAGATGGATTTAGAATATTGGTTGACAGGCTATGGCCTAGAGGAATATCAAAAAATGAAGCCAAGGTCGATTTATGGTTAAGAGAAATCGCACCCAGCGATGGTTTACGAAAATGGTTTTCTCATGATCCAGAGAAATGGGAAGAATTCAAATACAGATACGAATCAGAGCTAAGAAATAAGCAAGAATTGCTTAATAAAATCAAACAGCTAGAAAGGGAAAAAGGAATAATCACCCTTCTATATTCAGCAAGGGATGAAAAGCACAATAATGCTATTGTCTTAATCGAAGTTTTGAGGAAAATGTAGTTAGTAGGATTTTTCCCTAGCCTTTTACAACGAGAAGTGCTAAAGAGGTATTTCGCTATGCTTAATAAGTTTTATACCTGTTCTATAACGCCCTGGCCGGGATTTGAACCCGGGCCTCAAGGGTGACAGCCTCACATTCTACCGGGCTAAACTACCAGGGCAATCAATTTTAGTAAGAGCGGGTCTATTATATTAATTTTTTTGTAATTTTATTGATAAAAAGCCGTAAGCTTGGTTTTCAATTCAACATTACCAGTGCTACGTGAATAGCTCGCTAAAAATAAGACGATAGTATGGAGCATCTTTGTTGTAGGTGAAAATTTGAGTAATAGCGGTCAAATACAAGCTACTTCGTACGCCCCAGACGGGAATTGAACCCGTGACCTCTGGCTTAGAAGGCCAGCGCTATGTCCAAGCTAAGCTACTGGGGCATACAAAAAAATTATCTCCGCTTCTTCTTAAATCTTTATAGAAGTTTGAGACTTCGAATAGCATCAAAGCACGTAAGAAATTATGTAGTTGAAGAAAAATATTCAGCCAATAATGGTTGCTAAAAAT
>JBEPZU010000011.1:0-31970 GCA_041640715.1 Thermoproteota archaeon | reverse complement strand
TAAATTTGCTTTTTAATCTAGTATTTAAATTTTTCTAAAAAACATCCAAAAGGATTTAAATAATCAAAAGAACGATACACACATGATTTTAGAATTAGCTTTTTTGGTATATGGTTCTTTGGTATTTATAAATCTCTTAGGCTCTCTTTATCATCCTAAATATTCTTTTCAAAAAGCTAAGAACGTCGAATTCGTAATACCTACCGTAGCAGATTCAAAGACTTTGCAGGCTCTAAATGAAACGATCAGTATCTTGAAGCGAAAATTTCCAGAATATAAAATGTGGCTTATAGTTGATGAAGGAAGCAACCTGCATATCGATGGTGTTGAATTAGTAGTAGTCCCTTCAAGCTTTACAGGAAAAAAATGCAAAGGAAGAGCCTTGGAATATTTCAGGAGGAATTATGTAAAAAAAGGAACATGGTATTGTTTCTTAGATGATGATAGCTATCCTTGTGACGATTCTTTCCTATATGAGATAAAATACTATGAGGCTAAAGGCTATGTAGGAGCAAACGGAATTTTAGTCCCAAGGGAAGGAAAATCCAAATTAAGTTATGTCCTGGATCATATAAGACTATGGGATGATCTTTTCCTTTTCAGACTTTTCACCGGATTGATTAAGAGACCCTATATTGGTTTACATGGAGAATTATTGATCTTGAAAGGAGAAGCATTAAAAGAGATAACTTTTCCCTTAGATTCTCTTGCAGAAGATTTCCGCATAGCTCAACAGCTTGTTAAAAAAGGATACAAAGTATGGCACAGTTCTACTAGAGTCTCGATAAAAAGTCCTAATAGTATAAATGATTTTTGGAGACAAAGAGCTAGATGGTTTAAAGGAGTATTAAAGGAGCTTAAATTTTCTAAACCTACGACTATAATCCTAGTAACGTTTAGACTCATAGGAAGGTTTTTCATGTTCATCTTGCTTGTTATTCTTTGGTTCATCTTTCCAACTTATAGCCCGTTAGTATTCATCGGCCTTACAGGTTCTCTGTATTATTTAACGAGTTACACCTATGGAATATTTAAGGCCAAAGCATGGAAATTCTTAGTCATATTGCCTCTACTAGGAATTTTTGAATCTCTTTCTTTCCTTTATATGCATAAGATTAGGGACTTTGTAATTATAGACAAATCTTGATCATCTAAAGATCACCGAATATGAAGACCGCTTGTTAATATCAAAAGAAACTCTATAAGAATGAAAAATGATTGATATATGATTAAAATATTATTAAACTAAAAACCAAATAGTTTACTTACTCTTCTCTAAGGCTTTAATGAATTCTTCGTAGGCTTCTTTGACTTCTTCGACTGCTGCTTCATCTTCAAGCGTAGTGATGTCTCCTAAGGAAGCTTTTGTGGCCACAGCTTTGATTAATCTCCTCATGATCTTACCGCTTCTAGTCTTTGGAAGCTTACCGACAAAGAAAACACTCGCTGGAACCGAAATAGGTCCGTGTTTTTCTCTCACCCAAATTTTAAGCTCCTCAGCGAGCTTTTCATTAGCCTCAAATCCTTGCTTTAACACTACATACGCAATTGGAACTTCGCCTTTTACTGGATCAGGAACGCCTACTACTGCCGCTTCAGAAACTGCTTTATGAGAAACTAAAACAGATTCTAGTTCATAAGTGCCAATTCTGTGGCCAGCTACCTTAAGTACTTCATCTGCTCTTCCCGCAACCCAAATATAACCGTCTTTGTCCTTGATAGCGTAGTCTGATGTAAAGAAATAATTAAAGCGCTCAAAATATACCTTCGCATACCTTTCAGGATCGCCCCACATACCTGTAGGAGGTCCTGGCATTCCTGGATAAGGATTCTTTATAATTAAAAATCCTCTCTTGCCAGGAGGCACTGGTTTTCCTTCATCATCTACGACCTCTGCATCAATTCCAGGTAGAGGAGGACCGTTTGTTCCTTGTTTTAAAGGAACCAACATTAAGCCAGGAGCATGGCTAATCAAAATCCCTCCTGTCTCAGTCATCCACCACGTAGAACCTACAGGACATTTTTTCTTTCCTACAACTTCAAATAGCCATCTCCATGCAGCTGGATTGATAGGTTCTCCTACGCTGTGTATTAGCCTCAAAGAAGATAAGTCATGTTTGTATACATAATGATCTCCATATCTCATTAAAGCTCTAACAGCTGTAGGAGTTGTGTAGAATACGTTTACCCCATATCTTTCGATTATAGCCCAAAATCTGTCTGGTTCAGGATAATCAGGAGCACCTTCATACATTACAACGGTTGTTCCTTCCATCAAAGGCCCAAAGACAATATAACTATGTCCCGTCACCCAACCTATGTCTGCAGTACAATAATATACATCATCATCCCTTATATCGAACACTTGTTTCATCGTAGCATGAAGAAGGACTGCATAACCTCCATTATCGTGAATTATTCCCTTAGGCTTACCTGTAGTTCCAGAGGTATATAAAACATATAGAGGAGTTTCGCTCTCTAATTTCTCAGGTTCAACGTAAACGTTCTCTGGAACATCTTTCAATAGATCATCTAACCAATGATCTCTTTCCTTAACTATTGTTACATCCAATCCCAATCTTTTGACCACGATTACATCCTTAATTGACGGTGTCATCTTTATTGCCTCGTCTGCTATATCCTTAAGTCTTACTATTCTACCCCTTCTATAGAAACCATCCGCTGTTACTAGAAGAGTAGCACCTAAATCGTTCATTCTATTCGCTAGATTTTCCGCAGTAAAGCCGCTGAAAATTACAGTGAAGATTATACCTAATCTTGCGGCCGCGAGCATGAAAAGAGGTAATTCAGGAATCATGGGTAGATAAAGCGCAATCTTATCTCCTCTTTTAAGTCCGAACTTGCTAGTTAAAATGTATGCTATCTTATTGGTCAGCTTCCAAAGATCTTGGTAGGAGAATTTTCTGATTTCTCTAGGATTTCCTCTTTCATCTACAGGTTCTCCTTCCCAAATTATTGCAAGCTTATTTTTCCTCCAACCTTTTACATGTCTATCTAGGCACAAATATGAAAGATTGATCTTGCCTCCCTTGAACCAAATATAAACATGAGGATATTCTCCCTTTGAAAGAACTCTTTCCCAGTGAGAAAACCATTCAAGCTCCTTAGCGATCGATTCCCAATATTTTTCTAAATCTCTAACAGTTGCTTTATGATACGCCATATAGGTCTCCACGCTTACATGTCTGTGCTTCCAATTCTCCAACTCAATTTTTTCATCAAATGGAAGAGCTTCGCCTAAGAAAGTCACTTCGCCCATAGCTAATATATTTCTCTCTCCTTCTTAAATTTATAAAGTTTACTGCTACTTTTTTATAATTCTTAAAATTAAAGTTTACTGTTACATATTTTTGTTTATAAACATGATAAGTAATTCGCTATTATATAAGAAAATACAGAAAACAGTAGAATCTTATTATAATGTCTGCAAGCACATTATTTAAAAAAATCTCTTAAATAACGCTACACAAATAAAAAGAAGAATGCACCGAAGAAAACTGGCAAGCCTATAGGTAGCGCTATCTTCATCCATTCTTTGAACGTTATGTTATGTCTTAGGGCTATGATTATGTTAGGTATGTTTCCTGGTATTAGAAAACCTCCAGCTATTATTAATGAGACCAAGAAAGACTTTATTTGTTCAAGCTCTAGTTCAGGTGAGATGATCGCAGCGGCCAATGTAGCGTTGTCTACAGCTGCAGATATCGAACCTAATATATATAGCAACTCTGAACTCAGACCTACTATGAATCTATCCACGATAGGGCCCATCGAATGGCCTAAGATTACGAGAGCAAATATGAATAAGTAAACGTTAATAGCCCTAGTTATTGCATCTCTATACGAAGGATATTTTACGTGGACAACTTCAGCATCTTTTAAATCAACAGTCTTGCTTCTACTAAGAACATAATAGGAGTATAACGAGAAAATGATGGTTATAGGTATTACAAATTCCCAAAGCAACCAAAATAAGAATAAGAAATCAGCATTATACGGAGGTTTTGATAACTTCGCTATTGCTATTGTCGATAAAGGTTCTCCTACAGGAGTTAAGGCTGCACCTGCACCTAGAGCATAAGCTCCAGCTATTAATACTTTGATAAGTTGATCTCTTCTAATCTTCATCAATGAAGCTATTTCAGCCAAGATAACCGATGCTACTATGACTGAAATTACGCTCGAAGCTAGGCTTAATGTAAATATTAACAAAGAAAATATCAAAGCTACGGAAAATCTAGCTATTAATTTCCCTACGTATATTTCCAATTTAGCACCGTATTTAACGAAGAATATTCCTGCTATCAACACGACTTGAAAGATGCCTATGGGAGTTCCATGGAGGGATACAGGAGTTAATAATCCCTCTTCGATGAGCTCTAAACTCCAACTGTTAGTTATCGTCGCTGCCAATGCGCCCATGACTAAAAAGAAAGGTATTAAATTTTCTTCGATTTTTTTGGACAAAAGCGGGCCTAAGAGGATCGCTCCTAGTATGACTAATAAACCATATATTACGAGATCTTCTTGAGTCATTTAAACATATTCTACGTAAGACTAAAAATATTTTTCTGTTTCTTCAAAATCAAAAATACCCATGAAGCTTTTAAATATTCAAAGAAATTCGCTCTTGAATTATTTCTTTAATATCTGCAAAATTTATTAATATTTAAGAATATCAGAATTAATTCTCTCATCTTTAATTGTTTGATTTTATATTAAATTAACTTTTTTATTCAATATTTTTTGAAAATCTTTAAGCTTTAATGAAAATATTAAAACCTAGAAGCCATTATCTCTACAGCTTCCTTGAGCTTATCCGCGGTCTCCCATGCAAAACTCAATCTAATCCACTTATTTCCTCCATTACCGAATAAATTCCCAGGAATCGTCAATACTCCTTCTTCAAGGGCTATTTTTTTAACGAAATCTTCAGCGTTGCTCTTTAGATATTTAGAGAAATCTCCATAGATGAATATTCCAGCCCCAGGCTTCTTGAAGCTAACATCAGGTAAATTTTCTTCTAAAGCCTTAGCTAATGCATCCCTTCTAGCTTTATATTCTTCTAGAACCTTAGGCAAAAACGCATTTCTATATTTTCCCTTTAAATATTCGAGGATCAAAATCTGGGTAGGAAGAGGAGCATTATAACTTGTGGCTTCTCTAGCATGGGCAACGGCATTGGCTATCTCTTCTCTTGCCACCACAAAGCCTAACCTCCATCCTGGTATACCTGGATCTTTGCTGAAAGTGCCTACGGTTACGCAATATTCCCAACAGTAATTCTCAGGCCATTCTCTAGAAGCCTCATAATAAAGAGTATAATAAGCGATATCGTGGATCAAATACACTTTTTTGTCCCTCGCCAAATCAGCTAATAATTTAGCTTCTTCCTTGTTCAACGTTCTACCTGTAGGATTATCTGGATTGGCTATGATCACAACTTTGACTTTGGAGAATAAATCGATCAAAGAATCTTGATCTATAGATAAGCTTGGATAGGTATTCAGCTCTACTATTTTGTTGCCCAGCAATTTGAGTATTGAATAAAAGTGGAAATATGCAGGGACTATAATTCCCACTGGTTCTCCTTGATCCGTTAAAGCAAATATGCTCGTTAATATTCCTTCTATCCCTCCGCTCGTCAATACGATTTCCTTAAGCCCATTCGGTTCATATCTACCAAGCTCTTTTAAATCTTCAGCTATCGCTTCTCTAAGTTCAGGGATTCCTCTAGGAGAGGTATATGAATATAAAGAAATATCTGAAGTTCTTTCTTTAATGATATCAGAGAACATCTTGATTAATTCACTAGGAGGAGTTATTCCTGGCTGACCTACGTGTAAGCTATAATAACTTCTTCCTCTTTTCCTTAGTTCTGCTGCAATATCTTGGATCCACATAGTGGGGCTAGGGATTATGCTATCGACCCTCATAGAAATCATAACATAATATTTCTTCTAACGATTAAATCCTAACAACGCAGAGAAACCGTTATAAAATATCAAAATAGCGAAGATCAATAAAGTGCCTACTGAAAAGGCTTTCACGATCAAGACAGTTATTCCTTTACCGTATCTGTATCCTTGGATTATCAGTAAAGGGAATAAGGATATCCATATCGCTATAGCTAAGAAAAGACCTAGGATTGAAATCAAGCCAAAAATAGCCATGAAAGAAAGACCAGCTGTGAGCCACCACAATATTTGATAGGGATTCGTCAAGCCTAATGTTAATGCTGATAAGAAGGATATAAGAGAACCTATAGGATCCCTATTTTCTCTTCTATCTTCTACCTTGGATCTTAATATCAAAATAGCTAAAATTACCATATATGTCCCTCCTAGGAAATAAACAGGTTCCAAGGGCAAATTGAGAATAAATCCATACACGGCATAAGTTAAAAGCATGAACAAGAAATCAGCTGTCATAGCTCCAAGTCCTGTAAGGAAACCATTTCTATAAGACGAGAGAGATCTACTAGCTATTAGAGCATTCATAGGGCCTGGAGGGGCAGCTAAAGAGAAACCATACAAAAGCCCTATCGCTAGACTCGAGACCAAATCTAGCGACATTACATGAAAATTATACAAGCATATTAAAATTATTTCATGTTTAGATCTAACTAGAAAAAAAGCGGATTTCGTTCATACATTTTAATGATACTTTGCAAATTTTCTGGAAACTTTAGGTTCTTTGATCTCGAAAATAAGCAAAGATAAATTTGAGGATCCATGAATTCATCGAGGAAAAACTAACCTAAAAGCTAGGATAACCTACCGAAAATATTGAGAACTTCACACGTGCTTTAACATGATCTAAACTTTCTGAATGAGTGAGGAATGTCAATGCCTATAATTTGCAAGAAAGGTGCGCAAATATCAGCATAGCTCAACATTTAATATTATTTTTATGCTTTTTATTCGAGACAGTAGACTAAGGAATTTTGAAAGGTCATGTTTCAAACGAGCTTCCTTAAGATATAGGTATAACTTTGTCGAAGATGTCTTCTGGATAGTAGCGGTATAAATTTATCATAGAAATGCACATACTTTAATCATGATCCCCTTCGATACAACTGTACAGTTATTTTTCTTACTCAATCCTCTGGCCAGTTTACCAGTACTGTTCATTGCATACGAAAGAAATTATAATGTAAGAGTTATAGCGATTAGAGCTGTGATTTTAGCTTTCATTATAGCTTTCTCTTTTATATTCATAGGACAAGTCATATTCGATATTTTCAGGATTTCATTGGATTCATTCAGAGTAGCTGGAGGAATGGTTATAATTATTCTGGGATTGAATATGACGCTAGCTTATGAAGAAAAAGTAAGTAGATCTACGGAAGCTAAGGCTTTGATATCCGTAATAGCGACCCCTTTGCTAACAGGCCCTGCAACTTTATCTTTTCTAACCATAAAGGTTTATGAGATCGGCTTATTTCAAACAATACTAGCCTTAGTATTAGCTTTTGCTGCAGTAGCCGCTGTTTTCATAGCTTTGGTATGGCTCATGCCTAAAATTAAACTCGAGTACATAGAATTCGTTAGCAGACTGTTAGGTTTATTCTTAATCGGATTCGGAGTGGAAATGTTTGCAAAAGGAGTCAAAGGAGTGATTGGAATATAGTTTTCTAAAAATATATCTTTGATTAAAGTGTAAAAAAATTAGATTTACTTTTCTAGATTTAATCCTTGTATTTTATAACTTCAGTAACTCTTGAATTTTGTTGATGATTTCATTGGATTTTTCAAGCTTACTTTGGGTTTTCTCTAGTTCTTCTTTAAGCTTGTTATTCTCTTCTTCTAGACTCTTAATTCTTTCTTCGTATTGCTTAACTATAGAATTGACCTTTTCTTCATCATAGAATCTATGTATTCTTATGTTCTCAAACTTCAATTTCCTCTCGGATTCATCGTAAACCACATCTACGAGTATCCTGATCACTTCTAACTTGTCAATCTTCATTTTATTTACGATCTCTTCATATAACGCCCTATTGAGCTCAGAAATATCTCTTACAATGACGTCTCTAGGTATTGCCTTACCTAAAACAACTAACGCAACTCTTCTTAACTTATCAGCATATCTCGCTGCAATCGTCACTCCCGTGCTGAGCTCGTATCTATTCGCGCTAATTGCTGTAGCTCTAGTGGCAAGTTGCTGATACTCCTCAGCTCTTTCTATATCTCTACTTATTTCTTCCTCTCCTTCTTTCAATTGCCAACCACTCATAATTAAATAAATTTTTTTATATTTATTAATCTGCTTCTGATAAATAAATTAAGCTAAAAACGAAGCAATGAAGTATTATAAAATAATACTAAGAGAATCTAAGGGAAAATATGTAATTAAACTAATACATAATATTGTTTAAGAAAATTTTCGTTATTGATAATCCATAGCGCTAATATCTTGCCCTTTTCAGTCAAGAAGTATTTGGTCCTTGCTGGATAGGAGTTGATGACCTCACGATGAACTAGCTGATACTTTTCCAATTTCTTAAGCCGCTCAGACAAAACCTTCCATGAAATGGTTTTTAACGAAATAAACAACTCATTAGCGAATCTTTCTTTTCTTACTAGGCTTTTAAGAATATAAGACATCCATTTGCATCTTAGGACATCATCCACTTCGCTTGGCTTTATGCCTGCAGAGATCAAAGGTTTAAACAGGCTTGCAACAGTCTCTCCGTAGCTTGTTAAGTAATATTCTCCCTCATAATCGATCATCTTACTCACTAGACCTTCGTTCATAAGTGAGGAGAGTTTCTCCGATAACACCTTATTAGATATTTTAAGGTTTTTGGTCAGTTGAGAAAAGCGCATAGGTCCCTTAGATAATTCAAGAATTATTGTAACGGACCACTTACGAAGCGTAACTTGTTTAGCCTGATTGCTTAGAACGGTATCAGCTACTCTCATTTTTAGATATAATTTCTCTATTATCAATATAAATTTTTATTTAGTTACTTTTAGGTAAGTATATTTCTTCAAAAATACAATATAATTTATATACTGTTAAGAAAAAACAACACACATGACAGAAGTGGAAATAAAAGGATACGGCTACGGAAGTATCAGTGTACCAATGGCGCCTATTTCAGATAAAGAATTCGAGACATTAAAGAAGACTGTTATGCTAACTCAGGAAGATGTGAAGTATTTAAGAAAAGCAGGAGAAGTCCTAAAGGACCAAGTAGAAGATATCCTTGACCTATGGTATGGATGGGTTGGCTCTAACCCGCATCTCGTTTATTACTTCGCCGATAAAAACACCATGCAACCCATTACAGAGTATCTCAACGCTGTTAGAAAGAGATTTGGTCAATGGATTTTAGACGTTTGCTTTAGAGATTACGACAGAACATGGTTAAACTATCAATACGAGATAGGTTTAAGGCATCACAGAGCTAAGAAGAACAAGACAGATAACGTAAACAGCGTAGATCATATACCTTTAAGATATTTAATTGCGTTCATATACCCTATCACAGCTACAATAAAACCATTCCTAGCTAAGAAGGGAGATCCTGCTGAGGAAGTAGAGAAAATGTTCAATGCATGGTTCAAGGCGGTCGTGCTCACCGTCGCCCTATGGAGCATTCCTTACGCAAAAGAAGGAGATTATTAAATTTTTTAATTTTTTTAACTAAATAATCTTCTAGAATACATACTTACTTTATCATCGCAGTTTTTAGCGATATATTTAACTTTGGTTTAATATGTTTTAAATAATATAAAATTCTCTAAACCTTGTATATTTATAAGAATCATTAATCATGAATACTAAACTTATAAATGTAAGTTTTCTTTAACGCTTATTTGTCCCTAGAGAATAAATAGAACTTGGAGAAATTGAATTTATGGATTATGAGGTCGCTATTCTAGGTGGAGGATGTTTTTGGTGTACCGAAGCGATTTTCAAAAGGGTGAAAGGTGTTATTGAAGTAATTCCTGGATATTCAGGAGGATGGGTTGAAAATCCTACCTATGAAGAAGTATGCACAGACCAAACTGGTCATGCAGAGGTCGTTAAGATAACTTTTGATCCAAAAACTATAAGTTATAGGGAGTTATTGAAGATCTTCTTCACCGTTCATGACCCTACTACGAAGAACAGACAAGGAAACGATGTAGGGACGCAATACAGATCGATAATAATCTACATGAATGAAGACCAAAGGAAGATAGCAGAGGAAGAAATAAAAGAAGCTGAGAAGATTTGGAATAAGCCGATCGTGACGGAATTGGTTCCTTATAAGGCGTTCTATAGGGCCGAAGATTATCATATAAATTACTTCGAGAGGAATCCAAATAAGCCATATTGTATGTATGTAATACTTCCTAAGATCATCAAATTTCAAAAACTTTGGAAAGACTATCTTAAGAGTTAAAAATTACGCTTTTAATGGAATTAAGATGCGATTTTCGATTTAAAGCATTGCCCTTAGAACTAGAAGTAGGTAGTTTATCTGCTTTTTTATAATAGAAGAAAACCAATAACGCCCAAACAGCTATAAGTGAAATTCCGAAAGCTTCTTGTATTGCTACGGATGGCCAGTTTATCGTAAACCCTAGCACTGGACCTATTATGGATATGATTAGAGAGAACAATCCATAACCTTTATTCCTCTTCAAAATACCTAAAGCCCATGCGAATATCGAGAAATCGCTTTGAACAAAGAAATATGTAGATACGAAGACATGAGGTCTTGTACCAGCAGGAAATATTCCGATCAAAAATAGGAATACTCCAGCGATGAAAAAGAAAGCCCCGCCGATGGTTTCCAGCTTACTTTGGGAATAGAGCGTGATATAAACAGAATACAGCATTACAAATATCGCCGTTATGATTAGTCCATAGTTATAAATCCAAGGAGAATTCGCATTGCTAGAGCCTAGATCGCTGAATGCATTTGAAAACAAGTCAAACCATGGATTTACGCTTGCTGAAGCGATAACTGTAAGAATAAAAGCTAGGATGCCTCCAAGCCATGAATAACCGAGGAATTTCAACATACTAAATAAAAATTTCTTTGACTTTTATTCTTTTAGGAAGGAATTATTTATTAAATTTATATAAAAAAAATTTGTTGAATTTTAAATTTCTTTATATTGAGAGAATTAATTAAATTGAGATCTATGTTTGCCTCTATATATGCTTACTTAAAACTCTTTATTGCTTGTTCCTTGAGGAATTCTTAATGTACAATGTTTGCAATGTGTTTTCAGTTCTTTGAGATCTAGATATTTAACAATTGCCAAATAAGTCTCGATTTGTCATAGCTTAAAACCTTATCCACATAGGAGTATTTTTAGAATGCTCAAGTCTGGTATGAGGATTTTCTAACCATTAAAATAATGGAAGTGAAAGATATGCGAAGACAAAATCTAGTTTTTTTAGTCTTCTCTTGTATATATTTGTATATATTATTATTCTTGCTACTATAAAGAATTATTTTAATATAAAATAACTATATTGTAAAGATTAAATTTATATAGATATAAATCATAAGACGGACATGGTATCTAAGAAGGTTTTACTAATAGCCGTCGTAGCAATAGTTATAATTGCTGTGCTTATTGCGGCCGTAGTTATTCCATTGATAACACTACCAGCACTAACACCTACGCCCTCTCCAACGCCAACACCTTCACCTACGCCAACAATAACACCTTCTCCAACACCTTCACCTACACCTACGCCTACACCAACACCATCGCCTACACCTACAAAGTGGATCATTTGGATCTATCATTATGGAGCTGTTTCTCGTGATTATTCATGGACAATCGCAGACTTGATAAGCGGCAAAGTGATAGGAGAAGTTAAACATATGTGGGATGAAAAACCCTCGATAGATATTCTCCTTCTGATAAGGGATAATACAGATTTTACAGTAGGCGATGTATACTCTGGCATGGTCGATATAATACCAGCCTATGTAGCTTATACAGGTCAAGACGATAGATTCAAGAATAATCCACCACCTATAACCATACTATGGTCTACCTATCCCCATTATCTTTATATCGTGACTACGACGGATTCTGGCATAAGAAACTTTGCAGATCTCAAGGGCAAGAGGGTTGGTATACCAACCAATGAAGAACAGGAGTTTATTATTCGCTGGCTCCTTAATGCAGCAGGGATAGATCCTTTAAAGGATTTCTATTGGGTAGAAGGACGTACTTATCCTCCTTATATTGCTGAAGATCTTTCCACGGGTCGCATAGACGCTTTACTCTTTATAGATGAATTGCCTTCGACTACTATTAAAGAGACTGCTGAGGAGTTTAGACGTGCGGGTATGGAGATGTACTTAGCGTCTATAGATTCAAACACATTTCAGGAAATTCAAAAAAGATTCCCAGGTTTGGTCTCTTTAGCAACTATACCTAAAGATGTTTACGGAACACCAGGAGAGGTCCTTGCTCTTACATACTGGAATGCGTTCGTAATTCACAAAGATACACCTGAAGATTTAGCTTATAGGATAACCAAAGCCTTCTTTGATAACGTTCGTAATCTCGGTGAATTTTATGCCAAGTTTTCACCACATAAGAATGCTTTGAAACTCTATGGAGGACCAATACCATATCATCCAGGAGCCTTGAAGTATTTTAAAGAGAAAGGAATGTTATCTGAAATTCTATGGGGAGCTTATGCCACGTCATTTATTAGCTTTGAAGTACCACAAGTAGAAAGTAATGTTGAAGAAATAAGAATATATACTACCATATAAGGAATATAAATCTTTACTTGAAAGAAATTTTTTGGTATATAATCTCAATAGGTTTGCTTATAACTTCAACTATAAACTACAACTGTAACCACAGCTACAACTATACTGTAACTACAATACCGTATACCCCTTCACCATATTCTCTTCACCGTACACCACCGGCACTGCGAGTATGATCTATCTAAACAGTTCTTCAGCTCTTAACTTCCAGCTCCTAAAACTTTTTTAAATCTTTATAATTAAAATAAAAAATACCATGGAACGAAGCTATATTATTTCTAAAGAAGAAAACCGTTATGTATACAGAAGAGGAGACAAGAGCGTTGTGGCTCCTAGCGACCTCAAAATAGAGGATTTGCCGATTTTAAGCATAAACGAAAACGTAACCGAGTTCTTCGGTGTAGTTTTAGATCCTCCAGTCTATGTCGGTGTTGATAGTTCAGTTAAGTTCTACGTCAAAATACCCTTAGATATAGGAGTTTACATCACAGACGGTCGCAATTACAAGTTGATCGATAAGATCGAAATCCATCCCAAGAAATACGCGTTATACGGAGATGTAGCTAAGGGAAAAATCTACAGATACTGGAAGACCAATCCTTTATTAAATCCCTTCTTGACTGAAAAGCACGAAGCTATTCTTGCAATAGAAGCTATAAACAAGGCAGAGAGCATAGGTGCGATTAGCAAAGTGATATTTGATTCAAAGCATTTCTCTTTATTCAAGAAAGACAATATGATATGCGGTGAATTGATTCAACTTCAAAGATTGCAGAAAGGTTTAGCATTGGTGAAGCTGATGAATAAACCTTCCCTTGAGGGTTTCTCTAGAATGCCTCATGTAAAAGCAGATAGGTTAACAACTACTTTCGAGATGAGCTTTGGAACATGATCGCGATAACTTTAACGGATTTGCTCAATTTCATACTGACTTTTCAGAACTACATAGAAGCCGCATTAGCGCTGTTAATCGCCTGGTTAGTAGGTAAAAGACTTTCCTTATTAGTAAGGAGAAGGCTTCATGAGAAAGCACCTAAACATGTAATACAAAATGCATCTAAGACTGTCTACTATCTAGTCATCTTAATAGGTGTAGCTATAGCAATTAGGGCTCTGGAAATACCTGGACTCACTTTAACTGAGCTTTTGATAGCAGGGGGTTTCATAGGTATAGTAATAGGTTTAGCCGCCCAACAAACTCTTTCTAATCTTTTCGCAGGAATCCTTTTATTGATCGAGAGATCATTCAAGATAGGAGATTTCATAAACTATGGGAACAACGTAGGAATGGTCGTAGACATAGGCTTTTTATCTACTAAGGTTCAAAGCTGGGAAGGGTTCTCGATACGAATACCTTCAAGTCAACTCTTTAACTCGGTGACGATAAACTATTCATCATCTATAGTTAGGCTGGTAAAAGTAAATTTCACCGTGCCTTATGAGACTGATATAAACAAAGTAATAGAGGCCATGATTAATAAGCTCAATCAAGAATGGTACGTCCTAGTAGAACCTCCTCCTAGAATTTTCCCAATTCAGTTCGCAGAAAACGGTATAACAATTGAAGTAAGAGCATGGACATCTGGAAAAACTTGGTTTGAGTTATATTCTAACCTGCCTAGACTCGTTGAAAATACCCTTAAAGAATTGGGAATACCTTATTCATATCCTAAGAGAATAATTTCTCAAGCGAATATCTGGGAAAAACAATAAGTTATCCTCTTCGAATTCCTCTTTTTTAATCGATATTATCTCATCACTTCAATTTTAGGAACTTCAAAGCATGGGAGTTATCATCTTCTCATCAACGTATCCTCTAAACGGGATTTCTTTACCGACTCCTTTGCTTATTGCTCTTCTGTATACAAGATTAGCTATTGCTAAATCCCAAAGAGCTATTCCATGTGATTTAAATACCCCCATTCTCTTACGATACATGCAGTTATAAAGAAGGGAGATGTTCTAGTTACAGGAGCTACAGCATTGGTGAGCGGATATGGAGCTGAGCTAGAGAGAACTATGATCGTTGGAGAACCTTCAGAAGAACAGAGAAAATTCTTTAAACTAATGCTGGATGCAAGGAAGATTGCCTTTGAGAGCATAAAAGCTGGTATAAAGTGCAGCGAAATCGATAAGAACGTGAGGAGATTCTTCAAGGATAATGGTTTGATGGAATATTGGAGACATCATGTTGGACATGGGATAGGACTTGAATACCATGAAGCTCCTTTCTTAGATATTGGCGATGATCGAGTATTAGAAGAAGGAATGGTCTTGACGATCGAACCTGGGATATAAGTAAAGGAAATAGGAGGTTTTAGACATTAAGATACGATAGTTGTGATAAAGGATGGTTATGAGCGAATAATATATTACCCAGAAGAGCTTGAGGAGCTGATAATGCCTGTGAGAATCATTATTCTTGTGATTAATGTACAATCTCTATAATAATACCTGCAATAGAAGCACATATTAATGAATAACTATCCCGGTTAAACAACTCCAGATAACTTGGTTGAATTGAGAACTCACCGCAATTGTTATGCTTATTCGCATTTCTAAAAGTATGTCTATCAGCTAGATCCTCTGGAGCAGGATTCGTTAAAAATGTTACAATTAAGCTTTAGAATTATCCCAAATATGCCTTCTTAATTACGGGATTTTCCCTTGCTTCCTCTGAACGAGCTTGGAATGCTACCCTTCCAGTTTCCATTAAATAAATCCTATCCGCAATTTCCAAAGCCTTTCTTACGTTCTGCTCAGCTAAAAGTATTGTTACTTTTTCTTCTTTTAGCCTTTTTATCATCTTGAATACTTCGTCTACTATTTTAGGTGCTAAACCCATTGAAGGCTCGTCCATGAGGATCAATCTAGGATTGTTCATTAGAGCTCTACCTATTGCTACCATTTGAGCTTCACCTCCACTCAAAGTCCTAGTCATTTGTTTTCTTCTCTCCTTAAGTTTGGGAAATAAATTATAGATCACTTCTAGACGTTCCTTTACGTTCTCCTCTTTTCTAACCGCGTATGTTCCTATAATGAGATTCTCTTCTACTGTTAGATAGGGAAAAAGTCTTCTTCCTTCAGGAACATAACTTATGCGCATTCTGGCCCTAATCCAAGCATGTAGCCCAGTTAAATCTATGTTTTCAAACAGTATCTTTCCCTTCAACGGCTTAACGAAACCCATTATAGTTCTTAGCAAAGTAGTTTTACCTGCACCATTTCTACCCAGCACGGCTACTACTTCGCTATTATTTATTTCTATCGATACATCATCCAAAGCTAGTATCTTGTCGTAATATACTGTTAAATTTTCTGCTTTAAGTAACATATCTTTCGCCAAGATAAGCTTCTATTACTCTTTTATCCCTAGCAACTTCTTCAGGTTTTCCCTCGGCTATCAATTTACCGAAATCGAGTACGTAAATTCTATCGGAGAGCTCCATAGCAAAAGGAACATTATGCTCTACTAAGATTATAGTTAGATTTTTTGTCCTTAATTTTCGAATAAGGCTCTTTATTTCTTCTATTTCAGATAAACTCATTCCTGATACTACTTCATCGAGTAAAATCAACATAGGATTCATAGCCAAGGCTCTAGCTATTTCTAGCCTTCTAAGATGACCTATAGGTAATGCTTTAGCAGGCTTATCTAACTCCTCCTTAAGTCCTACTTCTTCGATTATTTCCAATGCCTTCTTCAAGTACTTCTCCTTTTCCCATCCTTCTAGAAAATTAAACCCAGAATATTTATTATAACCACATGCCGTTAGCACATTCTCTAAAACTGTAGCTTCTTTTAAATTTCTCACTATCTGAAAAGTCCTGGCAATTCCCATTAGGGCTATTTTAAAAGGAGGCAATCCCTGTATCTCCTTTCCTTCGAATATTATCTTTCCCCTCGTAGGCTTTATGAAACCAGTGATTAAATTAAAGAGTGTGGTCTTACCCGCACCATTAGGACCTATAATGCCTAATAGTTCACCTCTAAAGACCTCGATGTTAAGATCATCGATTGCCTTGATGCCTCCGAAATACTTAGTTAAATTCACGGTTTTAAGGATTATTTTGTCCATATTCTCTTCTTTTCGCTCAAACCTAACCATTTTCTCATGACATTTTGCTTACCAGCTATACCTTCGGGCATGAAGATCAGCACTAGTATTATGATCAATGAATAGAAAGCAAGCCTATATTCCATTAGAGGTCTGAACAATTCTGGAAAAAGAACTACTATAGCTGAACCTATCAAAGCACCTATTATCGAATCTAAGCCCCCTAACACACTCATGGATAGTATTTTTATCGAATTAACGAAAAGGAAGTTTTCATAGCTTATCGATGTTTGGAAATGAGCAAGCAAACTTCCGCTGAATCCGGCTAATGCGGTGCCTATCGCAAAAGCCAATATCTTATATTTCCTTACATCTATTCCCATACTTTGAGCGACATCTTCATCCTCGCGTAGTGCTTCAAAGGCTTTTCCTATCCAAGACTTCTTGATCCAAACAGCTCCTAACATGGCCAACACTAATACTGCATAAACAAATAAAGCGAACCCTATCTGAGATAATTTATAACCCAGAATCTCAGGATAAGGAATACCTATTATGCCTGTAGAACCTCCGAAAATTTCATAATAAGAGAATATGCCTACGACTATGAAGTTGAAACCTATTGTGGTTATCGCCAAGAAGTCATGCCTTAATCTTATGCTTATCACACCCAAAATTAAACCTATTAGAAGAGAAACCAAGCCTGACATGAAAAATCCCGCTATAAAAGGGAAACCTAAATTCATAGTTAAGATTACAGAAGTCATAGCACCTATTCCTAAAAAAGCTGCTTGTCCTAAATTGATCTGACCTGCAAACCCCATCGTTATATTCAAGCCCAATGCTGCTATTGAATATATACCCACCAAAGTCAGAAGTGTTATATAATATTCAGCTACCATTTTAACTCACTCCATCTTGCCCAATAATCCTTGAGGTCTGAATATGAGCAACAATATCATGATTATGAAAGCGAAGGCCTCGGTGGGCAACACTTGGTTGAAGAAAGCAGAAAGAAAAGCTTCAGATATGCCCAATATGATGCCTCCCAGAATCGTACCTGGTACGCTTCCAAAACCTCCTAATAGTATCACTACGAGCGATTTATAAGCAACTATCTCTCCCATGTAAGGTTTAACGTTATAATAATAGATGCCTACTAACATCCCTACCAAGCCCGCTAGTGCAGAACCTATTATGAAATTGAAATCTATGATTCTATTCTTGTTTATTCCATTCGCTTCAGCTGATTCAATATCTTGAATCAACGCCCTCGAAGCAAGCCCTATCAATGTTTTATTGAGCAACAACCATATCGCAAGAGTTAGCGAATATATTATTCCCATGAAGAGTATTTGATATTGAGTTATTAAGATGGGTCCTAACGTGAAAGAGTAATTCGGAATGTCCACGCTAAAAGATTTTGGCTCATGACCCGCCAAATTAGCTACGCCTTCTTCTATTAGAATAAATAAAGCTATGCTGATCATCAAAGGTACATACCTAGGTTTATTGAGGAGAGGTAAGTAGAGCAATCTTTCTATAGCTAAGCCTATGATCGCAGAACCTGTAGCTGCTACGAGAAAAGCTAATAGCAAGTTATTAGACACAGAATAGGTTATCAATCCAAGGTAGGCTCCTATTACATAGACTCCTGCATGCGCTATGTGAAGTATTTTGAGTATACCATAAACTAAGGTCAAGCCTAGAGCTATAGAAATGTATACTGCGCCTAGCACCAAGCCTGCTATTAAAAGCTGAAGGAAGAATTGCAGAAATTCAATGCTCATGGGGGTCAATAAAATAGAACTAATAAAACTAAAAAAGAAATATTCATAAAAAAATCATTCAGAAGGTGTTATTATGTCAGGATCTTTTATGTCTGCGAAATGTCTGAATTCGCCGTTCTTCACTATTTGAGCTGTTAAATACTTAATCGCGTTATTCCCTTTAGTGAAGCCTAATATTAGGCCCGTTACGCCTTCATAATCCTTAATGCTTTTAAGAGCTTTAACTATGTCATCAGGATTAGTGCTTTGGGCTAATTCTATTGCTTTCACCAAGATTCGAACTGCATCATAGGAAGAAGCTGCAACCATATCGGCGCTTATCCCATAAGTTTGTTTATACTCTTTAATAAATCTTTGAACGAGTTCGCTATTACTATCCCTATTTAGATCGGTGATTATTACAACGTTTTCCACGGCAGGACCTCCTATTTCTAAGAACTTAGGCGAGTCAAAACCTTCTGCACCTACGATAGGAATTTGCATACCTAGCTCTCTAGCTTGCTTAACTGCAACCGTATCTTGGTAATAACCGAATATTATTAAAGCATCAGGGTTGTTTTGTTTAGCTGCAACAAGCAATGGGCTGAAATCCTGGGTTCCAGCTTGGAACTTAGCCATATAAACGACCTGTGATCCATGGGATTCTATCATCTTTTTAGCGTTTTCAGCTAAACTAATGCCGAATGGGTTATCGATATAGATTATCGCCACCCTCTTGGCATTGAAGGAATTAACAACGATATGACCTGCTGCCTTACCTTCAGTTTCTCCTAACATTCCAACCCTAAATATGTATGCCTTATCTCGAGTAATAAGGGGATTGACAGCATAGGCCACCACCAAAGGTACTCGTTTTTCCTCGAATATTGGTGAGGCTGCAAGAGTTGGGCCGCTATAAGAGCCACTCACAGCTGCCACGACCTTATCTTGCTCTATGAGTTTCTTAGATACTGCTACGACTTGATCAGAGTTCAATTGATCATCATAAGTCACCAATTCAATCTTGTATGTCTTACCTCCTATTTTTATACCCCCTTCACTGTTTATGTGTTTAACAGCAAGCTCAGCTCCATGCAAAGCTGCGAGACCATCTGCAGAAGCTGGGCCTGTTATTGGTGAAAAAAACCCTATCTTTATGGTCTCTTGAACTTGTGGTTGTTGACTGGAAAGGTAAAAGGCTGCAATTCCTGCTATTATTATAGCAATTACAACAACGCCTACCACAAGTAGCCTTACATTTACCATATTATTTTTACTACACTTTAATTACTTATATTTTTTATTGTAAGGTTCCATCACTTTTAACGTAGTCTTCGATTTAAATATTCAGTTACATCAAGTATCCTTTGGTCCTAAAAATTTTCATATTTGCCAAAAAATTATCTTAATAAGAAAATTAGTAACATTCTAAGAACCTAAGATACCATCTAACTAAGGTATTGCAATTCTCCATCTCTCGAATTTATCACATTGTTGCACTTAATGTTGACTTCTGAACAGATATTATCAAATTTACAATTAGCGTTACAAATAGACTTTATTCTAAATCATAAAAAATTAAATAATTAATAAAAAGTTATTAACCGAAGTAAGCCCTGTGAAAGAATATTTGCTCTCCGTCTATGAATATGAAGAAGTCCTTAAGATCTTTGCTACCAGCATAGAACCATTTTTGTGTATATAAGAATATCCAAGGAGAATCTTGCCATATAATCTCTATAGCTTTTTTGTATAATTCGCTCCTTTTAGATTCATCCAATTCCTTCATGGCTTGTTCCAGTAGTTTATCCACCTCTGGATTGATATAGTGTGCCAATGCAAGACCTTTAGGAGGTGCTTGGTTTGAGTGGAATTGAGCGTGCAACGTGAAATGAGCATCTGCAACAAGAGGACCCCAACCTACTAACAACAAATCGAAAGTTTTTTGATCGAGCGGCTTAGTTACTTCAGCTACAAAGCTAGGCCAATCCATTGTCCATAATCTAACCTTAACTCCTACTTGAGCAAGATATGCTTGAACTGCTTCAGCGACCTGCTTATCTTGAAGATATCTTCCAGTTGGATGAAGGAATACGAACTCTTTCTCAAACGGGAAGCCTGCTTCTTCTAATAATTTCTTAGCTTTCGCTGGATCATATTCATATGGTTTAATGCTATGATGACCAAAGAAATGAGGAGGTAAAGGCGCATCTGCAGGGATTCCTAAACCATATAAAACGTTGTTTATTATTGCGTTCTTATCCACCGCATAGTTTAAAGCTTGTCTAACTTTAGGATCAGCAAATGGACCCTTTGGAATAATAGCGATGAATATAACCCTGTTACTAACAGGTGTTACTACTACAAACCTGTTATCGGCTTTAACTCTTTCTAAATCTGCAGGAGATAAGTTATAAGCGAAGTCAACATCTCCTGCTAATAAGGCTGCGACTCTGGTAGAGACTTCTGGTATTATTACCCATTCTATCCTTTTTATATATGGTTTTTCTCCCCAATAATCATCATTTCTCTCTAAAACTACTTTTTTGCCTTTTTCCCAGGAAACAAATTTATAGGGACCACTACCTATAGCTTCTGTTATCGTTGCATTTCCGAACTTCTTTAGTGTTTCAGCGCTAGCTATGAATAAATAGCTTGCAAGGGAGCGCAAAAACGGAGCATAAGGACTCTCTAAACGTATTTTAACGGTATATTCATCAATGACCTCAGCCCCTATTACAGGACCTAGTTGAGCTCTAAAAGGAACCCTTACCTTTGGATTTATCCACCTCTCTACATTAGCCTTAACTACACTAGCATTGAATTTGGACCCATCATGGAACTTAACCTCCTTTCTGAGATAAAACGTATATACAAGACCATCTGAAGAGACTTCCCATCTCTCAGCCAACGCTGGAACTAGATTCCCTTTTGAGTCATACCATAATAAGGTCTCATAAACATGTCTAACGACATTTTGGACCACAGTAGTAGTTTGACCGTGAGGGTCTATAGTATCTAAGTCTATTCCTATAGCTACTTTAACTGTGTCTTTCTTACTGAATATCCCAGTAGGAGTTGGAGTGCTGCCTGGAGCACTTGGACCAGATAACAAGAGGTATGACGCTGCTCCTGCTACAGCTACTATAACTACGAGTATAGCTACAAGGGTTATCTTGGATAGAGCCCTTAGGTCCATAAGCTTTGAAAAATCTCACACATCTATTTAAACTTTTCTGAATATATATTCCAAATATTCCTCTCTAGCTATACTTTTATGCACGCAACGTATTGATCTTCGTCAACTTCTATGAGTTTTGGATGCTCGAACGAACATTCTTTTGATGCAAGCGGACATCTAGTTATGAATCTACATCCCTTTGGAGGATCTATTGGACTAGGAGGTTCTCCTCTAGCCTTAAATAAAGGATTTCTATATGCAATTGGTACCAATGTAGGTGAAGAATATAAGAGCATTTTTGTATATGGATGTCCTGGTGCTTTGAATATCTTTTCAGTAGGGCCTATTTCAACGATTTTACCTAGATACATAACAGCTACTCTATCAGAGATGCTCCATACAAGGCCCATATCATGGGTTATGAAAATCATGCTCAAACCTAGCTTCTCCTTGAGATCCATGAGCAAATTCATTATCTGGGCTCTCAATGAAACATCTAACGCAGATACTATTTCGTCTGCTACTAGTATTTCTGGTTCCACTGCAATAGCTCTGGCTATCGCAATCCTTTGCTTCTCACCTCCAGAGAGTTCATGCGGATATTTGAATATATGATCATCAGAGAGACCTACGATTCCTAAAAGCTTTAATGCCTCTTCAAGCAACATTTCTTTAGATAATTTTTTGTTCTTGCTTTTTATGGCCTCGCTTAATATGCTGAATATCTGAAGCCTTGGATTAAGACTGCTATCTGGGTTTTGAAATACGGCTTGAATCTTATGCCTAACTTCTTTAGAAAGACCTCCTTTATCGAATATGTCATTACCTCTATACGAGACTCTACCTTTATCAGGCTTTATTAGACCTACGATTATTCTACCTAAAGTTGACTTACCACATCCACTCTCGCCCACCAGGGCAAGTATTTCTCCTTTACGAAGACTTAGATCTACATTATCTACTGCCCTTACGTATTTTTTAGAGCCCAGGATACCTAAAGATAGTGGGAAGTATTTGACTACTCCTTCAACCTTGAGTATTTCTTCGTTATTCATATAACAAACAGGCTACTTGTCTATCCTTTATGTTACGTACTTCAGGATCGTTTTTAGAACATGCTTCAAACGCAAATGGACATCTGGGATGGAATCTACATCCAGAAGGAGGAGATATCAAGCTAGGTATCGATCCTTTGATCACTTGAAGCTTCTTCTTTCTTTCATATCTAAGTGAAGATAAAAGAGCTTTTGTATATGGATGCAATGGATCCTTCATCATTTCTTCAGCCTTAGATATCTCAGCTATCTTTCCTGCATACATTACCATTATCCTGTCAGCTATTTCCAAGAGCAACGCTAAATCATGGGTTATAAATACTATAGTCGTTTCAGTCTCCTTCCTTATTTCGTTGAGTAGCTCAACAATCTCAGCTTGTATCGTTACATCTAAGGCAGAAGTAGGCTCATCTGCTATTATCAAATCTGGCTTCTCTGCTATAGCCATCGATATCAGAATTCGTTGCTTCATGCCTCCGCTCATTTGGTGAGGATATGCATTAACTCTCTTCTCAGGATCAGCGATTTTAACTACCTTAAGCAATTTAACTACTTCTCCTAAATACCTCTTCCATCCCCCTCCTCTATGCGCCTCATAAACTTCTGCTACTTGGAAACCAGAAGTATAGACAGGATTTAGATATGTGCTCGGATCTTGGAATACCGTCGATATTCTTTTACCTCTAATCTTCCTGAGATCTTCTTCACCTAAAGACAAAAGATCCATGCCCATAAAAAGGATTTTGCCTGAAACTACCCTTGCTGGAGGTCTCAAAAGACCCGCTATTGCTAAAGCAAGGGTAGATTTACCAGAACCGCTCTCACCAGCTATACCGAATATCTCCCCTTTATTGATGGTGAAACTAACACCGTCTACAGCCTTAACAGTACCTTGGGGTAAGTCATAATATATTTTTAAGTTATTTACTTCGAGAACTTTACTCATTTTAACCTCTCCTCAAAATTGTCCTCGTTCTTGGATCAATGGCATCTCTTAAACCATCTCCTAACAAGTTGAAGCTTATAGCAGCTATTGCTATGAAAATTCCAGGGAAGACTACTATGTGAGGTGCGCTGAAAAGATATGATCTACCGCTTCCTATCATAGAACCCCATTCAGGTGTTGGAGGAGGTACGCCTAGGCCAAGGAAACCGAGTGCTGATGCCAAAAGTATGGATAATCCCATATAATACGTAGCTTGCACTATTATGGGTGAAGAAACGTTGAACATGACATGCCTGAAAATTATATAAAGGTTGCTCTTTCCTAGTAATCTAGCTGTTGCTATGTAATCCTCGCTTATTACTTGAAGAACCGCTCCTCTAACGAGTCTAGTGTAGACAGGCAAAGTGCTCACAGCTATAGCTATTATCAAGCTAGTTACACCTTGTCCAAGCGAAGCAACAAGGGCTATTGCTAAGAACACCGTAGGAAAAGCTAAAAGCACATCTACGATCCTTTGAATAACAGAATCCCAAAAACCACCGAAATATCCAGAGATCAACCCTAGGACTACTCCTAACAATGTTCCTAAAGCTACCGAAGCAATTGCTATACCTATCGTATACTGAGCTCCTACTAAAATTCTACTGAAGATGTCTCTACCGAGCTCATCTGTGCCGAATATATGGGATAAGCTTGGGGGGTATCTTGCCTTAGAAAGATCAAAACTATATGGATTATAAGGTGCTATGAAAGATCCCAAGAAAGCGATGAAAACCATGAAGATTACTATATACAAAGAAACGTAGGCTGCCTTGTTTGCTTTAAGAGCTTCCCACATTTCTATAAGCCTCTTTCTCCTAGATTCTTGGATCTTTTTCAGAATCTCCTCGCTGCCCATAGCACTTCCCTAACTCTTGGATCTACATATGCATAAATTACATCGACTACTATGTTGAGGACTACGAATATGAAGATTACGAATAATATTATGCCCTGAGCTAAAGGGTAATCTCTGAAGAACAAGGAATCTATTAAAAGAGATCCTATTCCAGGCCATGCGAAAACGGTCTCTGTTATAACAGCTCCTCCCAATAGAGTTCCTAGCTGAATTCCCATCACAGTGATTATAGGTATCATTGCGTTTCTAAGTACGTGTCTAATGAGTATTATTCTCCATTTAAGCCCTTTGGCTCTAGCAGTGACTACGAAGTTATTTGCTAGGGCTTCACTTACAGAAGCCCTTGTTATCCTAGCCAAATTACCCATAAGAAAGAGAGATAAAGTAAATGCAGGTAGAATTAGGTGTCTAGGGGATTCAGCTCCGCTTGAAGGGAGTACGTTTAAAGTTACGGCGAAGACGAATATTAGAATAAGACCTATCCAGAATATAGGAGTGGAGGCGCCTATTACCGAGACAACTGATGAAACATAGGTTAACTTAGATCTAGGCTTAATAGCTGAATATATTCCCAAAGGAATTGCAACAATTATAGCTATAGCTTGGGCAGTTAATGCTAGAACGAGGGTGTAAGGAAATCTAGCCATTATTTCATTCAACACAGGAGTCCCGTATTTCAATGAGGTACCTAAATCAAGTACTAATATTGAACTTATATAGTTCATCAATTGAACATAGAGAGGAGCATTAAGTCCTAACTGTTCTCGTAATCTTTCAACATCCTCAGGAGAAGCCTCAGGACCAGCTATAAGTCTAGCAGGATCGCCTGGAAGAATTCTGATAAGTATGAACATGACTAAAATAGCACCAAATAAAGTAGGAATAACTTGAGCTATCCTTATACCGACGTATTTAGCTAATGACATGTAGCGTATATTAGTGCAGACTAATAAAAAAATTTAGTCATAAAATTACTAAATAAGAATTTTCTTAAAAAATTAAATTAAATAGAATCAAGATTTAAAAATAATCATTAATTAAATTTCACTAAAAATTATCGGAGAGTTGGATAGCTAAGGTAAAGCTTATAGTGGCTTCTCCTTCACCCTTGAAATGCCAAACAAAAGCCAGATTGACCGTGTATTCATCGTTGTTTATTACCATTGGCCCATCCCAACCAGGAATGAAAACCATTATCCTTACGCAACCTCCTTCATTTAAAAGGCAAGGCATATTTACCCTGTAGTTATTATTCTCACCTATGAGTTCTAAATTACCTGATATAGTAAAGGTTACTTTACCTTTGATTGATTTCTCATACTCTACTAACTTAACGATCATGCTCTTTTTATCGCCTACCTTAAGCTTAGCTACATTTTGAAATGCAACTTGACCATCGCCTTTTATGGTTCCTAAATTCACCTTGATTAAACCAGGGGAGATTTCCTTAGCGCTAGGCTCTTTAGTCACATTGTTAATGTTCGTAACCTCGATAAAGCTCAACGCGAAGACGCTCAAAAATGTTATCAATAAAGCCATCGATACGAATAAAGCTATTTTCAATTTGTTTACTCCTATATGCTCCATATTCATGTAAATCAATCCACATCGAAGTATATAATTAAAGATTTTTTAAAGAAGTTTAAACAACATTGAACAGAAATAACTAAGATGACTTAATTAACTTCAATCATAAAATATTGTGAAAACTTTTTATTTACTAAAACATTAAAACTTAGTAAAGGTGGTATGATTCCGATTTGCTCATAGAATAGGCATCCTAGGCGCAGGTAGATTAGGACAGGCTATCATTAAGGGTTTCTTAAGAGCTGGAATCGAAGCTGGAAATATAGTAGCATCTGTCAAAACATTAAAATCTGCAGAAAATATCAGAAAATTAGGAGTTGAAGTATTTTTAGACAATGAAGAATTGATTAAAAAATCAGACATGATTATAATCGCGCTAAAACCATTAACTATAATAGAAATTTTGAATTCGCTAGCTAGATTTTTGAAAGATAAAGTAATAATATCCGTAGCATCATTGATACCCCTTAGAACGTATTTGAACACAATCCAAAACGCAGAAATCTACAGAGCTATGCCTAATATAAACGTCGAAGTCAATAAAGGTTTCATAGCGATCTGCGGCAATAAAGGCGACAATGCAGAATTGGTTGAAAGGATGTTCAATTTATTAGGAGAAGTAGTATGGGTTGAAGAAGATATATTGGATAAATTGACTCTAATATCTGCTTCGACACCAGCATTGGTAGCCGAGTTGATGGATACGATGGAACTCGCTGCGTTATATTTAGGCATACCCCATGATTTGGCTGAAAGAGCGATAACAAACGTTTTCTCCGGCACTGCAGAATTGGCTAGGATTAAAGATTTAAGAGCTATAAGGAATTCTGTAATAACTCCTAAAGGAATTACTATAAGATTATTACGCAGATACCTAAATCACAATATAAAGTCCTCGATAATCGATACATTATTATATGCTTCAAGAGAGCTGGATAAAATGATCGAGAAATTTAATAAGTAGGAGCATTAATTCCCCATTTAGAATTTCTTTCATCAGAACTTTTCCCATAATTTTAGACGCTCTTTTCATAAGACCTATTATTGTAGTTTTCAGATTGAACACCTTTCATGTATTGAAGTTTTATAAGAAAACATGATAATCTAATCGCTTATTTTGAAACTAACCATCTCGAATCATTACTTTACTTAAACAATTCTAGCTCGAATTAATCTATCCTAAAATACTTTTATCCACATTGTCTGGTTTAACAGAGTTGATTAAAGAAAAGAAGTAAATAAATGGTAATCAAATTTTATTAATAGTGAAGAAACTCCCACAGGCTGAATCATGATGAATTGCCGCTGCTGAAATTCTTTCGCTAAAAAGACAAATGAATTGAAGGATAATGAAGAGCAATGCGTTAAGCGAGACAACTTAAAGAACTTATTCCTTTTTGTTTTACTGCTCTAGATCAGAACTACGAAGATTGGAAAAGCCTTCCTCTGCTATTCCGCTGGTAAAAACCTGCAATTTGAATAGTTTCCAAAGAAACAAAGCCTCATCCTTTAGTGCGGTGAGGAAATTTGAACCAAATAAAACTTTATTGAGAGGAGACGAAATGACAAAGTCGCATAACTAAAGATATAATCATGAGAAATATATGATCACATGGATCTAGGTTTAAAGGATAAGAGAGTATTAGTAACAGCCGCATCGAGGGGCTTAGGTTATGCATCAGCTAAGGCCTTTTTAATGAACGGATCTAAGGTGATAATAAGTTCTTCTAATCAAGAAAACTTGAAAAAGGCATACGAATCCTTGAAAACTTTAGGAGAAGTACATATGGTTGTTGCAGATTTGACAAAGAAAGATGATATAGATAATTTGTTCTCTGAAGTGAAAAGGATTTTCAACGAATTGGATGTGCTAGTTTATATCACAGGAGGACCAAGACCTGGTAAATTCTTGGAGCTAAGCGATCAAGATTGGATCCATGCTTCAGAGCTTCTCCTGCTCAGCGCAGTGAGATGCGCAAGACATGCTGCTCAACTGATGAAAGAAGGAGGAAGAATAATATTTTCTGCTTCAGTATCTATAAGGGAACCGATAGAAGACCTCGTGTTGAGCAGTGTAGTAAGAATTAGCATAGCAGGATTGGTGAGGACTTTAGCAAAAGAATTAGGTAGAAAGGGGATTCTTGTGAATTCAGTATTGCCTAGCTATATACTAACTGAAAGGATAAGAGAAATAGCTATGAGTAGAGCTAAGAGGGAGAATAGAGATGTAAATGAAGTGCTTAAAGAAATGGCTAAGGAAGTGCCATTAGGGCGTTTAGGTACTCCTGAAGAATACGCTAACGTCGTGATTTTCCTCGCATCTAACTTAGCTACTTATTTGAATGGAGTAAGTATACCTATAGACGGAGGTTTTCTCAAGAGCGTTTTCTAGTTCACTTTGGCCCTCTAAGATACTTATCTTCTCCGCGCAACCAGTCCTCTCTAGGAGGAGCAAATATATCTATAACAATGGTATCTTCTTCAGCGAAAGCTTCATGTACTATGTTTGAAGGTATTATTATCAATTCTCCCTTTTCCAATACATGCTCTTTCCCGTTTATGTTAAGCCTTAATTTACCTTCGATCACATAAGATATTTGCTCAGATTCATGGTTATGAGCTGGGACATGGGCTCCTTTTTTCAAAATGAATTGAGTGAACATGGCCTTTTGGCCTGTCACAATCTTCCTAAACAACTTAGGATTGAGTTCTTCTTCTTTAACTTCGCTTAATTTCACAACTTTAATTTCCATAATATAGTAAATTTCTAAAAATATATAAATTTATTGATAAATATAACAAACTCATCAAAAAATATGCCGAAAATTTTAATTAAACTGCATAAACGTCTATTAAGATTTAATTAGATTGCTATGTTTTGAATAATTGTAGATTTCTATCCTGAACATTCAATACACATAAATTTAATACTTAATTAATTGTAAATTCATTAACAAACTCTAAAGAAATTACACCTTGAGCAAATCGCATATTTTGCATCGCTGGTCCTTTTGCAGTACTCTTGAGAAGACATGACAAGACCCGCGGATCTATATTTTTCAGTTATTTATACTGAATTCACATTTAAACGACAAGAAAACAATTTAAGCCTTAGCTATAAAGCCAATATTATTGATGAATTCAAAACAAAAACTTGAACATCCTACAAAATTTTATTCAAATAAAATGTAAGTATAAATGTGTTAAGATATATCGAAAAAGTAGAGGAAGTTTTTCTATACATAAGCGAAGATAGCGTTAATTTGAAGAAAAAGATAACGAAAGTTCTTTCAGAAAACAGGATTAATTTCGAGAGCATTACAGATCTAAAAGAGATCGGGGAACTAAAGAGGTATGATGCTGTAATAGTAGTGGGAACCGATCGTGATGTACTTAGATTACTTCAACTAATGCCTGAATATCCCATACCTATATTTCACATAAGCCCTCCATCTTATACTACATTTTATTCATCCATAGAATGGGAAGACTTGGAAAAAGGCATCTACAAGCTATCAAAGGGCGATTATTATTTAGAAGAATTCATGAGAGCAAAGGCTTTGGTTGATGGCTCAAAAACAATATATGCTCTGAATGAAATCGCAATCTTCTCTTCTAGAAGCGCTAGCTTGGTTGAATACGTATTGAGCGTTAATGAAGAAACCCTATGGAAGGATAATGCAGACGGAATCATAATCGCTACTCCAGCAGGATCAACGGCATATGCTTTCTCTGCAGGAGGACCTATAGCGATGAAGAATTCCAACGTCTTCATATTAGTTCCAGTGAATTCCATGGATCCCATGAGGCGGGCGCTCATCGTTTCTGCTAACTCTAAGATAAAACTCAAAGATATTCGAAGTAGGTTTAAATGCGAAGTGATCGCAGACGGCATAACGAGATTGGGTTTTAAAAAGGAGGTAGAGATTTCAAAGGCTGAGCATCCTGCTGTATTCGCTAAGTTGACGATAAAGCTAGGGGAAACGATAGAAAAGAAAGCTAAATTGGTAGAAAGAACTAGGACTTTACCTCCAAGCGCTAAGTTCATCCTAAAAATCCTCGAGATTTACGGAGAAGCCACAATGAAAGAGATCGTCGATAAAACAGGCCTTCCAGAGCGAACTATAAGGCATGCCTTAGCTACGCTTGTTGAAAAAGGTTTAGTGAAAAAAGTAGTGAACTTAAGAGATACGAGACAAAGAATATATAAAATTCTAAAGTCCTAACAAATGATCATAAGAAGCATAACATTACATGTAAAGGATGCTAAGAATATTCTTCCTTCACTAAATCGTTTGAAGAAATTGGTAGAAAAGATCGAAATAGCAGGTTATAAAGTATGGACGAAGAGGATATCCTTGCCTCCGCTTAGAAAAGAATTAGAAGCTGAGGAAATATACAAAGAGATTAAGAGAGCACCTAATAACATCGATGGCGTATTCTTCGCAGCTTTCAATTTCGAAGTTAATGATGCGATATCCATTGAGAAAGTAGTAGAATACATGGGAAACCTAAGATTCGCTTTTTCATCGATGCTCATCAAAGATGAAGGAGATATTGAAGAAGCATTATTTAAACTAAAGAGCTTCTATTCAAAAGCAGAATATGAGTTGCATACGAGATTTGCATCGATTTACAATTCTTGGATATTAACACCTTATTTCCCTGCATCTGCCAGCATATCTGATGAGGAATCTTTCACGGTAGCGCTTAGATACGCGAAGGACTATGAGGATTTGATGATTAAGGATAAGAATGTGAACAGTCTTAAAGTTATGTTAAAAGAACTCAATAGCTCGCTCGAAGAAATTGCATCAAATCAAGGGATTAAATACATGGGCATCGATGCTTCTCTATCTCCATGGATGGAAGAGAGCGTTGCTAGAATAATCGAGAACATTTCTAAAGTAGAGATGCCGATGCCTGGAACCATAAATTCGATAAGGCAAATAAATAGCACATTATCAGAGATCTCTAAAGAAGTTAAGGCTACTGGATTCAATGAGCTCATGCTTCCAGTAGAGGAGGATATTGTACTCAAGGAAAGGGCAGAAAAAGGAAGCATATCGTTGAGAGATCTTATAGCCTTCTCAGCTTTCTGCGTCGCAGGTCTAGATATGGTAACATTACCTAGGAGTCAAATCCTCTCTGGGGATTTGCTTAGAAACATAGTTGGAGATTTGTTAGAGATCTCAAAGTTGAAGGCTAAGCCGCTTGGGATGAGGATGATTCTTGTAGAGGGTAAATTTGGAGACAAAATAGATCTAGGGAGATTCGGTAAAGCATCTGTCATGAAAATATAGAACTTTCGAAGCGATTTGTAGCGAGTATTTTCTAAAGTTGAAATCCCATATTTCTTAGCGTTATTGGTGATCGTATGTTTGGTAGAATTTCTCTGACTGTTATAATACGCTAGAATCACCGAGAGCTTTGCTACGATCACAAACCCTATTTAATCAATTAGTTTAAATATTACCCATTAGAGGTCCCAGGAATGCCCATGACTATGTTAAATAGAGAGTTGCGTAAATCTCAAAATTTTATATCGTCTTTTTCTTATCTTATCGATAAGATATACTAGACTTAACACTTCTGATTTTCATATTGCTCTATTTCCGTTTGTAAGAAAAACGGATAAAGATTGCATGTTGAAAAATATATATGCCTATATGCGAAAAAACATATAATGAAGAGAATACTACTT
>JBEPZU010000010.1:0-41546 GCA_041640715.1 Thermoproteota archaeon | reverse complement strand
ATAAGGATATATATCCTATATTTTCGAAAGAAGGAAGCTTAGGAGCAAGCGGAGATTTAATACCTTTGGCCAATTTGGTTTATTCCTTACTTGAAGGTGAAGTAGAATATCAAGGTAGAATCGTTAGCGCTAAAGAAGTATTGGGAGAAGTAGATCTAGAACAAGGTGATGCGATAGCTTTGATAAATTCAACTGCGCATAGTTGTGCATCCCTTGCATTAAGCATAGAAGAATTAACTCGACTGTTCGATTTGGCCTGTGCTAGTGCTGCTTTTTCTATGGAAGTACTTAGGAGCTCTACTTCCCATCTAGAAATTCACGCCCTTAACGTCAAAAAGCACGTAGATCAAATAATAGTGGGGAATTATATTCTAAATCTATTGGAAGGCAGCAAGTTGGTGAATACTTCCCAAGAAATGCAAGAAGCTTATAGCTTAAGATGCATACCCCAAGTCTACGGTTCTGTAAGACATATAATAGATTTAGCAAGTTACGTTTTAATAAGGGAAATGAATTCTTTTAGCGGAAATCCTGTAGTGGTACTAGAGAAAAGAGAGATAATCTACGCTGGGAATTTCCATGCACAAATCTTGGCTTTTTTTGCTGATCTTCTTAGAATTGCTATCTCATCTTTAGCTAGCATGATGGAAAGGAGGATAAATAGAATATTGAATCCTGCATTGAACAAAGGATTGCCTGCTTTTTTAGCAAGGGAGAATAGTTCAGGTTTGATGATGCTCCAATATTTAGCGGCCTACTATGTAAACGAGCTTAGAATTCTAGCTACACCTTCATCTGCCTCATCAATACCTACTAGCGCTGATCAAGAAGATTTCGTTAGCATGGCTGGTAATGCCGTGAATTTGTTAAGAAGATCACTTTCATACTTTAAAGAAATACTCGCATTAGAATTATTATGTTGCTATGAAGCTTCTAAATTCTTGAATTACGAAGAAAAAGGAGGGAAGCTTAAATTCCTCTACGAATTATTAAAGAATAAAATTGAAAACGAGGAAGAGCTAAAGGAAAAAATTAAAAAAATCAAGATTTCCTTGATAGATATATCTGAGGAACTAAGAAGGCGCTTTGGTTCTTCGTTTACGGAGTAACAGAAATACTCCTACTATTGCTATTATAATTAACGGTAGCACGATCCAAGCAGTTATATCTATGCCAGATGTAGGAGACATTCCTATGAACAATTCAAAGCTTGCTTTTGAGAAGCTTGGCGTTGCGTGATGTTCTTCACCCATGCCGTGCATACCTATCCTTTCTAATTGAACTTCGAGGATATACTTACCTTTTGAAGGGAATTTAAAGGCAAAAGTGAAGTTTCCTTCATGTGAGTGGATTGATCGGAATTCTTTAATTAAGCTATTTTTATCGTCCTTAATCCAAATACTGAAAGTCACGTGTTCCAATTTAGGCTTACTTTCTTCATATGTACCGTTATAGAAAAGCACAGAAATGGTCAAATTCAAATCTGAAGGAAGCTCAGGTGGTTTATAGGGATATAACTTAACTGCAACGGTTATCCCGCCTCCTATGCTTTGCTGGAATATTGCTTGATTTTCCGCACTTACATAAGCGATTGTAAAGATCAATATTGTTAAAAGCAAAGTTATCAACTTCGCTTTGAGCATAAGGTTAATAACTAGATCAATTATATAAAATTTTTTAAAAAATTATATATTTTTATATATTTTTGTATAATTTTGTAAGAAGAATGCGATTTTATCGAACTTCCAAGAAGTTGTTCGATCAGAAAAATTCTTGAATGTAACAGATTGAAATCCCTTTGCTTTGATCTATAATTCATTAAGACTCAAAGATAGAAAGAATTGCAAAGCTCTTATTCGGGAATGAAGTTAACAGTTTATTCTATAATGCTTCTCATCTTAGTTTTTATTATTTCAACTACCAAAGAAGAATCTACCTTACCCCTTAGACGACTCATGGCTATTTTCATTAATAAATCGAAGGCCTTATCCTTGTTTGTTTTTATATTTTCAATGTTCTCATTTATCAATGCGTCTATTATTTTCTCTGCTTCTTCTTTAGAAAGCAGTCTAAGACCTAGCTTATCTATCAATGAATCCAACTTCAGCGAAGGATCCTTAGCCCATTCAGAGATTATAGTCTCCACAGCTTCTTTAGCTATTTTGGATTCTTTCAAAGCCAAGAATATTTCCATTATATGTTTCTTCGTAAGTTTATCTACTTCTACTCCGCTTCTCCTAAGATACTTGACTGTCTGGGTCAAGGTTGAAGCTACAATGGTAGGCTTTATTCCAATGCTTACTATCTCTTCGAATAATCCTTCCATTTGGCCGTCTACTAGCTCTTTAGCCAACTGTGCACTTAAATTGTATTTTTTCTGAAGTAATTGAATTCTATCCTCTATAGTCCGTGGTAGGTTTGATTTCACTTTTTCTATCAATCCCTCTTCTATTACGAATGGAGGGATGTCTGTTTCTACATACATCCTCGCAGAGCCAGGTCTAGTTCTAGCAAATCTCGTAGTACCATCTGGCATTGCGTTTCTCGTTTCTTCAGGTACTCTTTCAAAAGCTAAGTTTATCCTATCTATCACAACTTCTAGAGCTTTTAGACATTCATCAAGACTTCCCATCAATATTATAAATGCATCTTCATCAGGATTGAGATTCTTGTACAAAGCCTTAACTTCAGCTTCACTTATCCCATATCCTGGCAACTCATCGCTATGCAACAAACCTTCAAGCTTAGTCCATACCCTTACATAATCAGCTAGTTCAGAGGCAAATCTCCTATTCGGCTGCAATTCAAAGCCTAATAAGCCTTTCATCTTCTTCAAAGGCACTAAAATTATAGACTCGTTAAGATATCTTCTTATAAGCTTGCTGCTTGTATTAGCAAATATTTCATTCACTATGAAATATTTCTTCTCAGGCCTAGGAACCTTTGATCTTAATATTTCCCTTAGCTCTAGCAATCTCAATTGTCTCTGAACTTCATATTCTATGACTTTAGGTATCATACTAAGCTCTTGGATTCCTTTTATCTCAGTCTTAGCCCCATTTTCTATGGAGAGATTTATATCTTGTCTTATCGTACCTAAAGCCCTTCTAGCCTTACCTGTGCTGTAAATGAGCGTACCTATTTTATAAGCGACCCTTCTAGCTTGCTCAGGATCCCTTATCACAGGCTCAGTAGCTATTTCTATTAAAGGTATTCCTTGTCTATCTAGCCTGTATACGACTGTCCTAGAATCTTCCTTGATTTTCCTGCAAGAATCTTCTTCTAAAGTTATAGTTTGTATCCCTATCTTTTCTTCGCCATCCATTATGTATCCGCCAATAGATATTATAGCAGTCCTCTGGAAACCGCTCGTATTACTTCCGTCGATTACTTCTTTGCGCATTACGTGAACTTCGTCTACAATCCTACTGTTTAGAAGCAAAGCACAAGCTATCGCTATCTCAACGGCTTCTCTGTTTATAGGATGTGGAGGTTCTTCATCCATCTCAACTAAACAACTCGCATTGGGGACTATTTGGTATATATAAGTCCTATCCCGAGAGAACTCCATCAAAGCTGCAGGATCATACATTCCCAATTCGCTTTTCGTAGGTCTAAGCTTCTTCATGAATTCTCCTATAACTTCTTCTTCTAAGGTGTTTTTACATGAACAGAATAGCTTTTTCTCAGTCTCAAGCTGCTGATGAATTTCCAAACCTACCTTTAAACCTATAGCGCGATAATCCATCTTCATAAATCAAAAATAAAATTCTACTGATTTAAAGAAAGCAAGTAATTTTTCAAAACCGTATAACAATTTTGAATATCCTCTATAGACACATATTCATCATAGGTATGAGCTAAGCTAGGGTCTCCTGGACCATATATTACAGTAGGAATATCCTTTAATCTAAAGTACCTTCCATCTGTAGCACCTGTTAGGATTGAGAAATGAGCCTCTATGTTCAAAGTCTTCTCTATAGTTTCCTTAAGCTTAGCTACATAAACGTTAGAGGGACTCGAATAATTAGGATTGGAAAATTGTATTAAAATAGCAGAGGCATGGGTTATCAGTCCTTTTACTTTTTCGAAGGCTTCTTCATAGCTTATTCCAGGAGGTATTCTCATGTCTACTTCTGCTTCGCAATAATCTGGAACTACGTTGACCTTTACTCCTCCTTTTATCAAACCTATATTGAAGGATATCCTATCAAGCTCTGGTATTTCCTTTCCCAATTTTTCCTTTAATATTTGCTTAGATTCGACGATTACTTTTTTTAATTCATCCGGAATAGGCACTTCAAACGAGGATATATTAGATAAATTCATCAAGTCTTCGATCATGAGTTGAATGGCATTTATTCCTAGTGAAGGTACGCTTCCATGGGCTATTTTTCCTCTCGTTATCAACCTAGTTTGAAGTAGTCCTTTTTCGCCTATAACTATATTACTATATCCTGAAGGCTCTGTGATTATCGCCAAATCTGCCTTGATCTCTTCTGATAAGTTCTTAGAACATTTAAATCCTCCTGTTTCTTCATCTGAAACTGCAGTGAACACCAACCTAAAGTTTAGTTTATCTGCAAGCTCTTTGGTCAAAACCATGGCTAAAGCTACTCCTGCCTTCATATCCGTAGCTCCTCTTCCATAGATCTTATTTCCTTCTATTTTGCCTCCAAAGGGAGGATATTTCCAAAAAGATTCCTGTCCTTCAGGAACAACGTCGAAATGTCCGTTCAACAAAATTGTCTTATCGCCTTTTCCTACTTCAGCTATCACTACTGGCCAATCCTTCTCGTATTCCTTAATCTTAGCTCTTATTCCGTTTTCATCGAACCAATCTCTAATGAAGCTCGCTATTTTATTCATATTGCCTTCTTCCCTAGGAGGATTTATCGAAGGAATGGCGATCAATTTAGAAGTAAGTTCTATCAATTCTTTATGCATACATATTTATGAAAGTAATGTTTATATTTTTCATTTAGAACAACTTTTTAAATACTATGGAAAGATTGAAAGGTTCTATAGTACCTTTAATTACTCCTTATGATGAGAATGGAGGATTAGATTTGAAGAGTTTTAGGAAGCTGATAAACTGGCAAATAGAAAGCGGAAGTCATGGGATATCTATAGCAGGAAGTACTGGTGAAATGACCTTACTCAGCATTGAGGAAAAAGAAACCCTCTTCAAAGTAGCAGTAGAAGAAGTAGCTGGTAGAGTCCCAGTAGTTGCGAGTACAGGATCCTCAAGCTTATCTGAAACTTTAGAGTTGACCAAAAAGGCTGAGAAAATAGGTTGCGATGCTTTATTGATAACGGTACCTTATTATTCAAGACCTAACCAAGAAGGTATCTATGAGTTCTTTAAAAAAGTATCTGAAAATACATCTTTACCGATAATAATTTACAACATACCGGCTAGGACGGGATCAAACATAGAACCTAAAACTCTTAAAAGATTGAGAGAGGATTGCAAGAACATAATAGGTATCAAAGAAGCAAACTATAACTTCGAGCAAATGAGCAAAGATATATCAGAATGCGGTGAAGATTTCTTAGTCTATTCAGGAATAGAGACGCTTTGTTATCCTTTATTGGCAATAGGTGGAGCTGGATATTTCAGCGCAACGGCGAACATACTACCAAAAGAACTCGCGATGCTCTACAATTTAGTCAAAGAAGGGAAATTCGATGAAGCTAGGAAATTGCATTACAAATTATTGCCTATAAATGAAGTCTTATTCATAGATACGAACCCAATTCCTTTGAAGACAGCAATGGGAATGTTAGGAATGATTAAGCCTTATTTCAGACTTCCTTTAAGAGAACTTTCTGAAGATAAAAAGGTTAAGCTTAAGGAGGTACTTAAATTGTATTTCGAAATATGAAGATAGCTAGACTTAGTTTAGGCAATGAAGTATACGAAGGTCATATCGAAGGAGATTACTTGATCACAGAAAAAGGTAAATTAGAGATCAAAGATTTGAAGTGGTTACCTCCTTGCAAACCCACTAAAATAATAGCTTTAGCTCTTAACTACAGGGATCATGCAGAAGAAATGAACCTAAGCGTAGGCGAAGAACCTATAATATTCCTCAAGCCCACGAGCTCTTTGATAGGACATCTCGATGACATAATATATCCCAAAGGAGCTAAGTTCGTCCATTATGAAGGAGAACTGGCTGTGGTTATAGGTTCTAAATGCAGAAAGGTAAGTGAAAGAAATGCGCTAGATTACGTGTTAGGCTATACCATAGCTAACGACGTCACGGCGAGAGATTTCGTAACAAACGTTTTCAGGCCTCCTGTAAAAGCTAAGGGTTTTGATACATTTTGTCCTGTAGGGCCTTATATAGTAACCAAGGAAGAGCTAGAAGAAGAATTGAATTTGAATATAATTACTAAGGTGAATGGAGAGATAAAACAAAGGAGCAATACTTCCTTGATGATCCATCCTGTACCTAAGGTGATCTCTTATCTCAGCGAATTCATGACTTTATATCCTGGGGACTTAATTCTCATGGGAACGCCCAAAGGAATATCGCCGATCAAGCCAGGTGATGTCATAGAAATAACCATAGAGAAGATTGGTTCTTTAATAAACAGAGTGGTTGAAGAAGATTAAATGGAAATCAAAGAGGAGCTTAGAAAAGTAATGAGGGTTTATCCACAGGGTGTAACTGTAGTGAGTTTTAGAAAGGATAATACATTTTACGGAATAACTGTTAGCGCTTTCACTAGCATATCATTAGAACCTCCTCTTATAATGATATCTATATCAAAGCAATCCAAAATCCACGACCTAATAATCGAAGCTGAATATTTCGTGGTTAATTTCTTAGCAGAAGATCAAAAGATCGTCTCAGACATATTTGCAGGCAGAGTTAATGTGATTAATAGGTTTGAAGTTGTCAAGTATTTCTTCGATATCACGGGCTGTCCTATAATTAAGGGAGTAAGAGCATACTTAGAATGTAAAAAATACAAAGTATACGACGGAGGAGATCATTCGATAATATTAGGAGAGGTGATTAATGCGAAAAAACTTAACGACAAACCTCCTTTGGTTTATTACATGCAGCAATACACCACAACAATGCCTCCTGAAAAGCTAGAAACAATAGAAGATTGGTTCTAGATCAATAGGTAGCCTGAAGATATGCAGGCTTATCGGCTAGCTTAGGTTTCTTTAAGGGCACGAATTCTTTGCTCTTCAAATCTAATACTCTGCTAGATTCTTCAAACCAGCTACGAGGAGCTGGGGTACCCCAAAGAGTCTGTCTTTTAGGATCATTGAACTTCCAAACAATTGGTTCCCAATCAGGATCTGAAGTTAGGTAATCTCCTGTATATAACTCTATTCTATGTCCTTCGAAATCTCTGATATAGAAGAAGAAGGCATTGGTTATCCCATGCCTACCTGGTCCTCTTTCCATGTTCTTTATGTAATCTTTTGAAGCTAGTATATCTGCAGCATCTAAAATAGCAACTCTATCAGGTAAAGTAAAGGCTACATGATGAAGCCTAGGACCATAGCCATTGGTAAGCGCTACATCATGAGAAGTATGCTTCCTCCTTAACCAAGCTGCCCAAATCCTAGCAGGTTCTTCTTCAGTTATCGTTAGCTCAACTACACCAAAGCCTAGCTTCCTATACCATTCAAAAGCTAGATCTACATCTGGAACATGTATGTTGAAATGATCCAACCTAAGTATCTTAACTCCTTTGTATTCATGATATCTCTGAAGGGACCATTCAACCTTCTCCATTTCGTAATAAAATTCTACAGGAAAACCTAAGGGATCCTGTATCCTTATCGCTTCACCTTGACCTCTCTCAAAACCTTTTTCTACTTCGAAAACTTCTAAGCCAGCATTCGAGAAGAAATCTCTCAAAGCTGCTAAATCTTCCTTTTTACTCACCTTAAAGGCCATGTGCCCAAGGCCTGCATCTTTGAATTTGGTGAGCACTAAGGAATGATGATATCTTTCTTCATTACCTCTTAAATAAATATGTTCACTATCTTCATAAGCTAGTTTAAAACCTAGAGTATCTACGTAAAATTCATAGGCTTTGTTCAAATCCTTCACCAATAGCTCTATATGCCCAACTCTGACTATTTCAAAGCTCATTCCAACCAGCCCAAGAAATCTTTCACTCTTTTCTTATAGGGTTCTTTATTATACCAATTATAGAAATTACTAGCCACCCTCACAGGATCGCCGAAGAAGAAATATTCATATAGGTCTTGTCTACTGCCGAAACTCGTTCCCACGAAGTCCCAAGCAAGCTTGAATAATTTTATCCTATTCTCTGCATTAGCTAACTTAGCTTGATAATACTTTTCTACGTAAGGCCTCATCTCGCCGTTCAATATCTCAGAAGGAGGTATTGCCATTAGTCCGCTAGCCCCCAGTTGTCTTATTACTAAATTGAGCTTATGGGCAACCCTAGGCCACAAATTTCTAGCAGCGTGAAGAAAAGTAGGTTCAGGAACCATTATGCCCCATCTATTTAGCTTAGCAGAAGCCTCGCTTGCTATTAAGAAAGCTCTCATGGATTCTAACAGCATTATGAGCTCAGCGATCTTCTCTTGAACATGTTGGAATTGATCCACACCTATAGTTTCAGCGATCAGTGTAGCTAAGCCAACGACGAATTCGCATTTAGATATTTCTCTAACTAAGGCTTGATGTGCCATGAAAATAACAGCATTGGTGGCTTCAGAATATATATTGCATTTTTCAGGATCTTCAAGTATGAATATTCTTTCCCAAGGTACTAGAACATCGTCGAATATTACTACTGCATCTTGTTCATCGAATCTAGAAGATAGGGGATGATCTAAACTAGACTGGGAAGCAAAGCTCATCCTGCAAATGAATTTAAGTCCTGGAGTGCTTACTGGTAAAGCGAAAGCCATTGCATAAGGTGCATCATCCTGTCCTGACCTTAGAACAGTAGAAGGGAATACTAGAATTTCATCAGCCAATGGTAAGGTTGCTAACATTCTAGCCCCCCTTACAACAACACCCTCAGAATTCTTCTCCACAACTCTAGCAGCTATGAAAGGATCTGGTAACTTAGAAGGATTTACAGCTCTGTTAACTTGAGGATTTATTAAGGTATGCGTAAGTAAGAGATCTCTTTCCCTAACATACTCGTAATATCTTCTAATATTTTCTGCGAAATCAACTTGACCCTTACCGAAGAATTCAGCGGCGCTTGCCATAGCCATTAGAGCGCTATTTAGATAATCTCCAGTCCTGCCTAGTAATCCAAAGGAATGATCAGCCCATATCTTCATCATACGAGTCCTCTTGGCCAAATCTTCCTTCGTCTTAGGTTGTAAGAAACTCATGCTTACCCTTTCTCCAGTAGTGGGAGAAGCATAGGTCATTATATCTATTAACTCAGGATCGTTTTGCAAATCGTATAAACGAGCTAAAGTTTGAGCTACGCCTCGAAAAGCAGGATGTTTTGTTATGTTATAAGTGATCTTTTCGTTTCCATACCATATTTCCCTCTTGGTATTATCCATTTCTTCTAAAAATCTTCTCCCATCCCTAATACCCATTTCGCTTAAATAATAATATGTAAAAATATAAATTTTAATAAAATTGCTTAATTAATCTATACCAAAAGTAGGTATTCTATGTCTTCCCAAAGAAATATGCACTGTCTTTATTTCCATGTAGAAATCAAAGCTATATTTTCCTCCTTCTCTACCTATACCGCTATACTTAGCTCCTCCAAAGGGAGTCCTCAAATCTCTAACGTTATGGGAATTTATCCAAACCATTCCGCAATCTAAGCTTGTAGCAATCCTATTCGCTCTCTCTACGTTTTGAGTCCAAATGTATGCCGTTAAACCGTATATAACGTCATTGGCCAAGCTTATCGCTTCCTCCTCGGTTCTAAACTTAAGAACAGATAACACTGGACCGAAAATCTCTTCTTGGCATATCCTCATGTCATTCCTGCAATCTACGAATAAAGCAGGTCTCATGAAATTGCCTTTTTCGAACACTCTATCTCCTCCATATAGTAGCTTAGCGCCTTCGTTTATCCCTACTTCTATGTAGCCTCTCACTCTATCCCAATGCTCAGGTCTAACCAAAGGACCTAGCTCTGTCCTCTCATCGAAAGGATCTCCTACTTTTATCTTCTTAACTCTTTCTAATAACATAGCTACGAATTCATCGTATATGGATTCTTCAACCAATACTCTAGAATTTGCTGTGCATCTTTCTCCATTGAGAGAATATGCCATGAATATGACCCCATCCAGAGCCCTTTTCAAATCAGCATCTTTAAAGACTATAGCTGGGTTCTTTCCTCCCAATTCCATCGAGAACCTCTTTAAGGTAGAGGCTCCGTTTCTCATTATCTCCATACCCGTTACAGTTTCACCTGTGAAGGAAATCAACCTAACTCCTGGATGAGCCACGAGTTCAGCACCGCTTATTTCGCCTATTCCATGAACTATGTTGAAAACGCCATCAGGGATGCCTGCTTCTTGAATTATTAAAGCTAGTTCGTTAGCGCTTAAAGGGGTCCATTCCGCAGGTTTTAAAACACAAGTATCACCTGCAGCCAAACAAGGTGCTATTTTCCATGTTTCTAACATCAAAGGAGTATTCCAAGGAGTTATCAAGCCAGCTACTCCTATGGGCTTCCTTATCGTGTAATTTATGAATTTATCTTCCATCACAAAGGCTTCCTCGCTCAACTTCAGTATCATTCCGGCGAAGAATTCAAAATTCTCAGCACTCCTTTCTACTTGAGCTCTAGCTTGGGTTATAGGTATTCCTACGTTCAAAACTTCTAGCTCAGCCAATTTTTGAGCCTTCTTCCTGATCAATTTGGCTACTTCATACAATAACTCAGCTCTTTTAGAAGGACTAGTTTTGCTCCATGAATCAAAAGCCTTCTTGGCCGCCTTCACCGCTAGATCGACATCTTCTTTACTACCGCTAGGTATCGTTCCTATCACTTCATTCGTTGAAGGATTTAAGAACTCAAACCTAGATGGTGAAGAAGAATTTACGAAGTCTCCGTTTATAAAATGCAACAATTCCATATTAATTAGTATATTTCAAATCCTTAAATTTTAACTTTAGTTATTCATGTTGTGGGTGAAATAGCAAACATAAAAGAAAGGATAGCTTTATTGTTGGGTATAAAAGAAGAAGGGAAGCTCGTCGATTTCGAGCATATATTCGAGAAGGTATCTAGGGATGTTAAGTTCATAGAGAAAAGGGAAGTATCAAGGGAAGAGATCAGAAATAATCTAGAAGCCCTTGAAAAAGAAGGCCTAATAGAAGAAGTCGATGGTAAATTCAAACCATCGAAATCCTTAGATGAATACGTCAAGAAATTAATAGAATCGAATGAGAAAACATTGAACAGATCCTACGTGCTTGTATGGAAGGCTAAACATTATTATCCCATTGTAGGAAGATTGATGCTTCCTTATTTAAAGGATAGAGCCGTTAGCGTCGTTAAAATTTTTTCAGGAAAATCGAATCCTATAGAAGAAATAGACCCTATATTCGTTAGATATGCTAAATATAAGCCAAGACCTCAGTACATATCGATAGATAGCTTAGATAAACTGATGGAACTTGTGCATGATCATTGCATAGATTTCATACCTTACGTTCATAAGTTGAATGAAGACAAACCCGATTTATTCGTATTAGATCTAGATGCAGGTAAAGAAATCTTGGCTAAGAATAAAGGGTTTGAATTTTTGAAATACATAACTTTAAAGCTCTATGAAATCCTAGACGAAATCTACATAAAACCCATGATAAAATTCAGCGGCTCAAGAGGATTTCAAATATGGGCTAAATTGGATAATTCTAGATTCAAAGGAGACGTTTTTGCAGAATATAGGAAAGTTGCAGTTAAACTTCAAGAAAAACTAGAATTGGAATTGAAAAGGAATCAAGAAGAAATAAAAAAGAATTTCCCTGAATTTAAAGAACTAAAGCAATACACGACTTCGCAAGTAGCACATAAAGAAGAAAGAGAAGACAAAGTGCTAATAGATTGGTCTGCGATGAAACTTCAAGGAGACGTAAGAGCTCCTTTCTCAATGCATTATAAGACAGGCTTGATATCCTTACCTTTGAGGAAAGAGGAATTAGAGGAATTCGATGTGAAGATGGCTGAGCCCTTTAAAGTAATCGAAGAAATTAAGAGAGGAAAAGAATTTCCGACTTTGGAGATCTCTGATCCTTCTAATCTGCTAGAGAAATTATTTAATGCCTAGATACATTTTACCTAGTTCACTATGAGTTAACAAGTCGTTAGCCTTTCCACGAAAAGCCACCTTACCGCTCACCAATAAATAAGCATCATCCGCTATTTCTAAGGCTCTGAGGGCATTTTGCTCCACGAGCAATACTGTGATTCCTAAATCCTTGACCAAGCTGGTTATCGTTTTCAATATTTGAGTAGCTATTATAGGAGCTAAGTTTGCAGTGGGCTCATCGAACAACATAAGCTTAGGTTTCCTTATCAAATTCATCGCTATAGCTAACATTTGTCTTTCACCCCCGCTCATATAAAGAGCCTTATTCTTGAATTTCCTCTCTAATACAGGGAAAAGCTTTATCACTTCGTTTATTCTTTCCTGAGCTTCTTCTTTCTTTAAGGTATATGCAGCCATTTTTAAGTTCTCTTCCACGGTCAATTCAGAGAAGATGTTATCTGTCTGCGGAAGATAAGCGATGCCCAACCTAGCTGCTACATGGGGCTTGAAGCCTGTAATGTCCTTTCCCTCAAAGAATATTTTACCCGAATAAACATTGGTCAGACCAAAGATCGTTTTTAGTAAAGTAGACTTACCGCTTCCGTTAGGGCCTACTATGCTTACTAAGCGATTTTTCTCAATAGTTAAATCTACATCGAATAAAACATGGAGCTTACCATAACCTGCGTTGAGCTTTGATACTTCAAGCATGCTATCGCTTACCTATATAACTTTCTATTACTTTTTCGTTATTAACAATTTCGTATGGATTTCCTTCAACTATAACTTTGCCGTTATGCATTGCATAAGCATAATCTGCGAAATCAAGCGCCAAATCCAATCTATGCTCTACTATTAATAAGGTAACACCTAATTCCCTCGTAGACTCCTTTAAAATCCTGAATAATTCTTTAGCCAAAAAAGGTGCGATGCCAGCTGCAGGTTCATCCATCAATATAAGCTTACCATTGGTCATCAAAGCCCTAGCAAACTCAAGTAATTTGAGCTGCCCTCCACTGAGCTTGTAACTTTCTTGATCCATTAGGTGATCTAATTGAACAGTCTTTAGAATTCTAATCGCAGTTTCTAAGGCTTCTTCTTCTCTACTCTTCCATTTGAATTTAAAAGGTGCATAAAGAAAATGCTCGCCGGGATTATCTTTAGCCGCAACCATTAAGTTCTCAAGTACAGTCAATTTGGAGAAGGGTTTTGGGATTTGAAATGTTCTAACTATTCCTATTCTAAACCTCTCATGCATTTCCAACTTGCTTATTTCCCTTCCTTCGTATATTATAGACCCCTCTTCAGGTTTATAATAACCTGCTATGACGTTTACTAAAGTTGTCTTTCCACTACCATTAGGGCCTATCAATAAAGTCAATTTACCTCTCTCTATATCTATATTCACGCCATCCAAGGCTGCTAATGCCCCAAAATATTTTTTTATATTCCTACAAGATAATATGAACTTCATTGAAGTTTAATGAAAAAAGATGATATAAAAAAATTTACTTTTTATTAAAAACCTGGCTCGGTATATGAAACAGAATCGGTAGTACCGCTATACAATCCTACTTGATACCAATCTGTCTTCCCACCCTTCGTTAATACTACCCATAATCCATAATCAGCGGAAATTCTATCATGGGTAGCATCTAATAGGATCCATCCTGAGGCACCGAAGAATGAAGATGCTACTTGAGGTATTACTTTCTCTACCTTGACTGTATCTACGGAGCTTGCTTCTAGTATGGCTTTAACTATTACCCAAGCTATGTCATAAACTATGTATGTATATGCATCAGGTTCTACTCCTCTTACTTGTTTAACGTAATCTCTGACACGATCGGTTAAAACACTCTTAGTAGGAGCGAATATCGTGTTCAAGAATTTAGTATCGATTGAGAATTGCACAACAGCAGGGTCTTTCAAGAACTCGCCTGAACCTGCAGTACCATCTGAACCAAACCATTTAACCTTCCTCAAATCAGGATACTCCGTAGCTACCTTAAATAATAGAGCTCCCTCTTCAAAGGCAATTAGATGGACTCCTACTTTATCAGCTCCATATTGAGCTATAGCGCTTTTAATTTTATCATTCATCGTAGCCACTATAGCGCTGAAATCTTTTGTTTCTGCTGGATATCCTACGCTATCCAATACAACACCTCCTAATTGTTTAAACCTATCTAGCGTTGCTGTTGCTAAGCCTTGACCGTAGATATCTTGCCTATAAACTTGATATAAGTACTTGATCCCTGCTTGTATCATTGCTCTAGCTAACGCTACACCTTGGAATTTATCGTTGGGACAGAATCTAAAAATGAAAGGTTTCTCTACAGCCAATCCTACAGCTGTCGAAGAGGGACTTATAACTATTATTTGGTTATCTTGAGCATACTTCAAAATATTAGTGAGTTCTCCGCTTGATGCTGGACCGATTACAAATTTTATACCTCTAGCATAAAGGGATTGAAGTTTATCCAATGCTTGGGCTGGTCTAGTAGCAGTATCTTCTACTTGAAACTCAATAGTCACTCCTGGTCTAGCCGTTCTAAGCCAATCATTGATATCATTTTTGGCTAGATCTAGGGCAGCTCTCCAGTTCTGACCAAATGTAGCTAAATCACCAGAAAGAGGAAGTATTGCTCCTATCGTTATTACCGAGGGTAAAGCCCCTACTTGTTGGGTGGTTGTAACTGTGACTGTCTGAGCTCCTACCGTGGTTGTCACGACACTAGGAGGCGTGATTGCAGGATATACTGCATAACCAACTGCTATTCCTATTATTAGCCCTATTATAGCTAATGCTATACCTCTTGCAAGCCAGCTAACTCCTCTTGAAGCAACCATTAATAGTAATGATTAAAGATAAATATATAAAGTTTTTTAAAATATCTAGCTTTATGCCTTTAGATATATATGCTTTAAAATTAATTAATTATTCATTACCCTACTTAATCTCCGTTGAAATTAAAAACTTGATAGAAGCTGTGGTAACGGTAAGCAGTGTTACGATACTTTGCAGTATAGGATTAACTTTGACCTATTTAACTACTAAGGTACCCAATTTTGCTTACTCAGGCTATCTTTCTCTTGGAATCTATACAGGAGTATATGCCCAGCAAGTAGTAAACATCGTACCTTATTATTATTTACCCTTAGCCTTTTTACTCGGAGGTATTGCTGCATTCCTGCAATATAAGCTTTTGATGAAACCCCTACTAGATAAAGGTATGAATATAGTAGGATTAATGGTAGCCACATTAGCGCTTAGCATATTCTTCTTTGGATTAATTAACATAATCTCAGACGCAATTCAAAAAACCTTTCGTGTTAGTACAGTTGTCATAAATTTCAAGCGAACCGAAATCTCAGTAATGGGGATCTCTGGAGCCGCGATTTTTTCTCCATTAGCTGTAGTCGCATTAATTATTCTGCTTTACTTGCTGTTATATAAGACAAAGTTCGGAATAGCGATGAGGGCCGCAATAGAAAATGCATCATTAGCTTCTGTAGTAGGGATAAATGTAGATAGAGTTTATAGCTTTTCTTGGTTCCTAAGTGGGGCTTTAGGAGGTTTAGCGGGCATATTCTTCGGCTTTCATTTCACAGTAACTACAACTTCTGGGGATTCGTTCTTACCTTATATATTTGCTTCATCAATACTTGGAGGATTGAACAGCATATTTGGTCCTATACCTGGTGGGGCTTTGGTAGGATCAAGTTCTATACTTGTTCCTTATTTTCTATCCTTGATAGGGTTTTCAGAGGCATTTAAGTATGCTTTATTAGTGCCTTTGGTGATAATGGCCATAGTGCTACTAGTTATGCCTCAAGGTATATTAGGAAGAAGAAAGTAACATGGCTGGCGAACTAGATATCGCTTTGATTTTCTTAAGAGATATACTTCCTTGGATAGCTGCATTTTCAATACTAGCGATAAGCTTGAATATGGAATATGGTTATATGGGAATTCCCAATTTCGGGAAAGTTCTAGCTGTTAGTGGTGGAGCATTTATAATAGGATTCTTCCCAGGGTTGTTAATATACAGCGTTTACGATCTATCAAAATACGGAGAGTTTTATGGCGATAGCAATCCTTTCGTGATAACTCAAGTAGAAAAAATATTACGTTCTGACCCTATACTTTCCGTCTCCTTACTAGTACTTTCTCTTTTAGCAGCGATGGCATTCGGAGCATTTCTAGGTCTCGTGAGTAGCTATCCTGCATTAAGACTTAGAGAAGATTATTTAGCCATGACACTTTTAGCCTTCGGTGAAGCATTGATAGTAATCGGTTACAATTCAAAATACCCAGTTAATGGTTCTCTTGGAATATGGATCCCCTCAATGCTAGGATGGTTATCGAATTTTGGCTTTGATGCTAACATAATTCAATGGATAAAATCGATCTTATTCCTCTCATTAGCTGTTATCGTTTATGTCATAGTAAGGATTTTTTTAAGAACGCCTCTAGGAAGAGTATTAAAGGCAATAAGAGATAACGAAGTGCTCGCTAGAAGTTTAGGAAAAGACATCGTTAAATATAGAAGAAACGTGATGGTTTTCGCAGGTGCGCTTGCAGGTTTAGGTGGGGCTCTTTTTGCTTTGAATACTTCAGCAGTAATAGCTATAGCATACAACAGAGTAGATCATACATTCTTAGTATGGGTGATGGTGATCGTAGGAGGAGCAGGCAATAATTTAGGAAGTATTATAGGAGCCATAATGTTTGTTTCAGTAACCAGAATCATTGACTTCTATAAGTATAACCTAAAACAGTTTCTACCCTTCGAACCTGTTTGGCTTACGCCTTTAGCGTTGAGTATAACGTTAGCGCTCATATTATTAATAAGGCCAAATGGTATTCTAGAAGAAAAGCCTACAAAGACTTTAAGCGATGAAGAAATCCGTGAAATTCTAGCTAAGCTCAAAAAAGCATGAAGTTTTGAAGTTCTCATAAAATCTGTGATTATTCTGGTTTCTATATAATTAATGTGAAGAATTGTTGATAAGAAACTTCACAAAATTACTTTATCTGCTTATAAAATACTCTACAGATTTATGAAAATAATTAATATTCCGCTTTATATTAATGAGTATGGATGAGTCGCATCAATCTAAGCATTCCTTAATTCTTAATGTTTTGAGCAATCGTGTTAGAATTAAAATCTTAGAAATATTATCCAATAATGACGGCGTTAGCTTCTCTGAATTAAAGAGAACTTTGAACATAAGCACAGGTAGCATATATTACCATTTATCTGCTTTGAGCGAATTTATAAAACAAGACGATAAAAAAAGATATAAGCTCAATGAAAGAGGAAAAGTTCTATATAATTTTTTAAAAAATAACAGGGAAAAAATTTTCTTAGAAGAGGAGAGAGTATCAGAAAAGAGGGCATTTATAAATGTATCTTTCATATTAATTTATTTAAATCAAAATTATAAATATTTTTTATTCATAATTCCTCTAATCATATTAACTTCATCTTATTCTTTTTTTGTTTCAAATTTAGAAATGAGATTATTATTTATTGTAGAGATAAGTTCAACAAGTTTTTATACTTCTATAATAAATTTTCTAATAAATTGGTCGATGATTTATATAATAACTAACATCTTCTCAAGTTTGATATCAGGAAGGAGAGGTAACAACATAGAGCTAATGTTAGGAGTTTCAATAGCATTAGTTCCTTTATTAACCTTCCCATTTTTCTGGAATTTCCTACAGTTTCTATCCTTTAACGAGAACGTGATCAGAGCGGTCTTCTTGCTTTTGCAAGCTCTTAGTCTATTTCTATTGATAAAATCGATTCAAATATTCAAAGGTATAAGCTTAGAACAAAGCATAATAAGTTCTATCATAGTATTTCTATTCTCGATATCGTATTTCCTGATTATGGCTTTCTAGAAAAAGTTAATTTTAAAGACTTATTTCATGGGAAAAATATTATGAAAGCTTTCATCGCCCTTATACTCATCTTCATAATTATATTCAATAATGCACTAATTATTCAAGAATCGAGCGATGATGTAAAATCCATTGCGTTGAAATATCTGAACGAAAGATTCGGTAATGCTAACTACGAAATAGTGAGGACTGAAGAATTAAAGGATTATTATCTAATAAGCGCCTCAGAAGGTAAAAATCTCTACATTTTAAAAATAGATTCTCAAAGTAGAAAGGTTGAAGAATTGGAAGCTAGAAACCTTAATTTGAATTTCGAAATTTCAAGAAAAGAAACGGAGATGACCATTAAATGCCTAGGATCTCAAGGAGAAGGGATTGAAATAAATTTATTCAAAAACTCGAGCATTTCGTTCAGTTATTATACTAGCCCAAATGAGAAATTAGAGGAACTTGACTTAGTTTTAACTAAGATCTCCCTCATCGAAATTATTGATTTCTCAGGAGATAAAATAATTGAACCGAAAGAGATTTTGAATGTATTTGATACTTCCAAGCTTCAAGCGAATTTCAAGAGCAAAAGTTTTAATTTAAGCAATGGAAAAACCTTAGAGATCGAAGCTTCCTATGAATACAACTTAAGTAATGGGGCAAAAATGATTTTAAGTCTAATCGTGATTCCATCATCAAAGATCGTTGCAAATGAAACTAAAGAAATCGATAAAAAAGAATACAAAACTTACTTGAGATTTTCTCTTGAAAACTACAAAAAATCTAGCCAAGAATCTTCTCTTCTGTTGAAATTAGAATTTAACAAAGACATCATTAACGAAACAAACTTAGGATATATGCTCGCTACTAGAAATAAAATGGGCGTTTTATTAGATACAGAGAACGCTCAAGACAATGTGTTTTTTGAAGCGAACAATTTTTATGTTAATTTGCAAATTACTAATGGAAAAACAGTCCAAATACTAGGAATAGGTTACTCTTGGTTTTCAGTTAAAAAAGTAATAAATATTTTTAATAATATTTTTACCATACTTCTTTCAACGTTAGTTTTTATTTTAATAATCTTATTTTTATTAATAAGAAATAGAAGAATAAATAAAGAAATAAAAAAATACGAATAATTAATTCAAGTTTGTTTTATAATTTAAATGTCTAACAATAGATCATAAAATATAATAATTCATATAGTTCAATTATTTTAAAATGTATATTCCAAAAATCTAAGAATCAATCTCTGGTTCTTAGAAGAAAGATAAACGTTAAAAATGGCATTACGACCCATGCTATCCCTGCTATTATAAGACTTCGCAAATCAACCAACTCAGCTATAGGGATACTTATACTTTCAGGACCAAACCCAACGAAATAAGAATTAGTCATGTAAGTATATAACAACTCAAAGTATTTCACTGGGTTGAAATAAGAAAGCGTAACGCTAAGCGTTATAAAATCCCTTGATGAAACTTGAATGTTGAAAGCTAAAGCTACCAAGAATGTTATGAGATCCCAAAGGAGGACGAAAATGAGCCAAATTACTATAGAAACCCCTAACAAAGCTCCTGTTGATCTAAGAACATTGGATAACGAAAGAATTATGCCTAATAAGGCAGAAGCTGCGACTGTTAATCCTATCAAAGCGATGAACCAGTATTCTAGACTAAAAGTTTCACCTATTCGATAATATAATAAAAGATCAGCCAAGGCTAAGGAAATACCTATAGCTAGGACTACAGTTGAAATTATGGAGAGATATCTAGAAAGGCCTAGAATAGTTCTAGTTATAGGCATGGAAATTATGAAATCCAAGACCCCGGTTATTTTGTCTTTGCCATATAGATTGTACGCGGCTAATATGACCATTAAAGGTATAAAAGTCACTAGAATACCAGAAATAAAAAGGAAAACGATTTGATTAACGGTTATAGGTATAAGAGGAGCTTCCACAATAACGGGCGTAATCAACGTGGAAATGACCATATCATTAGTATCCTTTATTGTTATCCTAGCGGGGAATTGAGGAACATTGAATAGTGAAGGATCTAGCTTGAAAACTTTAGCGTAGTCGTTTAGTTCTCCTAAAAAGGTTTCTTTAATACCTCCAGCTTCAGGTCCTAGAGGATCTATGTAAACTTTGTAATTATTAGGTTTTTCGCCTCCAAGTCCCACATAGAAAACCAATAAATTATAACGCGAAGAATTAGAAGGATCCATCACAGGTCTTACTTTAAAAGTCTCTCCATTTGTTGAAGTAGATATGGTAAAAGAACGTGGCTCTAAACCTTCTGAAATAAATGAATTTATTTCAACTGAATAAGTCGAGTTAGGCTTCAAATCGAGGCTTATCCTCGCATAACCAGAGGAATCCGTGGTTAATTTGTAACTTGAAATAAAATTAGTAGTTCCTCCTATTACTTCGCTGACATCCAAATTAATTTGATAATTCTTCAAAGGATCTCCGAAGGCATCGTGTAGAAAAAGCAAAATTTCATAGCTAGAGTCTTTCTTATAATAGGAGAAGAAAATACCACTGCCAAATTGAGGCTGAATTGAAATAGAAGTTAAAGGCAATATCGCTAAGCTGGCAAGCATTATTAAGCCTAGTATTATTAAAACTGTCTTGCTCTTAGTAGAACGCTTGAAATCGTACAAGAATTGATTCAATACAATGCCCATCATGCTTCTCCTATCAACTTGAGGAAATACTCTTCTAGGCTGGTCTTTCTGTATTCAAGAGAATTAATCATATAACCTCTCTTAGATAGCTCTAAATTCAACTCAGCAGGTTCTCCTTCAAATCCTGAAACAATTACTAAATTTCCTTCGACTTCCACTTCTCCATAACTCTTCAAAAAATCCAATAAGTTATTATCTAATTTCTTGAATTCGATTCTCAAAACCTTCTTGCCACTAGTCCTAAGATCAGAAGCACTTAGAATTTTAATTATCTTGCCTTTGTGTATGATCACGACCCTATCAGCAAGGTTTTCAACCTCTGATAGTATATGAGAAGAAAACAAGACTGCCTTATTTTGTTTTTTGAATTCAAAAGCTAAAGATTTGAAGAAATGTATTCCTGAAGGGTCTAAGCCATTCAAAACTTCATCGAACAAGTAATTAGGAGGATCTGAGATCATCGAAGCAGCTAAAGCGAACCTTTTCCTCATCCCTTGGGAATACTTACCTAATTTCTTATTGAAATGTTCTTCTAAACCTACTTTCTTTAGAAGCTCAATGGCTATCGCTTCAGCTTTAGACCCTGTAATTCCGTAGAAGCCAGCGAAATATTTAAGCAGAGGAATAGGCTTTGCATTAGGATCGAATATCGGGATTTCAGGCAACCATGCTACCCTTTTCGAAGCCTCTATCTTCTCCTTCGTTATATCTAGTCCATCCACAAAAACCGTGCCTCGCGTTGGTAATAGAACTCCGCAAGAAACCTTAATAGTAGTTGTTTTACCTGCGCCGTTCAAACCTACAAAACCTACTATTTCTCCATTCCTAACCTCAAAACTTATATCATCTACCGCTACTACCTTATTTTCATATATTTTAGTTAAACCTCTTATTTCAAGCACTAGTGAGGATAACAATTTTAAGCATAAAAGCTTTTTATTATATCTCTCAAACCCTCAACTATGAAATCTACCGCTATTGCTGCAGTTAGTATAGCCATGATCTTAGCTACTATTAAAGACCCTGTTCTACCTAGTATCCTATAAATAGAGTTTATCGACCAAAATACCAAAGCCGTGAAAATTATAGCTATAAACGCTGAAGACAACGCTATGACTATTCCATATTTTTGAAGGGATAACATCAAGACAGTAATAGCTCCTGGTCCTACTAGCAAAGGGAAAGCCAAAGGTATAACTGCAATATCTTCTTTTCCAGCGTACACATCAAAGCCTTTCAAAAGCAATTGAAGGGATAAAATCAAAAGAAGTAACCCTCCTGCTACGCTGAAATTCGCTATGGAGATTGAAAATAGATTTAAAACTTGCTGACCTACTATAGCGAAAGAAATCAGTATCGCGGTAGCAGCGTATAAGGTTACTTTGAGCATTTTCTTCTGTTCTTCTCTGCCAATCCCAGAGGTCAAGGAAACTATTATAGGCACTAGACCTATAGGATCCATGACTACTATAAGCGCAATCGTAGCTCTTGCTAATTCTTCAATCATGAGAAAAGTAGAATTCAATACGCTTATAAATTTCTTAAAACATCTAAACTCGTGTTTAGAGGATTGGTAGAATTCTTCATAGAAGGTACTAGACCTATAAGAGCAATAGAAGGAATAATTCTAGTAACACTAATGCTAGTTTTTTCATATTTTCCATTCTTTCATGGATTTGTTGGAATAGGAGCACTTTTCAGCCTATTTTTAGTTCCAATCGCTTGGTTTGCTTTTATACATTTGAGAGGGTGTAGAAGTTTTTATGAAATGTATTTAATGGAACTTGAAGTCTTGGAGAATAAAAGTAATGGAGCCCATAGATCGATGATAACTTTGATCAGAATCTTCGAATATTATCTCTTAATTTACAGCATCCTATTATTGTTAGTCCTAGCGCTTTATTACTTGAATTCGTTCTTTTTGAATATCTCTTCAATAATTGCCTTTACAGCTATTTCCTATGCGTTGATATCTTTTACAGGACATATAACTAGATTGAGGGTGATTAAAAGGGTCAAAAAACTTAGAAACTCATAAGGAAATCCTACCTTCTAGTTTCCAATCTTTCTTTTCTATAGATAATAACTTCTTTATATAACTGTCAGATAATTCCCTCATGAAAGCTATTATGTGCTTACATAACAGGAACTCGTTTTTAGAAACGCTATTGATCCAATCTTGACATTCATGCTTTATCTTTTTCTCTGCGAAATTTATTTCTATGAAATAACCTGAAACCCAACCTCTCAGTCTTTTTTCGCTTGCCTCATCGATCTTTATTTCTTCCTTAGGTATATTGATAGCTCTTTCAAACCTAGATTCGGTCGTGAATTTCTTTAACTCTTCTATTAGATCGCTTTTCCTTTCTTCAGCGAAGCTAAGTAATCCTCGGAAATCGGTTTTAAGAGAAAGCTTGAGCTTTTCCAATAATTCTTCATTCTTAATTATGTTAAGTCTCTTCATTAGCTGAAGAGCATTGAGAGCAGCAAAGGCTCTGTAATGATTGTTGAAATAAGAATAAACTCGCTTACATTTCTTAGTTATCTCCTCAACCTTAAAAGCCCAATCTTCAATCTCCTCTTCAGAATAAAGATAATTATACCAAATACTTTTGCCTCTACCGTGGAATCTAATTAGAGAAAATTCAGCCGTTATGACTACTTGGTTGGGAAGTAAAGGTTCATCAACTATAGTATAGGCTACTTCATGCCTCGATAGGAATTCGAAAGTCTTATCTGAGAGCCAACTTTCATCCCTGAACTCGACTGCCCATCTATAGCCTGGCTCTATTGAAGATATGAATTTCTCGAATCTATCCCAATACCTTTCTCTATTAAAAGAAGGAGGCAATTGTATAAGCAAGACTCCAAGCTTATCTTTAAGAGGTTCCAATAAATTAATGAATTTCCTCAAAACTATCAAAGAGCTTGCGCTTAGCCTTTCTTCATGAGTTATTAGCCTAGGTATCTTGACTGAGAAAATGAAATCTTGAGGAGTATTCTTATACCATGACTCTACTACGTATTTCTCAGGAAACGAATAGAATGTAGAATCCACCTCTACAGTGTTAAAGATCTTAGAATAATAAGCTAGTTTGTTTTTCTCCCACTTTGGATAAAATATTCCCTCCCAGGATTCATAGGACCAGCCTGAACAACCTATTCTTATCTCCTTCAAACCAACTCCTTTAAATTCTTCGCAGATAATATTTCATTGTTATTTTTATCCACGAGCGTATAGGTATCTAAACAAAAGAAGACCTCTCTCGTCTCAACCTTCCTATCTTTTAGATTAACAACCAAAGCAGATTTATCCTCGAATATTGAAGGATCCGTAATCATCTTATAAACATCTGAAGATTGATTCCTAACAAGCAGCGGTTGATTATAAATTGACTTCTTCAATACTGTTAGAGTGGTCTCCTCATTTAATACATACTGAAGTCTGTATTTATCGTCTAAAAGGAAAGGTACTCTGTTAAAAGATATGAAAATATAATCTGAAGTTAATATATTAATTGACCTTAATAATCCTTTTATTCTTAAAGGATTTTCCATATAATAATCAATTAAATCTATTGTTCTTACATAAAGTTTTATTCCATATATTAAATCTTTAAATTTACATTCTTTTGTAAAAATCTTCATCCCATCTATTACTTTACCATCATTTATTATCGTACATTTAAAGACTTTATTGAATAAGAGAGCATGAGGACTGTTTAATATTTCTTGTATTTCCTTATCTAAGAAGTCGATCTCCTCTTTTACCTGTTTAAGGATTTTATCGAAGTAATCTTCCTTCATTTAATCGCTTCGATTATTTCCAGAATGCCTTCTTCGCTTAGCTCAGCCTTGAAATATTTATTGCTCAATTGCTTAAGGGTCTCATTCTCACCTCCTACCATTATAGATATCAATGAGACGTTGTTCTTTTCAAATAATTCCTTTTGTATGGTAACCGTATCCTCACCGTCTGTTATCAAAATGATAGTGTTTGTGTATTTATTCAGCCTGCTTTTTATTATATTATTTAGAGCTACATACAAGGCATCATCTATATCTGTGCCTCCTGAGTTTTCTATTCTGAAGATGCATTCTAGAATTTCTTCAGGATCATCGAGAGGCTTGAAGGGATAAACATATGTGTCGAAAAACTGGAGAAAATATTTCCTCTTTTTTCTTTTCGCAAGCTTGAACAAGGCTAACGCTAAAGAACGTGAATAAACTATTTTCGCTTCGCTGCTCATAGAACCAGATTTATCGATCATAACGTAATAGGCTCCTTCAGCAATGGTATGCTTTGCCAAACTAATGAAGCCACCAGAAGCTAACCTATAATAGAAGATCTCCGAGGGTAAAGCGAATTCTGAAGGTTTGGCTTCTAAAACATTTCTCGTTAAAGTGTACTCCGCTAATTCTTCACCATGTTTTTCTTTAATCTTAGTTATTTTAACAAAAGTGGGGATTTTCGTTTGAATTTTCTTTCCTTCAGTAATTATTTTAAATAACAAAGCATTCGATGCTATTTTCTCAGATAAATCTAAGACCTTTTTGAAATCGGAGAAAGACTTGCCAGCTCCTATGTCCATTATGAAGTCTTTTATATCGCTTAACTTCTTTGTCTTTTCAGCAGCTTCATTTTGAAATTCGTTCAATTTTTGCCTATAAGAATCTTCTGAGAAAAGTCTCAATAGTATTTGATTCAGTATGTTTGCCATATCAGACTGATTTGATTCGCTGAGTTCTTTTTCAACCTCCTTCTTAAGTTCTTTGAGCAAAAGTTTGGTGAAATAATAGGAGTACACGGTACTTAAAGTGTCGTCCAAAACAGTCAAAGATCTTAGCTTTGCAAATTCTTCCTTTGAAATATAATCTTTCTGAAACTCTAAAACTTTACTTAGTATGTAATCCTCATTATTATCTTCTAACATGGGATATAATGAATAATGTAAAAAGTAATTATCGGTTATCACTATACTTAGGTAATTAGATGACTTCAAAAATCTTCTTAGATCTGCATCTAATAACTGAGAAAGTTGAGTTTGTTTAATAGAATATATAACGTTCGTAGTTTTAACGTTCTTTAAATTATTCTTTATCATTATACTTCACTCTCGCCAAAAATTTCGCTTTTCTTTTTTCGTATTATTTCCCTAGCTTCATGCATTATGTTAACCAATTCCCTCAGATAGGGAACCAGTCTAGGATTCTTAGGCAATAATAAAACCTCGCTGTAAGTTCTATTATAAATCGCACTTAATATCTTGAGATTTTCTACTCCATAATCGTTCATCTTCTTTATCCTATCAAGATGATTTTGTAGTTCAGCCTTTAGAGTAAGTATCTTATTTATATGAACATAGTAAGAACTTAGCTGTAATCTCTGTATGATTTGCTCGATTTTTCTTAGATCAGCTTCCTCATGAACGCACCCAAGTCTTAGAGCATCAGCTAAGGTATCAAGAGTCGCTTCTTCTTCGTTATATAATATTGATAAAGAAGACACGAGTTTGAGGATTTTAACCTTCCTCCTATCTGATATTAATATATTGTTCATCTTCAGTTCCATCAAAGCTTCTAAGTATTTATCGATAAGCTTTTTGTTATTGTTAATTAATTCGAGCCTTCTGAGCACTTCCTTCTGCAAATTGATTATTTCTCTTTTATCCATAATAGGCGTAACTGTCTTCGATATCTCGAACTTGATTCCACTGCTCAATAGCTCAGGCAATCCATCATCAGAAACATACTTAGTAAATACTCTTAAAGTCATTCTATCGTAAATAGCTTGATCCTCTGAATCTGTGCTTATTTCGTTTGAAGCACAATAGAAAGCAAGAAGCGTGATGGGTTTATACTCAGAACCATTGTAGAATCTCTTGTTTAATATAATGTCTAAAAGAGTGTTTCTTATAGCTGAACTTGCTTTGAATATTTCATCCAAGAACACAATATCGCTAGAAGGTAGCTTATTCGTGGTTATTCTCTCGTATATACCCTGTCTTAATTTGTTTATGTCTAAAGGACCTAGAATTTCATCCGGCTCTGTAAAACGTGTAAGGAGATAGTAGAAGTACGAAGCGTTTATGGATTTGGATAAAGTTTCTATTAGTAGCGTCTTAGCTGTACCAGGGGGGCCGATAAAAATACAGGGCTCTCCGTTTATTAGAGCAGAAAGCGAAGCTATTATTTCTTGCTCTTTTTGGACAAAGCTGCTTAGAAGCCTATCTCGTAACTCTATCAACATATTCATTTGTTGCATCTCTTTACATCAACACCCCCCTTTTTCTCGCGTTCTATAAGCATCAATTTTATTAATTATTTTTAAGATGATATAAGTTTATATGAAAATAAATTCTTCAAGCGAATATTTTTAATATTCAATGGTAGAAGTATACGTTCTCAGACTTGGACATAGAAGGGAAAGAGATGTGAGGGTAACTACCCATTGTGCTTTAGCAGCCAGAGCTTTTTTGGCAAAGAAAATGTATTACACTGGAGAAGAAGATAAAAAACTTGAAGAAAAAATAAACAAAGTAAACGAAGCTTTTGGAGGAGAATTCTCAGTAGAATACGTAAAAGACTGGAAGAGCTTAATAAAGAATTTCCAAGGAATAAAGGTCCATTTGACGATGTACGGAGTACCTTTAATAGAGAAGGTCGATACGATAAAAAAGCATGATAAAATACTAGTGATTGTAGGCTCTACGAAAGTTCCTCGAGAAGTTTTCATGCTAAGCGATTTCAATCTTTCAATCTCAAATCAACCGCATTCAGAAATAGCGGCATTAGCAATATTTTTAGACAAGATATTCGAAGAAAAAGAATTCTATCAAGAATTCAAAAACGCCAAGCTTAGAATAATACCTGCTGAGAGAGGAAAGAAGGTAATACGTTTAAGATAATTTCAATTTCTCCTTAAAGAAATCATTAAGTGTAAAACATTAATTTGATAAAAGACCAGCTATCGATAATCGAATGAGGATTTTTGCTCTAGTATAACCTTCCTACATACACTATGACTAAGAAGATCGTTAATTCATGAGAATCTAATTAGACAAAACAAAATTTATAAGCCTAGTCTAATAAATTTGCACTAGGCTAAAGATGTTTATAACGGCTAAATTTCTAAGTAAAGCAGAGAAGATATTATTACTTGGCCCTGCTACGGTAGTAAGCGTAGCCTATATAGATCCAGGTAACTTCGGTAGCAATATTGCAGCAGGAGCAAGATATGGACTTTCATTACTTTGGGTTGTTTGGGTCTCAGGCTTAATGGCAATTCTTTTTCAATACATCTCAGGGAAGATAGGAATAGCTACAGGGAAATCGATATTAGAGTTGATAGATGCGAGAATTAATTCAACAGATAACAAGTTCAAAGTCTCTCTCAGATATCTTTACTTCTCTCCGATATTTTTAATGATACTCGCTACAGACATGGCTGAATTTTTGGGAATAGTTCTAGGTTTGCATCTCATATTCAACATACCATTACTACTAGCCATACCTATTTCTATCATAGATGTTATGTTGCTCATGACCCTAAGTGAAGGTAAAAGGCTATTTGAATTGATAATAGCCAGTCTAGTAGCCGTAGTAGGGTTCAGCTATCTAATAGAATTCCAAATAGTTGGGGTCGATTTTTATGAGGTATTAAAGAGCAGCTTTACTATATCTATAGCAGATCAAACTGCTCTTCTAATAGCGATAAGCATAATAGGGGCTACGGTGATGCCACATGCAGTAATACTCCATTCATATCTAACTTCTGAAAACAACTCTAGATATAAAGGGATAAAACATCATTTAAAAGAAACTATAGTCTATTTATCGATAGCTTCTTTGATAAATGCAGCCTTACAAATAATGGCCTACTATGCCTTTCACACCTCAGATGCCTTAAGTGAAGTAGACATGGAAACAGGTTATAAGACCTTGATTTATTTATACGGAAGCAACGCTGCTTTAATATTCGCAATAGCCTTATTAGCTTCTGGCATATCTTCTTCGATGGTTAGCGTATTAGCAGGAGTAAAGGTAGTAGAAACTATGATAAAGAAAAAGCTAAGAGCTTGGAAGTTGAGGTTATTAGTCAGATTGATAAACATGCTACCCCTTGCGATCGCAATAACTATAGGTATTAAAACCATAGATGTTTTAGTCTATAGCCAAGCCATATTATCATTAACACTACCTTTGATATTGTTCCCCCTGGCCGTAATGAGTTCGAGGAAGAAGATAATGAATGAATATTCTAATAGTTTACCGATCTCAATCCTAGCTTTCATTTCTGCATTGTTCATTTCCTTCCTCAATATCTCTTTTTTAATAGGTTTATATTGATGAAGAACATATTAATCATAAATTGAATAAAATAGAAATATTAGAAAAAATAAACAAAATAAAGAAGTACAAAATAGCAAGTGCAAAGGAAGAAGACTATCTCGAAGTTATTTATGAATTAACGAAGATAAAAGGTTACGTTAAAGCTAAAGATATATCTAGGATTTTGAACGTAAAGGCTTCTAGCGTTACTAAGATGCTGAAAAAGCTTTCGAAAAAGGAACTAGTACAGTACGAGAGATACGGAGGGATTTCTTTAACAGAGAAAGGTAAGGCGATCGCTGAGAAGATGATCGAAAAGCACAAAATACTATTAGACTTCTTAATTTTCCTAGGCGTAGAAGATAAAACCGCCAATATGGAGGCTGAAGGGATAGAACATGTAATAAGCGAAGAAACTTTAGAAAAAATTCGCAATTTATATGAATTTATAAGTAAAAATGAAAGCATAAAGAAAAGTTTAAATGAATTTATAAAGAAATAACTATTTAAAATTATTCATTTTAATATTTTAGGAACCGCATACCTTATAACTGGTGCAGAAACGCCTAATAGAAAGTATTGAATAAATAATTGTAAACTAGGTATCATTAGCAAAGAAATCGCTATTAAAAGCCATATCAAAAAGCAAATTAAACTAACAGTAGTTTTGATATCAGTTTTCTTGAATAAAAAAGAAGAAAGGAAACCTAAAGCGAAGAAAGAAGTCTTAGCTAACTCTTCATCTTTGAAAACAAAGAAAGCTATTAAAGAAAGGAAGAAGATCGATGGATAAATCGCTAGGTTGAACTTCTTGAATTCTAACTTCTTAAGAATTAAGTAAAAAGAAAAAGATATCAAAACGCCCAATAGAGATCCACCTATAACGTCTATAGGATAATGTACGTTCAAAGCTATCCTTGAATAGGAAATGAAGAAAACATAAACGATGGAGAAAAATATTAAACTGTATCTTCTTTTGTTCAAAGATAAAAAAGCCCAAAAAGCAGCCGTACTTTGAGAATGATTGCTGGGAAACGAGGGGTTTGTTTCTACTATCTTAGGATTAGGAGGCCTAGGAACATTAGCAGACCACTTTATGATGAGATTCACGCTTATATTGAATAAAATCAAAGCCAATAAGATAGACCCAAACCTATAAGAGAAGAAATAAATCAAGATTGCTAAGATGATTAAAAACCTAGGCTCGCCTATGTTGGTCAAAAATACCCAAAGTGAAATCGCTTGATCCTCTAAGAGAAAACCGATGGAGAAAATAGTTAATAAAGCTATGGCTATTGATATTAAGAAAGCATCAAAAGACTTCAATTTTTAAAATTTGAGAAGTACCCTTCCAAGTGAAGATTTATTTTTCATCAGCTCATGCGCCTTGTTGACATCCTTTATATCCACTTTCTCATGTATTATAGCCTTTATCTTACCTTCCTTTGTAAGCCTTAAAGCTTCCAATACATTTTTCTTAACGGAGCTCAGATTCCCTAATATCGATAGTTCTTTAAGTATCACTAGACCTAAATTTAGGTTAACAGGGATTACGTTTACATTCCCTATTACTAATATCCTTCCTCCCCATCTGGCGCTTCTAATGCTGTTCTCGAAAGTAGGTTGACCGACTGTATCTATTACTATATCAACACCTTCGCCTTCTGTTAAGCTCTTCACCTTCTCCGTCACGTTTCCGTTAGCTAATATGACCTCATCAGCTCCAGCTTTGCTTACCGCTTCGATTTTCCATTGTGAACTAGTTAGAGCTATGACCTTAGCTCCTAAGGCTTTGGCAATCTGCACAGCATGTATACCTACGCCTCCTCCTGCTCCTGTGACTAAAACCCTTTCTCCTTCTTCAATCTTAGCTCTATCCTTCAATCCATGGATAAGCATTCCTGTAACGCAGGCTGAGATCACAGCATCTTCTAAGGGTACTTCAAAAGGTACTTTAACTAAACTATTAACATGAACTTTGACGTATTCCGAATAAGAACCGTTTATATCTTCCCCATATGTCAATTTCCTCCTACAAATATTTTCCATCCCAGCCTTGCAATATTTGCACTCGCCGCATGGGACATATATCAAAGAAACTACGAAATCACCTTCTCTGAAATCTTTAACTGAGCTACCTACCTTAATGACTCTACCTGCTATTTCATGACCAGGTATTATTGGTAATTTTATCCTTGGGAAAAACCCTTCGGCAGTTAAAATATCTCTATAACAAACGCCTGTTAGTTCTTGTTTTATCAAAACTTCATGAGGTTTTAACTCTTCATCTAAGTTTACTTCTTTAAATACGAGAGGTTTTTTGAGTTCCTCCAAAAATACAGCTTTCATATAAAGAATAAGCGAATAATTTATAAAAACGTTCCATCAAGAGAGCATTCAAACGCAATAGTTTGATAATTTTTTTTCTTATTATTGAAAAATTATTGCAGAAGAGTTGTTATTTTTTGCAATTTTTACTCCTCTTTTTTTTAAAAAAAAAGTAAAAAAATTTTATTAAGTCCTTATTGTTGTAGCTCCTATGGAATACAAGAGTACTGATGCTGAATACAAGGATACGAGAAAAGCCAAGACAGTTAAGATATTAGCAGCTGTTTTGGCTTTACTAACAACCATGACATTAGCAGCGATGGCTTTTGAATTCGGTAGCATACAGCTACAGCAAAAGAACATCATAGAGATGTTTACTCAAACTAGAACCATACCTAGTAGTACAGGTGGAAACATAGATTTCGGACTGCTATTTAGGCTTAAATTTAACGATCCAGATTTAACCTATTCTGCAATAGCAGGTAAAACTGTAACTGTGAGAGTTGAGCTTGTAGTTACCGATCCAGATTTTGGAAGATTAACCACATACACATTACAAATTAGGGATGCTTCTAATGCGATAGTAACATATGTATCAAAAGATACATTAGTAAACTTCTTCACTATAACATTACCTCCTGCTCAGCCCAACACTCCATATGACTATACCGGAGTCCTAATTTTTACTAGACCGACAGGTCCAGCGTTTCTTCTAACTGTCTCACTATCAGTCTCGATAACAAGCATAGACTACGCGTAATAAGCTTGATAAGATTTAATTTTTTTTCTGTATTCTTAATTTCCTTAGCATTATTCATATTCTTCTTCATCGCTTACTTGATTAGCTTACCCGCTGACGTAAGAATTCGAAATCCTTTCCTATTTCCTTTAATAATGGGAATCATGATTTTCTTAGGGGTTTTGTTTTTATTCACGGGCATCGCAAATTTATTCGGCAGATTTGAATTGCGTTTAGAAAGACTGAAGAAACGCGAATTAATCATACACTATGCAATACTGATTATTTTTGTTTCGATCTTGATACTTCTAATACCTATATCAAGCCTTATTCTTGGAACCAGCACTCCTTTTTTAGTCGTGACTTCTGGTAGCATGAGACCAACGCTTAATATAGGAGACTTGCTAATACTATCAAAACCTACAGAGCTAAAGGAAGGCGATATAATCGCATTCAAGCATGAAAGAATCATCATAGTGCACAGAATATACGAGATTTCAGAAAAAGGTATAAAAACTAAAGGGGATGCTTTACCAAACCCTGACTTTTGGATAGTTAATCCTTCAGATGTGCTAGGAAAAGTCATATTCTCAATACCTCTAATAGGCTACATACCTATGTTCCTGATTTCCTATCCTGCACTACTCGTGCTCTTAGCGCTTTTAATATCATTCTCTCCAATACTGAGAGCTTTTTCCTTCGTTAATAAAATCGAACAAAAACCTGCGAGTGATTTTGAAAAGAAAAACCCTATCGTTATAAACCCTGAAACCACGTATCTAGTTTTGCAACCAAAGAACTTAGAATTCATGATTGAAGGTGAAACATACGAGGAAAGGATTTCCATGATCATCAATTTGCTCGATAAGATGCTCTCAAAACCTGAAGTTGATAAATCCGTCACTGAATCAGCTATCAACAAATTGAAAGAAATTATTAAAAAATTAGAAGAAAAAACCTCTGATCTTCAATAGACTTTATTCCCCCCTATAAAAGTCTCTAGAACTTTTATCCTTTTAATCTCGAAATCATCGAGCTCAAACGGATCTCGGTCTATTATTAAGAAATCCGCGAGCTTTCCTTGTTCTAAAGAACCTAATTCTTTTTCTTCATGCAAAGAATAGGCTGAGCCTAGCGTGTATGCATGTAAAGCTTCAGCTAACTCTAGTTTCTCATCCTTTATGTATTCATAATGCTCTAAATTCTCATACTTACCTCTCGTAATGCAAGCGTAAATAGTTTCCCATGGATTCAAGGGTTCGACAGGAGAATCTGTAGAGATGCATAGGTTAATCCCTTTAATAAGCATGCTTTTGAAAGGATATAACCATCTCATCCTTTCTTTGCCCAGTCTTTTCATAGCCCAATGATCAGAGATGACGAAGTGTGGTTGAACAGAAACTACCAAGCCCAACTTTGATATCCTTTCTAATTGATCTTCCCTTATCACAGAAGCATGCTCTATTCTATGCCTAAGCCTCTTCACTGCTCTTTCATCCAATTCCTCGAAAGCGCTCAATATCACATCTATTGTAGCATCGCCTATTGCATGAATAGCTAACTGGAATCCATATTCGTGAATTTCTTTTATGATCTTTTTCAATAAATCCTCTTTTAGATTTAGCTTTCCCCTATTACCCTTTTCATCATCATAATCAGATGTTAGATAAGCTGTCCTAATACCTAAAGCTCCATCTGCGATTATCTTAAATCCCATTATTTTAAGCATCCCGCTCCCATATCCTAGCCTTATTCCCACTTCCTTCAAAGCTCTTAAAACGCTTTCATCCCCGTTCATCATTATGTAGGCTCTTATCCTCATATTCAACGAATTCTCTCTTTCGAGATCTGCTAGGATTCTGAAAGTTCTAAGATCTAAGCCCGCTATCGCAACAGTAGTTACTCCTTGGGAAACTGAGAATTTCATAGCATCGATCAAATGATTCTTGATTTCTTCATCGCTCAAGCTTTCTCTATATCTCTTGCTGATTTCAGGCATTTCCTTCAATATACCGCTTAAAGCTTCTTCTCCTCTCAATCCTAGCATTTCTATAAGCTTACTATTGACCACCACAGAATGACCGCAAACCCTGAACAAGGAAACAGGCCTGTCTTTTACTACTTCATCCAAATCAAATCGATTGGGATATCTCTTTTCTTCTAGAATTTCTTGGTCCCATCCCCTTCCATAGATCCAACTCACTTTCTTAGATTCAGCGAACTCCTTTAACTTAGCTTTGAGTTTTCTTATGCTCTTTACTCCTCTCAAATCCAGCTGATTTAAAGTTTCTCCTATCCATTCTAGATGGACATGGGGATCTATGAAAGCTGGGATTATAACTCTATTGCCTATGTCGAACTTCCTACCTCCTAAAAATTCACAAATCTTCTCAGCAACACTAGAGCTACCTAGGTAGAGAATTCTATCGTTAGCTACTACTAAGGCTTCTGCTTTCCTTAAGGGTTTGAAGGAAGCATAAATCTTACCTATATAACAAGATACGTTCATAGCATTACTCGAGTTTAGAAGATAGAACTTCAGCCCTCATTTTCTCGATGTACTGTTTCAGTTTATCATAGAGATCTTGATACCTCAAAGCTAAAATCCTAATAGCAAGGAGAGCAGCATTTTTAGAATTCCCTATCCCCACAGTAGCCACGGGTACTCCTGAAGGCATTTGAACGATTGAAAGCAAAGAATCGAGTCCGTTTAAATTCTTAGAAGGAATGGGCACTCCTATAACGGGCAAATCGCATAAGGCAGCGATCACTCCTGGCAAATGAGCAGCTCCTCCTGCACCTGCTATTATCACTTCTATTCCTTTCTCCCTAGCGCTTCTAGCAAACTCATATACTAGATCAGGAGTTCTATGGGCTGAGAGAACCTTGGCTTCTACTTCTATTTCGAAGGATTTCAAGAGCTCATAAGCATCTTTCATATATTCCCAATCGCTTTTACTGCCCATTAATAGAGCTATTTTGGGCATATTATTAGATTAATTCCTGAAATTAAAAGCAAATTTTGCCGTCAAATGAGGTTATCTCGGTATATTTTCCTCATATCGCCATGCTTTTATTGACTAAGAAGGAAAGAAGAGATATGAAAATAGAAGATATACTGGATCTAGAAAGGATGAGCAAAGCTCAGAGGAATGTTCTTTGGATAGCTAGGATTTCTTGGAGCTTTGTTGCGATGGAAATCATAATAATCTCTTTCACCCTGCCCCTCTTCATAGAATTATTCAGACTTGATGGTTTTAGAGCAGGATTGCTCGCCGCTGGAGTTTTAATAGGAGACATAATAGGCTCAATCATACTAGGAAGGCTCGCAGATTTAATGGGAAGAAGGCCAATATTCCAAATTTCTTTGCTTTGGTATAGCATATTCACAGCTTTGACAGCGCTTTCTTTTAACTTCGAGAGTCTTCTCTTATTTAGAATTCTTGCAGGGATAGGATTGGGAGGAATGCTGGTCGTAGATCCTACTTTATTGAGCGAATTCCTTCCAAAAAGGAAAAGAGGTAACCTGATGGTTAGCTTAGATTTATTCTGGCCTTTAGGAAGCATAATAGCCCTTCTCTTCGCTTATTTATTCCTAGTATCCCTAGAACCTCTCTTTGGCTTGAATAGTTGGAGGTTTTTATTTCTAGCAGTAGCATTTCCAGCCTTCATGATAGGACTGATTAGATTATACGTACCAGAATCTCCTTTCTTTTTAGCGAAGATAGGGAGAATACAAGATTCAAGCATAGTGCTTCAGAGATTGACTGGAACTAACATAGAAGCTAAAGATATAAAACTCGCCATAGAAGAAGAAGGTACTTTTAAAGAATTATTCTTAAAATACACCTCCAGAGTAATAGTAATGCTCGTAGCTTGGTGCGCATTGAATTACACGTATTACGGTCTATTTTTATGGCTACCTCAAATATTGAACATCGTAGCGCTTTATGGTAATGTATGGCTGTTCTTATTGATAGCTTTCCTATTTCAAATACCAGGATACTTGAGCGCGATGTACTTAGTAGAGCGCATAGGTAGAAAAAGAACGCTTTATCTTTTCTTGCTTTTAAGCGGGATCACTGGAATATCCATGGGTATATTCACAAATGACGTTTTGCTCTTCACGATCTCAATGTTTGCGGTTAGCTTTTTCAATCTAGGCGCTTGGGGCTCTGTATATCCGTTCACCAGCGAACTATTTCCTACTAAGCTCAGAGGAAAAGCATTCGGAATCGCAGAAGGTATAGGTAAAATAGTAGCAGTATTTGGACCATTAATATTCGGTTTGGTTTACGAATTGGTAAAGAATGTGACTCTTCCTTTAGTGCTCACGATGGCCATTGCTGTATTAGCCGCCCTAGTAATACTCGCCTTTGCACCTGAAACTAAAAAGCTTATTTTTGATTGAGAGATTGACTTATTTTAGAAAATACGAAAGGCAATATTCCTCCTTTTCTTAGATACTCGAGTTCTATTTTCGTATCAACCCTAGCAAGAGCTTTGAAGTTTATCTCCTTGGATCCTTCAATTGCCTTAATTTCTACGATCTGCCTAGGTTTTAGATCCTTTAAGCCTTGGATATAAAATAGTTCCCTACCTGTTATTCCTAATTCTCTCCAAGACTTGCTTATTTGCAAGGGTAAAACTCCCATCGCTACTAGATTAGATCTATGAATTCTTTCAAAGCTTTCAGCTATTACAGCCCTAACTCCTAGAAGCGCAGTTACTTTAGCAGCCCAATCCCTAGAGCTTCCAGCTCCGTATTGTTTACCTGCGATTATTACAAGAGGAATTCCTTCTTTTTTATATCTCATTGCTGCCTCATAAACGCTCAGTACTTGATTGCTAGGGAAATGCAAAGTGTATCCTCCTTGAATATCAACCAAGTAATTCCTCAATTTTGGATTGCTGAAACCTCCTCTTAGCATGACTTCATGATTTCCTCTCCTCGCTCCAAAGGTGCTAAGATCTTTTTCTCCTAAGGAAAGCAAATACCTTCCTGCATCGCTATCTTTGGGTATAGGTCCAGCTGGAGATATGTGATCAGTAGTAACCCTATCGCCTAAGAGTAAAAGAACCCTTGCACCTATGATGTCATCAAGCTCATGTATTTCATCTAACCAAGGAGGTTCCTTTATATATGTAGAATCGGGCCAATCATAAAGCAGGCTCGAGGATACTTTCAAGGATTCCCAATTTTCATCCCCTTCGAATATTTTCTCATAGCTTTTCTTATAGAGCTCAGGATCCATAGCCAGGTCCAAGTATTCGTTGATTTCCTTTGAAGCAGGCCATATGTCCTTCAAGAAGACAGGATTCCCGTTAGGGTCATAATCCAAAGGTTCTTCCAAAGGATTTACATCTATTCTTCCAGCTATAGCATAAGCTACCACTAAAGCTGGAGAAGCTAAGAAAGTAGCTTTCAAAAGAGGATTTATTCTACCCTCAAAATTCCTGTTGCCGCTTATAACGCCTACCGCTAAAACTTCGTTTTTGATTATCTCATCAGCTATTTGTTTAGGCAAAGGACCGCTGTTGCCTATGCATGTGGTACAGCCATAACCTACTAAGTGAAATCTCAAAGCTTCTAGATAACTCATCAACCCTGATTTCTTCAAATATTCAGTCACAACCCTTGAACCTGGAGCTAGGCTTGTCTTAACGTGATCTTTAACCCTTAACCCTCGCTCTACTGCTTTCTTTGCCAACAAGCCAGCACCTATCATCGCTGTAGGATTTGAAGTATTAGTACAACTCGTTATCGCCGCTATAACTACACTTCCATGAGGTAATTTAGGAGACTCTTTTTTCTTGTATTCTTCCATTAACTTTAACATGAAATCCTTGACTTTAGATAGAGGTATTCTGTCTTCAGGGTTCTTAGGTCCTGCTATGGAAGGCTCTACTTCTGAGAGATCCAATACTATTACTTGATCATATTTAGGTTCTTGGCCTTCATAGAAAAGACCTTGGAGCTTACAATACTTCTCCACGAGCTTAACATGTTCTTCTGTCCTCCCTGTTCCTCTAAGATAAGCCAATGTAAGCTCATCTACTGGGAAGAAACCTACGGTAGAACCATATTCTGGAGCCATATTGGCGATCGTAGCCCTATCTTGGGCTGAAAGGGTTTTCAAACCAGGACCATAGAATTCGACGAATTTATTGACAACATCCTTCTTTCTTAGCAGCTCAGTTATGTAGAGGACCAAATCTGTAGGTGTTACACCTTCTCTTAATTCTCCTATTAATTTTACTCCCACGACTTCAGGTATAGGCAAATAGTAAGGCTGACCTAGCATTGCTGCTTCAGCTTCTATACCTCCAACTCCCCAGCCTAAAACGCCTATGCCATTTATCATCGTTGTGTGAGAATCGGTGCCTAAAAGAGAATCTGGAAAAACAATCCCTTCTCTTCTATCTACTACTTTTGCTAAATACTCTAAGTTGACTTGGTGTATTATTCCCTTTCCAGGTGGAACTATTCTCAGATTATCAAAAGCCTTTTGAGCCCATTTAAGAAAAGCATACCTTTCCTTATTCCTTTCAAACTCAGATTTCAAATTCAAGCTTAAGGCATATATCGTACCGAAGTAATCTACTTGAATCGAGTGATCTATTACCAAATCTACAGGTATCGTGGGATTTATCAGCTCTGGTTTTTCCTTCAATTTACTCCTCATCGAAGCCAAATCCACTATCAAAGGTATTCCTGTATAATCTTGGAGTATTACCCTGCTAGGCATGAAGGGTATTTCTTCACCTATTCTTCTATGAAGTAATTTTTCCAAATCTTCTTGATCAGCGAATTTTCCTAGATTGCGTAACACGTTCTCACACAAGATCTTAAGCGAGAAGGGTAAATTCTCTGCTTCAGAACCTAGTTCTGATATTAGGTATATCTCTCCTATGTCCGTCTTGAGGGTCATCTGCTAGTGAATATTTTTACTTATTTTTATTTCTTCAATCTTTCTTTCCAAGATTAAGTTCAATATGACCAAAAAACCAACGAATTTAAGAGAATTGAATATCATCGGTACTATGCCTAATGGTATAGTCCCTAGCTTGAATATTAATAATGGAAGCGTTAACACATATATAGCGCCACAAACATAGGCGAATAAGCCTAGGTTCTTATTAAATCGCATATAAAAAGAGAAAGGCGCAATTCCTCCTATAGGTTCTGCAAGATATCCCAACATGACTAAATAAGCTCCTTCGAAGATCTTGAAAGTCAGCATCAGCAACCCTATGAATACAATAGCTAAACCTAAAGGTATGGAGATTACGAATAATTTATAGTAAGGAAGTTGAAGCTTTCTATAGTCTAAGAAAGCGATTATCGCTAGAATGAAGAGCAAGTATAATAAGGATAAAGTAAAGTATTCAGTGGCGGCCTCGATACCTCTAGAGATCAAAATAGCCAAGACTGCTAGGATTAAGACCGCTGCTATAGAACTAGTTACTGTTCCTCTTAGCAACGGATCCATATACAGTTTATTGTCAATTTAACAAATAAATATTCTAAAACAACGTGAAGTTACCCTTTTTTAAAGCTTTTCTAATCAAAACCTTCTGAATGTAAAAACTAGCTAAGGCAAAACCTATGACTACAGATAGGCTTAGCTGAAGCAAAAAGAATTTATCTAATACATAGTAACCCGTAGCCGCGCTTAGAATGGGATTTATGAGATAAAAGAAGGGAGAATACATGAAAAACCTCGCTATGTTAACGTCGAAAAGCTGTATAGGTATTGCTCCGCTAAAAAACGGTATTAGGAACTGTAATACACTAGTCACCAAATTAGGAGAACGAGAAACCGTTAATAAAGCAGCATAAATGGCTGAAAAGAAAATAAAGCTCAAGAAGGCGATAAATAAAAAGATCATGAAAAATAAAGGATCTGCTACGTATATTGTTGTATTGAAGAAATAAGAAGAGAAATATAATATTATAACACCTCCTACAAGGACATCTATAGAACTCATCACCATCCTTCCTAATAGGCTTATCAATAGTCCAGTATTTGTGAGGATCAAGTTCTCTAAGATTCCTTGTTGGATTATAGCAACTACTGAATTGCCGCTCCAAAGGAAAATACTGATGAAGAACAACACGAAAATACCCCAAGCTATTCCAGAAGTTAGCATGGGATCTCTTAATCTTTGCTGAGCATAAACTAAGATGCCCAAAGCTATGAACATCACCCAAAATGGGGTCGAGATGACATCGGAGAGAATCCAAACTCTGTAGGAAACATATAACTTTAGTCCCTTTTCTACTTCTGCAAAAATTTTCTTGAATAATCTTTGTATATCACCAGCCATAGTAACCTCTTTTCTTTATGTATTTCTTGTCCATGTAATTGTAGGTGATTATGCCTGCGATTAGATACATGAACAAAAAAGGAAACGGGTTCGCGAATATTAGATCCAAATATCCTTCTATCATAGCTCTCGCATATTCAGCGGCATAAAAATATGGAAGAGATTTCCCTATGACTTGCAATAAAGGAGGTAATAAGGCTATAGGATATATCAAGCCTGATACTGTACCAATGAAAGGAGCTATGGTATTTAGCAAAGGTTCTGGTTCCTTTACTATAATAGACAAAGCAGCTAAAAAAAGATTGATTCCTAAAGCTGGCATTAAGGTTATTGTTATAACAGGAATTGATAGTAAGAAATAAATGAGTTTGTCTATCTTCGCTATTAAGATAAAAGCTAGAACACCCACCCCTGTATAATAAATGATCAAAAATATTCCAGTAGCCACTGCAGTAGCTAAGATTATAGTAATCACCCTAACAGGCGAGAGAAAAACATACTCAAGTCTACCAGTTAGCAATCCTTGTCTAATATAAGTCACCGAACTTTGGCTCATTACTATAGACATGAAAAATACCGTAAAACCTACGATCTGATAAACCCAAATCTCCAAACTCGCGGAACTACCTTGAAAACTAGAACCTATTCCATAGAATAATGTGGACAACATAAAAGGAAAAATGAAAAGTAAAGCTAAATCCCCCAGTTGCCTTATGTTGTTTTTGAGTTCTGCTTCAGTTATCGCTAGAAATTGCTCGATTAACTTCATTTCTCTACTAGTTTTATGAAGGCTTCTTCTAAGCTAGGTTCTTGTATTCTAACGAAGCCAATCTCAAATCCCTTAGATCTCAGTTCATCTAAGACTTTGATCAAATCCTCTCCAGGATTCTCAGAAATGATTTTTATCATAGGATTTCCCCTTACGCTTAAACAATAATTTCCTTGAATCTTAGATA
>JBEPZU010000009.1:0-57192 GCA_041640715.1 Thermoproteota archaeon | reverse complement strand
CAACCAAAGGGAGAACTATGGGTTTCTATGAATTTTGAAGTTTCTGATCTCAATTTGGAGAGAAGCTTAATCGCTTCGCTAGGTTTCTTCAATTCTTTGCTCAAATGCGCAAAGGGATATATTAGTACACGTTTTGCGCCTACCTCTTTAATTGCCCTTTTTATTTCATCGATTATTTTAAGAACGGTATTTTCATCATCATTAGCTTCTATAGCAGTTAATAAAAGCAATACTTCTTTTACCTCATGCTTCTTTTTCTCAGCTTCTTCAGCTATTTTTATTTCCTTTTCTATAGGTTCATAACCAACATAGTCACAGTGCAAAGCTAGGATTTTCATCAAATTTTAATCTTACCGTTCCTTATATCGCTTAATATCTTCATCGCAGCGTTGTATCCAGGTATTCCGCTAACTCCTCCTCCAGGATGCGTTCCTGCTCCGCATAGATATAAATTCTCTATAAGAGTAGCATAGTTACTCATGCCAGGAATTGGTCTTAGATTGTATATTTGATCTATACTCATATCTATGTGAAATATATTACCTTGGTCTGCTCCGAATCTCCTTTCCAAATCTAAAGGAGACAGTGCTAAATATTTAGAAGGTTTAAAGTTTGGTGCATAATTCCTTATAGTTTCGAATATAAGTTCTGTGTATTCCTCCTTCGTATCATCCCATTTCTCATTATAAGGTGCGTACTGTGCATATATTGAGAATACGTGATCATCTCCTCCTGTAACTGTTCTGTCCACTGTAGATTGTATGTTTATAGATATGATAGGTTCCTTTGAAGGTTTATTCATAAGTGCATCTATGAAAGCTTTTTCTGCATAGTCAATACTAGGTAATATCAAAGAAGAAGCTACATGGTGCGGTGCTAGTTCTTTGCCCAATCCTACATACTCTGGCAGTTCTTCTAATATCCCTACAACCTTGAAAGCTATTCCTTTATTCTTTAAGTTCCTTATTTTGTTCGTTACTTCCTTAGGTAAAGAATCTGGTTCCAATAACTTTAAAAAAGTGGTTTTCGGGTCCGCATTAGAGACTATGATCTTGCCTTCTATCTTCTTTCCATTCTCCAGCTCCACTCCTATTGCTTTTTTGTTCTTCAGCAATATCCTTTTTACAGCAGAAGAGGTGAATACTTCTACACCTAAAGCTTCGGCAGCCCTTCTTAGAGCACTTGTCAACCCTCCCATTCCTCCTTCGACATATCCCCATGCTCTTTTAACTCCATTCACTTCTCCTAATTCATGATGCAACATCAAATATGCGCTACCTGGGGTAGAGGGACCAATGAGAGAACCTATGAGCGCATCTTCTATGAGTATTGCCTTGACTTCTTCACTTTCAAAATACTCATCTAACAAACTTCTTGCATCTGTCAAAAAGAATCTTTGGATTTCATCCATGCTTATTTCTTTGAAGTGCTCCTTTAATACTGGATAGAGAGTCTTAAGGTATTCTAGGGCGAAGTCTAATTCATTCAAACTTATAGGCGGATTGAACATTAATAATTGAACGATCTCTGCTAAATCACGTATTATTTTATCAAATTTCTCATAAGCCTTAGCATCGTTTTTAGAAAATCTTTCGAATTCTTGAGCTGTTTTCTCAACGCTCGACCAAACTTGAATGTATTTACCGTTTTCAAAAGGTATGAACATTGAAGGATCCTTTAGGAAAACCTTGTAGCCGTATTTCTCCAGTTTAAGGTCTTCTACGAATTTTCTGTTGAATAGACTTACTACGTATGCTCCTGTAGAAAGCTTATAACCAGGCCATAGCTCTTCTGATACGCACATTCCTCCAACGATCTCTCTTCTCTCGAATACTGCTACTCTAAGACCTTCTCTTGCAAGATATGAAGCGCATACAAGACCGTTATGACCAGCGCCTATTATTATAACATCATACATAGACAACAAAATCTTTAATTTAAACAATTCTATTTAAGTTTTGTTATGATAAAGATAGAGGGGTTAAAAAAATCTTATAAAATAAGTAAAAGCAAAATGGAAGTTCTTAAAGGGATAGATCTTGAGATAAACAAAGGTGATTTCGTAACAATAACCGGTCCTTCAGGTTCAGGGAAGACTACTTTATTAAACCTATTGATAGGCATAGATACCCCAGATGAAGGAAGGGTAGTGATAAACGGATTAGATTTATTCAGCCTTAGCGAGAGTAAAAGAGCTTTATGGCGGAGGAGAGAAATAGGATATGTCCCTCAATTCTTCTTCTTAATACCTTTCTTGACTGCGTTGGAAAACGTGGAGTTGGCTTCTAAGCTTGTGGGTGCAAGAGATTCTAAGAACAAAGCGCTATTAGCTCTAGAAAGTGTAGGTTTGAAAGATAAATATAAAAGCTTTCCTTTTGAGCTAAGCGGTGGAGAAATTCAAAGAGTCGCCATAGCTAGGGCTATCGTTCATGATCCTCCCATAATAGTAGCCGATGAACCTACTGCCTATTTAGATAGCGAGAATAAAAGAAGGATCGTAGATATTCTCGAAGAGATATGGAAGCAAGGTAAAACCGTAATCCTAGCTACTCATGATTCTTTCTTAGCTAGGGGAAGAATAATAGAAATCTTAGATGGGAAAATAAGAAGAGAAAGATGAGTAGTTATCTATTTTCAAAATCCTTCAGGAGGAAAGGCTTCCTGTTATTTATATTATTCCTCTCAATAGCAAATCTGTTATTTTCTTCTATAAATATAGCTTCAAGTAACCTAAATGCTTTCTCTAAGGAAAGCTGGGCTAATTACGTTGGGGATCTCAGGTTATCTGGTAGTTTCAATGAAGTTTTCTTAAACGCCCTTGAAAGTCATCCTAATGTTGAGGAGTTCAATGCCTTATCTATAGTTTATTCGAACGTTATTTACGAAGATGAAAAGTATTCTGCGATGCTTGTTTATGTCCACAATCCTGATGGCTTGATGGGTTACAGCTTGCGAGAAGGCAATTCAAGCGGCGTGCTTTTCCTTACTAGTAGTTCATTGAAACTTAAAAAAGGCGATGTAGTCTCGATAGTTTACAATCAGAAAAAGATTGACGTAAACATAACAGGCATTGCATCCGCTTTACACTTATTCGGCATCGTGAATCTTCAGTTGATAGTACAAAAGGATCTATTAAAAAGCTTGGGTAAAGACCATTATGACTTGATTTTCGTAAAGCTAAAGAAAGAAGATAGCAAATTTACAGATGAGTTAAAAGAGATTGCTTCAAAGACGGGCTCAAAAATAGAATCCATCCTAATAATAGATAAAGAAGCCTATCCAGGAAAGGAAGAGATAAAAGCAGCTAGTTCTTCTTTCACCTTCTTCTCACTTCTAAGTTTGTTTATAATCTTCGTTGCAATGGTTGTTTATCAACTAATCTATTTAGAGATGAATAGAGAAGAGATAATTTATTTGAAAACCATAGGGTTTACCAAAAGAGATCTCGTTCTTTCATACATCTCTCCATTGCTTTTAGTATTAGTTGTATCCAGTTTAATAGGCTCTCTGGCTTCTGTTTATTTTTCCAGATTCATCTTCGATTCAGCTATTAGATCTACTCCTGTAGATTTCTCAGGAGTACTCTTAAGCAGGTTTGTATTTAAAGTAGGCTTTAATGAATTGTTGTATTCGAATTTCATTATAATTTCCTTATTCTTAGTTTCCTTAACTTTCCTCTTGCTTTACTTATTTAAAAGGAAGGAAGAATTGGTTAAGGGTTTTAGAGGATTCAGGACCGCTAATCTGAGATTAAAACTCGTTCTTTTCTCTAGTTTTAGTAGGCTTTGGGCTTTAGCTTTGACTATTTTATTATTCGCTTTGATAATCTCATCTACGGCTTCTGTTTATAGTTTAATGAAAAGCTGGGATTCTTCGATAAAAGAGCTCAATTCCTTTTACGATTATTTCATATATGGCTTAGGAGATACGAGCAAAATTCCTGAGATTCCCAATGCATCTATAATGGTAGCTAACTTCCATTTCGGAAAAGTTAAAGATGTTGGTGTAGTTACAGCTTCATTTTTGAAGATTGGCGATGTGATGCCCAAGTTAATAGAAGGAAGATGGAATCTTAATAGAGGAGAGGCTATTGTGAGCTTGACTTTGGCTAGAACTTTGAACGTAAAGGTCGGTGATACATTGCGATATTCAACAGGAACTTATGAAGGTGATTTCAAAGTAGTAGGAATAGCTTTCATCCCTCTCCTATATCTTTATACACGGGAAACAGAAGCGCTTGTGATAAATTATGAAGATTATAAAAGCTTGTTCGGAAATGAGAGAACCTTTGTCGTTTTTCTTAAGGGAAATCTTGAAGATTCTTTGAAAACTTTAGAACAAAACGGCTTCGTTGTTTCTTGGAGGACCAGTGAAGAGTCTGTGAGAATAGCCAGTGAAGGTGGTAGGATAGCTTTGATCTTTCTCAATTTCCTTTCTTTAAGTTTGGCCTTTTCATCGATAATGCTTGTAGGCATTATAGCGGCTTCAGAGATATACTCAAAGATAAGGTATTTCGCTACTTTAATACTTCTTGGATTAAGGGGGAGGGAAATATTGCTTTTGTTATTCGCATCCATGCTTTTAATTTCTTTGGCCTCTCTACCTCTTTCTTATCCATTATATCAACTAATAGCTAGCTTCCTTAAAGTTCAGATATTATCCTTCACAGGATTCTTCGAAGTCAACATCTCCTTTTTTGATTTATTGACAGGGCTTTTCTACATTATAATACCCTCCTTTTTAGTGGTTTTAATAGCTTACAGAGTTTTGAAGAAGATAAATTTGGTAGAGATTTTAAGGAAGTGAAATTAGGAGTTTCCATAGTTCCCTTAAGATTAGAAGAGGATCTTAAGATCATCGAAACTCTTTTAAACTTAGGAATTCGTTTCATCTCTTTAAGCGATTATCATAAAGCTGGAGATCCTTTCATTCTTCTATCTGAGAGCTGTAAGATGTTTAAGTCGATAAGAATAGGAATAGGGATTACTAACTTCCTAGTAAGAGACAAAGAATATGTTTTGAAACTAATACTTGAGCTGAGTAAAGGCTCTAGTAATGAAATATTCTTAGGAATCGGTCCTGGTGACTGGCAGCTACAAAGCAAATTAGGTATATTTCCTAGGGAGGCTTTATCTAAGCTCAAAGAAGCTTTATTATTCTTCAAAAGAAATCTCAAAGATACGGATATCAAGATCTACGTAGGGGCTCAGGGGGTATATACAATGAAATTGGCTAAGTATGCTGATGGGATCATGCTCAACTTGGCTAATCTAGAAGATCTTTCAATAGCATTGAAGAAAATAGAAGAATTTGGATTGTCAAAAAAGGAAAAGATGGCAATAGCTCAGCTTTACTTAGGTCCTGATTCATTGAAAAACGCAAGGAAATCTGCTGCTATAATTTATGCTGGATTTTCTAATTCCAGCCTTTATTTATATGGCTATGAAAAGTCTAAAAGAGATGAGCTTCGCTCTTTAATGTTAGAAGGAAGATTTGAAGAAGCTAGAAATATCATTGATGAAGACGAAGCGAAGAGATTAACTATAGCTGGAAGTATTGAAGAAATCAAAGATAAGTTGAATAAAATATTCATGTTAAATCTTGATGCATTTATACTGGGTCTTCCAATGGGTAAAGAGAGATTTGAAACGCTAAGATTTCTTCCTTTATTGCTTAACGAATTAAAATCAGAAAAATAAGACTATTAGCGTTATAATCACCAGGCTTGCAGGACCTAGAATATCCCCTAATGAAGAGAGCATTGGGAATGTATAAAAATCGGGATCAAAACCTCTCTTGAACTCGATTCTCGATATATAGTAAGAAAGGAAGGTAATTAAAGCGACCGTTGGTATTGAAGAGAACATCACGATCATTATCCCTAGCGGATTAGAAAAGATTGAAACGATTAATAATCCTAAGAAAAATGAAAAGAATGCTAATTTAGTATCTCCTATTATCTTGACAAGTCTAGTTTCTAAACCAAGATGTAAAGGAACTGAGATTTTAGATGCGAGTATTCCTCCTAAACTTCCTAATAAAGCATTATAAGCTGGTGCTATTATTAGGATTGCCTGTATTTCTTTTAAAAATATCGTCCTTGCAAAGAATAAACCCCCAAGCCCACTTATGCTAGCATAAAGTGTATGCACTAAGCTCACTAGATAGAAGTTTTCCTTGTAGCTTGCGCTCCTGAAAATCTTTAAATACGCTTTTTTTAATGTAGCATGGGTTTGTATCCTTAAAAATATCAGTACCAAAGAAATCAAAAGAAGCAAAAGGAAAGCGATTTGAAAAGTTAAGTCAAAGGAAATAGGTAAGGATAAGAAAAGTATGAAAGGTGTGATTAAATCAGCGAAAGAAGAAATATATGGGATTCCTATGAATTCTATGGCTTTACCTCTTTTGAAATAATATAAAAGTAAAATCAAAGAAGGCAGAGCGATGATCAGAAAAGACAGCGTATTGGTGAATAGAGATAAGGTGATGAGTATTCCATAATGTAAATCTCCTTCGAAAAACATAATATTGAAGGCAAAAGTTAGAGTAGCTAAAATGAAAGAAGCGAAAAGAGATCTAAGAAAAGAGAAGAAAAACTCTGCCCTTATGGGAATATCTCCCAAGGTGGGCTTTGCTTCGCCCAAATAGAGCAAAGTAGTAACTCTTAGTGTAAGTACCCCATATATAGCGCCTCTTAGGCTCATCAAAGAAGGTATCAAAAAAAGGATTACCGGGTATTCCCTTAAACTCTCCAAATTCGAAATATAAAGAAACCCGACTAGAAGTTCTATTAATGCTTGGATGAGCAAGCTGAACTTCTCATGAGGAATATTCATTGAATATTCCTTTAGAATTTCCTATTTAAGGATTCTTCAGCTTTTTAAATTCACATTTGAATAAATATTATGAGTATTTCGTGCCTATAGATCCTGAAATCCATAAGAAGTTTCATACAGGTTATCTTCAGATAGAAAGAAAGTATAGGGCAATATCTTTGTATGAACTCTTGAAAAACGTTAGAAAAATGTGCGACGCGATAATAGATCTAGCTTATTACTCATATTTAAGTAAAGAAAAAGAAACTCTAGAGCATTTAATCTGGCTCGTAAAAGAAGCTAAGGCGATGATAGAAGAGGCTACTGTGCATGTTTCTTTGATAACTAGAAAAGTTAAGGATGCTAAGAATGCATTAGCATTGTATCGCTATGCAGTAGCTATAGAGAAGATAATAGATGCTTCGTTAGACATAGCTTACATAAGTCTCTCGGGTCATAATCCTTCAGAAGAAGTTGTAGATGCTATAAGGCATTTAAGCGACGAAGTCATGGTAAAGATCGTTGCTAATGAAAAAATGCAACTGAGAACGAATGAGTTGATAGAAAGATACCCAATCGACATAATACTTCACATAAGAAATAGTAAACGGGAATATTTCTATAGCAATGGTATATTGAAAGACGATGTGCTTTATATAAGAGGTTATAAAAGCGTTCTCAATGAATTTCTAAAGGACTTCGGTTATGAACCTTTGAGAGAAAAGGAAATCGATGAAAGCTTGAGAAACGTCATCAGCAAGATAGTGTATTTGATGGAGACGAACAAGGGTTTGTTAGACATTGCTCATGTAGCTATGATCAGTAAGGATGAGAGTCTCATAAAAGAGATAGACGAAATGGAATCTATGATTGATACTTACCACATAGAATTATTAGAAGAAATTATCAAAAAACCTCCTACTGTTAATAATATAACTAATCTTTCTTTGCTATGGTTGGTGACAAAACTAGAAGACATAACAGATAGCATAGAAGAGATCGCTTTACTAAGTTCTTCAGATCCGGATATAATAAGTGTTTTCTATAAATTAAGTGAAGCAATCGATGAAAAATGCATGATCGCAGAGATAAAGAAACCATCAAGACTTCAAAATCTTCAAGAATCTATTAAGAAATTTGGTGGTGCAATTTTGGCCATTAAAAGTAGGGGAGAATGGATAGTTCACACAAGAACTTCGAGGAAAGATTATGAATTAGCCGAAAAGGATTTACTTCTTGTTCTATATCCTAAAGAATTCGAGGAAGAAGTGATCAGAGAACTTGAGAAAGAATCCTTAGTTTCTTGTAATATAAGATGAGATAACCCTCCGGCTTAGCCGTCTTCGCACGCCGCTAGGACTGTGCTAAAGACGGCTACGGTGGACGGTTTAACTTCCGAGTTCTGAATGGGATCGGGTGTGGACCGTCCCCTATGGCCGGAGTGGTTATCTCACTTTTTTTTCCTACTGCTTATATTTAAAGTTTAGTTTAGCAAATTTATAAATAAAACCAAATAAAGAATAGATGATAATGGTAGCATACTTGGTACGTTTGGATGGAATCTTTTACCAATCATTATTCGATCCTTCGAATATAGGCTTATTTTGGATATTGCTCATCTTAGTATTCTTTATAATGCAATTCTTCCCCAATTTATCTTTAGGTATGATGACTCTCAGAACTTTAAGTAGAATCTCAGAAAAACTCAAGATACTCAACGAGCTCGATACCATGGGTAAAAAAATCCTTGCTGAACAACTTAAGAAATATGGTGCTAATTCTGAAAAATTGAGCGAACATGTTCAAGAACTAGTGGAATATTTCGAGATAAGCCCTGTAGAACGAGATCCCTATGGAATATTAAATAGATTAGAATATATATTAGATCTTTCAAGATTTAGATTTAGATTTTTGTTGAAAAATTACGTCAAAGAGATAGATGAAGATAGTTTATCTACTTTAGAAGATACCGCTGCTGTATCTAATGTTCTTCATTTAATCAATAAAATCGCTAGACATTATTATCTAACAGCGAAGAAGTTCAAAAATTTCTATCTAGCTCAACAAATAGACTTCATAATGCCCATATTAATAGAAATGGCTAAGAATTACTACAAGGCGCTTCCTGCTACTACACAGCAAATACCCATAGGAGATGGTATAGGACCTTTAGTCATAGCTAACATGATCAGGAAATATGATGCGAAAGAAGTAAAGGACGTAGGCAGTGAAATGGTACTTGCTGAATGTTTGTTCGAGAATAGGAAGCTTTTGCTTCTAAAGGCTAAAGGTCCTGCTGGGAGGGTAGGAAAGCCAGGGGCTGCTGTGAGAAAACTAATTGGAGAATACGGAGATGCAGTAAAATTAATAGTTACTATCGATGCTGCTCTTAAGCTAGAAGGTGAAGAGACGGGTTCTATAGCTCAAGGTATAGGTGCAGCAATAGGAGACCCAGGTCCTGAGAAATTTAAGATCGAAGAATCTTCTATGAACCTTAGAATTCCTTTGATAGCGGTGATTATAAAGCAAGGTTTCAATGAAGCAATTTCGCCTATGGTTAAACAAATAGCTACTAAAGTTGATGAAGTCATAGAAAGGATCGAAAAGATAGTTAGAGAAATGGTTCCTGAGGGAGGCTTAGCCATGATAGTAGGTATAGGTAATACGCTTGGCGTAGGTAACGGGGTATGAGCAGTAGAGAAATAACAGATTTTCTAAGAGAAATATCTAATCTTAAACCTATCTCTTTATTAGTCTGCACGGTCTGTGGTGAGAAAGTAGAGCGAAGTTACAAAGAAGGAGAATATGTGGCCAAGATCGTAGAAGATAAATGTCCTAAGGATTCGAATCCAATGTACGTCAAACTCATTTATGTTAATCCTCCTCAACAGCGAGCGTAGGCTAATTCTTGTGTAGCATATCAGAGATAAGAAAAAGCATAAAAGAATTCTATGAAAATTTAGCTGTAGAGTTCAGCAACACAAGGGTTTTTCCTTGGAAAGAAGTTGTTTATTATTACAAATTACTCGAAAATTCTGAAATAATCTGCGACCTAGGTTGTGGAAACGGTAGGCATTCAAGAGATCTACTAGGAAAATGTGAGATCGTAATAGGTCTTGATATTTCTTTTGCTTTGCTCAAGATAGCTAAGGAGAGATTTAAGAACAAAAGTTTTTTTATGCCCATAAATGCTGATATTTTTTATCTGCCTTTCAAGGATTCTAGCATTTCTCACATCGTAAGTGTAGCTACGATTCATCATCTCCCTTCTAAGGATTTGAGAGCAGCATGCGTAAAAGAATTCAATAGAGTCTTAAAAGAAAAGGGCTTGGTATTAGTTACTAGTTGGAGTTTAATAAGACCTCGGAATTTCATAGCAAGCTTGGTAAATTATGTTCGATGCTTATTAAAGGGAAAGGTCATCGAATTTGGTGATGCTTACTTGAGTTGGGGTAAAAGTCACCAGAGGTATTTTCATTTTTTTACATCAAAGGAGTTATCTTCATTATTCAAAGACTTTAGGCTCGTTCATCAAACTAGATTCGGCAAAGGTCTTTTAAAGGATAATGAGCTGATAATAGCTTTGAAGGTTTCTTAGTTTATTTTTTCTTTTTTATCACATCAAATCCTGTGTATTTCCTAAGAACTTCAGGTATCACAACTGACATGTCCTCCTGCTGGTAATTCTCTAATAACGCTGCGAAAGTTCTCCCTATAGCTAGGCCTGAACCATTCAGAGTATGTACGTATTCAGGAGTTCTTCTTCCTCCTCCTACGAACTTTATGTTTGCTCTTCTAGCTTGGAAATCGGTACAGTTGCTACACGAAGAGACTTCTATATATTTATTTTGTGAAGGGAACCATGCTTCTATATCGTAAGTTTTAGCAGATGCAAACCCCAAATCCCCTGTACAAAGCAATACTACACGATAAGGTATACCTAGAAGCTTTAATATTTCTTCTGCATCATTGACCAATTTTTCTAGTTCATCAAAGCTTGTCTCAGGAGTTGTTATTTTCACAAGTTCTACCTTATTGAATTGATGTACTCTTAAGACTCCTTTTAAATCTACATGTCTACCAGCTTCTCTTCTAAAACAAGGTGTGTATGCTGTGTAATAAAGTGGCAGATCCTTGTAATTAAGGGTTTCATTCATATGAATATTGACCAAGGCCAGTTCAGCTGTAGGTAAAAGCCAAAGATCTTCTTTTTCAACTTTATACATATCTTCGCTGAACTTTGGGAGATGACCTGTACCAAAGGCACCTGAGCTCAGTATTAAAATAGGCGGAAAGATCTCTTTATACCCTTTTTTCTTATGCACATCCAACATGAAATTTATCAAAGCCCTTTCTAAAATTGCTCCTTCTTCCTTGAGCATGTAAAATCCAGAACCAGCCAACTTGGTACCTCTTTCGAAATCTATTATTCCAAGCTCTTCTGCTATTTCATAATGCGGCTTTGGTTTGAAATTAAATATTTTTTTCTCTCCTACTTCTCTTACTACTATGTTATCTTCTTGAGATCTTCCGTAGGGTACGCTTTCATGAGGCAGGTTAGGCAGTCTATACAATAATTCATCCCTCTTGGATTTCAAATCTTCTACTTCTTTTTCTAGCAATCTTATTTTTTCATCTATTTTTTCAGCCTCGGCTACTAGCGCTTCTTTCGCGGATTCCTTAACGTACTTAGCTATTATTTTGTTCTTTTCATGTCTTAGTTTCTCAACTTCTCTTAGTTTAATACGATATTGTTTATCGTATTCTATGAGCTCTTTTAAAGGGAATTCTAGATTCCTCTTTTTTAATGCTTCTTCTATTATCTCTGGATGCTTTCTAATTAGGTTTAAATCGATCATTGTTTACTTTACTTCTTTTATATTCTAGGGCACTTTTTATAAAGTATAAGAATGGTTTTGAAGGATTTGGTGGTCTAGATTTAAACTCAGGATGTGCCTGCGTTAGGAAATAAAATTGCCCTTTGAGCTCAGCAAATTCTACTCTACCTTCCTTACTGAAGCCAGAGAATATTAAACCACCCTTTGATAATATTTCCTTATATTCAGGGTTTAATTCATACCTATGTCTATGCCTTTCAAAGACGGTTTTTTGTTTATATATCTCATAAGCCAATGTCCCTTCAACTATTTCTATTTCATAGGCTCCAAGTCTCATCGTACCTCCTTTATGTGTTATGTTTCGTTGTTCTGGAAGTAAAGTAATAACAGGATGAGGTACATTTGGATCTATTTCAGTGCTATTTGCTCCTTTTAAATTACATACGTTTCTTGCAATTTCTACTATAGCTAACTGGAATCCGAAGCAAATCCCCAAAAGAGGTATCTTATTTACTCTAGCTATTTCTGCTGCCTTGATTTTTCCTTCACTACCTCTAGCACCGAAGCCAGGTAAAATTATGACTCCATCTGCATTAAGAAGCTTTTCTATAGCATCCTCGTTATCTTTCTCAAGCTCTTCGGAATCTATCCATATCACTTCTACCTTACTTCTTAAATGTAAGGCTGCATGTTTTAGAGCTTCAACTATACTTACATATGAATCAGCAAGTTTTGAATATTTGCCAACCATTGCGATTTTAACGTTTTCTACGGCCATCTTAGATAGACCTAACACATGATTCCATTCACTCCAGTCAGGTTCTCTTCTTTCTAGACCTAGTAATCTCATTATAGTTTCACTCATGCCTTGTTTTTCAAGTATTAGAGGTAATTCGTAGATGTTTTCAATGTCGTAAGAATTAAAGACAAATTCTTCTCTTACATTGCCGAATAAGGCTATTTTCTTTTTAGCCTCCTGTGTTAGAGGTTTTTCACTTCTAGCTATGATTATATCTGGCTGTATTCCTATTCTTCTCAGTTCATTTACACTATGTTGAAGAGGTTTTGTCTTTTGTTCTCCTGTAGCTTTTAATGTAGGTACTAGTGCTACATGAACAAATGCTACGTTAGAGAAGGGTTCTTCTAGTTTCATTTGTCTAGCCGCTTCAAGGAAGGGAAGACCTTCTATATCTCCTACAGTTCCTCCTATTTCTACAACAGCTATCTCAGCTCCAATTTTGTGACTGCAATCTTTAATCCTTCTTTTTATTTCATCAGTTATATGGGGTATTATTTGGACGCATTGACCTAGATAATCTCCTCTTCTCTCTTTAGCTATAACAGCCTCGTATATTTGACCTGCTGTTATATTGTGGTCACGTGTTAAGTTTACATTAAGGAATCGTTCGTAATGACCAATATCCATATCCGTCTCTGCACCATCTTCCGTTACGAAAACTTCACCGTGCATGTAAGGATTCATAGAACCGCTATCTACGTTCAAATAAGGATCTATTTTTATTAAAGTAGTTCTATATCCTCTTACTTGCAAAATTTTACCTATGGACGAAGTGATGATCCCCTTTCCTACTGAGGAAAGTACCCCTCCTGTTACGAATATGTATTTAGTCATGTAACAGTTAATACGTCAAGATTTTTATATTTAAATTTAAAATAAGTTTTTATGCGAATCCTTTTTCCTATATTATTACTTCTTTTATTGCTTTTTGATTTAAATTTAGTAAATATCTATGCTTACAAAGAAGACTTCAGCCTGAAGTACAGTTTAATTTCAAATTTAAAAGTAGATCTCATTTTGACCAAAGACTCCTATGGGAAATCCTATTCTTTTAATGGTACTCCCAGATTCATTATAGATCTGGATTTTAAGCGATATAATGATACTTGCTATTATATGAAATACACGATTATAGGTTCTATTAATTTAAACATACCAAGAGAAATATTAGGCATTCCTAATTTTATAAGAATATTTGATATTTTCAATAATCCTATCCAGTATTCAAATTCTACATTAGTTTGTTCTATAGGAGGCGCTACAACTGAAGTACTTGGAAGCAATCTAACTTCTATAATTATGCCTCTTAATTTTACCAATTTAGATTTAAGTTACAATGTTAATTTAAATTATAGAGGAATTACAAAATATAAAAATATACCTGTTGTTGATTTACTTTTTTTGTTAAATTCCACAATAAAATCAAGTGATCAAATTCAAAATCTTAATTATACGAGTACAATTTATCTTAGCATAATTGATAATATTCCGATTTATATAAACAGCAGTTTAAGCTATATGACGGATCTAAATATAAAATCAACGTTTCAATTCATTGAAATGGAGGGAATAAAAATGAAAATCGCTATGGACTCACATCTAGAACTAATCCAAACGGATTATAAACGTATCTATTATGAAGGAGAAATTAACTCGATATCCTTTGACACGAACTTAGGTATCTCCTTTTTAATATTAAGCAACTCTACGATAAGCGATGTTTTTGTCTCAGGAGATACGCTTTATATTACATTTCCTAAAGAAACGAGCGGCTTTGTATATTTGTTGTACGGCAAACAAAAACTCTTTATAGATTATAGTAAAGTAAAAGTGAAGGCAGATAACGAAAGCTTATCTTTCATCCCCGTCTATTTCTTGGATTATCTAGCGTTATCTTCAAGCTATGATTCTAAGAAGGAGCTGGAAATAAATTTAGGTTCCAACGTTGGCGTTTATGAGTATCACGTTGCAACTAATACTATGACTAATACGGCCGCTTTAACTCAGAATCAGTTAACTCTTTTCTATATTTTATTAGTGGTTATAGTCATCTCCATCATGATCATAATTGTAATGAGACTAAAAAGAGCTTAACTTTAAATTTATCACTTCATATCTATGTTTGGAGTGTTAACAATAGTCACAGGAGGATTGTTTGGAGACGAAGGAAAAGGCAAGATTGTTTCCTATCTTTCTTTGAAAGATGAAGTAGACGTTGCTGTTAGAGGAGGAGTTGGTACGAATGCAGGGCATACTGTTACATATAATGGTGTAGTATACAAATTAAGGCAAGTCCCTTCCGCATTCCTGAATCAAAGGACTCGTTTGTATATAGGAAGTGGTGTCTTAGTAGATGTTAATGTTTTTTTGAGTGAAGTGGAAAGTTTAAAATTGAAAGGTAGAATTTGGGTCGATTACAATTCTACGTTAATAGAAGAAGAACATAAGCAAAGGGAGAGAGGAGATCTAAGATTATCTAAAGTAATAGGAACAACTGGAACTGGTTGTGGTCCTGCAATGGAAGATAGAGTTAAAAGGATAGCTAAGACGTGCAAAGATGTCGAGGTTTTGAGGGATTATTTAGATGATGTAGCTTTAAGAGTAAATGAAGCCTTAGATGCTAATGCTAAAGTATTGCTCGAAGGAACCCAAGGGATTTTCCTTTCATTATATCATGGAACATATCCCTATGTAACTTCCAAAGATGTCTCCGCCTCTTCTATTTGTGCAGATGTGGGTGTAGGGCCTAAAAGAGTGGATGAAGTGATGGTCGTTTTTAAATCCTACATAACTAGAGTAGGAGGAGGTCCTCTCGAGGGAGAATTGCCCTTTGAAAAAGTCTCAGAAATGGGCTTAATTGAATATGGGACAGTTACAGGTAGACCTAGAAGGGTTGCTCTTTTCAACATGAAGTTAGCTAAGAGGAGCGTTATGCTAAATAGTGCTACTCAAATAGCGTTGACTAAAATAGACAGGCTTTATAAGGATGCCTATAGAGTAAGAGAATACGAGAAATTACCCCTAGATGCGAGGAAGTTCGTAGAAGAAATAGAAGCAGAAACAGGAGTTCCTGTCACGCTCATAGGCACTGGAGAAGAAGTCTTTGATGTAATTGATTTGAGGCAAAAAAAGTTAAGGAGATGAGGATTTTGCATATAAGCTGGGAATATCCTCCTCGAATAGTCGGTGGGCTTTCAAGGCATGTTTATTATCTTTCCAGGGAGTTAGCTAATTTAGGTAATGAAGTTTACATAGTAACCTTAGAGTTTCCAAACGCTGCTCCTGAGGAGCATACAAAAAATTTGCATATTTATAGAGTTAAGGTAGAGTTAGCATCCTATGATTTTTTGACGTGGTGTTATGCTTTTAATCATTTTTTTGAAAAGAAAATTTCAGCTATCGCAAGTGATATAGACATAATTCATGCACATGATTGGTTAGTTTCTCCTTCTGCTATAGCAACAAAACACATGCTTAAAAAACCTCTAATAGCCACCTTTCATAGCTTAGAAATAGGCAGAGTAGGTTCTTTATCTAATCCTTTGTCTATAGTCATTAATAACTTAGAATGGTGGTTATCCTATGAAGCTAGATTTGTGATAACCACGTCTTATTCGATGAAAAACCAACTAATCGAGCATTTCAAATTACCTGAGTCAAAGATCTTTGTGATCAATAACGGTATTAATATAGATGATTTCAACATCGAAGTGGACGAGAAAGAAGTTAAAGCGATGCTTGGTTTTTCTGAGGATGAGAAGCTGATAGGTTTCGTTGGTAGGATGACGGAACAAAAAGGACCGAGATATTTTGTTGAAGCTATGCCCAAGATATTGAAAAGGTATAGCTCAGCTAGATTCGTTTTGGTAGGCGATTGTTGGCAATTGAATGAGGTTAAGAATTTAGTATCTAGCTATGGTTTGGATCAATTCGTCAGGGTTGTTGGTTTCGTATCCGATGAAACGCTTAAGAAAATATTGAAGGCTTGCGATATACTAGTAATTCCTTCTGTATACGAGCCTTTTGGAATAGTTGCCTTAGAAGCTATGGCATTGGGAACGGTAGTGATAGCTTCAGACGTAGGAGGGCTTAGTGAGATCATAGATAATGAAAAGAATGGAATAAAAATTCCTCCTAGGAATCCAGATGCAATAGCCGATTCTGTGATTAGGTTACTTAATGATAGAGATTTTATGGAGTTTCTTTCCACCAACGCAAAAGAAAAAGTCAAGAAATATAGCTGGAGAGAGATAGCATTAAAAACGCTGGAAGTTTACAAACTATTGTAATATGTTCAAAGAATTGTCCTTAGAAGAGAAAATATTGGTGTTTCTAAATTCCTTAGGTGCTCACGAGGAAAGTAAAGCTAGGTCTGCGCAAGAAATAGCTTTAATGATCAATGCGAGTTTGGATGAGATAAATCCTGTATTGACAGCCTTAGTAGAGGACGGATATTTGAAAAAAGAACGAGAGAATTTTTACCTAACTGAGAAAGGAATAATAAAAGTAATGCGTTCATTTAGCTAGGCATGGCAGTTTTACCAGTTGAAGAAATAAAGAAATACATAACTTGCGAGCTAGGAATGGATGAAAAACAGTATCAAGTAAACGGAATAGATCTAAGATTGAACAAGGTCTATAAATTTGTCAGTTTTTCTACTTTTTTCATAGACGAAGTTAAATTAGCTAGCATAGAAGAAGTAAAATCTACTTTCATTGAGGGTAGAGAAGTTTATGCTTTAGAGAAGGGTGCTTATCTAATAGAATTCTTTGAGACTATAGAAATTCCTAAAGATGCTGTAGGGATTTGTTTTCCTAGATCTTCTTTATTAAGAGTGGGTTGTGATCTAAGGACTGCTCTTTGGGATAGCGGTTATAAAGGTAAATCTAGAGCTTTGCTCATTGTATATAATTCGATAATGTTAGAGAGGGGTTCGAGGATAGCCCAAATAATATTTCTAAGGACTGAAAAAACACCAGAGAAATTATATTCAGGAAAATATCAATTCGAAGGACTTGATCAAAAATAATCTTTATCTATAGCGCTTTTCATCTATAATAAGATGGAGATAAGGGGATATTCATGGTTGATAGGTGGAGCACAGGGAACAGGAATAGAAAGAGGAGCTAGCATTTTCGTCACTGCTCTAGCTTTATGGGGCTATTATGTTTTTGGTAATAGGGAATATTATTCAAATATAATGGGGGAGCATAGCTATTATTATGTTCGTTTTGATGAGAAACCTGTGCGTTCTCATGTATGGAGATATCATATATTAGCAGCATACGATGCTGAAACTGTATTTCGTCATAGTCTTGAAGGAATTAAAGGCTCTGTAATAATTTATAATGAAGCTCACAAAGGTATCAAGCTAACAGCTATACCTACGATCGAAGAAAGATTGAAAAATGATTTAGTAACAAGACTAACCTCTAAAGGCTTGGGTGTTACTCTTGCTGATGTTTTAAAAGAAGCGGAAATCGAAGGTATAAAGAGTTTACCAATCAACTATTCTGAGATTCTCTCAAAGGTCTCAGCTAAGACAGGTGAAAGTCTTGCTGAATTATCTAGAATGTATAATGTCATAGCAGTCTCAGCTTCGTTAGCTATTATGGATTATAGTCTAAGTCACTTAATAGAAGCGATATCAAAAGTCTTTGGAGGAAGGAGAAAAGTTGTTGAAATGAACGCTTTAGCGGCTGAATATACCTATGAGCAAGTAGAATCTCGTGGTTATAAGAAGTATTCCGATCTAAAGCTGAGACCTTTGAATAAAGAAGATAAATATATTTTAATAAACGGAAATCAAGCAGTAGCTTTAGGTAAGCTTGCTTATGGTTGCAGATTTCAAACCTATTATCCTATAACTCCTGCTACGGATGAAAGCTATTTCTTGGAAGAAAATGAGATATTAGATCTTGAACCTACTCTTCAAGATTATCCTTTGCTTCAGGAGAAAAGAATCCTAGATAATACAGGTTCAATCGTAGTAGTACAAACAGAGGATGAGATAGCAGCGATAACCATGGCTACAGGAGCTGCTTTAACAGGTGTTAGAGCTTCAACTTCCACTTCAGGTCCAGGTTTTTCTTTGATGGTAGAAGGTTTAGGATGGGCAGGGCTTAACGAAGTTCCACTCGTAGTGGTTCATTATCAAAGAGGATCGCCTTCTACAGGAATGCCAACTAGGACTGAACAAGGAGATTTAAGGTTCGTAATTCACGCAAGTCATGGAGAATTCCCCAGAATCGTGTTAGCTTCAGGAGACGTTGAAGAAGCTTTCTATGATATTGGTAGAGCGTTTAATTATGCTGAGGCCTATCAAGTTCCAGTAATACATTTGTTGGATAAATTCTTAGCTAACTGCATAACGAGTTTGAAAAAATTTGATGTGGACAGAATAAGAATAGAGAGAAAGAGTATATTAAGTGAAGAAGAAGCCTTAAGAATTAAACTCGAGGGGAAGCAATACAAGAGATTTGATTTCACTGAGAGCGGTGTTTCTCCGCATGCTCCTATAGGAACTAGGCACATTGTATACTGGGCTACTGGTGATGAGCATGATGAGTTTGGTCATATAACAGAAGATCCGGTGATAAGAAAGAAGATGATGGAAAAGAGGATGGGTAAGCTTTCTTTAATAGAGAAGGAAATACCTCTGGAAGAAAAACTAAATCATTTCAAGGTCGATGATCCTGAGCTCGTGATCGTTAGTTGGGGATCAACCAAAGGAGCTATATTAGATTTAATGGAAATTTTGAGGAATGAAGGTCATGCTATAGAATTCTTGCAGATAAGAATGGTCCATCCATTGCCTTCTGAATATGTTAGGCGAACGCTTGAAGGTAAGAAATGGGTTTCTATCGAGAATAACTATTCTTCGCAGCTTGCTGGTTTAATACGGGAGAAGACAGGTCTCTTGCCCGATTTCAAGATAGTTAAATATACAGGCAGACCTATTGCTCTAGATGAACTTTATATTTCAGTTAAAAGAATATTAGAAGGAAAAGCTCCTGAAAGGCAGGTGTTGGAAAGTGGAGCTTAAATTCAAACTTACCGATTACAGAACTAACGTACATAATAATTGGTGTCCGGGCTGTGGCGATTTCGGAATATTGAGCTCCATTCAACAAGCTCTATTCGAACTTCAGTTAGACCCTAGCAATGTAGCGATATTCTCTGGTATAGGTTGCTCAGCTAAGACACCTCATTATGTTAATGCCTATGGTATCCATACCTTACATGGTAGAGCTTTGCCTTATGCAATAGGAGCAAAGTTAGCAAATCCAAACTTAGAAGTTATAGCTGTTGTAGGGGATGGGGATGGATTAGGGATAGGAGCGGGTCATTTCGTCAATGCAGGAAGAAGGAACGTAGATTTCACGGTGATAATTTATGATAATGAAGTATATGGTTTGACAAAAGGTCAAGCAGCTCCAACGCTTAAATTGGGGGTCAAAACCAAATCCTTAGCTAAACCAAACATAAATCAAGCAGTTAATCCAATTTTACTAGCATTTGCTTCAGGGTATACTTTCGTAGCTAGAAGCTATGCTTATGATACTAAGCATTTAAAGGAGATAATAAAACAAGCAATATTGCATAAAGGAAGTGCTGTAGTAGACGTGATTCAACCTTGTCCTACCTACAATGATATCCACACGAAAGATTGGTTTGCAGGCAAAGGTAACATAGATCCTAAAACCGGTAAGGAAGTACCTAGAATATACAGATTAGAAGATACTGGGTATAATTGCGTGATAACTCCTGATATGAGCGAAGAAGAAGTTGCTAAAAAAGTCTCTGAGATGATAATCAAAGCTCATGAATGGGGTGATAGAATACCTATAGGCGTGTTCTATAGGGATTTAAGATATGAAACTTATGAAGATAGGATTGAAAAAAGAATACCTAACTATAAAGTATATCCTCCAGCCAAACAAGCAATAGCTGATAACAATGGTCGTCCTATTACAAATATCAAAAAGATATTAGATTCTCTTTCAGTTTAATTATATTTTAAAAATTTTTTTAGCTAATAATAAAGCATTATAAAGTTTTTTTATATCATTTATATCGTTATAAATATAAAAGCTAGCCCTAGCCATCGCAGCCACTCCATATTTTTTCATCACCAATTTAGCGCAATGATGTCCAGCTCTTATTTGGATTCCTTCATGATCTAGTATCGATGCTATGTCATGGGCATGTATATCTGCTAAATTAAAGGAAATGACCCCTCCTCTTTTGCTGGGATCTTTAGGACCATATATCGTGAGTTCTTTTATCTCTGAAAGTTTAGATAAAGCGTATTCTACTAAATGTTCTTCATGTTTTCTTATGTTCTCCATTCCTATGTTTTTTAGATATCTTATCGCAGCGGCCAAACCTATAGCTCCTTCTACATTAGGTGTTCCTGCTTCATATTTCCAAGGCAGATCATTCCATGTGCTTTCATAAAAATCTACGTTTTTGATCATCTCGCCTCCAGTTAAGAAGGGATCCATTTCTTCTAAGACCTCTTTCTTAGCGTATAAGACTCCAATTCCCATGGGTCCTAGCATTTTATGGCCTGAGAATGCTAAGAAATCACATCCTATATTTCTAACATTCACCGGCATGTGCGGTACTGATTGAGCACCATCTATCAACACAAGAGCGCCTACCTCATGGGCTATTTTAGTTATTTCTTCTACAGGGTTTATAGTTCCCAATGTATTTGAAGCATGGGTTATAGCTACGATTTTAGTCTTCTTATTTATTTTTTCTTGATAGTTTTCTAGGAATCCTTCATCTGTTATGCCTATGAACTCTAACTTAGCCTTCTTCTCTTTAGCTAATATTTGCCAAGGAACTAGGTTGCTGTGATGTTCCATTTGGGATACCAAGATCTCGTCCCCTTCTTTCACATTCTTTCTACCCCAAGCGTAAGCTACTAGATTTATAGCTTCCGTAGCGTTTCTTACGAATATTATTTCTTGGTAATCACGGGCGTTTATGAAATTCATAACCTCCTTTCTACTTTCCTCATAAGCAATTGTAGCTTCTTCAGCTAAAGTATAGACTCCTCTATGAACATTAGCGTTGTAATTTTTGTAATAATCATTAATTGCCTCTATTACTTGTATAGGCTTCTGTGTTGTAGCTGCGTTATCTAAGTAAACGATGTCTTTATCGTTGATCTTCTTTTTCAGAATTGGAAAGTCTTCCTTTATTTTATCAGTATTTAGGAAATATTTTTCTTTAAGCATTCATTTTAATTCTCCATTTTAGTCTATATAAACGTTCTAAAATAAGCTTTTTTTAAACTGAGCAAACTATAATATGTTATGATAAGTCTAAAAGAAGGAGACCTCGCACCAGACTTTGAGGCGACATCGATTCTTAGAGGTAAGTTCAAGTTTTACGATGTAATAAAAGAGAACAAATACACGATTCTGTATTTTTATCCGAAGGATTTCACGATGGGTTGTACTAAAGAGGCATGCAGCTTTAGAGACTATTATAAAAGTATCAAGGAATTGGGAGGAGAAGTAATAGGGGTTAGTTTAGATGATATCGAAACCCATAAGGCATTTGCTTCGAAACATAACTTGAATTTCGATTTAATTTATGACGAGGGAGGTAAGATAGCATCTAATTACGGTGTATTGAGAAGTATGTTCGGTAAAAAGTTTGCTTCTAGAGTAACTTTTATTATCAACAATGAGGGTAAGATCGTAAAAGTATTCAGAAAAGTAAACGCATCAGAACATGGTAAAGAAATTCTCGAATTTCTTCAAAGTATAAAATAAACTTAAACGATGGTATCGATAGAAAAAGCTTATTCAGAAGTAGAAAGAATATTAAAGGATAACGAACAAAAACTCAAATCTATTAAAATATTAAGACCTTTAATAAATGATACTTATCATGATATGTTAAAAATAAGAGATAAACTTAAAAATGAAATTAAGAGGCTTGAATATATCAAGGATAAAATAAATAAAAAACTCATTTCTAAGGAATTTGATTTCATATATTCTAATTTTAATATTACAAAAGAAGATCTTTTACCTGAGAAATTTAAAAATTATGAGGAATTAAATTTAATGCTTAGGACTAAGAATTATCATGCATATCCATGGAATGATTTCTTGGACCCTTGGATCGAATATTACGAGGTTTTGGATAAAATAAGATATTATTTCAAAGAATTTAGGAACAAGGCAAAAACGCTCAATTTTTACTTAGCCAATTCAGGCATTAAAATTGAATTCGACGAAAAGATTTTCGATGACATTTGATTAATTTATTTAGGCTCAAGAAATTAAGTATTATGGGCGAAAAAATTACTTATACTACGTTACTTGCAGACGAAGGAATACATCCAAAGTTCGAGAAAGCACTTAAAGAAGTAGAGAAAGAATTCGGAAAGCATTATCCCATGTATATAGGCGATAGCGAAGTATATTCTTCTGAAGAATTCGAAAAAAGAAGTCCTATCGATACTAGGATTTTGATGGGTTATTTCCAGAAAGCCAATTCGGATCAAATTAGGAGTGCGATAAGCACTGCGAAGAAGGCTTTCAAAGAATGGAGCAACTATGATTATACTGAAAGGATTAAGATTTTCAGGAGAGTAGCTTCTTCAATCGAAAATAATCTTTATTATATAGCTGCTTTCTTAACCTATGAGGTAGGTAAGACTAGGCTTGAAGCCATAGCTGAAGTTTACGAAGCTATAGATGCGATAAAATATTACTGTAAGCTCTACGAAGACAATGAAGGATACATAAAGAAGATGGGTCAAGGAGCTCCTGGAGAGATTTGTTATAGCGTGGCTAAGCCTTATGGTGTTTGGTTTGTGATCTCACCTTTTAACTTTTCTTTCATGTTAGCCAATGGTATGTGCTTAGGTGCTTTATTAACAGGAAATACAGTAGTCCTTAAACCTACCTCAGAAGCACCTTTTGGAGGTCTATTGCTATATAGGATGTTAAGAGAAGGAGGAGTTCCAGCAGGTGCAATAAATCTATTAACTGGTCCAGGTGATGTGTTTGAAGAAGAGGTTACCAAAAACCCAGATATAGCTGGAATAGCTTTTACTGGTTCGAAAGATGTTGGTCATAGACTTTATAGGAAGTTTTTGTTGAATTCTCCTTATCCTAGACCGATAGTTCTTGAGACAGGAAGCAAAAACCCTGTGATCATAACAAAACATGCCGATTTGGAAAAAGCCGTTGAAGGTACCCTAAGATCAGCCTTTGGATTATCGAATCAAAAATGCAGCGCTGCTTCTAGAGTATACGTTCAAAAAGAAATCAAAGATGAATTCTTGAGGAAGTTTATTGAAAGGGTTAGTAAAATAGTAGTCGGGGATCCTAGAAAAAGGGAAACTTTCATGGGCCCGCTAATAAACAAGAGAGCTGTAGAAAATTTCGTGAGATACATAAACGATGCTACTTCTGCAGGAGGCAAGATACTATATGGAGGAAGGGTCTTGGAAGAAGGAGATTACAAATATGGTTATTATGTGGAGCCAACGGTAATAATCGATCTCCCCAGCGATCACTATTTGTTTAAACAAGAACTCTTCATGCCCATCTTGCTCATAGATACTTTTGAGAGTTTAGAAGAAGCTTTGAATAAAGCTAATGATACTGAGTATGGATTAACCGCAGGGATCTTCAGTGAGAAGGAGGAAGAGATCAAATACTTCTTCGATAACATCCAATTCGGCGTTGTCTATGCTAATAGAAGAGGAGGAGCTACTACTGGTGCTTGGCCTGGTGCCCAAACCTTTGTTGGATGGAAGGCTTCAGGAGCTACGGGCAAAGGTGTAGGAGGTCCTTATTACTTACTTTCGTACATTAGAGAACAAGCTCAAACTGTAGTTAAGGAGACTTGAAGAAAAAATATCCTAGAAATGAAGATATAAGACAGCTTATAAAGAGATTATCTTATTACTACGGCCATCCCCACGACTTCCCTGATGAAGTTTTGAATAACTTAGTCAACGAAGGTTATGATGTTTCTTTCCTTAGTAAAAGGAGGATATGGAGGTTATATGAGGAGATGGTCAGAAAAGGAGAAATAGAAGATTTCTTGGACGTTGTGATTAGATAAATTATCTTTCTCTTTTACCTTCTATGAATTCCTCTACCATTATCCTAGCTTCATGATCAGGATATTGTATTGGAGGAGACTTCATGAAATAGGCTGAAGGACTTATTAGAACGCCACTTATACCTCTATCCAAGGCTAGCTTCATACATCTTATTGCATCTATCATAACTCCAGCAGAATTAGGACCATCCCAAACTTCTAGTTTGGCTTCTACGTTAATGGGCGTATCGCCGAATCCTCTCCCTTCTATTCTAATATATGCCCATTTTCTATTCTGGAGCCATTTTACGTAGTCACTAGGGCCTATGTGTATGTTATCTTCTCCTATTTCGTAGGGTATTACTGAAGTTACGGCTTGCGTCTTAGATATTTTCTTAGATTCCAATCTTTCTCTCTCGAGCATATTGAAGAAATCCATGTCTCCTCCTATGTTTAATTGAAATGTCCTATCTATCTTCACACCCCTATCTACGAATAATTTAGCTAATACTCTGTGAAGTATGGTAGCTCCTAGCTGAGATTTAACGTCATCGCCTATCAAAGGTACTTTTCTTTTTTCGAATATTTCTTGCCATCTTTTCTCTCTGGCTATGAATACAGGTATTGCGTTAATAAAGCCCACTTTTGCTTCCAGGGCCTGTTCGACATACCACTTAGTAGCTGATTCGCTACCTACTGGCAAGTAGTTTATTACCATATCAGCGTTGGTGCTTTTCAGTATGTCTGCTACATCTACGGTAGGAGAAGGATGTTTCTCTATCACCCTTTGCAGATATTTACCTATACTATCATGGGTCATTCCTCGCATTACCTCTACTCCCAACTTAGGCACATCAGCAAATTTCAAGGTACAATTGGGAGGTTGAAAGATGGCTTCTGATAGATCCTTTCCCACTTTGTTCTTATCTATATCGAAGGCGGCTACGATTTCTATATCGCTTATATGGTATCCTCCTAGTCTAACATGCATTAAGCCAGGTATTTGTTTGCTTTCATCTGCATCTTTATAATAATGAATTCCTTGGATTAAGGCGGAGGCACAATTGCCTACGCCTATTATTGCTACCCTGATCTTTCTCTGCATGGTTTAGTTAGAATTTCTTTATTATTAAATTTAATGGAATTGCTTAGGTTTAACATCCTTATCTATTGATTCTCGTTTTAGCGAATTCGTATGTTAATCTTGACATATTGTGTAAAAAACTGTTTGGCCGAATTTTATTTATTTTAACTCTTTGAAATATCTCCTTGGTTATTAGCTATGTTATCTTATTGATCTCTTGATTCGTGTTACCAAACATATGTCTTTATAGCGAAGGCCATCTTGAGATCAACATCGAACGAGCAGGATAAGATAAAGGTTGTTTCATAGACTGTCATTAATTACATAAGATTTCGTATAGGAAATTCTAGCAAATGACCTAATCAGCATATATTTTGTTCAGGACTGCTTGTAGTATATTAATTGTTAAGATAAGAACATTAACCATATTAAAAATTATAATCACACTTTTGTTATCTAGATAACGACCTATAATAATGTAACTGTATGTATACTTTTATACATATTCCTATAGAAAAACTTATATGTAGGGATATTTTTTCTTAAACCAATGAAGAAGGATGGGTTTGAACTTAAAGATTATCTACTGTTCTCCTTAACAGTCGCTATATTATTCTTGGTGTACTTATGGACTGGAAACATGGGCGACTATTTAGGGAATTTGTCAGAAAGCACAGAACAAATAGCGCTGCTATACAGAATAACTTTCTATGCTGCAGGTGTAGTATTTGCACTATTCACAGGAGCCCTGATATACTTCACTGTAAGATTTTGGGATAGGGGTGCTAAGGATGAAGCTAGCTAAAACCTTTGAACTAACCACGATAATTGGAGCATCAGTTCTATTTGCAGTCATGTCTTTCATTTCAGCAGTAGTTTTATACGAAATCAATTACCCAGTTCAAGCTTATTCAGGAGATTTCATAACTATACAAGTTACAGGATATCAATACTATTGGAAATTTACGTACCCTAACGGTACTACTTCTTCGATACTAACCATCAAGGCTAATCAATTATATAGATTAGAAATAACCTCTGCAGACGTCATCCATTCTTTTTTCATACCTGAGCTTGGACTTAAGATGGACGCCTATCCTAAATACACTACTGTGTTGTGGTTGAATGTGAAACAGCCAGGGGTTTACAATATATACTGTACAGAATATTGCGGAACAGGACATTATGCTATGGTAAGTCAATTGATCGTGGTGGGTTAAAATGGTGCACGAGAATTTCAAATTCTATAAAAATTGGAGAACGCTGCTATCTACTACCCACCATACAGAAATAGGAATACTATACATGTGGACCGCTTTCATCAACTTCTTACTCGCAGGATCTTCTGCTATTATAATGAAATTGCAGATAGGCGGTGCTCCAGGAATAGTAAGTGCAGAGACTTATTATAGCTTAATTACGTTGCACGGATTGGTCATGTTGTTATTCTTTGTAGTTCCAGGGTTTACAGGTTTAGCTAATTATATCTTGCCTAAGATGATAGGTGCTCCTGATTTGTATTGGCCTAAGATAAACGCCTTAGCATACTGGATGACCGTTCCTGCTTCAGTATTGATTTGGAGTAGTCTATTCTTCGGCCATCCTGCACTAGGATGGACTTTGTACGCTCCTCTATCTTCGATTTACACACCAGGTTTGGCTACTGACTTGGTAATCCTTGCTGTAGAATTAATAGGTGTAAGTAGCATTCTAAGCGCTATAAACTTCATAATGACGATTGTTAGGTTGAGACATCCAAGCATTAAGTTCAACTTCTCTTCGCTTCCTTTGTTTGTATGGGCTTTCTTCTCCACTGCTATATTATTAGTCGTAGCTCTTCCTCCTCTAGCACTTGGCGGTTTAATGTTATTGTTCGAAAGACATTGGAGTGCTCAATTCTTCATCGGTACAGGAGATCCATTGCTATGGCCTCACATATTCTGGTTCTTCGGTCATCCTGAGGTATATATCTTAGTCTTACCAGCTTTCGGTGTGATATCCGAGATTATTCCTAGGATGGCTAGAAGACCAATCTATGGAAGGAGAGCTATAGCGTTATCTTCTTTCCTTATAGCTCTAATTTCATATTTCGTTTGGGTTCATCACATGTTCACGACGCCTACGGCATTGCTTGTAAATATACTTTTCATGGTAACTACAGTTGCTGTGGCAATACCTACAGGAATTAAAGTGTTTAACTGGGTTGCAACTCTTTATGGCGGTAGAATAAGGGTTTGTAGTCCGATGGCGTTTTCAGTGGCTTTCATAGCGATATTTATAATCGGAGGTATAACGGGAGTTTGGCAATCGTGGATACCCGTCAATTATGCTATACACGGTACGTATTGGGTAGTTGCTCATTTCCACTTCGTAGTTTGGCCAATAGTTTTTGCCTTCTTCGCAGGAATCTATTATTACTTCCCATACATAACAGGCAAGATGTTCAGTGAAAAGCTAAGCAAGATAAGCTTTTTATTATTAACCATCGGAGTACTAGGAACCTATCTACCATGGCTTAAAGGAGGTCTTGAAGGAATGCCTAGGAGATATTACATGTTGCCTCCGCAATATGATTTCTGGCAATTGCTCTCTACGGTATTTGTATTTTTCATAGTATCAGGTGTGATAGTATTCATAATCGACGTGGTAAGGAGCATGATCAAAGGTAAACCTGTAGCTAATAAAGAAGATCCTTGGGGTGCTTCTAAGCTAGGAATGCCAGACTTTTCGCCAGCTCAACACGTGATCGCTCTTAACGGCTCAGCCCACGATCTTCATTATCCTCATCCTTATGCCGCGATAACAGGCTTGATGACTGGAGTTGCAGGGTTGGGAGGTTTCCTATTGCTCATAGGTCAATATTTCCTAGGAATTGCTTTCGTTGCAGCTTTCTTTGCTGTCTTACTTCATTGGTTCTCAAAGGACTATTTAAGTAAGATCTCAAAGTTAGCTAGATATTTGGCTGAGTATTCATTGGAGAAGCTAGAAAGAGCTAGAAGAACTGATGCCTTAGTAGGTACATTATGGTTTGTGCTTTCTGAAGCTGCATTGTTCGGTACTGCTTTCTCTTCATATTTATTCCTTAAAGCCTCATACCTTTCTAGAGCTTATCAATGGCCTCCTGCAGGTGTTCCTCATATAGAGGTTGTTCCAGTGCTTATAAACTCAATATTCCTGTTCACAAGTGGTTTTACTATGCATCTTGCATACATGAGTTTCTCCAGCGGTAACTTGCAAAGATTTAAGGTATTGTTGATAATCACAATGGTCTTAGGTACCATATTCATAGCAGGCCAAATACTAGAATATTTGAACTCAGGATTGGGCATTACAGATACAATATACGGTAGTACTTTCTACCTAATAACCGGTCTACACGGCTTCCACGTAATAATGGGTCTAATGTTCATGATAGTCCTGCTTTCAATGTTATTAAGAGGTTTATTGGTTCTAGAGAGAAAAGCAATGGTAGAATCTGCTACAATATATTGGCACTTCGTAGACATCGTATGGGTCTTTGTATTAACTATACTCTACTTCGATGTTATACCTGTACCAACCGGCTTATGCACTCTTTAAAATTTTAAATATTTTTTAAAAAATTTAGTTTTTTAAAATTTATATTTTTTTAAACATCCAGTACAACTCTAGCGTACCATTTATCGTTTTCCTTTTTAAGTTCGAACATATGCATTGTTACAGCTTTTACATCCACAAGTGTATCATGTTTCTTTTCATCGATTTTTTCACCATAGGCTATTATTTTAGCTGAATATGTCCCGTTAGAAGAGATCTTTACAACAAAATCGCTGAAAACAAGTCGCTCGGTATCTTTGTAGAAAATCAATTCTTGGAGGAAGTTGTAGAGTAAAAATTCTAAATTTTCTGCATTTACTTCGATTTCTTTTATGATCTTTTTTTCTATCGAATTCAAGTCAAAGATCATAGCATTTTCTAATGCCTTTCCAGCTAATACGAAAAGATTTTCGATTTTTTCTGCGCGAACTTCATAGGCTAAGTCAGCTATCGCTATATCTTCTAAGAAATTATAACCTTCATTCATTAACCAAACACCTCTTTACATTTTCTTCAATCTCTTCACTTAAATCAGAGATTTTCTCCCCTACGAATAGGATTCTGTTATTTTTAGAATCGAATTTCTCATAATTCAACCTTCCAGCTACGTAGTTGAATAAATAGCTTCCTTCCTTGAAGGTTACAAATCCTTTACCTCTATAAACTTTGCTAGGTAAACTGGCTAGAAGCTCTTCGAATTTATCTTTATCCAATATGCCTTCTAGTTCGATATATATACTATCATAAATTTCATCATGCATATAGAATTCCTTCCTTTTAACTTCTTTTTCTATGAAGTATCCAAAGAACAGCGAGTAATCTAAATCCCCGTTGCAATATTTAGTCCTAAAAAGAATCGCTCTATCGTTTATATCTCTTATTTTCTTCTCTATTAGTTTTAGATCTTCCTCGTTTACTAAATCGATTTTGTTTAAAAGTATGAAATCTGCCATTTCTATTTGTATCTTAGCGGTATGCCCTATTTCAGGGAATCTAACTAAACTATCGCAATCTACTACGGTTATTATGTTATCTAATATAACTTCCTCTATGTTTTCTAAATTGACCAAAAGGGCATCAGGTTCTGCTATTCCCGTTGTTTCCACTATTATATAATCGGGCTTTACTTTTTCTTTTATCTCCTTTATCGCATATTCGAATTCACCGGTCAATGAGCAACAGACACAACCTCCACCTAGTTCTATCATATCTACTGCTTTTCCTTTGATCACTTCAGCATCTATTGCTATTTCTCCGAACTCATTCATTATTATGACAATTTTCTTCTTTATTTTATCCAAATTTTCGATTATTCTCCTCAACAAAGTGGTTTTTCCAGCTCCTAGAAATCCAGATACGAGTATTATGGGTATTCTCATAAACTAACCTTTGATATTACCTATAGGTACCAATCTTACCACTTTCTTGGATATTCCTGCAATATGCACTGTTTCTACAACTTCATCGATTGATTTATATGCACCTCCGAATTCTTCAGCTACTCCTGAATAAGATACACTTCTTACTATTATGCCTCTTCTCTCCATATCTTTGATCAACTGTTCTCCTCTAACCAATTGCCTCGCCTTAGTTCTACTCATAGTTCTACCACTTCCATGGCAAGTAGAACCGAAGGTCTCTTTCATTGCTTTCTCTGTGCCAAGCAATAAATAGGAGCCTGTTTCCATGCTTCCGCCTATTATAACTGGCTGTCCTATTTCTCTGAATATTAAAGGTAGCTCTTCATTTCCAGGACCAAAGGCCCTCGTAGCTCCCTTTCTGTGAACTAAGACTTTCCTCCTTTGACCATTTATTATGTATTCTTCTAGCTTAGCAGTGTTATGGGCTACATCGTAAATTTGGTGTAAACCTAATTTCTCAGGATCTCTGTTGAATATTTTAGAGAATACTTCCCTAATTCTATGGAGTATCACTTGTCTATTGGCGAAAGACATATTGATACCGCATTTCATTGCCGCAAAATAATCCTGTCCTTCCTTTGAACTGAAAGGTGCACAAGCCAGTTCTCTATCTAAAATCTTTATTCCATATTTCCTTTCCATGACATTCAAGAAAACTTGAAGATAATCAGTTGCCACTTGATGACCGAAACCTCTACTTCCGCAATGGAACATTATTATAATTTGATTTTCGAATATGCCAAATCTCTTAGCCATTTCAGGATCTGCTATATTTTCTGGTTTGACCCACTGTATTTCTAGGTAATGGTTCCCAGAACCTAATGTACCTACTTGATCTATTCCTCTGCTTATCGCTTTTTGGCTCACTTTAGAAGGATCAGCACCTTCTATGCAACCTCCTTCCTCAGTTTTTTCCAAATCTTCTTCCCAACCATAGCCTTGTTCTACACACCATTTCGCACCTGTTTGGAGTATTTCCTTGAACTGTTGTTGCGTAAGCTTTAAGAACCCTGTAGCTCCAACACCGGCTGGAACCCTCTGAAATAGCATATCTACGAGTTCTCTTAGCTTAGGTCTTACTTCATCATAGGTTAAATTCGTCAAAACCGCTCTCATACCGCAGTTTATATCAAAGCCTATTCCTCCAGGAGAGATCACACCGGTCTCTGCATCCATTGCAGCTACACCTCCTATAGGGAAGCCGTAACCTGAATGTCCATCAGGCATTACGTATGAGTAATTTATTATTCCTGGCAATGTTGAAACATTCAACGCCTGAGTGAAGACCATTTCATCCATTTCTCTTAGGAGTTTTTCTGTAGCATAAATCCTAACTGGTACCCTCATATCACTTCGATAGCCCTTAGGAATTTCCCATACTACTTCAGAAATTCTTTGAATTTTAGGTAACATATACGGTAGTTTATCGGTAATGAAGATATTTAAGGTTATTCTAGTCAACTTCTAGGGAAAATCTGCAATTTTTTTATACTGAAGTCCAAGAAATATAAAAGACTTTTAAATTTCTATCGAATTGAATCTAAATAAACATAAAAGCTCTTACAACATGCAAGAACCTAAAAAGCTAGATAGATTAGGTATTATATGTCTAGTCGTTGCCCTTTTGTCTTCAGTTATAATCTTCCTGCAACTTTACAATCAAGCAATAGATCCTTATTTGAGAGGTAATCAAGGGTATGTTAGTGATGAGGTATGGTACGCGAATTCAGCAAGGAATATTTTGAAGGATTTCTTTGGCTTAAAAACTCAGCATATAGATTCAAGCGGTAATGCTTACTATACTTTAATTTTCAAGGATTTTCCTAGTAGAGAATCCCAAGTTTCTATACTCAAAGCCTATCTTAAAACAAAGAATGGAAGTATTATTAACGTTTACAAAGAATTCCCTGCAATATCTTTCAAATTGCCTAAAAACGAAGCGTTAGATATTACTCTCTCTAATGTCACTAGCTTTTTTTCTGGATATCCTTATCCTGATGTTCACCTGATCCCAACCTACTATAACTTGGAACATCCTCCTTTAGCTAAGTTCATTATTGGCTTGTCAATGTTAATCAGTGACGATAATCCTGTAACTTGGCGAATTCCCTCTATAATAATGACTTCCTTATTACCTTTAATAGTATTTTTCATCGTTTTAAGACTAACAAATCCTCTTATAGCTGCCTTTTCTTCCTTACTGCCTTTAGTTGATAAGTTAACGTTTAACATGGGCTTTTTAGCGCTACTCGACGTTCATCTTGCATTCTTCATAGCTTTAGCCTTACTTTCAGCGATTTATGAACGCTATATTTTGGCTGCAATTTTCATAGGCCTAGCAGGATCAGTTAAGTTCAGCGGCGCCTTCCTAATATTTCCTCTTTTCCTTTATCTGTTATACATAAAGAAATATGATTACTTCAAATCCCTTTCAATTGCCTTCCTAATTCCAGCTCTCGTTTTCTTCTTGGTGAACGTACCCATAATAGTTAGACTAGGGATTTATAACTGGTTCACATCTATTCTAAGTGCCTTAAGTTGGCATGCATCTTCGAGACCTGCAGGCCCTCCTACTTCTTTACCTTGGGAATGGATAATAAATCGCAATCCTTTCTATTTCAGCATAAACCCCACCTATTCAGCTTCTGTAAGTGAATTCTTGTACGTCATAGCAATAGCACTTTTGGTTTTTACTCCATATTTGTATTCAAAGATGACGAAGCTTTTTGTATTACCTTTTCTATGGTTTCTTGGGATTTTCTTAGGATATTCAAGCCTTCCTTTACTGGGAAATAGTACTCTCTATAGTTTTTACGTTATGGCTCTATCGCCTATTGTTTATACCATCTTCTTAAGTTATCTCGTACCTATACTTTTATCTCTCTTAAAGGGGGATTTGGATGTAGTTTTTTATTATCGGGATGTGCTGAAAAGAAAATTCTCGAACGAGAGATTCTTATTGATACTATTCTACACCTTATCGATGGTTTTAAGTTTCGTTTTACATTTGCCCATTAGCGTAAACCCCTATAGTATATACAGCGATATAGTTTATTCCATATTTCCTAGAGAAGGAATAGGTTCTTCATATTTAGGAATACCCTATTTGGATTATATCTATGAATATCCTGTTTTAGACGGTGTATTAACCTATATAGCTGCTGCGATTGCATGGATACTCCACCCGCCTATAGGTCAAGGAATTAATCTTAGCGGCCAAATGGTTTTCTACTTAATTCTTTCTCTTATTTTCTATGTAGCTGGCTATTTTCTAGTCAATGATATGTATTACATTTCAAAGAAAATAAACATAAGCTTTGGCGCTGTTCTTTTTTTTACCGCTATGCCCAGCCTGATAATATACGGGATTTATAACTGGGATCTGTTAGCTATAGCCTTAGCGGTTAGAGGTATAAGATATTTCATGGATTATAATTACGTAAAGAGTGCAGTGTTTTTATCTTTAGCCGTAGCTTCAAAGCTCTATCCTCTTTTTATTGCAGGTGGTCTTGCTCTAACGTTTTTGGAAAAGAGATCAAATAGAAATTTAGCCCAAGCTTTCTCTTATTTCTCTTTGGTCTCGGTCTTATTCCTCGCTTACAATCTCCCATTCATGTTTTTTAATTTCAGTCTTTGGTATAAAGGACAGTTAGAATATCATCTTAATTGGTATATAGAAGGTTCATGGCTTATTTTATTGTACGGTAATCCTTTTAAGCATAATGCTCAATTAATTTCTTTAACATTAGTTGTAATTTTTACATTATTAATTATATTTGTAAGTTTTAAGAAGAACTATATCACAAGAGAAGTAAAAATTATTGAAATTTCTTTTTTATTAATTGCTGCATCTCTTTTTTCAAGTTATATCCATACTCCACAACAACAGCTGTTATTGCTTCCTCTACTCTTGCTTCAAAGGATCAGTTATTATTTCTTAATCTACATCTTTGATCTTCTTAATGCTCTAGTGATATTGACTTGGTTTAATTATAAAAATTTAGGTCTTCTTTTACTAGGTTATTATCCTCCAGAATCGATGGGAGGACAACTTCATTATTTGGCTATACCTACTATGGTAGCGGTAATTAGGGATTTCATTATGCTTTTCTTCATACTCTTAATAATGCTCAAAAATAGCTCGGGTGGGATTCGAACCCACGTCTTGGGGTCCAGAGCCCCACAGGATTGACCGCTACCCCACCGAGCTATTTATGATATTTTTCGCTCAAGATGCTTTAATTTTTTCCTATTAGCTATTAAAATACTCACAGCTATTATTGAAGACAGCACTGCTATGTAAGTTATATTCTTATTGATCGAATTCGCCTCGTGTTCCTTAATTGCCTTCATCAAGATAGAGTAAAGTACCGATGCAGAGTAACTGAACATTTCCTTCACGAAAGAAGTAAATGACTTATCTCTTTTGTTCCCAATGAGAGAGGTCTTGTTGAGAATTGAAGAAAAGCTAATTGCCTTTAGACCTATTTCAGCAAGAGCATTTTTAACATCGGTTATTTGAATGTTTTTATTTATCGTGACCTCTCTTAAATCTTCAGCTAAGATTAAACTTTCCAATCTTTGTGCTAGCGTTATGTTCTTTAAATCTGTAGTTCTGAATGGATTTGAGAGATATGATAAGTAGCTAACGAGCTTCCCCAGCTCATAACAGGCACTTTTTATATCTCCTTCATCAAGTTTTTTAATCAACTCATAATATACTTCCATGGCGTTATCGATAAGGACTCCTGAAGCATTGCTAGGGGTATAGAACTGACTGATTTGATCATCTCTAGCAGCAGTTATTCCTGCTGAGATTGTACTTGAATAAGAATCAAAGCTATAATACCAGTTATATGGAAGTTCCTTGATCGTCTTCTTAGCTAATTCGAAATTAAAACTCACGGTGTAGGCTTCTACGCTAGTTGAGGTCATCTGCAATAACATCAAGGATAGCAAAACTATAGTTGCAAAACCAATAAATCGCTTAGCTCCTTCCATTTTTCTCTTTCCTTTTAAGCTTTTCTCTTTATAAACCTATCTTTAAGTAAAGATTTTTGATGGTGTTTTTTATTGGTAGAGCGAAAAATTTATATATTAGATGGAGTAGAAGTTGAGGTGTATCCATGGCAGAAAAAGAATTAGAAAAGGATGTGAAAAAAGAAATAGAAAAGGATGTTAAGATCGTATCTGCAGAACCTGAGGTTTGTCCTTATTGTGGTAGCAAGAGGTTATTTCTAAGCTATGATAGAGGCGAAATTGCCTGCGTAGATTGCGGTTCTGTAGTAGCAATAAACAGACTAGATCGTGGTCCTGATTGGAGAGCTTTCACTAGCGAGGAAAAGGAAAGAAGAAGTAGGACAGGTCCTCCTGTGCAACCTTCTTTAGTAACACCCTCTGCTACTTCGGCCACCATAGATTGGAGCGGTAAAGATGCTTTTGGAAGGAAGCTCAGCACCAAACAAAGATTTGACATGATTAGATTAAGAAAATGGCACAAGGTTAGCATAAGCTCTTCAGTAGAAAGGAACTTAGTTTATGCTGTAGAAGAATTAGACAGACTTTCAAGCAAGATAGGATTGCCTAAGAATGTTAGAGATGAGGCTCTGTTAATCTATAAATCTGCGGTAAACAAGGGATTGGTCAAAGGAAGATCGATCAACAGTGTAGTAGCGGCCGCATTATATGCGGCTTGCAGAAGACTTAAGATACCAATAACTTTGGATGAATTTGCTAAATATACAGAAATAAGCGACAGGAAAGATATTGCTAGATGTTATAGGTTCTTGATAAAGGATGCCAACGTAAAGGTAGACATCGCCGATCCTTTAGATTTCGTGGATAGGCTTATCTACATATTGAACGTCAAACCAGTAATATATCTAACTGCCAAAGAGATTATACAAAAAGCTAAAGAAAAAGGTTTGACTGCAGGCAAGGATCCAGCTGGTATAGCTGCAGCGGCTGTTTATATCGCAGCTACACTACATGGCGAGAATATAACGCAAAAAGATGCAGCTAAGGCAGCTAATGTAACAGAGGTTACTGTAAGGAACAGATTCAAGGAGTTGTTATTGAAATTGGATATAGCTGGCATACCAGTTGAATAGCATGCAAAGAACTGCGGCAAGGGAGAGAATAATTTTATTGACTAAGGAATTAGTCAGGGGTGTAGAAAGACTAAATTTGCCTTATTCTACTCTGAATACAGCCTTAAACATAGCTCATGAAATTATAAGCAGAAAGATAGTCGGAAGGTTTTCTCTAAAAGCCTTTGCTGCATCGATACTTTATCTAGCTTGTAAAGAAGAAGGTCATCCCATTTTACTCAAGGAGATTTGCAATGCGATGAGTCTAAATAAAAAGGACACGAAGAGGGCTTTAATGATATATTCCATTATTGTCAAGAAGTTTAGAAAGACCTCAAAACCTTCAGTAGATAAATATGTAGAAAGACTTACCACCTTACTTGCCTTAGATGAAAAAGTTAAGTATAAAGTTCTCGAAACTATAGAAGAGGTTAGAAAAAGAGGTTTGGTTTCAGGAAGAAATCCAGTAAGCATAGTCGCTGCTTCTATATACTATGTTTGTAAGAAATTTAAGATTCCGATAACTCAGAAAGAAATCGCTTCTAAGGCATTTATAACTGAGGTCACTCTTAGGAATAGATATAAAGAATTGAAGAAGTTGCTTGAAGAAACTAAGGTAAAGCAAGAATTAAAAGTATAGTTTAGCAGAGAAGTTTATTTTTTAAAAATTCTAAGTATATTATGCCAGCAAAGAGAGCCCTATACATAGGAAGGTTTCAACCATTCCATAATGGCCACTACTTTGCTTTGAAATGGATATTGGAACAATATGATGAAATTATATTAGCCATAGGTTCTGCCCAATTAAGTCATACCAAGAATAATCCAATGACAGTAGGAGAAAGAATAGAGTGCATATGGAATCAGCTAAAGCAGGATGGTCTTTTAGACAGGGTGATAATTACAGTAGTCCCAGATGTTGGTTTTCACAAGCAGTGGGTAGCGGTTGTTAAGCAGTATTGTCCTACCTTTGAGGTAGTATTTTCCAATGATACTTTAACAAGACTTCTTTTCCAAGAAGAAGGATACTTAGTTAAGAGTATACCCTTTTTCGATAGAAATAAATACGAGGCTACCAAGATAAGGGAAGCCATATACAAAGGTGAAGGATGGGAAGATATGGTCCCATCTGAGGTAGCTAAATTCATTAAGAATAAAAAGATCGATGAACGTATAAGGGTTATATTTTCAAAGGATTACTTAGATGAAGAGGTCCAATAATTCGCTTTTTATGAAAGAGAGGAAGTCCTCCTTGCTTATTTGATCGAAGTGAACTATAATACCGTTTCTAGTAAGACCTACTGTTTTGCCCGTTATCTTTGAAATGTAAACTATATACCAAATTTTACCGTGCTTTAAATATTCTTGATAAAGCAAGGTATCTGCGAGCTTTTCTCCATAGAGAGATAGCTTATTCACGCTAGGTATATCAATGTCATCGAAAAATATCACTTTCGTATTCTCTTTATTTTCTTCGTGATGCTTCAATATTCTATCTGGATTCATTCTAGCTTCGGTTACCTTTCCGACTTTTATGAATAAAATCCTGCTTAATTCATTCGCTATCAAATTAGCGATCCTTTTCTTCTCTAATATTATTAGGAACAACTTTTTTTGATTTATGAAAAAAAACTTAATATCGTAAGTTCTAATTACAGGATTCTTGTAACCTTTTTGGTTAACATACATTACTGTATCTTTTTGGATCTCTCCTTCTAAGATGTTTTCTTTAAGTATTAGGTTCTCTATTTTGGTCTCGAGCTTGATAGGCTTACCTTCGTGTTCTTCTATTTTCTCATAGCTGTAGTTTTGAAGTCTTTTCCTTATTTCATTTAAATCAATCTCTTCATTAACTAAGAATATCTTAGCCGAAACGACCATTGTGTTATTTTTATTTATTATTTTTAATAATTTTGTTAGAATTGAGCACCTATATTAAAGAAATAATATTGGAGAATTTTCTATCCCATTCCTATTCAAGAATACAATTAACCAAAGGTATAAATCTAATAACAGGCCCAAACGGGAGCGGTAAGTCGGCTATTTTGCTAGGAATATCCGTAGCTTTAGGACAGAGTTATACAGAAAGATCTAGAAAGCTTTCAGACTTGATAAAATACGGTAAGGATGTAGCTAGAGTGACCTTGATACTTGACAATACTCCTAAAAAAGGCAAGCGTCCTTTCTCTAGTATAAATTTAGATCAGGTGATGATAACTCGGATAATAAGGAGTGACGGAATGTATTGGTTTGAGTTGAATCAAGAATTGGTGGAAAAACATTATCTTCAAAGACAGCTCAAAAAGCTGGGTATAAATCCTGATAACATGCTCATAATAATGCATCAAAACATGATAGAAGACTTTGCTACGAGAAATCCTATGGAGAGGCTTCTTCTCTTCGAAGAAGCGATAGGGATATCTGAGTATAGAAAATTAGTCATGAATGCTTTGAACAGACTTGAAGAAATAGAAAAAGGATCCCAAAGTTTGATGCAATCGTTGGCTAATGCGGAAGTAAATCTGAAATACTGGAAAAATCTATATTCAAAATATGAAAAGAAAATTAAATTAATTGAATTAATTTCTAAATTAAAAAACGAATTATTTTGGGCTAATTATAATGAAATGAGTAAAAGATTTAAAGAATTAAAGGAAGATATAGAAAATAAAGAAGCCGAGAAAAGAAATCTTAAAATAGATTTAAATAACTTAGAAGCTAAAATTAATTATACTAAAAATTTATTAAAAGATCTTTTATACTTAAGAAAAGACATTGACGAGATTCTTAATAAAATAGATGAATATGCAGAATATAAAGCTAATTACGCAGTCAATTCATTTAAAATATCCCTTTTAGATGATTACATCAAATCAAAGTTAAAAGAACTCAGAAATGTTGAAGAAGAAATCAATAAACTTGAAAAAAAGAAAAGAGAGTATGTTAAAACATCTAGATCCGTAGAGGAAATAGAATCTGAGATTAGGGATTTACAGGCAGAGCTGAAGACCTTAGAAGAAATAACTGATGAGATTCCTTCTCGTTATAAAGAATATTTGCAAATCTATGAAGATATTAAGCAAAAATCAGAGCAAGTAAAGCAAAATAAGGAGAAGGCGGTCCTTGAACTTAAGGAAAGAATGGAAGCATACCAGAGAATACTAAAAGAAGCCGTAGCGAATGTAAACAAAATATTCCAAAACATACTATCTAAAGTTGAAGGAAGCGGTTATGTAGAAGTAGTGAATATAGAAAATTTACAAAGCTGTTATCTTGATATAAGCGTAGGTTTTAGAGGGACTTCTCCCATAATGCTGAATAGTTTCTCTCAAAGCGGCGGAGAGAGGGTAGTAGCTACCATGGCTTTCCTATTGGCTTGTCAACAGTATATGAGATCAGCTATAAGAGCAGTAGACGAATTCGATATACACATGGATCTTCTGAATAAAGAGAGAATATCAGTACTTCTTTCGAGTCTTCCTAAAGAAAATCCAGATGTTCAATATATTTTCATAACTCCAGATCCGATGCTCGAATTCTTCAAGGATTGCAACATCATTATAGTAACTAAGCAACAAGGAATTAGCAAAATAGGCAAATTATCTTAATTACTGATATCTCCTTTATTACTCCGCTTTCCATCTTGGGTTATTCCTTAGAAAGTTCTTCTTGCGAAGTTAAGTTGTCATAGTTAACTATTTAAATTTTCTAGTAAAGAATGATTTAATGAGAAGGGTTTGTCCTAGTTGTAGAAGGAGATTGAAGAGAAGTTATTATCAAATACACATAGCCGCTTGTAGGACGCCTCCGCCTGCGCATATTCTTACAAGTAGTAAGGGTCCTAGGACTTTCATATGCAGAAAATGCGGTGCCAGAATAGAGGGTAGAAAGAATTATAGAAGGCATATGAAGGAAGCTCATTAATAGTTCTTTTTTTCTTCTGCGAATCTTAGTAATACCAAAGAAACTAAGAGGTATAAAGATAAAACTAAAAAAAGCGATGGATCGAGTTTAAAACTCTCTAATAGCATTCCTCCAAGTAATGGTCCTAGGAAGAAAGCTACGTCTACGAATGTTCTGAATATGCCTAATGAAATAGGCAAATTTTCCTTTGTAGATAAATCTATTATATAAGCGCTGATAGGTCCTGTTAAGCCTGTAGCAATTGCTAGTATGAGCAATACAACTTGAAATTCAAAAAGATTCCTCGAAAAAGAAAGCAAGGCTAAAGAAAATGAGGAGATTATAATACAAAAAGAAATTAATTTTTTCCTTCCTATCTTATCTCCAAGCCTTCCTCCTATCCAATTAGGAATCGCTGTCATAATCCAAAATGAAGAAATTGTGGCCCCTATAGCACCTTCTCTTAGTTTAAACGTTTCTGATAAAAGTACGGGAATTATAACGCCCATCAAGGCTATTCTAGCTACGAAAAGGCTAGATATGACATAGCTTACGATCAAGATAGACCTATCCTTAATGGTCTTCTTAAGTATTTGAATGGTGATTTTAGTGTTTTGTTTTGTATATTTTTCTCGTTTATGAATAAAAAACAGGGCCAATAAGGCTATAGCCACAACTAATCCATAGGAAAAGAAGACCATCCTTGCTCCAAAATGTTCTGCTATAAACCCACCAGGTAAAGGTCCTATCGCTGAGCCTAGAAGTAGAGAAGTTGTATATATACCCATGGTCCCCCCTCTTTCTTCTCTCGGTGAAAATTCGGCGAGGATCCTTAAAGCTGAGATTACGTAAAATATTATGCCTATTCCTTCTATCAACCTAGCAACAGCTATTTGGTAAAAGTTTGAAGACAATCCCATGAAAATAGCCGCAAATATTACAAGCGCTAATCCTAATTGTGCTGTGTACAATGGATTCTTGTTAGCGAAAAAGAAGCTTAACGGAATGTTCAGCGGAGCTCTTATTAAACCGTATAATGCAATCGTTATACCGATGACTAAGTTGGTCGCTCCTAAGTACTTAAGGAAGATAGGAAGAATGGGAGTAGCCATGGATGATCCTATCATGAGCAGAAAAATGACGATTGAAAGTAAAGGTATTACAGTCTTTTGCACCTTTTAATAAGGGAAATATAGGTTATTTATAAGTTTTAACCGCTCTCCATGAAAATATTCCTGAGGTCAAACCCAAGCCTAATACCAAAGCAATCGCGTATATAAAAAACAATGCTAGTGTGTCTAAATCTAATTCTCCTACTAAATAAGAAACAGTAAGGCTTCCTAAAATTATGAGTAGAATTATCGAAGAAAATAATATATTGAGAATGGAGACTTGATTGAGGCGGTCTATAATTCTTTGCAAGGCGTTTTGTTTGATAAAATTGTATAGGGAGAATACATAATAACCTTCGATCAAGCCTACCGCTAAGATGAGTATACCTACAATCAAACTAGTAAAAGCAGCGCTTATTATTGAGTTAACGATGGTGTTTATTGAGAAAGTCATCAAAGCTATTGCGAAGAATGAATTGAGTGCGAATGCGATTATTAGATCTTCGCTGATTTCTTCCATCCTAATCTTTTAAAACTTACGTTTATAAAAACTAGTTGGGTATTATCATAAGCGATTTAAAAGAAGACTCCTAAATCTAAGATGCTTTTTGAAAGAGCTAAAAATTACTTAATAAACGGTGTAATTTTGATAACGAAACTTATCCTTTGTTCCTAATGACGCATATTTTCTTCCTGCTCACCAAGCTAGGTGCGTTATCTTATGCTAATATTATTCTGAAACTCAGAAATGATATTTCATACATTGGATTTCTCCCTTAGATTTAAACCTCCTAATGACCTTCGTTAAAATCAAAGCTTAAATGCCTTGAAATGTTCTTTAACGAATTTTTGATGGATTTTAGATCAATTCAAGTTTTAAATTCTTCTTAAATCTTGGAGGATTTTAGTAAATAGCGATTCTTAAGCGCTTGGATTTTTAAAAAATAAATTCTAGAGTTTCATCATTTTAGTGATGGAAATAGAAGAAGCCCTTAATTATGCCTTAAAGCTAGGTTCAGAATTCGCCGAAATTAGGTATTGTAAGATGAAGGAAACTAGCATCCAATACGTAGATGGTTCTTTGAAGAGCATATCCTCAAATTTAGATGAAGGAATTGCAGTTAGAGTCTTCATCAAAGGTGCTTGGGGCTTTTCTGCAACTCCCTATTTGAGTCCAACTGCTATAAAAGAATCTGTAGAGAAGGCTTTTAAAATAGCCAAAGTGGTTTCTTCTCATGTTAAAAAACCTTATTCATTGAAGGAATTCAAAGGATTAAAAGCGACTTCTTTCATCGCTTTCAAGGAAGACTTCGAGAATATATCTTATGAAGAAAAACTAAATCTAGTAAAGCAAATAGATTCTTCTATACGATCTTATGATGAAAGGATTAAGAGCAACACAGTTAATTACAGCGAGAATAAAGATGAGATAATCGTAGTCAATTCCTTTGGAACAAACTTGATTAAGAAGGAAATATATTTGAGAGTAACTGCTTTGGCGATTTCCCTAGAATCTGGAATTAGGGGAAGAGGTTATGAAAGTATAGGAGGTGTTGGAGGCTATGAATTGATCAAAGAGTTTAAAGCTGAAGAAATAGGAATAAAAAGCGCTGAAAAGGCAATAGAACAACTAGAAGCTAAGAGCGTTAAGCCAGGTTCTTATGTTTGCTTGATGGATCCCATATTAGTAGGTGTTTTTGCGCATGAAGCAATAGGACATCCTGCAGAAGGTGATGGAATAGTCGAGAAGGACTCAGTTCTAGAAGGTAAATTGGGTGAGAAAATAGCTAGCGATCTAGTAACTATTATAGACAATCCCTTGGTTGAAAAAAGCTATGGATACTTCGAATATGATGATGAAGGTTTTCCTGCCCGAGCTAGGTATATAATCAAGAATGGAGTTTTAAATGAATATCTTCACAACATCGAAACTAGTTCTATATTAGGTCTTCCTAACAATGGAGCCGCAAGGGCTGATTCTTTCCTAAATCCTCCAATAGTTAGGATGAGCAATATATACTTCAATAAAGGAGATATGAGCTTTGAGGAATTGTTAGAAGGAATAGAAATTGGGATCTACGCTAAGGGATTCGAGTATGGCTACGTGGTGCCTAGTAATGGACAGTATACCTTCAAATGCGAAAGGGGTTATTTGATAGAGAAAGGGGAGATAAAAACTCCTTTAAGAGATCTATCTTTGAGCGGAGTGATATTGGAGACATTGAAAAATGTTGAAGGAATAGGGAAAGATCTCGAAATAAGAGGTACAGGTCAATGTGGCAAAGAAGGTCAATTCGTACGAGTAGGTGATGGAGGTCCTCATGTTAGAATTAAAGGTATGACTGTTAGCGGTGTAGCATGAGCTTAGATATCTGCGAAAAGGCATTAAGAATAGCAGAAAAGCTAGGCGCTGATCAAGCTGAATGTTATTATTTTTCAGAGGAGGAAACCGAGCTCAAGATAAAGAAGGGAGAGCTCAAAAGTTTCGAGCGAAAAAGGGATGAAGGGATAGCGATAAGGGTAATCCTAAACAAGACTTTAGGTTTTTATTACTCCACTAACTTGAAGGATTTAGAAGCTATAGTATCGAACGCAATAAAATTAGCAAAAGTAGGGACGCCTGATCCTTATTTGGTCTCCTTTGTATCTAAGAAGCCCTATTCTCATGTTGAAGGCATCTATGACAAAACTATAGAAGCTATTGATTTCGATGAATTATTTAGTCTGATCAAAGATGCGATCAACAAAGATTATGATCCTAGAATAGTATCAGTTAACTTGTCTCTTAGTTTATCTAGATATGAAGAAGCTATATCTAATTCTCTAGGCGTTTTGGCCAATGAAAAAGCCACTTTGAATGAGCTGGAAATAAGCGTCGCAGCTAAGGATTCAAACAATTTCAGCAGTAGCTTTGATTTCGCAACGAGTAGGCGTTTAAATGATTTAGGAATAAAAGAAAGATTGAATACTGTTTGCGATTTAGCCCTTAAAGGTTTGAACAAGAAGAAAATAGCAAGCGGAGAATATCCAGTCATAATAGATCCTTTTGCATCATTATTTATTCTCTACATGTCTCTTAATCAAGCTTTGAACTCAGACCTAGTACAAAGAAAGAGGAGTTTTTTGAGCGAGTATTTAAACAAAGAAATTGCTACAACTAAATTAACCGTCGTAGATGATGGATTGTTGGAAGGCGCTGTAGGAAGCTCGAGCTTTGACGGTGAAGGACATCCCTCGATTAAGAATGTATTAATAGATAAAGGGGTTTTGAAAAGCTTTATGTACGATAATTATACGGCTAAAAAAGAATCTAGAGAGAGTACTGGCAATGCTACAAGGGAAGATTTCAGAAATTTGCCCAGGATTTCTTCGAGGAACCTTATAGTAAGTCCAGGCAGCACGAGCATTGATGAATTGTTGAAAGAAGTAAATAGTGGAATTTATTTGAGGTCCACTTTTGATTATCCTAACGTAATTACGGGCGAATTTTCTGGTATGATAAATGAAGGATTTTACATCGAGAAAGGAGAAATGAAGCACTCTTTACTTCAAACAGGAATAAGCATTTCATTGAAAGAATTTCTCAAGGACATCGTGGAATTAAGCAAAGAGAGCATGTGGGTGGGAAATTTCAAAGTACCCTATATACTACTGAGTAAAGCTAAAATAGCAAGCCGCTGAGCTGATTTTTAGAAGATTGGGTTCTAAATGTTTTAGATGACAGTTACTCAGTTTTAAGAAAAGATCCTCAGCTCTGTTATCAAATATTGGAGATAGATTACGATTACGTAAAGTATTGCCAATACAATACCATCTTTAGCGTTTAATTTTCGATCGACGAACGTCAACATAGATATAGCTGTTACCAATCCTGCAAGGGAAACCAAGAAGAAAGATAAAGGATCTGAAGGTATTTTGCTATGGCCGTAAAACAGGCCGCCTAAGATGAAGGCAGAGATCAATAGGGTATTGTTTAAAATCTTAGAGCCGAAAATATTGCCTATGGATATTTCCACAGATTTTCCTCCTTTTCTAGCTAAGAATATTAAGGATAATTTCTCAGGCATCTCGCCTCCGATAGGAGCTATCACCAAAGCAAGGATGATTGCAGGTACATTAATCTCTATTGAGTATTTCTTGAGATTCTCAGCGAAAGGACCTGCTGAGAAGAATATCCCTATCGAACCAAGTAAAACTAGGATGCTATTCAGTAAGATCTTTTTCCTAGTTAATTCTGCTTCTTTTTCCATTTCTTCTCTTTCGATATTTGATTCCTTATAGCTTTGGTAAGAATAGAATAGATAAAGGAATAAGAATATGAAGAAATCCAGCATGTCATAACCGTCCATGAAGGTTATCACCGCTATCACTGCGGTGAACAAAAGGTAGAAGAAATCCAATTTGAAAGAACCAACATCTATCTCTTTAGCAGGCCTTAGGCTAAGTCTTGTAGTTGCTACTAGGACCATTATAGCCAATCCTAAACTCATCATGAGTATATTACTACCGAAAGTAGCCCCTATTCCTATGTCGAATAGTCCTTTAGCAGAAGCAGCGAATACGATCGCTATTTCAGGTAAAGTAGTAGCTATACCTAATATTATTCTTCCTGTGAATTTTCTCCCTATCTTTATCGCTAATCTATCTGCTCCTTCAGCTAAAATGTAACTTGAAACAATGATTAAAGAAAGCCAAAAAATTGTAGCTAATAGAGTATTCATTTTATTATGATTCCTTTTTGCCCATTCTTAAAAGCTTTTGTTCTATTAGGAAAGACATCAATGCCATGTCATCTTTTTATTGGTGAATTGTGCAATATAGGATCGAGAGTTTTTATGGCTTAATTGGCCGCTCATCATTTTTTATAATCAAAGTTTATCTCTCTATAAGTTAAAACATGTCAAATTATTTTAATTTAAAATTGTTCTAGATGTAACTTTTTGTTAATTTGAGTAAATTTTTCAATGATGAGAAAAACGATTATGGTTTATATATAACCAATAGTTTAGATAAATTCTCTAAGTCAATCTCAGCCCTCGTCCTCCATCCTAGGCTCACGATTCCTTCTTCACTTATGCGTAAATACCCCAGTTTTCTGAATTTCTCGATATATCTTTTGACTTTAAACTTGCTTATTTTGCTTTCTAACATTTCTTCTAGTTCTTTTATGTTCAAGTTACCTGCTTTGGCCATACTCATGATTATGCATGCAGCTAAGCTTCCAAGCTCTTCTATGTTGAAGGGTCCTTTAATTCTATAAGCCAATATCGGTTCTCTTGGGATAATGTAAAAGTGAGCCCTGTCGTATTCTTCTTCGCTAGGATTCGAAGGATCCTTGACATCTTCAGGGAGCGATATTTTGACTTTCAATCCATAGCTTTCTAGTTCTTTGTCGAGCAGATTGATTACATAGAGGTATTTTTTACCTATATTCTTCTTCAGCTCATATCCTGATGCTCCCGGAATGCTTTTCCTTTGGATCAATAATAATAGCATTGCTTTCTTCATCTTCTCGAATAACGTAGCTTTCCTCTTCTCGACTCTTTTGCTCATGGTTTTATCGTAAATATCAAGGAACTGCTCTCTTTAGCTTTGCCCTTTATTATCATCATCTTCTCTCCTTTCTCTTCTATTGAGAATTTACCTGAGGAAATCAAATAAGATAGCAAATAGAGGAACTCTACTTTAGAATCACGGTCCATTTTATCTATCATACTGTTTAATTCTATTGGCGTATTGTTTTCTAAATAGTCTTCCATTTTAGCTAATTTCTCGGCTATATTTCTTTCTCTCAATTTCAAATCTTCCTTTTTAAATTTCAATAAGGCAAAGCTTTCTTCTTCGATTCTAATTCTTTTCTTAATCGACAACCAATATTCATAGGCATTAAATAATGCTTCTTCATTTAGGAAACTGGTAAATAAAATAGGGTGAAAGGTCAAAGAAAGCATATTGGATAATTCAACTATATTCATTTGCTTTAGTTTTTTGATGATATCTTCAGAGGACAAATAAAACTTGCCAGCCATGTAATTTAATTCTTGAGTTTGAATTCCTAGGACGTTGGAAATATGCTCTAAAGCTTCAGCATCTAACATTAACTCTTCTAATTTCTTCAGTTTAGGAAATAATGAATCTAACTTCTCTATCAGACTTTTAACGTCGATCTTGAAAGGATCGATCTTCCTTTGTATTATTGCGTTTGTCATTTCTATTATTTCTTGGATTTCTTCAATGTAGTCCACAGTTAAAGTAGAAACCAAAGCCTATAAGATTTAACAGGCGATATAGTTCTATTTCGACTGAATTTCAACTTGAAATTTTAAGCTCCTTCACATACCAAATGCTTCCATGCTTGGTATCCTCAACCTCGATACCTATTTTTCTCAAATTCTCTCTTATCTCATCGGCTTTCTTGAAATCTCCTTTCTTTCTCAACTCCATCCTTTCTTTTATCATGTTCTCGATCAAATTCTTGAAACCTTCTTCTAATTCTATCTTGATTTCTTTATCGTAGAGAGAACCAAATATTATCCTTCCAAGAGGATCTAAAAGTTGGGAGATTTTTTCAGCGTACTCTTTATTCAGTAAACCGTTTGAATCTACGAAGGAAATTATGCTCCTAGCCATTTCATCTAAATATTTAATCGCTAAAGGAGTGTTCAAATCGTCATTCATCGCTTCAATAAATTTAAGGAAATCTTCATAGCATTTTTCGTATAATTCCTTTTCCTTAGTTTCTTCTTTATTGATCTCAATGGATCTCCTAAGCAACTGAGCTGCTTTAGTTATCCTATCAGCTATTATCCTAGCTTCTTCTATTCCTTTCTCCTCGAATAAAAGTTGCTTTCTATAATGGGTCATCAAAAGATATAGTCTAAGGTTTTTAGCACCATATTTCTTTATTGCATCCCTTAGATAAATCAAGCGTTTGTAACTCTTAGACATTTTCTCTCCTCCTAATAGGACATGCTTTGTGTGTAGCCAGTATTTTACGAATTGCTTTCCAGTAGCCGCTTCGCTTTGGGCTATCTCGTTTTCATGGTGAGGGAATATATTATCCTCACCTCCTGTATGGATATCAAAGCTTTCTCCAAGATACTTCATCGACATAGCTGAACATTCTATATGCCATCCCGGTCTTCCTTTACCCCAAGGAGAATACCAATAAGGCTCATTGGGTTTGGTCGTTTTCCATAACGCAAAATCCCCCACGTACTCTTTGTCGTATTCATCTTTAGTTACCCTTCCGCTAGCTCCTGCCATTAACTCAGTAACCTTTATACCTGAAAGCTTACCGTAGTCCTTAAATTTCCTTATGCTGAAATAAACGCCATCTTCAGCCTTGTAAGCATATCCTTTCTCTATTAGCTTCTCTATCAATTCTATCATTTCTTGAATGTGTTGCATTGCTGAAGGATGAACATCAGCCCTTTCTATTCCCAAACTTTCTCTATCTTCGAAGTATGCTTTAGTGTATTTCTCTATTAGTTGTTGATAGCTGATCTTCTCCTCCTCAAGTCTTTTCAATATTTTCTCGTCTATAGAGATATCTGTTATGTTAGAGACGTGCAATACCTCGTAGCCTAGGAATTTAAGATATCTTATTAAGACGTCCCAAACAGTATACGTCCTCGCATGGCCTATGTGCATGTAGTCATTCACCGTCAAGCCACAAGTGTATATTCTTACCTTATTTGGTTCTAAAGGTTCAAACCTTTCAACATCCTTCTTCAAAGTATTGTATAATTTTAGTCCCGAAGCTAGTTCAGTAATATTTACAGGAATGACCACCTTTCATCTCTTCTCATTATCTCATAAACACTTCATCTTAAAAAAATTTCTCAGATCGTTTTGTTTTCAATGTCAATCAGTGTAATAAAATCGCCTATACGTTCTTATTCCTTCTATTAAAAATATTATGCCAGCGGAGAGCAAAAGCAAATCTATTATGAGTAGGCTTAAATTTATGCTAGAAGAAAGAGCTATTAATAAAAAATAAAGAGAAATCGTGAGATAAAATCCTGCGAACATGAAAAATCTAGGTATTAGAATCGAACCTAATTTGATGATATCTTTTACTATCTCGGGCTTGATTCCCTTTACTAAAATATATTTTCCCATTTCTTCCTGGGCCAATCCCATTTCCTCAAGCTTCTTTAGATGATATTCAGCCAATGAGGGGGATTTGAGTTTTAATGCCTTTTGAACTTCTCTAACTCCTACTTTTTCTTTCTTTAATAAATAAAGATAAACTTGTAGCGTCTTACCCCTGAGCTCCACAAGTTTATAAAAAAGTAGATCTTTTAAAGTTGAATTGCTCAACGAGCTTCATTGAAGAGTTTTTTAATTTTCTACCTTCTTTTTTTGTCATTGGCCTTAATAATTTTGAAGGTGTTCAAATGTTTTGTAAATTTTTTTAAAAAACTAATATTAAATTCACCAATGGCATTATTTATTTGTGAACGGTAAAAAACTGCTCATACATACGTTAAGTGGTATCATAGCTGCCTTAGCAATAATAGGATTACTATACATTGGACAATTAACTCCAACAACACAACCTCTTACTCAATTTTCACCTTACACATTTCCTCCTACTGAAATACCCTCTCCTGAGTTTAATTTTGCATTAACCATTACAGATCCTCCTATTTTACCTGAAGGGGTAAGCGCTGTTTATTTGAGCTACGAAGATATTCATATACATTCGCTTAGTATGAGTAGTTGGATTTCCTTACAGCAATCTGATACATTAAATCTGCTTGGCTTAATAGAAGTTGCTCAATTGATCGCTCTTTCAACAATTCCTGAAGGGAAATATGATCTAATTAGGTTCCTGAACGTTTCAGCGATAGTTACTTACGAAAATGTAAATTACACCGCAAAAATGCCTTCTGACCAGTTATTAGTCAACATATCACCACCCTTAGAGGTGAGCGGAAATACTATTAAATCTATATTATTACAACTCATACCAAGAGTCATAATAACATATACTGAAAAGGGAAAATTAGATTGTCTTTTGATTCCTTTCAGCCAGGCAATAATAGTAGAAGACATATGGGATCTAATACCTAAAAACATCAATCTCAAAGATGCCTTTGAAACTAAGATTAAGATTCCTCTGAAGCATAGTAAAGTATTTAACTCATTGCTATTACCTACAAACTTCGGTAAGGTAAGAATCATAAACGCAGCAATATTCAACAATACGTTAACTTTCACAGTTATAAACGAAGGAAACTCTACCGTCAACTTGAAGATGGCTTTCGTCTCCGGATTTTTGTTTGGCTCAGTTAAGGAGCTTGAACCAAAGGAGTTTTTCATTAAGGCTTTCTTTTTAATACTACCAAATGGCTCTCTTAAATTATTGACCGGATTTAAACCAAATGATTTGGTCGAAATTTACTATACCAACGAGGGTTATGTTTTGAACCCTGGAGAGAGCAAGACCTTTGAGTACAAAGGGTTGAATATATATAAGCTTCCTGAATACCTTCCGGATTTCCAAAAATTCTTGAAGATTAAGATTCTGTCTCTTGTTTTGGTAGTAATAGGTGAGCCTTTAGTCTTCGCTAAAACCATAGTAGCTTATGATTAATTATTTAAATTGATTGGAAGGTCTGGATTGATAAGCATCACATCGCCGTTCTCTTTCAGTACGATCTGTATTGCGTGAATTTCAACTCCTTTTTCATGGGCTTCTTTTATTTTTTCACTCAATATTGGGTCTCCTTCTTTGTTAGGTTTGAAGGCTTTAGCTAATGGATGTGCGGCTATAAACACTAGCATTGGTTTCTTATTTTGTTCAGCGATTTTAATCAATTCTTCTACGTGTTTTCTACCTCTTAAGGAAGGGCAATCAGGATACATCGAGAAGCTTGAATTGAATAGTACTGCAGACTTTATTTCAATGAATATTTCTTCGTCGTTTTTCTTATAGAGGTAATCTATCAAAGAGGATCCTGTTTTAAAATTTTTCTTGAACAATATAGCGCCTTTAAGCCAAGGAATAAAGCCCTTAGTTTGGGATATCTCGAAACATTTAGTTTGAAGTCTAGTATCTACTAAAGTGTATTCATCTTTATTCACCTTAGTACCTACCAAAACATACTTAAGCTTCTTCGGATTTTCTATCTTCAAGCACAAAGCTTCGTTCCCTGCAAATATTATATCTTTCAATCTTCCAGTGTTTGTCAATAGGCATTCCTCTATTGAATCCTTCAAAAAAACTTTAACAGTGAATCTATTCTTCCTTTCGATTATCCTACAACGTAAAAGTTCTCCTAAATTCAGTATTAGCTTTTTATTCATAAATTTAATTTTAATATTTTCTTTTTAGATTATATTTTCATGCTCAAGGCGAAAATTTCTGTGAAAGATTTAATGAGAAAAGATATATTGGTAACTGCAAGCCCTGAAGAATCTCTATTCGACGCTGTTAAGAAAATGTATAAAAACAATGTTGGAAGTGTCGTCATAACAGACAAAGAAGGAAAAGTAATAGGTATAGTAACTGAAAAAGACATCGTAAGGCTTGTGGCTTCTTCCATAAATTTTAACTCCAGATTAGAAGAGGTTATGGTTCGTAATCCCATAACGATACATTTCGAAGAATATGTCCATAAAGCGTTTTTAATCATGAAAGAAAACAACATAAGGCATCTCCCTGTGGTAAATAAAGAAGGCAAGTTAGTAGGTATGTTATCAATACGTGATTTAGCTTCGCTATTGTCTACGGAGTATATTGAATAGGATGTTAAAGAAGAAGGTATTAGCCATACTTCTAGTTTTATTAGTTTCAGCTAGCGCGGTTATAGTTTTTTCCCCAACATTCTTTTTTAAGCCTTCAATAAAAAAAGTTGAGATAATTTCGATCCGAGAACATGCGAAAGGCTTAAAGCTTGAGGTTTCGCTAGTCGTAGAAAGCAATTTCCCACAACCGATTACAGTAGAAAAGGGGATCTTCGATATATTTTACAGTGGTAATAAAACAGCCACGATAAGCATAGAGAACCCTTTTGAATTGAAACAAGGAGAGAATTCGGTTTTATTAGATGCTTTTGTGTCTCAAGAGGAGCTGGAGAATTTCGGTAAAGCTTTAGGGGAACTATTTCTAAAAGGAAAATTAGAAGTCAAGTATAAAGGATCAGCTACAGTTAGATATTTCTTTTTAAGCATACCTATTAATTTAGAAGATTTTGCTTATATAACTCAGATTTCATTAAAGGATTTAATTGAATCAATAAGTTTTTCCTATGATAATATTTATGTTAGTTTAAGAAATATAATAAAAGCAAATTATACAATTCAAAATATTTCAGGAGAAATAAAAATACATGGAATACGAATTTTAACTTTCATATCAAAGGAATCTTATACTTTATCATATAACAAAACTGCTTTAATAAAGTTAGACTATAATTCTAGCAATATTTCTCTTTTAAAGGATGCGATTAGCTCTGATTTAGACCTAGAAGTTAAACTAAGGCTTGACGCGTTATTCGGTGGGGTTAAATTACTAATACCGATAAATCTGTCTGGTCGCGAAAGAGTAGCTGCGCAGTCTACCTTTACTTTATATTCTGTAAGCTACTTCAAATATCCAGAAAGACTTGAAATCCTAGGATATATAAGCTCGGAAATTTTTTCAATAAGAATTCGAGCGATAAACATAGAATCTGGTGGGGGAGATATTTTGTTGAATAATACAAAGGTAGCGAGTTTCAAGCTTGCTGGTTCTTTGCAAACCAAGGGGTTAATCCTCAATAAGGTAATCATATTTCCCATTTCTGAGGAATTTTTTAGAGTTTTAAATGAGTTTATGAAGAATTCTTCGATTAAAGTTAATATTGTATTTACTTCTCGTCCCGTAATTAATCTTAAGGGGGATACAACTCAACTTGATATATCACAGTATTCTATTTCTCTAGATTTAGCCGATTCTAGGTTTATCATAAAATTAAATCCTCGTTCTATTTCCTATGATCAAGTTAGGGATTCTTTGAAGATAGGTTTCAATTTCAATTTTCTAACCTCTAATATAACAGGGTTGCCCATCATTATAGAAAAAGCTCAGTTAAGATTAAATTTTGAAAAAGGTAGGTTGATCTTTAATCAGACGATCCTAGGACCTATAGATCTATCCGTTTCTGAAAATTACTTTGTAGAAGTAGTTCTCAATCTACGTGACCCCTCAATAAAGGCATTAATTCAAGATTTTGCTTCGAAAGGTTCCATGATTTTAGAAGTTGAAGATTGTTTTCTCAAAGTTAAAGTTTACGAAAAAAGCTTTGATTATTTCTCAAATCTGAATATAGTGATAGTTATATCTCCTTTAGATATAATAGATGCTAAGGCATATCTCAATTCAATTAAAGAAGAATCGGGGTCTTACAGATTAAATCTAGAAATTTCAATTAGACCTAAACTTGAAGTAGAAAACCTGTTATTGAGGAATGCTCGTATGACAGTTCTAACACTAGAAGGAAACAAGATCCTTGAAAACTTTTATCAAGAAATAAATGAAGTCTTAACAGCAGATAAGGGTTATAATTTCACTTCAGAGAGCTTAGTAAAGATTTCCAACACGCTTATTTCTAAGATAATCAAGGACTTCTTCGAGAAAGGTAGAACTGATCTAATAATATTGAATGCAAATATTTCTGTGAGCATAGGCGCATTCAACATAAATCTGTTACTACAAAATATAACGTTATCAGTAATTTTACTGCCCTTACTTCAAGTTCACTTGAAGGAAATTTCTCCTCTAAAAGGTGATGAGGCTCAAATATCCTTTACTTTATACCTTAGAGGAGTAAGCGTTCCCTTCAGGATAGAATCTCTTTCAGGGAATTTGACCGATGATCAATCGAATTTAATAGGTAGCATAAGATTGGAGAACTTGAATTTTATCGAAGGTTATTTCGATGGTAAAGGACATCTAAAACTATTAAATAGAAATCAGAGCGGTATAGCTAAGATATTTCTAGGCTATAACGTTACCGTCATAGGAAGGAATATTACCGCTTCCGTCTCTGTTTATGGAGAGACTTACAATATAGTAGTTGAGAAATCCTTAATAGTTCAACTCATTCCTGAATTCGAAAGAACCATTTTCAACGTGAATATTGTGGATTTCAAAGTCGAAGAAACTTTTAAGGTAAATGTAAGATTCTTGCTTCAAATACTGAGATCGATCCTTGATGTAGAACCAATAAAGGTTTATTTTGATTTCTACGATGAAGTTGGATTTAAATTAGGCAAAGGTGTAGCCGAGAATTTCAACAGGTTAGGCAAAGGTGTCTATGAAGCAACTGCTGTGTTAGAGCTTGAAAATACTACCAGATTGGACTATGTAATTGGGCTTTTTGCCAATGGAGAAAATGTTCTCTTCAATATTTACGAAGCAGATTTAGTTTTGGGCTTTCTAGGGCAAACTTACTTCCTAAAGATTCCTTTAAACCTTCAAATAAGTTATAAAACTACCCCTATAGAAATAAACATTCTTGAATTTCACATAACCAAAATTTCAGGAAATGAGATAAACGCTGTTCTAAGCGTAGCTGTAAAGAATCCTTACAACTTCCCCATTAATATTACATTAGCTGTTTTCAGCGTATATGATGAATACGATAGTAAATTTATAGGAAAAGGAGAGCTTAGGGATTTGACTATAATGCCTAATAGTACTTTTGTCATAAATGAAATAAGAATCGTGATTCCAGATGCTTCTACATCTTATATTTTAAGACATTATGATGAACAGACAGGTATTATTGAGATGCAAGTATACATAACGGCATTAGTTTCTTTATCTTCCTATGGGTTAAGTGCAGTAATTCAATTAAATAAACACGGTATAACTGTCAAATATCCGTAAACTTTTTTTTTAATAATACTATTATCTTTGGTGTGAAAATCAACACCAAAATCTTAGTAGGAGCGTTATTGCTTGTAATAATAGGTTTTAGCTTGCTCTTAATACTTCCTCCTACGTTGTATGTCCCTCCTTCTCTGGAATCCATTTCCATAAAAAGGCAAATAGAATCTAATCTCATAGTAATTTCAGCAAACATAACCAACAAAGCTACGTTCTCTGTTTATATAATTGAAGGTAAGTTGACGATCTATAATGATGCAGGTGAAATAGGCGTTATTGAAATAGGAGAAGTAGAGATACCCTCTAATCAACCTAGGGAGATAGACCTAATCATGTATTTAAAGGAAGGAGATCCACTTAATAGTTTCCTAAGTGAACTCCTAAACAAAGGTTTCGCATCTTTCTATTATTCTGGAGAATTGAAGATAAGGATGCCTTTGTTTACATTTTTAACCGTTAATTTAAACGTACCCAAAACCAAATCTGAACTCTCATTAGGGAATTATTCACAGTTTATTTCAATTTCTAAAATATCATTAACAGGTGATGATGTTGCAAGGATTTTCTTAGATGTAAGAAATCCTACAAATCTTGCTTTAACTCTAGTATATTTACGAGGTGATGTTTTGTATGAAGATTTAAAGGTAGGGTTCATCAATTACACAGGATTGATCGAATTACCTCAAAAAGGCCTCTCAAGATTTTTTGTGGATGCTAAATTAGAAGGTGAGGGTTTAAGCAAAGCAATTAATGATATGATAAGGAATAAATACGTAAATCTGAATTGGAAGGGCGAAGTCAAAATACTACTTGGAGATTTGGACATTGATCTTAAAATGAATACAGCAAACAGGATAGATTTCGATTTTAATTTAAGAGCTGATGTTAAGAATGTAGTTTTCATTTCTCCAAATGAGTTAGAAGTAAACTTAGATGCTCTATTTTCTATTTCAGAAATTTTCGAGTTGGATTTTAGGATAATTGAGCTTTTATTTGAAGCATTTGCAGGTAACGAAAAAATAGGTACAGGATCGATCGCGAATGTAGACATCAAGAAAGGTGATGTGAATAATGTTACTCTTACGATAAAGTTAGAAGATGCCGCATTAGCTTCTTTGCTGGGCATTTTCTTTAGCGGTAAGTCTGTAGATTTAGATTTGATGCATTTTAAGGGGATTATTCAAATTCAAAACAGAGAAGTACAGATATCTTCTGAGAGAAGAGTAAGCGTAACCGTGAGTTATGAAGCACTGAATATAGGTTTCGTAATACATGTCTTAGGTATCATGCCTACACCTGATTTGAAGAGACTTAATATAACGCTTCAATTGGTAACAAAGGCTCCAAATATAAGACTATTAAACTTGAAATTGGTTAATCCTAGCTTTTTAATATATGAAGAACAAACCAATACTTCTTTGATAATATCAACTAAAGATATAACATTAACCGATAAATCTAATAGCACTATATCAATCCTTTTAGATATAAACGACCCTAGGACGAATAAGGTTTTTAGTTTATTCGCAGTACAAGGGAAAGTTAATTTTTTAATTAAGAATCTAAATGCTTCTCTTAAAGT
>JBEPZU010000008.1:0-60477 GCA_041640715.1 Thermoproteota archaeon | reverse complement strand
AAATACCAAAGAACCATATACCAAAAAAGCTAATTCTAAAATCATGTGTGTATCGTTCTTTTGATTATTTAAATCCTTTTGGATGTTTTTTAGAAAAATTTAAATACTAGATTAAAAAGCAAATTTAAGCCTAGTACATATATTGTGCTTATAAAAAACAAAGGTTGCTGTTTAAAAATTCAATGAGTATTTTCAATTAAAGAAATTGAATTGATTGAAGGAGAAATCGCGAAAGTTAAAACCTAAGGAAATTTCATCGATTAAAAAATTTTCTATTACAAAAAAGAAGTACATTCAGAGAAATAGAAAACTTATGGTAAATTAAGAAGGGCTTTGGTGTGAAGCTTATAACACATGTTTATGATAAACTCAGACACCTCGGTTAGGGCGAATCATAGCAAAGTTTTTATATTGTACGCATCCGGTGCTTAGAATAAAAGTCCCTCCATAATGCTTAAGTTCCAGTTCTTTCTCTAATTATAATTCTCGGAGCTCTTCGGTTGGCACCTCCTTCACTTTTCTCATTAAGTATATGTCAACTACAGCTAGGATTATTATCCATGCTAAAAGTATCAGTATAGAGTAGGCTGGATCGATTAAAACAGACTCATCAGTCTGCATTCCCGTTTTCAACGGTATTGGTTCACCAAGATAGGCGTAAGCCGTTAAGCTGTATATAACATTAAATGGAGAGGTATAGACCAAAGTTTCGCTTGCGAGACCAAATATTTGAAGGAAAACCAGAGCGTAGGTTATCATCATAGGTAAAAACGAAGCTAAGCGAACAGACTTAACCTTCTTCAAAAGTATAAGGGCAAGGACGATTGCTGCTGCCACTAAGTAGTAAAATACTCCTCCTATACCGATGAATAATAGAGCAAGCTCCGGTTTTTGGGGTAAAAGATTGGATGAGAAAGCTTGGCTAAAAATCACATATGTGGAAAGCATCAGTACCATGGAAAGGAAGGTTGCATAAAGGAATGTCCCAAAAATAATCTGAAAGAAAAATGAAGTAGTAGAAACCTTACCGTACTTAGTTATGTAAGGCAAACTTGAGGTTGTAAAGAGGAAATAGTAACATAAGCTTACGCATAAGATTGCAAGTGAAAAAGTTCCTGAAGAACCATACCAGCTGGATGTATAGCCAATCTTAAATTCATGAAGCGAAACTACCTCCTCTGGTATCCCCCGGACGAAAAAATAAGCTCCCATGAAAAGCCAGAAGATAATAAATACTATAGACCAAAAGATTATCTCTGGTGAAAGAAATAAGGATTTTATGTAATACTTAAATATTTTTATAGTCATAGTAATACTTCATATATTCTGGTTATGTCCATAAATTCTTTTAGTTTATAGTCGCTAGGCTTATTGCTCAGGTGGATTTTCCTGTCTCCAACTTCTATTGTTAAAAGTGGTTCTTCCACATCTTTAAGATGTATATATGCGTCTAAGATTTTTCTTAAAGGCTTCAATGCACCGAATACCTTACCTTCAAAGATGAAGTAAAGCGAGTAATCTGGAAATTGCTCAAGTATGGGAAGTTGATGGGTTATCAGAAGTAGCTTGCCTTTATAAGCATGGATGAGACTTATTAGCTTTCTTGTCCTTGCTGGGTCGATATTCTCAAAAGGCTCATCCAATATCAAAAGTTCAGGCTCAGATGCTATTGCCAAGATGTCACAAATAAGAGCTCTTTGACCAGCAGAAAGTTGGTGTAATTTCTTATTCAAAACATCATTTAACCCGAAATCCTGTATGAGATTTTTGGCATACTTAGTGTCGCGTCCCTTCAGGTCCATGTATAGGTCTATAAGATCTTTTACATTAATAGAGAATAACGAGTAAACAGGCTGATAATTCGTTGAAAGCCTAATTTCACCTTGAATATCTTCGATATTTCTCCCGAAAATCTTTATTGATCCGTCCTTAAGCTTGATGAGCCCCAAAATTGTCCTTACTAAGGTTGTTTTACCTGAGCCGTTAGGACCCAGCAAAACAACTTTACCGCCAACTTCAAGAGAAACACCTTTAAGTATGGGCTCACGACCATAACCAGCCCAAACATTAACAACTTCTAGCATTTTTTATTTAGCATACATTAATAATTAATAATATAAATTTATCATCTTCTTCATACGACTTCTTACTCTAGCAATTGCGAAAAGTAGTCTTAATGGGATTAAAAACAAAACTCCAAGGATGTATGAAGTCCTAAAGATAATTGCGGAGCTTCAGAACAAGCAAGATGTTTACACAGGCTTGATTAAAGAAGAAATACGGAAAAGAGGTTTGGCGATAAGCGAGAGGAGCCTTGATTACTATCCTAATAATCTTGAGAGCAGGGGTTTGATAAAGCTTAAACAAGTTAGAAAAAATAGAGGAAAAACTAGGGAAGTAAAGCTTAAAGTTTCAATGAATGTGTTTCCAGCTAGGTTATAAGAGCATGCAGTTGGAAATATTTAGAATTTAATTATTTTAAAAAATTTATATAAAATTTAGATAAAAATATTATGACAAATTATAGCGAATTAATAAACAAGCTAGAAAGATTGATCAAAACTCCTTCTTATACTATGCTTGGAGCGATTTCAGATAGGTTAATTTATTACTCGAACGTGGAGAATACGATTAGAATATGGAGCGCTAATTTAGATGGAACTGATAAAAGGCCTGTCTCAGGAGAAAGAATAACAGCCATAGCACCTCCTAAGCCTGAACATAAATACCTCATCTACGGTAGGGACGTCACAAAGGGAGAAGAATTGACTCAAGTATACATTAGTGATCCCTATGGAAGCTTTGAAGAAAATGCTTTCGAAATGAAGCCTACAAGGATTATAGGTTTAGATGCGCATGGAGACGAAGTGGTTTACTCAGGTTCAAGCGCAAAAGGCGTTGCGCTCTTCAGAAGCAAGATCGGAGGAAAAGCAGAAGAATTATACGTAGCTAGTGCGATGATGTTCGTCACGAGTTTCAACGGTAAGTATATCTTCGGCTTCGGCAAATTACATGGAAATCCTAGAAGTTTTGAGATATTCAGATTTGATGTAAGGAATGGAGAATTCAAGATATTCACTCCTAAGGCTGGTTCGATAAACTACGCAGCCTTTGAACATGAAGATAAGGTAATTTTCAGATCAGACTATGAAGGTTTTGACGGTCTATACATAATGGACAGCGAAGAGATGAAACCTTCACTTTTAAAACCTAAGGAAAGCGTGAAGCCTCTTGAGTACTTAAGCTATGGATGGACTTATGACGGGGAAATCTACTATACAGTCAATACAAAGAACGGTTACAGAACTTTCGTAGGGGAAGAAGAAATTAAATACGAGGGAGGTATAGTTTCGAACGTATTTAGATATAAAGGAAGGACTTTCATTAATTATACTTCTTTCATCCAACCACCTTCTATTTATGAGTACTCAGAATCTAGCTTCAAGCCTTTGATAGAAAGCAAAGTTGATGAAGACCTGATAAGAATGTTTAAGAAAGTGGAGCATGTTTGGATTAAAAGTTTCGATGGCCTAGAAATACCTACCTTTATCATAGAAAGTAAATCTCTCAAGCCTGGTCCAACAGTAGTATACGTCCATGGAGGGCCTTGGTCTTTTGTAGCTGATGCTTGGAATAATCTAATAGGTTCTCTAGTGATTTCAGGTTTCCATGTAGTGGCACCTAATTTCAGAGGATCAACAGGATATGGCACTTGGTTCATGAAGCTAGATATAGGAGATCCAGGAGGAGGAGATCTTGAAGACGTAGAAGCGGCTACAAAATACGCTAAAGAGAAAGGATTGGCTAAGAAAATAGCTATACTTGGATATAGCTATGGCGGTTTCATGACCTTCTTAGCTACTGTGAAGAAACCTGATTCTTGGGATGCAGGAGTAGCTGGAGCTGGGGACGTGGATTGGGAATTGAGTTACGAATTGAGCGATTCTTACTTTAAGTATTTCACCGAAGTTTTATTCGATAACAATAAGGATTTGATGAAGGATAGAAGCGCTATTCATTTTGTAGATAACTTGAAAGTACCTTTATGCATAATACATCCAGAATATGATACAAGAGTTCCTTTAAAACCCGTGCTTAACTATGTTCAGAAATTATTGGATAAAGGAAAACCCTTTGAGTTACACGTTATACCCGAGATGGGTCATTACATAAGCAAAGTAGACGATTTAATGAAAATAGTGCTACCTGCAATCCTATTCTTGAAAGAAAAATTAGCTTGACTAGATAGGGGATAAAGAATTTCTTTATTTGAAGGTCTTAGAGCATATATTAAGTGAATCTTATCTAAAGAATAAAAAAGTATATAAAAGCATGCTAGAATATTTATACTAATGAAAAGATCAACCTACATAATAATAACTGCGGTAGTTGTAGCGGCCATCGTAGTTGTAGCAGCGACATATTTGTTCTTTATGCAACCACAACCACAAGAGCCTAAGCTAGTGAAAGTTGGTTTCCTTGGTCCTGCTACAACCACTTACGGTACCATAGCTATAAATTCCATTAGATTAGCGATCGAAGAAATAAATAACAAAGGAGGAGTAATGGGGTACAAAATTGAGTTGGTGACATATGACGATGAGAATAAGCCTGACGTAGCAACTGCAGGATTCAGGAAATTAGTAGACGAAGACAAAGTAGTAGCGATATTTGGAGTTCATTCATCAGCAGTCGGTTTAGCCTTACTGCCTTTAATAAAGGATGCTAAAATACCGGTTTTCGCGATGGGCTCTGTATCAGATGCTATTGATGCACAAGTAGCCCAAAATGCTAGCCTTAAATATTGGTTCAGATTCAATGTCAACGCTTCGATGCACGCTTTAATGGTAACAGAACCAGCTAAGTTTATAGTCCAAAAGTACGGTTTTAGCAAAGTAGGCATATTATATGATCAACATGCTTGGACACAAGCAGTTGTGACAAGAGCTAAGCAAGAGATCCAAAAAGCTGGTTTACAACTTGTTTATGAAGGCACTATAGATGTAGGAAAGACCACCAGTGCAGTGCCACAACTGACTAAAGCGAAAGATGAAGGCGTTCAAGTATTAATGGTTTGGACTGCCTATGGGGATGGAAAAGTAATACAAAGAGACTACAATAGCCTACAGCCTCCCTTTGTATTAGTCCAATTCGATGTAACAGGCATGGGTCTTGGTCAATGGGGCGTAACAGAGGGTAGCTTACCTTATCAAGTATTCGTCTTCTACAACTACCCTGTTACTCCTGAGGGCAATGCGTTTGTGCAAAACTACAAAGCCAAATACGGAGATTTAACCTACTTCTACCCGCCATTCTTCATGTATGATGCTGTATATGCTTGGGCTTCTTCTGTAGAAGCAACCAAATCCTTTAGTGGAGATGCAGTTGCTGATCATCTGGCTACCAATGGTTATAGGGGCATAAGCGGGAGATGGGTTTTCACTAAAGGACATGCGCCTCTATTCGGACCTGGATATATAGCAACGATCGCAGTTCAATGGACTACTGATGGTAAAACAGTAGCGATTTGGCCTCCAGGACCAGGCACTGCAGATTTCACCCTTCCACCTTGGATTAAGTAATGATTGAAATTATTATTTTTTCTTTTTTATTAGGTACTGGATATGCTTTAATCTCTGCGGGTTTTAATTTATTGTTGGGAGTTGCTAGAATTATAAACCTAGCTTATGGAGCTTCCATCGTCCTCGTAGCTTATATATACAGCTATATAGCTTCTATTTTACCTAAATTAACTGCAGCATTATTAACTATAGCAATAACTACTTTATTAGGGACTTTCGGTTGGATCATACTCAATTGGCTGAGGAAGAATGAGATTTTGATGATCGTGGTTTCCTTGTCGATCGCCTTGTTAATAGAGGGTATTTTGCTTTGGGTCTTCGGTCCCTATCAAAGAATAGTTCCTTTGATCTTCGAAGGAAATATTGGAGTGGTACCATTACAATGGATATTCACTATATTTACAGCGGCTTTAGTTTTAGGCTGTTATTATTATGTAGTAAACAAAACAAAGATAGGAAAGCAGATTAGGGCTACTTCTGAGAATCAAGAACTTTCTTTGCTTTTCGCCATAAATCCAAATAAGGTCTTTTTGTTCACCGCCTTTCTTGCAGCGCTTTTCGGAACGATCGGTTCTTTGATGATCTCCCCCTTTCTTACCATATTCCCTCATGTAGCTTGGTTTTTCTTAGCCATTGTGCTTTCAGTATCAATCCTAGGCGGTCTGGGTAGCGTTGCAGGTGCTCTGATTGCGGGTTATTTGATATCCTTTGCAGAAAGGTTCTCTGCATATTATTTAGATCCTTCAATCCAAGCTTTCGTACCAGTGATCATAATAATCGCAGTACTTTTGATCAGACCACAGGGCATATTCGGAAAGAAGCAAATAAGATGGGCATGAAAATCACAAGCATTAAGTACTTTGCAATCAGGCTTATTCCTGTAATTTTACTGTCATCACTATTATTTTTCTTATCAAAGCATCTTGCTTTTTTATTGAGCATGGCATTGATGTTCGGCATTATTACCGCTGCTTATTCTTTGTCTTCAATAAGGACTGGCTACATTAATCTAGGTTTCACCTTCATGATGGGAACAGCTGGATATTTGTTTGCACTTTTCTCTAGCAACTTAGTAGAAGCCCTCTTTCTATCCGTTACAGGAGGAATTCTAGGAGGACTTTTAATTGGAATGCCTACAATTAAGCTTAGGGGACCATATTATGCTGTAGTAAGCCTAGTTTATCCCTTTCTTTTGATAACGCTTTCTCGAAGCGCATATGAGATATTCAAAGGAGATGATGGAATTCCTCTTTGGTCTTTAACCTTTCAAATAAATTCTTACTATATAGCTATATCTGCGATATTATCTATCTTTGCCATGCTACTCATAACTAATAGAAGATTCGGTCTGATTTTAAGCTCAATTTCAATGGATGAGATATTGACCGAATCCACTGGATTAAACGTTAAGAACCTCAAAATATTGGCTTATACTCTAGCAGGATTTTTCGTAGGCATTGCTACTTTCTTTATGGCCTCATTGCAAGGAATAATGTCAACAGCGCTCATAGAGCCTATACCTCTTCTAATCTACATGCTTTTAGCTGCGGGTATAAAACCAGGCGATGTAACAGTGGCTTTCTTAGCGGGTACAGGGCTATATGTCTTCGATTCTTTTCTTCGAGGATTAGCCTATGAGGCAAGATTAGCCATAGTTGCAACGCTTTTATTGGTAGTTTATTTTATATATTCAATGCGTTATGCTCCTCGTGAATGAGGTTTCCAAAAGATTCAGTGGAATAGTCGCATTAGATAAGGTTACGTTAAAGATGAATTCTCCAGAGTTACTAGGCATCGTAGGTCCTAATGGCTCAGGGAAAACTACCTTGCTAAACGCGATATCAGGACATGTAAAGCTTGATTCTGGAAAAATAATATTCAAAGGAGAAGATATAACAAAGCTTCCAATTCATAAAAGAATAAAATTGGGAATAGCCAGGTCTTTTCAACAGACCAAGATTTTCAAAAGCCTAAGAGTCAGAGAAAACCTTAAAATAGCCACTGAAGATGAATCGGTAATAGAGGAAGTCCTGAAGCTTCTAGGTCTAAAGTCTAAAGCTGATTCCTTAGCGGCTATGTTGACTTTATTCGAAATGAAGAAACTCGAATTGGCTAGATGCTTAGCTCTTAAACCGAGTTTAATATTATTAGACGAGCCCATGGCTGGATTGCTTTCAAGCGAAGCCAATGAAATGGGTGAATTGATTAAAAATCTTAGCAAAGAAAATGGCTTCTCCTTTATAATCGTGGAACATAAACTTTCTAACTTATTTAAAATAGTGAACAGGGTAGTCGTGATGAATGCAGGAAAGGTTGTAGCAGATCAAGAGCCTGAGAAGGTCTTAGAAAACCCTCTATTTAAAGAAGTCTTCTTGAGCAAGTCATGATATTAAAAGTTGAAAACCTGCATTCTGGTTATGGTAAAATGATCGCTGTAGAGGATGTGAGCATAAACGTGTCTAAAGAAGAGATCGTTGTTTTGTTAGGACCAAACGGGGCTGGGAAAACTACGATCCTTAGGACCATAGTAGGCTTGATCAACCCTATGAATGGCAAGATCATATTTGAGGGTAGAGATATAACTAAATTGCCTGTATTGGAGAGGCTTAAGTTAGGTATAAGATATTTGCCTGATAGGGATCTCGCTTTTAGAGAACTTTCAGTGAAAGATAACTTGATACTAGCAACGAAATCTGGAGAAATAGACCTTTCTTTATTCCCCATGCTTGCTAATAGACTGAATGATAAAACTGGGAACTTGAGCGGAGGTCAGTATAAAATGTTAGGATTAGCTATAGCTTATCACATGAAACCTAAGCTATTGATGATCGATGAGCCTTCATCAGGACTTTTCCCTAGTGCAAAGAAGGAGCTAGCTAATGTCATTCTCAAGATGCGGGATTTGGGTGTGAGCATGTTAATAGCTGAACAGGATATTGAATATGCTTCAATGCTAGGTGATAGAGTTTATTTCATAGAAGGAGGTAAGGTCAAGGGATTATTTAATAAAGAAGAAATAGCTTCTATCGATATTTCTAAATACTTATAAGGAATAAAGTCCGGTTTCCTTATCGAGAATGTATACAGTTGCTTGAATAACTGCGCAGAGTTCCTGATTCGCATATACGTTAATTCTGTACAAAGCAGTTTTGCCTGATTTGTGTACTTCTTCTGCAACGGCTACGATCTCTTCGCCAGCCTTTGCAGCTTTTCTATACGAGATACACATATCTAAAGCCAGCGCCATCTTACCAGCTGCATTGCTTGCATAGGCAAAGGCTATATCCGCTACAGAAAAGATGAACCCTCCATGAACTACGCCGTTGAAGTTTACAGAATGATCTGGCGCTATCGTCTTAACCCTAGCTAATCCAGGTTTAACTTCTTCTATCTCGACATTAAGAAATTTCGTATAAAGATCAGGCTTTGGATTCATAATATTCTCTTAAGTATCTTGAGATCGAGAGTATCCTTTCAACGGCTTCTTTAACTACTATTTCTTCATCGTTCTTTAACTTTTCAGCTAACTCTTCTATTTTCTTCAATATTTCAATTCTATTCATAAACTACTAACCTCTTGCTCTTTCCTTCCCATCTAGGAAGCGTTCCTGGTTCTACAATCTCAACCTTAGGTCTAGCAAATACAGCAGCTTCACAGGCATCAGCTATTCTTTCTTGTAGATAAGGATCTTTAGATAATGTTTCTACCTTTACTATGAACTTGTATTCGACATCTCTCTTATCTATTATGACTTGGTATTCTAATACATCAGGGAATCTCATTATAGCTTCCTGAAGGGCTGAAGGATATATCTTCGCGCCTTTATAAAAGATGGTATCATCTACCCTACCTGCTACATAAACTACAGGGAAGGCATCCCTTCCACAGTCTGTTGATACATACTGGACTTTTACCAGGTCTCTTTGTCTATATCTTATCAAAGGCATAGCTTCTCTAGTTAAGTGAGTTACCACAAGCTCGCCTTCTCCTTCATCTCCCACAGGCTCTCCTGTCTTAGGGTCTATTATTTCCATGTAAAAATGATCTGTCCACATATGGAAACCAATGTACTCGGTACAATGAGTTGCTTGACCAGCCCCTGGACCTATTAGTTCTGTAGAACCATAAATCATCCTAGGCCCTCCATTTTTCTCCTTTAAACCAAATCCTTCATCTATTCTCTTCAATAGCTCAAAACTCATCGCCTCTGCTCCTGGAATAGCGATTTTTATGCTCGTTTTCTTTGGATCGATTCCCTTTTTGAGCATCATTTCTAAGATATAGTTCTCATATGAAGGAGTACCTGTTATTGCTGTAGGTTTCCATTCATTTATTATATCTATCATAGCTTCAGTCCTACCTACGCTCCATGGTATTACCTTGGCGCCTATTGCTTGGGCACCATAATGAAGCCCTATTCCGCCAGTAAATAGTCCATAGCCGTATATATTGAGCAAAATATCCTTTCTTGTAACACCTGCCGCTACTAGGCATCTAGCTACTAAGTTGGTCCAGAGTTCTATATCATACCTAGTATAAGGCCCTACTGTTGGCTTACCCGTGGTTCCACTTGTCATATGCCAACCTACTAATTCATCAATGGGAACTGTCAAGAACTCACCACCATAAGGATAGCCATATTCCCTCAAATCATCCTTAGTTGTAAATGGGAATTTCCTGAGATCTTCAAGTTTATTTAAATCATCGGGATGAACTCCATGCTCCTTAAATCTTCTTCTGTAGAATGGAGATTTCTCATAAACCCTTCTTAGCTGAGCCTTTAATCTTTTGAGCTGAAGTTCTTGGAGTTCTTTTCTGCTCATTTTTTCTACTTGAGGTTCCCAAAATTCAATCGCATGGCCCATGATTTTAAAAGTATATACATGCAGGAATTTATATATTTAAAGAAAGAATCATTGATAAGAAAATAAATAAGAACAAGAAATTATAGATTTCTTAACAAATCGTCTTATCATCGTTTTCTTAACTAAGAGGTAATGTAATATATGGGATTTCATGAATTTTTGAATAAAATAAAAAGTAACTTAAGAGAAGAGGTTATAGTACCGAGAGAACAATGGGTCAAATTCAAAAGGGATTGGTGGTCTTTGCTTATGCTCCATGAAATTTTGGGCAAGGCAATAGAAGATCCTCCTTTAGTATTAAAACCTAGAAATATAGATGAGCTTAAGGCGATAATCCAATTAGCCAATGAGGAGAAAGTACCTTTGATTCCTTTCGGAGGAGGTTCAAGTGTTGTAGGGGGTTCGTATCACGATGGAGGCGTTGTAATCGACTTAAGCGAACTTAAAAGGATAATAGAATTCGATGAAGAAGACCTTTTAGTCACTGTAGAAGCTGGAATTAGGGTTTCTGAGCTTGAAACTTACTTGAATGAAAAAGGCTACACAATAGATTACCATCCTCAATCTTTTAACATGCTCACCATAGGTGGAGCGATAGCCCATAAAGGAACTGGTTCCCATAGTTCTAGCAATATAGAGGAATTGTTGCTTTCATTGGAGGTTATTTTACCAAACGGGAAGCTTATATCATTGGGTCCTAAAAGAGCAATAAGATCCTCTATGGGTCCTGATTTGAAAAATCTATTCATAGGTTCTGAAGGACTGTTTGGAATAATCGTCTCTGCTACGTTAAGAATTCAACCTTTAGCGAATTACGTAATAGATAGAGCTTATTCTTTCGATGGGTTAGAAAATTTGCTTAAATTCCTAAGAGAATACTCAATGAATATTCCTCCTCCTAGGAGAGCCGTAATTCATGATGAAGCAAGCAGTTTGATGATGTTGAATGAAAGAAGCTTCATAGCATTAGCTAGGTTTAGGAGAAATGAACCTAGACTGGCTGAGGTTGAAGCAAGCATAACTGATAAGATCGCAGAGAAGTATGGAGGAAGGATGATGAAAGGAGATATAGTTAAAACTTGGAGGAAAGCTTTTTCAAGAGACTACGAAGAGCATCTGATGAGATTGATCAACGAAGGCCTTTGGATTGAAACCATTGATGCTGCATGTACGTGGAGCGTTCTTCCAAGGCTTTACAAGGAGTTAAACAGCACGTTGAGCTCGATTGAAGGAGTGAATAAAGTGTTAACTAGATTCACGCATCCCTATTTAAACGGCGCTTCAATGTACTCTGTGTTTTTAATAAAACAAGACGAAGAAACATACTGGAAGGTTTGGGATGAAGCTGCCAAGATAATCTTGAAGAATAAAGCTACGATATCCCATCACCATGGTGTAGGATTACTTAAGAAGAAATGGCTTTTTGAAGAAATAGGCGATCAAATAGAGCTACTTAAGGCGATGAAAAACATCCTAGATCCAAATCGAATTCTCAACCCAAGAAAGCTCTTAGATTGAATTATCTTTTATAGAACCTTCGCTGGAATGATCTCTGGATATGTAAGATATCATTTACAACTTCTGTATCATTAAATTCAATCAAAGACCAATTACTCAGAGAAAAATAACAGACAAACCTAAGGCTATTAATATCAAAGGGGTAGATCGAGATAATGTCTCAGCTAATTTATATCCCCTTTCACCGCTCATTATGATGATTTCACTGGTCAAAAAAGCCCAAAACAGAATGGCTAAATATACTGCTGAACCGTATACAGTAGCCAGCAATAAAGGATTGCTTCCTAGAAGTATCATCGAAGCCAGTGCTACTTCTTCTTCATGGGCGAAGCCAAGAATCAGCGAGTACTTAAACAATTCAGTTAAACTAGTAGCGTTCAGTTCAGATTCTTTATTATTAAATTCCTTGTAAATTCCATAAGCACCGATAGCTATGAGCATGAATCCTGCGATTATATCAACATAACTAAAGTAGCCGATGACGGATTCTTTAAGAAGCCATATGAGCATTACTACAACAATGCTTGAAATAAAGTGTCCCACAGTTATAGTCGTAGATGCTAAAAAAGTTCTAATCCTGTTCTTTTGATGCCCCATTGAAGCTGCAAGGATCCATCCATGACCAGGATCAGATCCGTGCATTATGCCTAAAATGAATGCGCTGCCGTAAAATAGGTATGGTAGCTGTGCAAGGATGATACCCATTACTGCTTAAGTTAAACATGAGCTTAATATTCTTTAAAGGATTGATGAAATCGAGTTAATTAGACAAATGCTTGGTAAAATAATCGCATTATTCACAACAATCTTCATGAAGATTAGTAGAGTATGATTCTAATCAAAATTTACATAAACTTCATCGTTTAGGGAATGGTAAGATGAATACTTAGCTCAAAATCAACTATATTTAATTCATTGGATTTTCTTAAATGATGAAAATCATAGGTCATAGAGGAGCTGCTGGAATAGAGCCAGAGAATACCTTGAAGGCGATAAAACGCGGAATTGAAATTGGAGTAGATGCTGTAGAGTTCGACGTTAGGATGACCAAGGATGGTATATTGATATTATTTCACGATGAAAGATTGGAAAGACTTACAAACGCGAAGGGCTTTGTTAGGGATATAGATTTACCTTCATTGAAAAAGCTCAGAGTTAAAGGCGAACCCATTCCTACCTTGGATGAGGCGTTGAAATTTCTTAAAAATACAGATAAAAACTTCTTAGTCGAATTGAAAGAAGTAGATACGATAGATAAGGTAATTGATACGATTAATTCCCATGGCTTAAGGGATAAGGCAATTCTAATATCATTTTATCATCAAATATTGCCTAGAGCAAAGGAAGTTGGATTTAAGATTGGAACAATATTCGTATGTAGGCCCTTCAAGATCGAAGATATGTACAAAAGCTTTATTCCTGATTACATTTTACCTAGGATAGATATGATAGATCTAGAGCTCGTTGAAGAAGCACATAAGCTAGGAATTGAAGTCATCGCATGGGTGGTTAATACCTTAGAAGATATGAGCAAAATGAAGCAACTCAAGGTGGATTGGATCGCCACTGATTATCCTGATAAAATAATCAAGAGCTTTAAACGATCCAGGCTGCCTCTCTAGAATTTTCCTTCATAGGTTCTATTTAGAAATCAGCTTCAATCCTGAACTTTCATCGTAAACTCTGCGTATCTCTTCTCCCACGATTTCTATTAAGAATATTTCCCCTGCAAAGGTCCTACTTCCTTTTAGAACATGCCCCCTAAATCTTTACTATCTTTGCCAGTTGCATTAACATGACAATGAATGAAGAATTCATCGCCATCCATGCTTATCCTATCGCGCTAATCATCTCAAGCTTTTCTCTGAAGATTGTTTCCTCATATCTTTTGCTCTCTTGATCATAAAACGCTACATGCAATCCTTCTGAATTTCCTAGCTCTTTGGCAAAAATGTTAGCATTATCCTAAATATTAGAGATAAAAATTCTAATATACTTATATATCATTAGAAATAAAACTTCTAAGATGAAGGAATTGTTTTTGAAACAGAACCCTTGGTGGAAGGATAGAAAAGATTACCACATAGAAAGATGGGAAGGAATGAAGATTAGATGGATTCCTAAATGGCTAGAAGAAATCTCTCTTGAGCCGTTTTCTTTGAATTTCGTCATAGGTCCTAGACAAACAGGAAAAACTACAGGGATAAAATTATTGATTTCAAGTCTATTGAAAAATCTTAGACCAGAGAGCGTGTTTTATTTAGATTGCACTTTGCTTCCAGATTTAAGTTCTTTGGAAAAATCGTTGAAAGAATATCTAGAAATAAAGGAAATGGAGAAAATTGCTAATTCCTTCATATTCTTGGACGAAGTAACCAGCGTAAACGATTGGTGGAGGGTACTCAAAGGCTACATAGATATGGGCATCTTCAAAAATGATGTAATAACGATTACAGGATCCTCTTCTATTAAGCTTAGAGGAGAAGTAGAATTATTCCCTGGTAGGAGAGGCAAAGGAAGGGATATTTTAGTGCTGCCTCTCAGCTTCAAAGAATTCCTTGAGATAAAGGGAATTAAAATCGAAGACAATGGTAGCATAGAAGAAAGGATGAAGAAAGCTTGGAAGATGGAGGACAAAATAAAGAGGTTTTTCGAGGAATATATAAATAAAGGAGGATATCCACTTTCAATAAACGAGGATCCTGAAGCTGAACTTCAATTAATATATTCTATCGAAAACGAAATACTAAGAGCTGGTAAAAGCTTAGGATTGACTAAAGCTATCTTAGCTAGCATCCTAAGAAAAGCTCCTTCTCCTCTTTCATTTAATACGATCGGTAATGATGTAGGAGTCTCCTACAAAACAGTTCAAGATTATTTAGAAGCCTTCCAAAGTCTCTTCATCTTAGATACAGCCTTATATAAACGCGATGAAATCAATTGGAGAAAGGAAAGGAAATTCTTCTTCCTAGACCCTTTTTTAGCTAATACTTTGAGCATTTGGACTGGTGAGAAATACCTAGAAAGCGCTTTTTATGAATGGATAGTTCAATCTCATTTGAAGAGGAAATTCGGGTCAGTGTATTATTTTAGGAACGCTTATGAGATAGATTGTATCGCAGGAGATTTAATGATCGAAGTCAAGGTAGGTAAGCCTCACAGGAAGTATCCTAAGAGGGCCTTGATATTGGATAAAAATGACCTACCTGTTTTTCTAGCTGTTATTTAGAAAATTATATCGATAGAAGAGAATTTACCTTTAGTTTTAATGTGTGTTCCTTTTTCATCTATGAACATCTCAGCTTTGTTTCCGTCTACTAAAGCTTCTCTGGCTTTAATTGAGAAGAAAATCACCTCGTTTACTTCCAAAGCTTCACCTCTTTGTTCTAACCTGCCTTCTTTAAAAGATATAAAAGCCTTCTTACCTTCTTCACCGTGATATATTTCCCATTCTCCTTCTCCGAAGATTAAAAGGCCGTTTTCTACAGGTATGGCTGAGCCGTATCTTAAGAACAAAGGCATCTCGTCATTACATTTGAACCAAATTCTACCTTCATATACTTTACCATTCCAATAATCAACCCATTTGGAAGGAGGCAAATAAACTTCCCTCTGCTCTGCATTTTTCTCTACTATAGGAGCAAACAGAATATAAGGACCTACCATATACTCGTCATTTATATGATAGCTATCTTCATCTTCTTGGAATTCATAGCATAAAGGCCTCATTAAGGGTCTTCCTTTAAGATGGGCTTCCCAAGCTAGATGCCAAAGATAAGGCATGAAATGATATCTCAAGGATATCGCTCTTTTGATCATCTCCTTGTATTTGGAGGGAAGGTTGAAGAGTTCTTCATCTGTGCTTCCTTTTTCTTGATGTAGTCTGAATAATGGAGCCAAAGCAAAGGCTTGATACCATCTAGCATCCAGCTCAGGCTCAGCTCTGCCTACATATCCTCCGAGATCTGTACCACACCAAACAACTCCTGATATAGAAAGGCTGAGCAATATAGGTATTGAAAAGCTCAAAGCATACCAAGTAGTAGGTGCATCTCCTGTCCAAATGGCAGCATATTTTTGAATACCAGCATAACCTGATCTAGATAATATGAATGGTCTTTCGTGAAGTCTTTTAAGACCTTCATAAGTTGTCATTGCTTGAAAATATGGGTATGCATTTCTAACGTACTTATGTTCTAATATCCTTCCATCATCAAGCTTATGAAGAACATTTGGATCTGGAGTCCTATCAAAGAAATCTTCTATCCTTTTTGTCTTCATCAAAGCAGGAGAAGTGAGATAATTATTAGCTAGCGCTATTAGCTCGATGTACTTAACGAAAACCTTAATCCTTTCTTCTTCGCTCATGGTAGCTTTCACAAGTTCACTAATAGCAGTAGGAGAATTGAAAACAGTAGGCTCGTTCATATCCAGCCAAATTCCCGATATTCCGTATTCCTTAACAAACTCCTCTATTCTTTTAGCCCACCATTCTCTCGTTTCTTTTCTGAAGAAATCAGGTAATATGCATTCGCCTGGCCATCCTACAGTTACATAAGGTTTGCCATCAACTTCGATGCATAATTCTTTAGCTTCCCTATAGATTTCATAACCTTCATCCACCTTTACAAAAGGATTTATAATAGTCACTACATTGACTCCCTTTTCTCTTAACTTCTCAATCAATTGCTTAGGATTTGGAAATCTTTCTGTATCCCAGGTGAAGATTTTATAATTATTCATGTAATCTATATCTAAGAATACTGCGCTTAAAGGGACTTCATTGAGCGTGTTCTCTACTATTTCAAGCACATAATCTTGCGGGTAGTAACTATATCTAGAAATCATGTAGCCTAAAGCCCATTTGGGTGGCAAAAAGGGTTTTCCTGTAATGTTTGTATATATCTCTAAGATTTCTTCTATTTTAGGACCGAAGATCAAATAAAGTTCCGCCGCGTCATCGTGGATTTCTATTATAACCTTATCATATTCGGCTATTCCTATATCTGCGCTTATGAAAGAAGTCGAGTTTATGAATAAGCCATAGGCTATACCCTTGTTTACGAATATTAGGAAGGGAATAGAAGCATAAAGAGGGTCTGAATAAAACTGGTAACCATAGTTGTCGTAGTTATAGAAGACAACCTTGCTTCTCCTTTTATCCACAGGGAGAGCCTTTTCGCCCATGCCCAAGCAATGTTCTCTCAATCCTAGCTTCTTTTGTATTATTATCTTGTGACCATGTTGCTCAAAATGAAATTCTGTTTTCATATCACCCAAGCTAGCGATTATTCTGTTACCAAAAATCTCATAACTAGGTTTAGGATCTCCGTAAGGGAAATCGAATCTTACAACAGGTTCATATTCATTAAGTATTATCTTAAGCGTTTTCTTTCCTTGCTCTACCCTTAGCTTCATTTTACTAAATTATATGAATCAACTTTTAAAGCTTTCTCACAAACCTTTTAAAGAATAAATAATCAAATCTAAAGCAACTTTAACAGTGTTATCCTTTTAATTTTCCATGAAAAAAGTATTAAAATGAATAAATTAGTAGCGATCGATATAGGCGGCACTTTCACAGATATTGTGATTTACGAAGGAGAATTGAAGATAAAAAAGATACTCACAGGAAAGAATCCTAAAAGTTTGCTGGAAAATCTTTTAAAAGAGCTCAAATCCTATACTATATTTCATGCGACAACTTTAGCTACGAATTTAATACTCACTAAACAAGGACTTCCTAAGGTAGCGTTTTTTGCCACCAAAGGCTTCTCGGATATTATAGAGATAGCTAGACAAAACAGACCTAAGCTTTATGATCTATATTTCGAGAAACCTAAGCCTTTAGTAGATAAAGAAACTAGATTTGAGATAGAAGAAAGAACTGATGTTAAAGGTAGAATAATAACGAAGCTGAATGAAGAAGAATTGGAGAAGAGCTCGATAGAAGCCTTGAAAAAGGGAGCGGTAAGCCTGGCAATTTGTTTTTTGCACTCCTATGCTAATTCTGAGAACGAAAAAAGAGCTCAAGAGATAGCTAGAAAATATTTCCGATACATTTCAGCATCCCATGAAGTAGCCCCTGAGCCCAGAGAATACGAGAGGGCTTCTACCACAGTGATAAACGCCATCTTGATGCCTGTAATAGCTGAGTATCTGGAAGTTTTCGATGAGGTTTACATGATGTCCAATGCAGGTGGATTAATAGATAAAGAAGAAGCTATTAAAAGACCTGTTCAGATAATAGAATCTGGTCCTGCGGCAGGAGCTATAGCGGCTTCAGTTTTAGCAAATGATTTGGGCATAAAGAATGTTATAAGCCTAGATATTGGAGGAACCACAGCTAAAGCTTGTGCAATAATAGACAATGAACCTTTGATAACCAGCGAATACGAAGTAGGAGGAGAAGTGCATCATGGAAGAATAGTTAAAGGATCAGGATATCCCATAAGATTCCCCTTCATAGACCTAGCAGAGGTATCTGCAGGAGGAGGAACGATAATATGGAGGGATGAAGGAGGTGCTTTGAGGATTGGTCCCATGAGCGCTGGATCCGATCCTGGACCGGCATGTTATGGACTAGGAGGAGAAAACGCCACTATAACAGATGCGAACCTAACCCTTAATAGAATTGGAGAAGAGATCTCGGGATTTAAGATAAACAAAGAGTTAGCTTTAAGAGCTCTTGGAAAATTAGGGGATCCGATAGAGATATCTCTTGATTCGATAAGATTAGCTGATTTGGAAGTAGCTAGGGCAATAAGATTAGTAACAGTAGAAAGAGGTTATGATCCTAGCGTTTTCTCATTGATGGCCTTTGGAGGTCTAGGACCTCAACATGCTTGCAGCTTAGCTGAAGAACTTGGAATAAGGAAAATAATAATACCAGCGCATCCAGGCGTCTTCAGCTCCCTAGGAATGTTGGTATGTGACGAGAAAATGGAGATGAGATCTAAGCCAAAAGAAGACTTAGAAGGAAGCTTTAGAGATTTGGAAGACAAGCTACTAAAGAAATTAGGCAACGTTTCTCATTTCTTGAGATTCGCTGATATGAGATACAAAGGGCAAGGATGGGAGATAATAGTGAATTTACCAAGACCCTGTAGCTATGAAGAGGCCTTTAGGATCTTCGAAGGAAGACATCTCGCTCATTATGGCTTCAAATTGGATAGAGAAATAGAGATCTTGACAATAAGAGTATTCGCTATAAAGAAGAAGGCGATTAGCTTCAAAGATCTTTTCAAGAAAAGGCCTGTTAAAAAGGAAGAAACAAGGTATAGGAAAGTCTATTTAGAAGAACTAGAAGAAGTACCGATTTACAAGAGGGAAAGCTTAGAGACAGGAAGCGAAATAGAAGGCCCTGCGATAATAGAAGAATACACCACTTCTACAGTGTTGCTTAAAGGATGGAAAGCTAAGATAGGAGATTATTACATGCTTCTGGAAAAATGAGCTGGGAGTTAATTCAAAAATCCTTGGAGTTCATAGCTGAAGAAATGGGAGCGGTTCTTAAAAGGTCTTCTTTATCTCCAAATATAAGGGAAAGACTAGACTTCAGCTGTGGAATAATAGATCCTGAAGGAAGAATAATAGCTCAAGCTGAGCATATACCTGTCCATCTAGGTTCTTTCAAGATAATGGCCAAAAATCTCTCAGATTACTTCTCAGAATTGGAAGAAGGCGATATGCTCATCGTCAACGATCCCTATTTGGCTGGTACGCATTTAAACGATGTAACGCTTTTGGCTCCTGTAATGCAAAATGGTAAGCTTTTTGCATTAGTCGTGAATAAGGCTCATCAAGTAGATGTTGGAGGACCTGTTCCTTCGAGCATAAATCCAAAGGCTAAAACTTTATATGAAGAAGGACTCATAATACCGCCTTCTAAGATAATTAAGAAGAATAAGATAAACGAAGAATTGCTCAACATAATAAAAGAGAACTTCAAAACTAGAGAAATAGCAGTAGGCGATCTTAAAGCGCAAATAGCCGCTAATCTGAGCGGAGTTAAGCAAGTTAAGGAGCTGATAGAAAGGAAAGGAGAAGAAAACGTGAAGAATTCTTTTGAGAAGTCTATAGAATACACTAGGAAGTTAGTTTCTTTAGCCTTTTCATCGATGCCCAGCGAAGAAAGCGAAGGAGAAGATTATTTAGAATATGATGAAAGATTCCTGAAGATAAAGGTTAGGATTAGAATGAAAGAGAAGTTCTATGCAGACTTTACAGGAAGTTCAAACCAAGTAGATGCTCCTTTGAACGCAGTATTCGGAGTAACTTTTTCAGCGGTTTCCTTTGTAGCAAGATGCTTGATAGGCAAAGAAATACCTACTAATGATGGTTTCTATAGCTTAATAGAAGTTCATGCCCCGATCGGAACGATAGTGAATCCAACAAAACCATATCCTGTTTCAGGAGGTAATTTGGAAACGAGTCAAAGGATAGTTGATTCGATATTCAAAGCTTTATCTAAAATAATGCCTTTCCCTGCGGCTTCTTCTGGAACGATGATGAACATTATGCTAGGTGGTATTCATGAAGGAAAATATTGGAGTTATTATGAGACTATAGCCGGTGCTACAGGAGGTAGACCAAACAAGCCTGGAGTTTCAGCCGTTCATGCAAACATGACTAATACTATGAATACTCCTATTGAAATAGCAGAAAAGGAATATCCTCTCTTGTTCACCGCATATAAAATAAGATACGGAAGCGGAGGAGAAGGTAAATTCAAAGGAGGAGATGGTGTAATAAGGAGCTTTAAAGTCTTGGATAGGTGTACAATTTCAGTTTTGGCTGATAGATTTAAGATAAGACCCTTCGGTGTTAAAGGAGGCAAAGAAGGTAAAGAGGCAAGGGTTAGGATAATAAGGAATAATGGGTTAGTAGAAGAAATGCCGAGCAAATTCACGACTGAGTTGAATGAAATGGATGAGGTTATAATAGAAACTCCTGGAGGAGGAGGTTATGGATATACTACAACAAAATAAATATCTGTTTTAAATAAATATCATGCAATTCGGTGTTTGTTTGCCTAATTACGGAGATACTTTAGACATAGAAGGGCTTAAGAAACTAGCTTTATTGGCTGAGGAATTGGGTTTCGATTCAATATGGTTAACAGATCACATATTAATGCCTAAAAGAAGCGGTACGCCTTATGAAAATATATTAGAAAGCATAACAACAATGGCTTATTTAGCTTCTCTGACTAAAAAAGTAAAGCTTGGGATATCATCTCTGATCATAGCATTAAGGAATCCCATTATAGTAGCTAAGCAGATAGCGACTATTGATCTACTTAGCAATGGAAGGGCTATGCTCGCAATCGGGGCTGGATGGAATGAAAAGGAATTCTCTTTCTTAGGTGCAGATTTCCATAAAAGGGGTAAGATTGTGAACGAAAGCATAAAGCTAATGAGAAGTCTATGGTCCAATCAACCCAGCTTCAAGGGTAAGTACATTAAGCAATATTACGAAGATGCTTCTTTCAGCCCTCCTTTAAAAAGGAACATACCGATTTGGATCGCTGGGAATAGCGTATATGCGATGAAAAGAGCCATAAAATACGGAGACGCTTGGCATCCAAATGTTTTAGTTTTGGAATCTTTCAGAAAAGCAGTAGAAAATTACAAAAGCTTAGCTAGCGAAGTAAAGCCTATTAGGCCTAGGATAGCTTTTGACATAACTTCTAGCTCAAATATTTACGTTAGCCCTTTAGGTGAAAAAAGAGTGCTTTTGTCAAGGAACATGGATGAGAACAAGAAAACGATCGAAGAACTAGAAAGTTTAGGAGTGGATTATTTACTTATAACAACAAATCCCAGGGGAAATCTCAGTATACAGGATCAACAAGAAGCATTAAATATATTTGCTTCTAAATTTCTGTAATTTAGATTCTCATGAAAATAATCATTTAGGGCATTGCTAGATCTATAGAGCGTGTTAGATCTAAAACAAATACGCTTAAATTAGATATGGATTTCTTCTATAGTTTGATTAAAATGATAACCCAATTTAGTTTGGAAGAATAAACGGAGTTTCGCATTTATAGATTTTTCTCCTAATTATTGAATTTTTTCGAAAGATTTATATATATGTATTTTATAGAGATGGTATGAAGGAAGAAGCTCCACCTAGTCCTCTTGAGAGGCTTGGATGGAGGCTTTCTGCAAGCGTTGAAAAATGGATGCCAGATCCACTAATATTTGCCCTTATACTAACTTTGATAACGTTTTTAATGGCATTTCTAATACTGCAACCGCAGAGAACAATGGACTCCGCATCGATACTAAAGTGGATGTTCATGGATGTATGGTATAAGGGATTTTGGGAATTGCTTACATTTGCGATGCAAATGGCTTTGATTCTAGTTACAGGATACGCAATAGCTTATCATCCATGGGTTTATAGAGGTTTGAGGAGACTCGCCACAATGCCCACCGATACAAAGTCTGCTGCAGCTTTAACGGCCTTTGTTGCGATGATTACAGCTTGGATAAATTGGGGTTTGGGTTTAATTATTGGTGCAATTCTTGCGAGAACTATTGGCATTGAATTCCATCGTAGAGGAAAGCCGCTACATTATCCAGCGGTCGTTGCTGCCGGTTATGCTGGATTAGGACTTACTTGGCACTGGGGCCTTTCCGCATCTGCACCTCTTTTACTAAATACACCAGGACACTTTCTTAAAGGTGTAGTTAATGAACTATATAAAAGAGAGGTTTTTCCATTGAATGAGACAATCTTTCATCCGTACACCCTTCTTAACCTTTTAATAATAATTATATTTGGAGTTATAGCTTTCTATGCCATTGCACCAAAGGGCGAAAATCTTAGAGGAATAGATAAAGTTGCCCCACATATAATTGAAGTTGCGAGAAAGGAAGAAGAGGAAGGGAAGAAGGTTGGAGGATCAAAAACCATAGCTGACAAGCTTGAAAACAGCAAAATACTAGCCTTTCTTATCAGTATACCTGGTCTTATAGCAATGGGATGGTGGTTCTCTTTAAAAGGTTTCTTTGCAGGATTGGATCTTAATTCTCTCAACTTTATATTCATAATGGCTGGACTTTTGCTATACGCAAACCCAATTGCATACATGAAAGCAATTGCAAGAGCCTCTGCAGCGGTTGCTGGTATTTTAATTCAATTCCCATTCTACGCAGGGATCATGGGTATCATGAGATACGGCGCTGTTGAAGGACCAAACCTAGCTACGATTTTAGCCAATAGCATTGCAGGCGTTGCTACACCTTTTACCTGGCCTGCAATTTGCCTTTATATAGCTGGATTCGTCAACATCTTCATACCTTCAGGTGGGGGTGAGTGGGCTGCGATAGGAGAGATACTAACGAGAACTTCTGCTACACTGGGAGTTCCGCTAGGTAAGACTGTCATTGCATACGCAGCAGGAGATATGTGGACGAATCTATTCCAGCCATTCTGGGCAATTCCGCTTCTAGGATTAACGGGAACCAGAGCTAGAGATGTTTTTGGGTACACAATAGCTGTAATGATACTTGCAACAATTCCTTTCAGCTTGGGACTTTTACTCATACCCTACTGAATTTTTTTACAACTGAAATCCTTAATACCCAATTCATAATTATTTATCAAAGCCTAATGTAGTAACCTCTTACATCAATTCTTTCATAGCTTTTGTAGCTTGGAATAATGAGAGACTAGAAATCTTAAAGCCTTGTAAAGACCTTCAGATGTAAAGTTAATTAATCATAATATATTGCATCCCAAAATTCTAATTCGTATTCTTGTATTAACCTCACCAATTCTTTGATTCTTTCATTTTTTTCCAAATCATATTTTTCTAGGATTTTCAAGCCCAAAAACTCGGCTTCTTTATCCCATCGAGCTTCTTCGAAGAAGCTGGTCTCAGCTATATTATACTTTTCCCTTAAAGCTTTACCTATTTTGTTTATGTTTTCAATGAAAACAGGGAAGTTAATCATAATGGCAACTATTTGTTCTTCTATGGAAGCGAAATAAGCTAAGTGAAATAAGAAATGCGTATAAGATACAGCTCTCGCTAATGGCTTGATCTTTTCTATATTAAAAAACTTCAATGCTTTCTCTAGCTGATTCAATGCTAACTGATGGCCTTCTAGTAATTTCAAGAAAAAGGTGTTAGCTGGATAGCTGGACCTTGAATACATGAGAGCTAAGGCCTTTGCATCATTAGAAGCTATATAATATTGCTGGGATATCAACAATTTTATCCTATCCAAACTCAGCTTCCCTTCTATGGCTTCTATTATAAAGGGATGTCTTAAGATCTTAGAATTTAATTCAGCTAGCTCATATCTTAACTTCTCTATGAATTCTAAGGGCGTCATAAAAAATAGATCATGGATTAAGCCTTAAACCTAATTCACTAGAAACCCCTTTGCTACAAAAGAAAGGATATATTTATAGTTTATTATTTTATACCAAAAATGGGCCTACTAAGTAGGCTAACCATTAAGGAAGGGGAACAATTCAGCGTAAATAAAGAAATCTTAGCAGGAATAACCACCTTCCTAGCGATGGCTTATATAATTTTCGTTAACCCAGCAATCGTAGGAGGTGGTTTTGAATTTGCGCTCAGAAGTAAACTCCAACTAGAGACTTTAACTCCAGAATTACAAGCATTGGTAAATAACGTTAAAGTAGGCATAGCTACAGCTACGATACTCGCGGCTGCTTTCGGTAGTTTAGTAATGGGTTTTTATGCAAGATTGCCTTTCGCTTTAGCTCCAGGGATGGGAGAAAACGTTTTCATAGGTTTCTCAGTCATCCCTGCTTTTGCCGCTGCTTTAATCACTTTAGGTTTTTCTGGAGTCGATGCGGTAACTACAGCTATGTTCGCAGCTTTCTTCGCCGTATTTGTCAACGGATTGCTATTTTTGCTTGCTTCTTGGAGCGGGATAAGAGAGAGGGTAATTAGATCGATATCTCCTAGCTTAGCTTATGGAATAGCAGTAGGAATAGGCATATTCATAGCCTTCATAGGATTGGCTTTGGCAGATATCGTAAAACCTGGAGTTGGAACTCCTGTACAATTCAACGATAAAGCTTTCCTAAGTCCTAGCTCTATATTAGCGATTGCAGGTTTCTTCGTAGCTTCAGCTCTTTACTTCAGAAAATTCTCTCCTAATCTTTTGTTGATAATAATAGCTTTGACTATAATAGGAATAGTTCTAACTGAAACTGGAATTGCTCCTGGTTTAGTAGCCTTACCTCCTCAAATCTTCCAATATCCTTCATTCAGCACCTCAATCGTTCCCAACTTCGGCAATACGCTCTCAGCTTATCTTGCTATAATCACCATTGCTTTCCCAGTAGCGTTAGCTCTTTTCATAGTTTCCTTTTTCGATGCAATAGGTTCAATAACTGGCTTAGCAGCCAAAGCCGGTTTGATGGATGAAAAAAGCAAGCCTTTAAATATTGATAAGGCGCTTTACACAGATTCTACAGCAATAATAGCAGGTGCTTTGGCTGGTACTACCACGACAGTAGTTTACATAGAATCGGCAGCTGGAATAGAAACAGGAGGTAGGACTGGTCTAACAGCAGCGGTTACAGGACTTCTCTTCCTGCTCTTTTTACCGATCGCACCCTTAGCTGTAGTAATACCCGGTTTCGCGACAGCCCCTGTGCTACTCCTAGTAGGTCTCATGTTCATTTCATTAATAAGGAAAGTGGATCTCGAAGATCTAACCGAGGCTATACCTAGTTTCGTAGCTATAATAGGAATTCCTTTGACTTATAATATAGCCACGGGCATAGGTTTAGCCTTCATAACATATACGATAGTTAAAGTCTTGACCGGGCGATTCAAGGATATAAGCTTGACTACGATATTAATAACGATAGCATTTATAATATACTTTGCAGCCTTGCCTTATTTACATTAAATTTTTTTAATTGAATTCAAAGCTTCGCTAAAATAATTCTTTATGTTTTCATATTCTTCTATTACTAAAGACATTCTTACAAGTTCTTTCATGTCCATTTTCTTCCTTTCTTCAGAATCTAACATCATATGCCTCGTTTTTAAAGGTAACTAGGGTTTTATTTTTCCTAAGCTAGGTGGTTTTAAATTCCTCAGAATTCCTTTGTTGCTTTCCTAGAACCTAGCAAGAATGAAAGCATAGCAACAAACCCTTGTTGTAATAATAGAAAATTCTGTTCTTTTTATAAATCGATAGAAATTCTCTTTAATAGCTTTAGAAAATGCTTAAGCTCAAAGAAGTTTTTCAAATATTCAAATTGTTATTAGATATTTTAATCAAAATTTTTCAAAGCAAAAGCTTTATATAATTGTAGAAAATATTTCTTTTAAACATGCCAGGTGTAAAAGATGCGAAAATGCTAGGAGGAATAGGTTCTGTATTGGCACTAGTGCCTTTTGTAAGTATAGTAGGATATATCCTAGTACTTATAGCTTTGAAATACATCTCTGATGAAACCAAGAAACCTTCAATATTTCAAAATGCACTTTACGGTGCTATAATTTTTATGATAGGAACAGTTATAGTTGCATATTCAGCTTTTTCATTCTTCTTTTTTGCTCCATTTGCATTTATATATTGGCCATATGGGGGCTGGGGCTTAGTTCAGTTGTTGATAGGGATTATTTTGTTGGTCGCAGGAGCGGCTTTAACAATACTAGGAGTATTATTTTTTAGGAAAAGTTTAATCGAAGTAGGAGATACTTTTAAGATAGATTACTTTAAAACAGCAGCTACACTATTATTCATAGGCGCTATATTATCGATTATTGTAATAGGCTACATAATAATATTGATAGGGCTTATTTTCCTCATAATTGCCTTCTTTTCCTTGCCTGAAACCTATACACCACCAGCAGCACCAGCAGGATCCACACCTCAATAGTTTTTAATTAAATTTTTTTGTAACTTTTAAAAATTAAGAAAGAAATTCTTGAAATCAATAATTTCCATACTTTCTATCGATCTTTATTAAATAATTAAAGGTAAACTTAAATCACGGAGATTTGTTCTTGAATTTGTGCTAAAAATCAATAGAATTGGGAAATGCCCTTAATTATATATAATTTTGATACTAAAAAAGATTTATGAAGAAAAGTCATCTAAAACTATTAGCTTTAACAGTATTCGTTGCATTTATAGCTAGCATACTCCTGTTGAGCTTAAGTCAATCTTCTACACCTTCTCAGGCTCAAGATTTCGAGTTACCAGTTATAGATTCAAGCGGATTAACTGGGAGTTATATCAAGCTTTCAGATTTTAAGGGAAAGGTGATATTACTCGAATTCGCAGTTGAATGGTGTCCTCATTGTCAAAACATGGCTGATGTAATAGCTCAAATAAATGAAAACTTCAAAAACAAAGGAGTAGTAGTGATAACGGTCATGCTTAACGTTAACACAGACCTGAATAGAACGGTCAATTTCTTAAAAACTTACAAATCTAATTGGCTTCATCTTTACGATACACGCTCAGCATATAAATTGTATGACGTTCGAGGAACACCGACGTATTTCATAATAGACAAAAACTTCAAGATTGTAGAGAGAATCGAAGGTGAAGTCTCTTATAGCGAGCTCGCTAGTAAATTGCAGAAATATACATCTTAAGCAATTTTGTAGTTTAAATAGTATTGTCTTGAGCTGCTATCTTCTCAACTGTTTTGAAAACATCGAAATCCTGTTTGTTTTAAAAACATGTAAAATTGCTTCATTTTCCTAATTTTTTACTTATTAAATGAATTACAGAAAGCCAATTATTTATAAAATTTAATTAAAAACTATTGCAAAAAATTACTTAAATAGCTTTTGATTGTTTATTTTTAATTCTCAGGCGATAGTTTTTTGAAATGTGCTGATGAGATTACTTAAACTACTGAATTCTTGTGCTTTTGGTGTTTGTATAACTTCAGTTTGACCTTTTCTAGAGAATTCATAAAGAACTGCTCTCAGTATTCCTTTAAAGGTGAAATTAAGGCATGCTAGCAAAAACCAATAAATTATAGCTGCTACTATCCCTGCTACTAGAGCATAGGGAGGATTTTGTAAGGTTAACTCTACTGCACTGGGATTTTGTAATATAGCTGGATTTTGTAAGATTAAACCTATTAAAATAAAGATTACGCCCAATCCGGATAAGAGCCAGAATATTGCTTTAAAACTTAATATTAGAATAAGCGATTCCTTCCATTGCTTCTTGATTATCTCTACGCTTCTAACCAGAGCTTTAGTAGGCGATAGCTTCTCGTACAACATGACCGGTATGACGAAAAACGTAGCGATATGCCAAGCCATTCCTAAAACGCCTGAGATTATATCGCCTATGCCTATTTCTCCTGTAGGTATTCCTATACCTGTTCCAATTGCGTCATGCTTGTAAGACCTAGTATTGTATGCGAAGCTTGAAACGCGCATAGGTGGTAAACCTCCAACCCTAACTGTTGACCCAGGACCGGCAGGTCCTTTCTTGAACATTCCTGAAATGAATCCTAAAATTATACTCACTAAAAGCACTATTAAAGACCAGCGTAATAAACGAGAGGCATTTTTCCTAGCAACACTCAAGCCATCCTTGAACTTAGGATCTCCTCCTTGAAGTCTGATAGAAGCGTTTCCAACCACTGCAGCCTCGAAAAATATTCCCAAGAACGTGAACAATATTGGACCCACGAGTATTGCGAATATCAAAAGAAATAAAAAGATGTTGAAGTTAAAGAAGAGACTGAATGCTAAAGCGAGGAAGAATAATGCTAGGATACTTGCTAGGACGAGGGGATAAAGGAGCAATTCCTTATCCTTAGCTAGTATTCTAAAACAAGCTACAGCTAGTTCCCAACTATTTCTTATAGAGCGCGACATTTTTAGGATATGGAAAACGCTTTGCTTTTAGCAGATCGTTGGTTCTCCCTAGCATAATTTACGTATCGACAGAAACGTTTGTGGTCTCTACTTCCTTCTTTCATGCGAATTAAATCTTAGCTTTCCATATAAATTTTTTTATAAATCTGTATAAGCTAACCACTTCGCTTGGTCATAAGGAATAAGAAGAGCATTAAGGCTACAATTGCAGATATTAAAGAAAGCAATACTAGATAGAGAATTCCAAAGTTATATAGGAAACCATACAGAAAACCTGCGATTAAACTTGCCAAGCCAAAGAAGAAACCGAATGTGCCATATGCATAGGCTCTATTTTGCTTATCTGTCAAGTCTGCTACTATAGCTCGCATTACACTTTCGTTGAAGTTAATTATAACACCTAATACAATAGAAGCAATTATTAGCGTTGTAATCTCTCCATAGTAAAGGTACATAAAGGTTACTATAAAGGTTATCAAAGGCATTAGCAATATGAAAGAAAAGCGAAACTTATCATAAGCTATTCCAAGAGGTATTGAAAAGATGCCGTCTGAAGCCATGACTATTGAGTAAAAAAGAGCGATCATGAAATCCTGTAACGAGAAGCTGAATTTTAGGTGATATGACGCTATTGGCCAAGGTATTAAAGCGATCGATAAAAAGCACATGGAAGCGGTGTATATCCAAAATCTCTTATCTAGCTTTTCCTTGGAACTAGGATTTACTACTTCTAGCTTGATATCTCCTGTATTCTTTTGGGTTGTATAAAGGAATAACATCGAAAGAGAAGCGGGTATTATTAATAGCAGGAAAGCCAAGAAATAGCTCCCTTGCAATAGAAGTATTGAAGAAATTATCGCAGGACCTACGAATGCTCCTGCTTGATCAAGCGCTTCATGGAAACCAAAGCCCTTACCTCTACCTATTTTCGCAGAAATCTCAGCGATCAAATAATCCCTTATAGGAGTTCTAATGCCCTTGCCTATCCTTTCTAGGATTGAGAGTAATAAAGCCAATGCGTAATTCCCTGCAAAAGCCAATAAAGGTACTACTGTTAGATTCAAAAAATATCCAGAATAGAGCAGAAACCAAAATAGCTTTATGCTCCTCTTCTTTGATATAACATAACCGCTTAGCAATCTAGTAACATATCCAAGAAATTCTCCTACATTAATGACGCCTATTATTAAGGCTGAAGCGCCCAAAAAACCAAGATAAATTCCTAGCACAGATCTAGCTCCTTCATATGTTATATCAGCGAAGAAAGAAGTTAATGATATAGATAATAAAGCAAAAGGTATTATGAACCTAAATAGCATAAGTTTAATTTTTGAGATTTTCGATTTAAACATATTAGAAGGGAAATTTTAATCACGTTGCATAGAGGAGAAGTATTATTAGTTAGAGGACCTGCTCTAGTTAAAATGTTCTCAGGTGAAGCTTTCTGTTTAGGAAAGGATTTCAAAGAACTAGTTGTTAGAAAAGGCAAGGCATTACCTATAGAAACAAATGAAGAATCTTGTTCGATGAAACTCTTATTATATGAAGATGCAGAGTATGAAGTACATTCTGGAGGCTTAGGATCCGCCATATGGATGGAAGAGATAAACAAACACATAGAAGGCTTCGGAAAGGAGATCAAGAAAGCTTTGATAATAGGTCCAACAGATTCAGGAAAGAGCACCTTGACTGTGCTTTTGGCCAATCATGCGCTAAAGAAAGCTCTTGCAGTAGGGGTTCTCGATGGAGATGTAGGACAAGCAGATCTAACACCTCCTTCTTTCATAGGTTGCAAGATACTAAAAGAAGGTATATTTGACTTAAGGGATTTGGTTGCGGATCACGTTGTAGCAGTAGGTTTCATAGATGTTAGCTTCGATGAAGATTTCCTAATTAAATGCATTCTAAAGGCTCTTGAATTCTTGAAAAACTCTGATTTCATCATAATAAATACAGATGGCTACGTAGAAGGTCAAGGAATCATATATAAGCGAAAGCTCATAAAAGAAGTCAAACCAGATGCTATATTCCTAATAGGCGATGAAAATTTACAAGCCAGATTCTCTGATCTAGGTTTTAAGATAATACCTTTGAGCATGCCAATAGGGGTTTCTAAGAGCAAACTAACGAGATTGATGAGAAGAGAGATGCAATATTCTAAATTCCTTCATTATCTATCTAAAATAACACTAGATTTGAAGGAAACGAATTTGGGATTCTTAGGGAGGATTTACTCTGGATTGAACATTGAGGGAACTACTTTGATCAAGAAGTCAGAAGACGGATTCAAGATCAAGATATACTATTCAAAGGAAGATACAATTTTGGTCAACGAAATACTGAATTCCGTAAGCTTACCTTCTTCAGTCTTAGAAGGAATGTTGGTAGGTATCGAAAAGGAAGGGAAGATAACTAGCTATGGTATCTTGGATAAGTTGAACGATACAAAACTAAGGATAATAACGGATTCTAAGCCGCCTGTAAATACTGTTTGGCTTACTTCGATTAGAATCGTTGAAGGTTCTGAGAAGAAAATCCCAATGACGAAGATAAGATGATCAAAACTCTAGCAAAGTAAAAGCTACATGTTTGATTCCCTTTACGAAGTCTTCTATTCTTATGTTTTCATTGGGTGAATGGACTCTAGAACCATAATATCCTACACCCGCACCGGTCATGGGAACCTTGGCTATGTTGGTGAAAAGATACATCGGTCCTGAGCCTGCAGCCATGGTCATGATTTGAGGTTCTAAGCCATAAGCTTGGGTTGCAGCTCTTACAGATGCTTCTACAATTCTTTCGTTTGGTCTAGTATATCCTGATTTATACATGCTTTCGACTTGAATTTCTAAATCTTGGAAACCATTGTCCTTTAAATAAGCTATTAAGTTATCCAAAATTAACTTAGGTTCTTGACCGGGCAGAAGCCTTATGTCTATCTTAACCCCAGCTTCAGAAGGAATTATCGTCTTTGAACCCTTGCCGGTATAGCCTGAGTATAAGCCTGAAATGTTCAAGGAAGGAGTTAAAAATAAAGCTTTAATAGCTTCAATTCCTCTAAGCCCTCCTACAAACTCCTTTATTTTTAGTTCGTTTTTCATGCTTTCGAATTCTTCATACTTCAACTCCTTTATCAATTCTTCACTTATCTTTAGGAATTCTTCTTCTATTCCTTCATAAAACCCAGGTATGAGGACCTTTCCTTCCTCATTCTTAAGCAATGTTAATAACTTAACCATTCTCCATGCAGGATTTGGAATTATTGGAGAATAACCGCTATGAACATCTCTAGAAGGACCTTTGATCTTTAGCTCCAAGTAAAGCATGCCTTTAAAACCAAGACTTATGGAAAGTCTATCATCCCTCCTAACATAAGCTGTCTCCCATATCCCTCCATCTGCTCTCAACCAATCGAGGTTATCATGAACCAGTTTCTCTAAGCTAGGCGAACCTATTTCTTCTTCTCCTTCTACGATGAATTTGATCCTTAGATTAAGATCATCGATATAAGGCAATAAAGCTTCAAGAGCGGCGATTCTAGCAGCTATGTTACCTTTATTATCAGCCACTCCTCTGCCATATAGCTTGCCATTCCTTTCTACTAGCTTGAAAGGATCGCTTTCCCAAAGTTCCAAAGGATCAGGTGGCTGAACATCGTAGTGATTGTAAATTAGCAATGTCTTATCCCCTTTACCTATTTCTGCGAAAACGGCAGGGTTTCCTCCCGAGCTTTTAATATCTACTTTGAAACCTAGATCCTTGAAGAAAGAAGAAACGAGCTCAGCTCCTTTGCGCATTTCATTAACATCTCCCCAAGCTGCTACTGTTGGTAATTCTATAAGCTTTTGTAGTGTATTAACTATGTGCTTTCTGCTGAGTTCCTCAATTTCTTGCGCAATTCTAGCTTTTATATTAGATAACATATAGCGATAAGGCATTTCTAAATTTATTTTTGATCATGAAATCTAAGAAAAAGCTAGCTTAAGTTCTATTTCTTGCTTAGGAATCAAACTAGGATCTTTTAACAAAGCCCTTTTTTTTATGAGTTCCTTAGCTAGTTGTAAATCCTTGAAAGTATTCACTGCTAAGACTGCGTTGAGCGTATCTCCTTCAAAATAGAACTTCAGAAAGCCTTTGTTGATATCCAATTCACCTCTCCTTAAATTCTTGTATTGATTATTCAATTCTCCATATACATAGATCTTTAGCTCAGAAATATAGGAGAAGAAATAAGGCACTTCATCGAAGGGTATCCTATGACCTGCCATGTTCTTTCCCGCTACTTTTCCTTGTTTTAGGGCTACATCATAATGTTCTACTCTCATGTACTTCTTGAATATCGTGCTATAGAACATCGCTACGTCCCCTGCAGCATATATTCCTTGAATGTTAGTTTCCAAATACTCGTTAACTACTATTCCGTTTTCTACTTTTATCCCTGCTTGTTTAGCAAGCTCTACGTTAGGATTTATTCCTATTCCTATTAATGCTAAGTCTGCAGGTATCAATTCTCCTTTATTGGTTTCCACTGCTTTTATCCTTCCATCCTCACCTACGAATCTTGAAGCACTGGTATTCGTAAATATCTCAACCCCTTTACTTTTAAGGAAGTCCTCGATGAAAATGCTCATTTCTTGATCCAAAACTCTAGATAGCAAATGCTCAGTGAGCTCTATTATCGTGACTTTAAGCCCCTTAGAAGCAAAAACTGAAGCAGCTTCACATCCTATGAATCCGCCTCCTACTATAACTATGTTCTTAGCTTCTTCATAGGCTTCTCTTATCCTTTCGCAGTCATCTAAAGATCTTAGGTAAAATATGCCCTTGAGATCTGAGCCTTCAACGTTGAGTTTCCTAGGAGAGCCTCCTGTAGCTATTAAGAGCTTTTCAAATTCTATTTCAGTTCCATCATCGAGCTTAACCTTATTATCTTCAACATCGAGCTCTATTGCTTTTTTGTTAAGCATAAGTTCTATCTTGTTCTTTTCATAATATTCTCTCTTCTTCAAGAAGATGCTATCTCTCCTAATCTTACCTTCAAGATAGCCCTTAGATAATACAGTCCTATCATAGGGCAAATAACTTTCTTGGGATATTATCGCTAAACTCCCTTCCTTATCTATTTCTCTTATGGACTGAGCTGCATAAAAACCGGCTATACCTCCTCCTATTATCAAATACTTAAAATGCATTCAGAAATCTTTCCAGCTGAAGCCCTTCCAGATGTCTTTATCTCCCCAAATACCCAATCTCCAGCAATTGAATTCTACCACTTGGGAATGATCTATGAACAGGTTGACTTCTTTAGAGACGTTCTTGAGATACCATTTGAATACAGGAGGCTCTGAAGCTTCGAACATCAATTTCTCATAACCGAAGTTTTTAATCAATTCCTTTATCACATCTATCCTCCAGCTAGAAGGAGGCAATCCTTCTGTTATTCCTTCAGATTCTATCATTAACATATCGGCATTGTTATTCAACAAGTATTTCGCTTCTTCGATGAACTCGCTTAATTCCTTTAACTCTAGCTTGTATTCTAATATCTCAGTACCTCCTCCTGCTCCTTTCATCAAAGAGATTTCAGGCTTAGCCTTCATCGATCTCGAATGGATTTCCTTTATCAATTCCTTCCTATATTCTAAGGGTATATCTATGAAGCCGCTAGATATTTCGATGACATCGAATTCTAGGCTCTTGCACTCTTCTAAATATTGTTCAACAGCCTTTCTCCCTTGGAGTATCACCCTTTCTATCATCCCTCCTGTTGATACGTATACTTGATGATCATGACATAAGCTTATTATCTGCTTGACTTTATCGTAGCTCAACAATCTTTGAGATCCTCCTGCGAACTTAAATCCATCGATGTATTCAGACCAGTCCTCTAACAATGCCTTTAAGTAACCATAGGTCACAGAAGTGTAATAAGGACCTCTTATTTCTATAATCCCTTTACTCCTTGGCTTAGGAGGTAGTTCTGCTATTTTCAAGAATTCAAAGGCTTTCCTAGTCATATGCTAAGATATTTCAATTTCATTAAATCCTTTTAAAAAACAGGTTTAAGGCGTTCTCCGTAGTTTTCCTACAAACTTCTAAGAAGGGGACTTTCTTGAGTTCTGCTATCTTTCCTGCTGAGATCACGACATTGGAAGGAGCATTCCTAATTCCTTTTTCAGGACCTAAGACTGGAGCATCGCTTTCTAAAGCTAGGTTATCCAAGGATAAATGCTTCACTAACTTTTGCTTTTGCTCAGACCTAACAACAGAAGGAGGAATTGAAAAGAGGAAACCGCGCTTAGCTCCTAGCGAAGCGTATCCTATTGAGCCATCGAAGGCATGCATCAATACCTTGGTTATCCCTGATTCCAAGAGCATCATTATAGCGTATTTACCAGCGCTCCTCGAATGAACAACTAAAGGGAGATCTAATTCTATTGCCAATTCTATCCATTTCTTAAAGAACTTCTTGTTTTCCTCCTGTAACTTAGCGTTCCTAAATATGAAGAAATCTAAGCCTACCTCTCCTATTCCAAGTATTTTATCCTTGTTAGCTCTTACGTAATCCATCATCTCTTGTAATTTAGATTCATCGAGAATTGAGTAATCCAAACCTACGGTGTAATAAATGAATCCCTCATATTTTTTGACGATCTCTTCTGTCTTCTTAACAGAATCCATCGTTAATGCAGAGGTTATTATTTTAGAAACCCCTACGCTTTTGGCATGCTCTAACACTTTATCTAAATCTTTAGAGAAGGATTCATCATCTATATGGCAATGAACATCTATTAACTCTGGCATACCTATTATTTTAATCTAAGATTATTATATTTTGAAATTCATTGATAGAATGTTGGAGAGATTGTATCCTAAGTGGGAAGGAGAAGCTAAGGAAGGATGGCAAGGTAAGTGTGAGGTATGTTGGGATAATTATATACGAGGAATACAGCATCCCAATTCCCTTAAATGCTGGAAGCTAGGAATACCATTCTCTTCACTTAAGGATGTCAATAAAGCAATTGAACTTACTAAAAAGATAACTAAGGAAATAGGCAACTCAACTTATAAGTATATGATTAATCAAGGTTTTCTTAAACCATTTACAAAAGGAATAATTATAGCCTATTTTGAAAGCAAAGAAGATATGAATTACTTTATATCTAGATTCCTTGAAGAAGGAAAGGATATTCTAAAAAAAGTTAGCATTATAGAAAGATTCTTTTATACCTATATAGTAAATACTGATGATATCAATAGATACTTTTATATCAGAAGAGGATGTCCAGAATATGATTGGAAATTCGGTGATTGGAGAAAATGGGAAAATGAATAATCATTTTCGGCCATCCCCTCTATTTGAGGGATTTCCTTAAAATCAATTCCTAGATCAAGAATCGGGAAAGGGCCTATAAAGGAGTTATTTTTAATATTAAAAAAATTATCTCTTTTTAATCATTTTTAAATTATTTTTAGATCTATTTATTATTAAATTTTTAAATTTATTTTATAATTTTTAAACGAAAACCCCGCTTTGGAGTTCGTTTAATCTCCAGTTATGCGAACCAAAATGAGAATCCACCTTTAAGCGATTAGTTGGGTGGGCTAAGAGAATACATATGCTCGTGCTGTGAAAACTTCTCTCTGTTGAGGCAACATTTAGGATATCTCCTGTGTTTTCTAAACATGGCAACCTTAAGAAAAAATGGCTTGGAAGAAGTTTCCTATGCGGGAAGATTTGGTTATTATGTTTTCTCCAAACGCTTTTGGGAAAACTATGCTTCGATGTAACTCGCGTTACCTTGGATTGCCTGTTTACAAGTTCCTGTTAGCTTACATAAAGGTGCTTTTTAAGAAGGAACATAGCACCTTTTTATTTTTGCATAACATATTCTCATGATCAATGAGCTATGCAACAATAAAAGTAAACGATAAGGTCATGAAAGTCAAGAAAGATGTACCGCTTGGCGTTTCATTTCTTGAAGCAAATATTATTCATTATGAAAATTCCTTCAAATTCAATAGAGCTAGAGGAGCTCTTAGCTTTGAATGGTGGAGTCCTGAAGTAATATATGTAGAAGGCTATGGACCTGTGAATCATTATTTGATGAAGACAAAAGATGGTTTATCGATAAAAATCGAAGATAGGAAAATCCAAAGGATGCTGATCAGCTTAGTAAAGCCCTATTTAAAGGTAGGGTTTCAAAATAAAAGGATATTCAGGAGCAAGCTTGGTTGGAGCATTTTATGGTATTTGATGAAAAGATCTATGCCCCATCCTGAAATACCTGAGCAAGTTAAAGAAACCAATGCTCCTCGTCAAATAACGATAGAAAGCGAGGTAGTGGTCATAGGAAGCGGTATTGGTGGGTTATCAGCGGCTATAGGTGCTAGAGAAGCAGGAGCAGAAGTTGTCGTTTTAGAAGGAGATAGCCTATTGGGTGGGCATTTGAGTTATGATTATTCTATAGTTGAGAATTTCAATAAGCCTGGCTATGAAATAATCCGAGATTTGTTGCTTGAAGCAGAAAGGCTCAACATCAAAATCCTCAAGAACACTGCTCTCACAGCTATATTGGATGATGCATGGATAGGAATACAATTCGATGAACCTAATGGGAATCCCATTTTGATAAGAGCGAAGAGCATAGTGATAGCCAGCGGGGCAAGGGAAGTATTGACGGTCTTCGGAAACAACGATCTACCTGGAATAATTCTAGGATCTTCTGCTTTGAAACTCCTCAATGTTTACAAAATAAACGTTGGAAAGAACATAACCGTTATTGGTTCTAACAATTGGGCAGCGAGAATTGCTTTGCAATTATCAAATAAGGGGTTCAAGACAACGCTCATAAGCACAAGCAATGAGATCGATGAATTCTACTTAAAACAAATAGAAAGCTCAGAGATAAAGCACATGAAAGGTTACAGAGTAATAGAAGCCTTGGGAACAAATCGGGTAAAAAAGGTGAGGATATCTAATGGCAAAGAAACACTCACTTTAGATACGGATATGCTTGTGCTCGCATCTCTCCGTAGCCCTGCGATAGAAATACCTAGTCAAATGGGAATACCTTTAGCTTTCCACATAAAGCTTGGAGGATTTTTACCTCTTCATGGATGGGGAGGGGAAACGATATTCAATAACGTTTTCATAGCTGGAGAATTGGGAGGGATCATCGATGAGCTTCCATTGATGTTCCTGAGCAAGGCTGCAGGCATTAATGCTGCAATAGCTTCTGGACATAAGGAATTTGAGAAATATGAAGAAAACATAGCTGAAGGGAAAAGCAGGTTGTCTTCGAAGAATTATTATGCTTTAGAAGCATTGGTAAAAAGCTTTGAAAAAAACGAGGTTTTAAATTTAAACTATGAGAGCGACGTTCTACAAAACACGGAGCATAAGATGAGCTTCCTTTGTCCTTGTATCGATGTAACCACTGAAGACATAAAGACTGCAATAAAAGAGCGCAATTGGACTGAGATGGAAAAGATTAAAAGATATAGCGGGCTAGGAACTGGAAGATGTCAAGGTAAATACTGTTCTTTGGCTTCAGTTTTATACATTTCTAGTATAACTGGTTCTCTTCCCATCAAAGTAGGACTCTTCAGATTAAGACCTCCTTTGATTCCTATTTCATTTTCAGTTTTAGGAAGCTTTGAACAATGAAGTACGAAGTTGTAATCATTGGAGGAGGCATCATGGGGTTAGCTACAGCATATCACTTAGCCAAATTGGGTTTGAAAGGAGCAGTATTTGAGCAAAATTACATAGGCTCTGGTTCTAGTACACGAAATACATCTCGTTTTAGAGTCCATTTCTTTTCTCCTGAGAATACTAGGTTTGCTATAGAATCTAGAAGTAGACTATTGAACCTAGCTAAAGAATTGAATTGGAATCCATTACCAGTTATAGGAGGTTACCTATGGTTAATCCACAATGAAGAAACGCTGAAACAATTCAAAGAAAGCAATAAGATGTGGAGTTCCCTAGGAGTAGCTGGTATTTTCATGGAAGAAAAGGAAGTCAAAGAGAAATACAGATATCTAAATACAAACGGTTTAATTGCAGCATTTTATGGACCCCAAGATGGTAGAATTCATCACGATTTCGTAACATATGGATATTACGAGGCAGCGGTAAAACTGGGTTTCAAAGTATTTGAGCATAAAAAGGTAACTTCGATAGTAGTTTCTGATGGTAAAATTAAAGGTGTTAAAGTAGAAGATGCCTTCATAGAAGCAAACAAAGTAGTAGTATGCGCAGGAGCTTGGAGTAATGAGATATTATCTACTATAGGTATAAAGCTACCATTGATACCTGAGAGAAGAGAAATAGGTATTACAGAGCCGTTTAAGATAAAGATAGAACCGCTAATAATCAAAGGTAACACCTACGTAGGACAATCCAGCAGAGGAGAAATCATAGGAAGCAGCAGCCATCGCATCGTTAAAGGATTAACTTCGATGACGAATACCTTGCAATGGGTCTCATATTTCGCTAAGAATCTAATAGAAATGATTCCTTCTCTAAGATATGCGAAGCTTTTGAGGATGTGGTCAGGTTATTACGAGGTAACCCCTGATCATAGCCATATATTAGGAGACGATCCTGAATGGCCTAGCGGTTTATATGTAGGAACAGGGTTTAGCGGTCATGGCTTTATGATGGCTCCCTTTGCATCAGAAGTCCTCGCTGAATATATCGTCAATGGTAAAATACATCCTTTAATGAAGCCCTTTTTGTACTCTAGATTCAAGGAAGAGAAATTAATAAACGAGACTTTGATAATAGGTTGAATGCTATTTAATATCGATCTCTTCTATGAATTTTACTCCTAGCTTTCTCATTTCATTCAATACAGGTTTCATCTCCTTCTCAGGAGCCCTGAATACCGGTGTAGCTTTAACGAACTCTGAAGTAGCTATTACAAAGCAATCTGCTAAGGCTATGCGTAGTTGTTTCTTAAGCTCTCCCGCTCTCAACGCTATCTCTTTATTAGCATTAACTATTTGAGCTATGCTTTTAGCCCATTCAATGAAATTCAGTGCTTCTTCATTCGGTTTATCTATTCCAGCTATGCTGTATACTCTTGATGCTAAGTATAAAGCTTCGCTTATGCTTATAGCGCTAATGTATAGATCTAATTCGCCTGCTAATGCTTTATCGAACAATTTAGCGATCTTATCTCGGTATGGACTTCTGAGCATGATATATTCTATAAATGCGCTAGTATCAAGAACTAGTTTCTCCACTAGACATCATCCTCCTATACTTATTCTCCTCGAGGATATATTCCTCGCGAAGAAGCTCTTCGATTAGATTCGGATCTACATCGACGATCTTGGGCTTAAGAGTCTTCATGATAATTTTGCCATCCATGGTCTCAGCTATAACTAAATCTCCTTCCTCAACTCCCAGCATCTCCCTTAACTTCTTAGGTAATATTATAATACCCTTCCTACGAATCTTTAACACAGTCCTCATATCTTCCAAGTCTTAATAGGTTAAACATTTTATAAAAGTTTAACTCAAAAATAAGGTTCATCAAAATAGATTATCTAACTTTGACTGTGTATGTAACTGAGATACTTACATCTAACAAATCTCCTTAATCGATGATTTTCTTTTTGCGAATTGCTTGTCCTAAATTTTAGAGCAAATAATTTTTATACAAATAAATTAATTATTAGTTTAAAAATTAAAAGATGAATATTGAAGAAGTTCTTAATGAGATAGAGAAGGAAGCTAAGGAAAAAGGTCTTCCGATAATAGGAAGAATTAAAGGAAAAGTCCTCGCTGAATTGGTTAAAAGGCACATGGTTAAAACAGCCCTAGAAATAGGTACTCTTATAGGGTATTCAGCTTTGATCATATCAAGTAACCTGAAAGGAAAAGGTAAGCTGATAACCTTAGAAATTAATGAAGATTCCGCTAGGAAAGCGATGGAAAACTTCAGAAAAGCGGGATTGGAAAAGAAGATTGAAGTGATAACAGGAGATGCTAAGAAAACAATTCCTAGCTTGGACTATAAGTTTGATATGGTGTTCATAGATGCTGAGAAGAGAGAATATTTAACTTATTTAAAATTGGTAGAGCCTAAGCTTAAAAGAGGAGCTATAATAGTAGCTGATAACGTGAAGATGTTTGAAGAAAGCGTTAAAGATTTCCTAAATTACGTTAGGAACTCAGGAAAATACAAAAGCGCGAGCATAGATCTAGGATATGATGCGATGGAAATAAGCATTAAGCTGGAATGAACTTGAATACCTTTGTGTATAAATCTCCGTGGAGAGCTGTATATTCTTCAATTATTTGAAACCCGCTTTTAATAGCTGCATCTCTTAGTATTTTAGGCGCCGCGGTTATCAATACTGCGCAATCTATTTCGATTTTCCTTAAAGAAGCTAAAAAATCCTGGTAAAGTTCTTTGACATATCCTATATCTGCTGAACGTTTACCGTAAGGAGGATTTACGACCACCTTATTGACCTCTTTCATCCATTTATCTAAAGATCTTGCATCTCCTTTACAGAAATCTATTGTATTATAAACCAAAGCGCTCTTCGCGTTCAACACAGCGCCCTTTAAATATTTGCTTGAAATATCTGAAGCTACGATCTTGAAAGCTTCACCATCAATCTTAACTCTTTCCTTTAGTCTCTCATAATTTTCTAAATCCAAAAACCTCAAATTCTTAAAAGCATATCCTAATTTGCCTCTTTCTCTGAAAATGTATAACGGGATCTTCTTGGCCATCAAAGCAGCTTCTATAGGTATCGTAGCACCTCCGCACATAGGGTCTAGCAATATTTCTCCATTCTTCCATCCCGACAAGTAAATCATGGAACTTGCTATAGTTGAACTAAGGCCTGCAGGATGGTTATACTTTTTATAATTTCTTTTATGTAGCGATGTACCGGTGGTGTTTATTCCCAATGAAATTTCATCGTTCACTATTCTAGCTAGCATTTCTATATCAGGGTTTTCAAGGTCTACCTTAAGTCTACATCCAGTCATTTCAATGAAACTATCTATTATCGCTTGTCCTATCCTGGAAGCTGCTTCCATGCTCGTGAAATCGTGCTTACCTATTCTTTCAACTCTCACGGCAAAGCTTTGGTATCTTTCAATGAAATTCGTATAGTCTAAATATCTAGCGAAATTGTATATATCTTGGAGCGATTCTATGCTTGCATAACCTAAAACGAAAATCAATTTATGAATTGTCCTAGAGAATATGTTAAGCTTGAATATCGCATCCAAATCACTTTTAAATCTAACATTTCCTATACCTGTCTCTGTCCTAACTGAGAGAATTTCAGATATTTCTTTAGCGGCGATCTTCTCTAAACCTATGTTAACGGTAGCTAAAAACTCATGCACTATCTAATAAATTTAAGACAACGACGATTATTTTTTTATGTTATCTGTAAAGGACCTTGAAGATTATCTCAGATCTAAAGGTGTATTCTTCGAAATAAACATACACGAAGAAACTTACAGCGCAAGTAAAGCCAGCGAGGTATTAGGAGTAGGCATTGAAAATATAATTAAGAGCTTGCTCTTCATAAACGAGAATGATGAACCTATATTAGTCATAGTTACAGGAAACAGGAGAGTTAATCAAAGCAAATTGGCTAAAATGCTAAACTTCAAGAAACTCAGACTAGCTAGGGCTGATGAAGTTATAGAACACACAGGATATGAAGCAGGAGGTTTACCACCAGTAGGCCATAAGAAGCGAATAAGGGTTATAATCGATGAAGAGGTGATGAATAAGGAATTTGTTTATGGTGGCGGGGGCGTTGTGAATACAACGCTTAAAATCAAACCACAAGATATTTTAAGATTGAATAACGGAGAAGTGATGAAAGTTCCATGAAGTTAGTCTTCATACACGGAGCTGCTGAAGGAAGCTGGATATGGGAAAAGCAAATTTCTTTCTTCAAGGATTCCATCGCGATCGATCTACCAGGTCATGGAGAGAAAGAAGATGAACAGATAGATAGCATAGAAGGGTATGCTGAATGGGTAATGAAAGAAATAGAGAAAATGGGACTTGATAGAGTAATGTTGATAGGCCATTCAATGGGAGGAGCGATAACTATGGTGATAGCTTTAAAGAAACCTAAATGGCTTGATTCGATCGTTTTAATAGCTACAGGGGCTAGGCTTAGGGTATCTAAGATGATATTGCATAGCCTAAACAGTTCGATAGAAGAAGCTTTTCGCTTGCTTTCTTTGATGAATCTAGGATATGAACCTGACTTAGAAATCCTGAACAAATTCAAGGATAACTTCATCAAAGTCAAATTAGAAGTTGCCAGAAGGGATTTCTTGGCCTGTAATAACTTCGATTACATGGAAAAAGTATCTGAAATAGATCTTCCAACTTTAATAATATGCGGAGATAAAGACCTATTAACTCCTTTGAAATATCATGAATACTTAAATCGTAAAATAAAAAATTCAAAATTAGTAATAATAAAAGATGCAGGTCATATGGTAATGTTGGAAAAGCCTTATGAGGTAAACAATTCTATATATATATTTTTAAAAGAAAGAATATATATAAAAAACTATTTATAAAATTATCTTTATATAAAAATTTTTAATAAACTTTATATAAACGTTATAAGTATAGTAACATATGCCAGTACTACCTCATAACGCATTGGATAGCATGGCATGGGCTGTTGCAGCTTCAGGAATACTATTGGCTTTAGCTTTCTGGAGATTGCCCTATGATGGCTCGAAGGATACCTTCACAGAAGCACGATGCAGTAAAAGCTTCGGCATAAGCTTCGGCATGATAGGAATATACCTTTTCATAAACGGGCTGATATTAAGTCCTATATTGTGGCCTTTAGCACCAGCAGGAGGAATTTACAATGTTTTATTCGGAGGAATCTCAGCTTTAGCAGGATTGCTCTTGATCGGTTTAGCTTTTGCTTTTTATTTCAATACAGGGCTTAGAGCTCTTTCTTACTTTGCAGTAGTAGTAGGACTACTAGGAATAATAGATGTTGCAGGTATTTTAAGCTTTAGACTAACCCGAGCACCAGAATTATCAGCTTTTGCATATCTGATGTTTTCACTAACAGCGTTTCTAACCGTTCCTTTGACTCATACGAATAACAAAATTGCGAGATGGTTGTTCATAATAGTTGCTTTAATATTCGGATTGGTCTGGATGTTTGAAGCAGCAAACTTCACTTACGGCCACATAACACCACCTCCTCCTCAATAAATTAAAATTTTTTTACGCATTTTTAGATTATGAAAATATTTATTCTAGGAGCAAACATCATAGGTTATTCAATAGCTGAGCTTTTTGCTTTGGCAAATTATGAAGTTTTTCTCATAGACCCAAAGGAAGAAGATCTAAGAGAGGCTGCTAGAAACATATTTTCACATCTCGAAATGTTGGAGAAAAAGGGTAAAATAAGCAATAAAGAAGGAATTGCTTCAAGGATAAATTTTGAGAAAACTCTTCATCTATTGAAGGAAGCTGATTTCATAGTAGAAGCTTTAGAAAATTCCAATTTTAAAGCAGAAGCGTTAAAGAGCTTCGATGAAGTTTGCAAAGAGGATTCATTGTTCATCTCTTGCACATCTTCGGTTTCAGAATTGACTAGAATCATCAGGAGAACACACAGACTTATCGGGCTACATTTATTCGTTCCTTTTAACCCTAAGTTTGCAGAATTGATCATACATGAGAAAATAAGCGAGGATAGCTTAAGAAAAGCTGAAGAATTGCTTAAAAGCTTAGGAATAGAATACGCGTTAGTTAAGAAGGAGATACCAGGCTTGATAGTTAACAGAATCATGACGAGTATTTTTCTAGATTCGTTGAAGATCGTCGAAGAAGGTTATAGCTACGAAGAAGTAGATGCTCTAGTTAAGTTTAGACTTGGGTTCGCGAGTGGGATATTCGAACTAGCAGATGCTATAGGTATAGATACGATATATGGGATATTAAAACAGATCGAAGCATCTGAAGCTAGGATCTCTATACCCAAGAACTTAGAAGAAATGGTAACAAGCAATAGATTGGGCATCAAGACTGGAAGAGGATTTTATGAATACGGAAAGAAGAGCGTTTCCAAAATAAATATGGAAAGAATATACAAGATCAATCCTCTTAGACTTTTAGCAAGATCGATAAATGAAGCTGCTAGACTTATAAGAAATGACGTTTCGAGCAAGGAAGATATAGATAACGCCTTGGATAAAGGCGTGGGTTTCATTAGAATTCTAGAATACGCAGATGAAGTAGGGTTGGATGAAGTATCAAAGGTGTTGGATGAACTCTACAAAGAAAGAAATTCTGAAGAATACATCAAAGACCCATTGATCTCAGAAATGATGATTGAAAACAAACTAGGGAAGAAGACCGGAAGAGGATTTTATGAATGGAAGTATGAGAGATTAGATATAGCTGACCTAAGTTACGAGAAAATGCATGATTATGCAGTGATAACCTTGAAGAGAAAGGAGAAGCTCAATGCTTTAGATGAAGCGATGTGGAAAGCTTTAAGCGAAGCTTTCGAAATAGCTTCGAAGGATGGAGAAATAATGGCTGTGGTCATAAAAGGGGAAGGAAGAGCGTTCTCTGCAGGAGATGATATAGAAGTGATGAGTAAATGGAAGAGCTTAAAGGAAGGAAAAGAATTCTTTGAAAAAGCCCTAGCACCTTTCGTTTTCAAGCTGTTAGATTATGAAAAACCAGTAATATCTTTAGTTAATGGAATAGCCTATGGAGGTGGATGCGAAATAAACCTTTTGTTCGATATAGTCATAGCTAGTGAAGAAGCTAGATTTGCCGTAACTGAAGGGTTGATAGGTGCAATCCCACCAGTAGCTTCCACTATAGGGATAGCTTTGGTAGGTAGGAGGATGATCAGATATTGCTTGACAGGTGAAAGCATGAACCCATGGGAAGCAAAAGAATTAGGTCTTGTGGATTTGGTGGTACCTTCAAATCAGCTAGATATAGTTGCGGTTGAATTCTTGAATAAACTGAGGAAGGTAGCTCCTCTTTCTATTAAAGCAATGAAGAAGAGCATTAATTCAATGAAAGATCTATTCATGAATACTTTAATGATAGGAGCGCAAGAATTGACGATGTTGGTAGCTAGCGAGGATTTCAAAGAAGGTATGAAGGCCTTTTTGGAGAAAAGGAAGCCTATTTGGAAAGGCGTTTAGTTTAATTATTCCCCACATCGATATACAATGAAAAGAATATTCCGAAGAGCCATTTCTTGAGCTTGAATCTCTTAAGCTTGGATAAGAAAACACTCAATTTAGGTACTCTGAGAATTGTGATGGGTATGAATAAGAAATTTTTAATGTTTCTAGGAGAAAACACGAGGCTAGCAGATATAGCCATGACGTATACATGAAGAAGCTCGATGAAAAGCACCAAAGGATTATCGGGTTTCCAAAAATCCAATATCACTATACTTGAAGAGATTCTATACATGTTTCTTAAGGCCGTCGTTATATCTACGACATCTCTTAACACAAAAGCGCTCATAACCGAATCGAATACTTTATCTCTGAAGGGAGCGTATTCAATAATACCCCTAACAACGTCTTTATCCTTGAATTTTTTTCTCAAAATCTTAGTGAAAATCCAAGTAGGTTCTAGCATAACAACATAGCTATTGGGCTTTATTCTTAGTAATTCTAGAACTAGAGAACCCGTGCCTGAGCCTATATCTAAAATCCTTTCACCCTTTATGTTCATGACCGTAGCTCTTCTAAGTAGCCCATCTAAACCCAGCGAAAGAATACTGGTAACTTTATCATAACTTTTAGCTACTGATTCAAAGATCCTTATTACTGTTAGAGCTTCTTCCACTATTAGAAAAACGAAAATTTAAACTTAAAAATAGATGGGTATAAAACATATTTTTAATAAGAATAAGTTTGTATTAATTATCCTAACCTATGAAAATTTAGTTAATATTATCAAACTATTTATTAATGCAAATGTATAAAGAAACCTAATAGACCTAAGACTATTAAAAACACTCCTAAGAAGAGCAAAGATAAAACGCCGCTTTGTGCCATCATGTAAGCGTTCTTGATTATAGTTTTAGCTCCTTTATAAGCAGCTATAACTACGATAGCTTGTGTTAACATAGAACCTATTCCGAATAACAAACCTATAGTAAAACTTAGATAAACAGGTATAATGCTACCTACTAATAGGGTTGCTAATAACAGAACAACTAAGAAGTCTCCTCCAAAAGAAGCCGCTAATCCATGAATCCATATATATTTAAAATTAGGGGCTGTTTTAGGTTCATCTATTCTATTCAACATCCCATTCTTTTTCGTTCTGAATAGAAATATAGAAGCAACGGTTATCATCGTGGTTCCTGCTAGAGCATCAGCATAAGGAGTTAAAGCTTCAGGATCTGTGACCAAATTTAAAACAACCCCTGTGAATGTACTCAACATAGTCCATACCAAAGTCAAAGTCCCTGTGAAGACGAATGAAGCTAGAATTCCCATAAACAAGCTTCTTTGGCTTATCGCATAAGGTATCGTTATAGGCCATGTATGTTGATCAGGCTTTAAGCCATGTATCATTCCTATTAAAAACAGCGCTGAAAAGATTAAAGGAAGAGAACCTCCGAATTCTTCTATCATATTTTCAGCTAATGGTTCAATTATCTCTGGTATCGATAAAACAGCCACGATTATAGCCACAGAGACTATTAAAGCGATGGTAACTACTTTTCTAGAGCTCACGGCGCTCACACCGAATATTCCTTCCAGGCCCTATTTAAACTTTTAGGTATGCCCTAATTTCTAAGAAGTGAGAGGGATTCTTCTAATTTGCATTAACGTTCTTAACGATTTCAAACAGAAGTCCTTATACTTTTTGCTTCTATACCATTTCTATGCAACATTTGAGCAATCTTAAAGCAAAACATCGCTTAGATGGAAGGTTCAAGTTAAAATTAAAGGCTTGTGGGGTTCAAAGATAGTAAACTAGTTTTAACCATAACGATAAATTACTCCAAATCCTCCTTTAGGATATTTCCATTTAATTCCTTTATTACCTAGCTGATGACAAGCTATTATGCATCCTCCTAATTCAAGGCATGCCTCATAATTAAAGAAAATTTTGCCTTCTCTTAACTCATAAACCTTAGCAGGGCAAACATAAAGACATGCATGGGTTTTGCAGGTAGCGCATTTTGTGTTATCTACTTCGATATGGCTCTCTTTATCTACATTATAAACAGTAAAACCTAACCTTTCAGCAACGCTCAAAGGCTTTTTGATCTCTTTGCTCATATCGAAGTAAGAATTTCGAACGCATCTTTAAAGAGGGTCAGAGGATTTGTAGATTTAAGGATGTTTTTGAGAATTATGTTCCCAAGATGAGGTCTAGGATTGCCATCTATTCTCATGATTTCAGTGAAAATCTTATTAACTAACCTTGGATATAAATTATAGAGCCTAGGATTGCTCATTGCCTTAGGAGACTTTCTATACATTTTTAAATCCCTTAAGACAAAGCTCTTCTCCAACAAATCTCTGTAAATCTTCAAAGTAGATTCTGAGAAATCCCCTTTCTTGAGGGCTATTAAAGAAGCTTCAGCAGCAAGAGCACCAGATTCTATGGCGAAATCCATTCCTCTAAGTATTGGGCCTCCTTCTAGGAAGAAAGCTGCGGCATCTCCTGCTATTAAGAGCCCATTTGTATAGAGCTTGGGAATCATCTCATATCCTAGCTCTGGAGTTAAATGCCCAGAATATTCTACAAGTCTACCTCCTTCTATATATCTTTGAACTGCAGGATGTAGTCTGAACTCTTCAAACAGATCTGCGATCGAGATTTCATGTCTAACTAAGGATTCTAGCAAACATACTACGCCTATAGCTAAATGTTCTTTACCAGTATATATAAAACCTCCACCTTGAACTCCTTTAGTAAAACCCACTATAGCATAGGCAGCTCCCTCATCCTCTTTCAAATTAAACCTTTTGTTTATCTCTTCTTTTCCTAACTCAACTATTCCTTTAGCAGCTACAGTAACGGCATTAGGCTTGAAGGGCTTTCTCAAGCCGAGCTTCTCAGCAAGAAAACTGTTAACGCCCTCAGCTACAATAACTACGTGAGAAGTTAAGCTCTCTCCTCCTGCAATAATCCCTTTAATTTGATTGTTTTCAATTAAGAGATCTTCAACTAAGGTCTTAGTGATCAACGTGGCACCCTTGCTTTCTACAATTTCAGAGAACCATTTATCAAACTTAGCCCTTAGCACTATAGCACTCAAAGGCTCATTTACATTGTAATGAGCTAGCTCTAATGTCACAGATGAATTCTCAGTTACAAAAGCGAGATCTTCTCTAACTACAAATCTTTCAAAAGCCATCTCATTCAAAGGCATTTTAAGTAATTTCTTTATAGCATGCAGATACATTCGCCCCCCAGATACATTTTTTGAGCCTGGGTATTCACCTCTTTCTAATACTATTACATTCTTGCCTTCAGAAGCTAATTTATAGGCAGCAGATAAACCTGCCAATCCTGCGCCTACTATTATTACATCTGCATCAACCATTATTTAAACAACGTTTAACATTAAAATAAGCTTAAATATTAGCGATATCACTAATACTCATTACGAGATGATTTGATACGAGCACAAAAAGATTCTTTGAAAAGCCAGTAAAAATTAACGAAACATACGAATTGGAAATTCAAGAAGTAGGAAGACATGGCGACGGTGTTGCTAGAGTGAAAGGTTTCGTAATATTCGTAAAGAACACAAAGAAAGGAGATAAAGTTAAAGCCAAAATAGTTAAAATTACAGGCAGATTTGCAATAGCTGAAGTAGTTAACGAATAAATAATTTCCTGAATTTTTTTTAAAAAATTATAAGCTTCTAGAGTAAGAATTTAACATGGCCAAGTATGACGGAGTCTTAGGTAGAAGATTGCTTACAATAGATGAAAAACCTAATGAAATAACATTGGTTTTCGAGGATAACAGATTCTTAATAATCTACCTTAAAGAGGGAAAGCTTGAGACCGAAAGTATACCTGAGTAGCTAAGATTTTTCTCCTTTATTAGAAGATTTTTCAATTAATTCTTGAACAGGCCTCATTAGGCTTGTGAATTCCATGGGGAATATGAATTTTGTAGCTGGACTCTGCGCTAAAGCTTTAAGGGCTTCAAAATACTGAAGAGTCATAGTATTGCTGTCTAATCTCTTAGCTATTTGGAATATGAGATCTAATGCCGTTGAATAACCTTCTGCCCTTAAAATCGTAGCCTGTCTTTCTCCTTCTGCTCTAAGTATCGCTGCTTGTCTATCACCTTCTGCCTTTAAAATAGCCGCTTGTTTTTCTCCTTCTGCAATAGTAATGGCAGACTGTTTTTTACCATCTGCTTCGGTTATCAAAGCTCTCCTGTTTCTTTCTGCTGACATTTGCAATATCATCGCATCTTGAACTTGTTTAGGAGGCAGGATTTCTCTAATCTCTACGTTCGTTATCTTAACCCCCCATCTACCTGTAATTTCATCTAGCTTGGCTCTTAGTATTTGGTTTATTTGTTCTCTTTTAGATAAAACTTCATCCAACAAAATATCGCCTATCACGGCTCTAAGAGTAGTAGTGCCTATGCCCAGCGCAGCACCCTCAAAATTTTGGACCTTTAAAACTGAATCTGCTGCGGCTAAAACTCTATAATAGATCAAGAAATCTATATCTACTGGAGCATTATCCTTAGTTATACAAGTTTGCTTCGATACGCTTATGAATCTTTCCCTCAAATCCACTTTCCTCGTAGTATCTATGAAAGGTATTATGAAGACCAATCCAGGTCCTTTTTCTGCTAAGAATTTACCCAATCTAAAAACTATTAGCCTCTCGTATTCATACACTCTTCTAATAGAAGCTCTTAAGAAAATTATTATGAAAATTATTAGTAAAAAGATCAAGAATATCGTGCCTGGTTCTGCTAGAACTTGATAAAATACATTTTGCATAATTTATATTATATCAATTAATATTAATTTTTTTTACATACAATATACCCCCTTTCATATCTTCAACGATTACGTATTCTCCTTCTTTTATTTCATCTAACGCTATGGCAGTCCATTCTTCTCCTTCGATGTAAACTATTCCTTTTGAACCTTTGCTTATATCCGTTCTAGCTTCTGCTTTTTTACCTTTGAGAACTGAAAGATCGAAATACTTCTTTTTTGTTAAAGTAACCTCCACAAAAGCTAGCGCAAAAACCGTAGCTATTGCTAATAATATTAAGGAATAACCTAGGAGAAAAAGCAAAAAATCGTTTATTACGAAAGATAAATATATTACAAAAGCACCTAACAAAGCTATTCCGATCATTATAATAGCAGCTGTAAGCCCTACTTTTATACTAAAACTCATTCAACTTTCTTTACTATGAGCATGTTACCTTCGATTCCTAGCACTAAGACCTTAGAATCCTTAGGTATTTCCTCATTGCTTTTGGCAGTCCACTCTTCGAATTGTATGCTCACAACTCCAGGTTTTCCAGGTGCAATATCAGTTAAAGCATAACCTACTTCATTGATTAGTTTTTTGATATCCATTATAGCAGTTTTTTTCTTTACAGTCTGAGCAATCTTATGCAAATACAAACCTAATATGGAACCGAGAATTAGTATAGCGGCCGCTACAGCATATTGGGAAATTCCTATGCCAGTGAAACTGATTTTAGGTAACTCACCTGGCTTTATTTCAGGAGGAGTTATAGGGACATAGAATAGAATAAAACCTATTGCCATGAATATCGCCGCAGGTATAACTCCTAATCCTTCACCTATTTTTAATTCAACCAAAATCAAAATTGCACCTATTAGAAATAGCAATACGGCTCCTATGAAGGGAGATACAATAGAATAGCTCACCAATGTTAGGATTAGGCTAACAATTCCCGTTGCTATTAAAATCTCAGATTGGGTTATTATGCCATAAAGTAATGCAAATACTGTTATGAAAGAAAGTATTGCTGCTACAGAAGGATCTGATAAAACAGATAGAAATTGAGAAGAAAAATCAGGATTAACTATCCTTTCATAACTTATACCCAATTCCTTGAGAGCGCCTTCTACAGTACTAGAATTCAAGACACCATCGATTAAATTCAAAGCATAAGCCTCTTCAGCTGTATAAGATTTCCCCAATAAAACCATTTCAGCAGCGGCTGTAGCATTCCTACCTTTGCTTTCTGCCAATGCCCTCGCGTAAGCTGCAAATGCTTCAGTGACTTTCCTTTTTACATCTTCGTCTAAAGTTCCGAGAACAGGCGTAGCTGAACCTATCGAAGTCCCTCTTACCATGTATATTTTAGTCGAAGCGAGAGCTATGAAGGAGCCTGCACTTGTTGCATGAGCTCCTCTTGGAGCTACTAGTGTTATTACGATCAATCCCTTACCCTCTGCCTCTTGAATTTTCTTTATCATTTTCTCCATGTTCAAAGAATCGCCTCCAAAAGTATTTAGAACGATGACAAAGTTTTTGTAATTCTTGGCTATTGCCTCGTCTATAGATCTAGATAAGAAATTGCTAGCGCCTGCATCTATATTTTGGTCTATTGATATTACATAAGATTCATTGTTTTGAGCGTCCGCTAAGTTAAATAAAAATAAAATGAAGAGAAATAATATTAAATACTTCACATGTTAGAATAGAGAATAAAAAAATAAAAGCGTTTAATAAATTTAACTTTGCTTTTGTTCTAGATTGAGGCCTGTTCCGAGAGGAATCTCTGAAAATTTCTCCTTAGCTCTAGATTCAGCTACGCTTATGGCCTCTTTCAACACTGCTTCAGATTCTTCATTGGTCACTTCAAAACTCCCTATCATTCCTTCAGGGCCAGAGGTTTCATACAGCAAACCTGATAGATTCTCGTTTATAGCTACCAATTCTCCGTCTAATTCTGGTAATATACCGCTCAGTTTTCCTCTTATAGATTGTATTACGCTTATAGCACTTCCTATAGCTACTGCTGCATCGCCTATAGATTGCACAGTTTCCAATCTCAATACTACGGATTCTAAAGCTGACTTAGAACTCTCTACTAGCTTCAATGTCTTCCTCGTATTAGCTGTTTCATTGGCATAAATCTTGGCTTTGCTCATGTCGTGTTTTACATAGCTATCTACGACCTTTTCGAATAACCTCCTGTCTTTTTCTTTTAATTTCTCAGCCAGTATATCTAATTTGCTACTTTGCAATCTTAATCTATGTATAACTTGGAATAGCCTTTGCTTCAATGGATAACTAGGTTGTACAGCATCCCTAATTCTCTCACTTAGGGGTTCTTTAACAGGTTTATCCCATTCTTTTTCGAACCTTGTAGCCATTCTAACTAGATTAGAGTTAAAAGTATTTAAGAAAGAATTACTGATGAAGAAATCGAAAATTAAAATTATTTCTCCATGGGATTTTTACTGATAAAGCCCCTTCATAAAGGATAAAGCATGGGTTGCTATGAAATCAGCCTGAAGTCCTATTTTGTAAGGCCAGGCTAGATGTATTTCCACTCCATGCTTTTGCTTAAAATCCTCTATGATTTTCAAAGTATATTCGCTGGGTTCATCGAGATAATCCAGAGGAACAATTATTATGGTAGAGAATTTCTTCTCTAAAAGCCTGTTTAAAACATCGATCAGCCTAGGTTCTCCTATTTCTTCATAGGCGAAATCCGTCGTGAAACCTAAGGCAAAATACAATTCTTCAGCTAAATTTATGAGATTGGAATGGAAAGGATTTTTGCTAGGATCCTTAAACCAATTGGCCATTTCTTCTTCTAACTCCTTTAGCCTATTCGAGTCAAATTCCGCTCCTATTTCACTCTGATACTTAAGTCTGAGGTATTCCAAAGCCTTGTCCTTAGGGAAATTCTTAGGTATTCTGGCTTTGGCTAAAAGCACGATCGCCTTCTTCCTTTCTTTTTTAGAGATATCTTTACTTAATAAAGCGGATTCCATCCAGATTTTATTGTTTTACACCCTTTTAAGGTGTTTTCCTTAAATCAGAGAAAGATCGATGAATTAAACTATATAATCCTAGTTTAGAAAAATAGTTATGAACAAGAATTTAGCAGAGAGAATAGCAGAGTATGTTCATAATTTAAGATACGAAGACTTAACTGAAGAAGTAAAAAGAGAAGTAAAAAGAAGAATAATAGATTCTATAGCAGTAGCGTTACCTGCCTATAAAGAGAGCCCTATAAGGATGATAAGGGAATTGATAAAGGAAACGAGTTCTAGAAGATCTTCTACAGTATGGGTCTACGGAGATGAAACAAGCGTTGATTACGCTTCATTCATAAACTCAGCAATGGTGAGATATTTCGATTACAACGATACATACTTGTCAAAGGAAGCTTTGCATCCTAGCGATTGTATACCTGCATTGATGGCTGTATGCGAAACTCTAGATAAGGATGGAAAAGAACTAATATTGGCTACTGCTTTAGCCTATGAGATAATATGTGAACTTGCAGATGCTGCTAGCATAAGAGAAAGAGGATGGGATCACATATCCTATATAGCCATAGGGACTGCTGCGGCAGTAGCAAAGTTATTGGATTTAGATTTGAAGAAAATCGAGCAGGCAATAAACTTAACAGCCTCCAACTCAATAACGCTAAGGCAAACGAGGATTGGAGAATTGAGCATGTGGAAAGGATTGAGCTCGCCTAATGCTGTTAGAAACGCTGTATTCTATACATTCTTAGCGGAAAAGGGCATTACAGGACCTTCACCAGTATTTGAAGGCGAAAGAGGATTTTTCAAACAAGTTTCAGGAGAATTCGATCTAGAGCTGAAAAATCCGTCCAAAATAATTCAAACGAGCATCAAAAACTATCCTGTTGAATATCATTCGATGGGAGCAGCAGAGGCGGCTTTCAAAATAAGGGAAAGGATAAACGTTGAAGAGATAGATACTATTGAAATCGGCACCTTCAAAATTTCTCATTACATTATAGTCAAGGATCCTGAGAAATGGGATCCTAAGACTAAAGAAACTGCAGATCATAGCCTTCCTTTCATAGTAGCTTATATATTAGCCAAAGGCAAAATCGACGTGGATTCTTATTATGATTTGAACGACCCTAAAGTAAAGTCGTTGATGAAGAAAATGAAAATATACGTCGATGAGGAGCTCGACAGGCTATATCCTGAAGCTGTTCCTTCGAGGATAAGGATAAAGCTTACCAATTCTAGGGTTGAAGAAGAAACAATCATATACCCAAAGGGTCATAGTAAAAATCCCCTTAGCGATGAAGAATTGGATATGAAATTCGAGAAGTTGCTAAGGAATGAGATGGGATATGCTTATAAAGATTTGCTCAATGATCTTAAAAACTTAGAAAATAAAAAAATAAAAGAAATAATAAAAAAATTAGTTTTAAATAAATCTTCTGCTTAAGTATATTGCTACTCCTATTGCTACTATTATAGTCAGTATAGGCATCGCTAGATTCAATTCAATTCCCTTGCCTAGAACATATAGTTCTTTGTTAGATACTAAGTCTCTGCTCAAATCTATCGTATCTATTATTAACTTAGGTTCATTTGCATCTTCCTTAGCTTTGCCTTCATATTGATAGAGAGGTATTTTCTTGGATAATATCTCGTTCTCTGGGAACACCGCTATAGGCTTATCTATTACTATGCCTCCTGCGCTAGCTGGTGTTACGAAGAGCTTTATTCCAGATATCACCCTTTCAGTTACCTTGCCTCCTATTTCGAACTTAGCTACTATGTCGATATAATATGTTCCCGCAGGAATTGTAGAAGTTTCTACCTTCACTTGAACTACTGCAGATGAACCACTTGCAAGGTTAACGCTACTTGGGCTAAAGCTTATGCTTATACCGGTAGCGCTCAATTTGTTACCTAAAAGGAAGTAATAAGCAGAACCAGAGAAGGTCACCTTATATGGAAGTCCTATGCTCTTAACATTTATATTGAATGTAGGAGATCCTCCAGCGCTTGTCGCTAAGCTAAATGTATCAGTCGTCAAAACAGCATCTCCTACAGTCACATTGAACATGTTCACAGGAAGTCCTTTGAAGGTCCTGTATAACCATTGATTTGGAGGCGGATTAACTTCTACAACAATAGAAGGAATTGCATAAGGACCTGTTAGGTTGTTCGTTGTAAACCATACGAATACATACTTACCTGGCTTAGCTAGCTGAGTTACTACTTTGAAGGTCGTTTCAAGATTATAGTTTAGATAAACATCGTCTATCCACACACCTACCTTGCCTTGAGGAGCACTAAATTTAAAGATTAGTTGATAACTTTTATAATCGCTCTTCAAGCCTGACAAATCTATTGAAACAGTTTGAACACTAGTGCTTTCAGACAATGACTTTGTCAATAAAGCCTCATTTCCTGAAACTATGTTGAGTGTCAAAACAGTTCCAGCAGGGAAGCTCGTAGTCTTATACTTAAATGTCAGCACTGGATTGGTCAGGTTGGTAAATACCATGAAGCTACTTGAAGTAAGAGTTGCAGATAAATCAGGTGTTGAATTCATCAGAGCACTGTAATCTAGAGAAAGCGAATCGGGAGCGCTAACTATCGTTACATTACCTGAAGAGGTCCAACCTGCTAGTGTTCCTAGCTCAAAGTCTCCGTTATAGATTCCAGGGAAGATTGTATATCCTACTCTCATAGCTTGTTGAGGATAGCTTAACCAAATTCCGAAATCTCTTGCAGCTGATGAACCGCTATATGGATTAAACTGAGGTGAATCAGGAGAAGTAGTCGATACCCATACATCATAAGATTCTAAGTTCAATTGCATCGGAGGTATGGCGGTTATACTGTAGTTAATTTTAACTTCTAACTCATCGCTCGTGAACGCATTAAATTCGTAGCTTGGAGGACTAGCGCTTGCAACATAACCTATTATTCTAATTTTGTATGAGAAACTCACAACGATTTTTGTGGGACCAGACTCGACTGCAGGAGAGTATAGCGGTGCTTCGAAGGTTAACGTTAATTTATATACTCCTGAAGGCGTATTCGAAGGAGCCTTAACTATTGTATCCCAAATATATCTTTGTGTTGTGGATGTTATGGATATAATAGAGCCTGGTTTCTCAGGAGCATAAACGCCTACGTCATCTATATATGCTGTTGCATCTGGATTGGCAAGAGAGAAGCGGATATAATAAATTGCAGTGGAGTGTTTTAAGCTTGAAAGATCTATATTAACTTGACCTGAGCCTGGGCTATATTTCTTGCTTAGCACTAAACCAGGTATTGGAGATGACCTGTATATCTCTAAAGTTAAGTTTCCTCCTGTAACTCGATATTTAAATGTAAGGTATGGATTATCTGCAGCAGGACCTATTCTGAAAGTGCCTGATGTAAGAGAAGATATACCTGTCATTTTTGCACTATATCTCCCTGATATTACATTCGAATCTGTCAAGAAGTCCGCTATTGAAGTACTGGAATATGACCAACCTGCTAGCGTTCCTAGCTCGAAGTCTCCATTGCTTAGCAGATTAGCAGGTACTGTACTCAAAGAGTATATTCCTACAGAATCTAGATAGAAAGCGCTATTAGGATTAAACAGAGGTAGGATGAAACCTACCGCAAAACTCACTCTTATGTTTAGACCTCTATAGCTACTTAGATCTATATTTATCGTTGTAGGTGAAGATGTCCATGAAATAGAATAGGTGGCAAGACTTCTTCCTGAATCTGCATCAATTATTTCTACGAAGCTATCTAGCCAGTCAAAACTACTCCCTGTGAATTTGTATCTAAATGTAAGGTAAGCTGTGGTTGTATTTGGATGGATATATGCTGCATCTGTAGTTTCAAGTCTTGTATAGCCTGCTGCTATTAACTCACATAGGGCTGTAGTACATGTCTCTTTTATTCTGGCTGAGTATCTACCCTGCAATACATTGCTATCGCTCAGTATGTATGCGATCTCAACATTAGGAATGTTATCTTCGAGGTCTTCATCAGATGTCCATCCCATTAAGTTTCCTTTCTCAAAATCTCCGTTTGATAATAAGTTGTTTATATTAACTGGGTATAAAGTAGGAGTTGTGGATAGATTGCTAACTGTTGCAGAAATTGAAACCGATCCTGTGTAGCCTCCCGTGCTGCTAGTTTGTTCGATATACCCAGCTATCTTAGCGCTTCCTCCAGCCAACATGGTGAAATCGCTTAGAGGGAATACGCCTCCAATTCCAAGTCTTACGTTATCTATAATCCTCCAAGTTCTAAATAACGGATCCCTATGGCCTTGCTCAAAGCTTACCCAAACTGTTAAACCTTTAAGCCAATCTGGGAGAGTGATGGTTATCTCAGACCATGCTTGCCAGCTATTAATAGATGAGATCTGCACATAATATACCGAACCAATAGAGGGTATGTAATAGTAAGGAGGATTATACGGATTAGTATAGACATCTGAAAACCTAATAGTCAAATAGAAGGGATCCCAAAAGTCTGCTGCAGATGCACTACCTTCTTGTGAATTGACGTACATGTTGAATACTACCTGCAAAGGACCTGTACCTGTTGGCAAAGTTATTGGTCCATATCTTGCAACTTCCCAGCCCCTTATGTGGTTAGAGCCAGGAGTAGGATAGTTAGGCGTAGCACCTATTCTCAGAGCCCTTGTTCCTTCAAAAACTAAGTCATAGCCAGGAGAAGGAGAACCTGTGGTTACTACTGCTACTGACCATTGATAAGTTGGAGGCGTCCATGGTGCTCTAGTAACAGCCTTACCCTGCCAAACTCCAGGTATAGAAGGAGCCGAATATGGATTTGGAGCAGGCCCAGGTACTACAGTTAAAGTGCCTGGTGATCTAGGACCTATTGGATATATTTCAAAATCTCCACCAGGCATTAGAGGAATTGGAATTGCATAAACAGGCTGTGTTGCTACCACAGACAAACCAACTACTGAAGTTGTAATAGAGAATGGAAGTAGAGCGGAAGGAAAAGTAGCAAAGCCTGGTAGTACTATAGTATCTATGTTTATGGTTCGATCTGTGGCATCTTGATTATAAGTCACTCGGAATTCTATGCTCAACTTTTGGCCTTTATAATTTGCAAAATTCGCTAAAGATATACTTACTGGAGTGAAAGTTGTAGCTTCTGGGTAATTTTCATAGAATAGTAAATTATTTGAAGAGTCACGGATATATACGCTAAAGGTATCTCCTGTACCAGTTACCGAATCTCTATACCAGAAGCTAAGCGTAAGACTTGGAAGGGTATAGGGCAAAGTGAAGCTCGTGTAAGCAGAAGTCGTGCGTACTGGAGTGGCAGGACCTGAAATGAGTAGAGAAGATGGAGGTGTGTGGACAGGGGCTGTAACATAGTTGACCTTAGAAGGCGAATCGTATAACCAAAACATAGGAACGTTGAAACCTTGTACTTTTTCATAAAGATAATTATCAAAAGAAGTGCGTAATCCATTTATGACCATATTGTTGTCTATTACGAAGTATATATTCAGAAAGTTGTCTCCAAAGCTTGCTGTATCACCAACCTTGATCCTAATCTTGAATTCAGCAAAGGAGTGTGGAAGAATATTTGCTGCAGCACCGTTTGCTGGATTAGGAGTCAAGAAATCTACAGTGAAACCTGTAGGTTGAGGTATAGGCTCTCCTTCCAATAATCTGGTAGCCATTACAGTCCCTTCGAAGCCAGCTCTTGATATTGCCAATACTGGAATTACTAATGTACTACCCTTTATTGTCGATACTATATAAGGATAATTCTTAAACCTGATCAGCACATCGGAAGCGGTTTGGATAACAATTGTAATGGGAACTTGCTTAGTTATTTGACCAGAGCTGGCTTTAACATAAACTGTGTAAGTACCAGGTGCTGTTGTTGATGTAACTGTTACAGTTAAAGTAGAAGTAGCACTACCTCCTGCAGGAACAGATACAGTAGCTGGATCGAATGTGAAAGTGACACCGCTCAATGCGGGGGGAGCATCTACACTCAATGAAACATCACCGCTGAACCCACCTATGGAAGAGACAGTTACTTTAAATGTATCAGAATCATAAACAGGATTTCCAGTCCAAGCATCTGTGTAAAGCGGTGCACTTTGACTTAGCCAAGTAGTAGTATCATGAGGCACAGGATATTTTGATTTGACTTCTAGACCGAAATCCCCTGTTGCTTGTGCTTCTACGCTAGCAGTATAGCTCGTAAGTGGTAGTATTAGCGTTGCTACTACAACTATTACCAACAGTTTCTTTAGCAACGACATTGATCAATAAAAAAAACCGACTACTTAAAAATTTAACTCCAAAACATTTTTTACAATTTTTTTGAACAAGTTTCAACTTAGACCGAATTCGATAAATCGTTTTTTTTACCTTCAGCGATTAATGATTATGCTAAGGAAATACCTAAACAAAAAGGCAACTCCAGCAATAGGCGTCTATAATGCTATATCTGCTTTGCTTACCGAGAAAATGGGCTTCGAAATACTATATGTCTCAGGGTCTTCTCTATCTGGATCAAAGGCCCTTCCAGATTTAGGAATAATAACATTACACGAAGTTTTGAACTTGGTTAGCGAGATAAGAGCTG
>JBEPZU010000007.1:0-63859 GCA_041640715.1 Thermoproteota archaeon | reverse complement strand
CGACTGCGGGAAGAGCTTTTTGGGCTACAGAATTTCTAAAATGGCAGCCAGTACCTGAGAGTATGACTATGAACATTATAATGAAGATAAGAGAGAGAAAAGGACTTAAGTTAGAACTTCCTAGATTCGAAGATTTTGTAGAGTAAGTTCTTTTATTCTAGCCTAAATTAATTTTTAAATTAAAAGTTTTTTATATAGAATACATTAACCAATATCTGGTGAATTTATCTTTCTCCACGATAAACGGAGAAAGCCCAACATCTCCAATGGTTAAATACACAAGTTTAAAAGAAATCTTAGAGAAGTACTTACAGTTTTCAGATTGGGCGGATGCAAATACTTTCATCAACGTAACTAATCCATTACCTGCTTTGAACACAAAAGAAAGATGGTACACTTTAAACTCTACTAACATCTTAGTAAACAAACCGCTGGATTTGGAGATTGTTTATTATCATCAATATTTTGTAACTTTTGTTTTAAACTAAAAAGGAATCATGCCATTGATAATCTATTCTCAATTCGGTTCTCAAATTAAGGAGAGCTTACCTATATCTGATTGGATTGATGCAAATAGCGTAGTCACCTTATTAAACCCGATAATACAAGTAAGCGATAAGGAGAGATGGATAACATACAACGCTACTGACTTTTTGATAAAATCAAGCTTAATCTTCAACATAGTTTATACACACCAATTCTATATTGAGATTGAAACCGAACCCCCTGAAGGCGGCAACGTTAATCCAGCAAGCAATTGGTATGATTTCGGTTCAGAAATAGTGATAAGAGCAACACCGAATGAAGGTTGGAAATTCATGTACTGGGAAGGAATTATTCAAGTACCGAAAACGTTGTCAAGGTAATAGTTAAGGGATCAGCCTTATTAAGAGCAATTTTCTTCTTATCAGTAAGTTTAGAAAGCTCAGAAGGAACAACGATCGAATATACATACCAAGGAATGTCTAACGAGTTGAAACCAAGCTCTAATATTACAATCTATTTGCCTAAGAATTCACAGATAATCCTTAAAGCAAAACCTTCATTATTCTACGCTTTTAGAGGTTGGTCTGGTAGCATAAGCTCTAATGAAGAAACTTTAGCTCTCACAATCACCAAGCCCATAAAACTAAGGACTAATGCAGAAATTAATTATCCATTAATAATTCTTATAGCTGCACTTATCCTAGCAGTGATTGTAGTTGTTATTTACTTCTTAAGAAAAAATAAAATTTTTTGAACATATTAAATAGATGTCCAAGCGACCGTAGTCTAGCGGTAGGACATCGGCTTCCCGAGCCGAGAACCCGGGTTCAAATCCCGGCGGTCGCATAAACGTTATAAAGATTTACTAACTAAAATTCTAAATGCCTAAAGTAATCCTTTGCAACGAAGAAGGCGCAAAAATAGGAGAAGAAGAATTAGAAGCCGCACATAGCGGGGAAGGAAAGAGACATCTCGCCTTTATTATCGTAATAAGGGATTCGAAGGGGAGAGTTTTAATCCAAAAGCGTAGTAAGAATAAAAGATTTCCTTCATACTGGGAATTCCCTGCAAGTCATCTTTTCCCAGGAGAGACGTGGGAAGAAGCGCTTAGAAGAACACTCAAAAAAGAATTAGGTATAATTGATGAGTTAAAATTCAGACGATTGTTTTACTTCAATTATAAAGCCAAAGGCGAAAGAGAGGAAGACGTAGAAAATGAGTTCTGTGTGGTATTTAGCTGTGACTATGATGGAGAAATAAGACCCAATAAAGAAGAAATAGAAAGCTTCAAGTTCGTTGATTTAGACGATGTAGAAGAAGAACTTAAAGGAGAGAAAATATCTGAATGGCTTAGAATACCATTAAAAGAGCTGAAGAATTATATTTAATTTATGAACAGGGTGGCTGTAATAACAGGAGCCTCTAAAGGGATAGGTAGGGCTACAGCGATAGAACTTGCTAAAAGAAAGATAAATGTTTGTCTCCTAGCTAGAAACTATCAGAGTTGCAGAAAGCTCGCGAAGCTAATCGAAGAAAAATATAACGTTAAAGCATTACCTGTAAAAGTAGATCTTGTAAAAAACGAAGAAGTAAAAGAAGCAGTAAACCTAATAATAAATACGTTCAAAAGGATAGATTACTTAATAAATTTCGCCGGTTATGCCCTCGATTTAGAAATATGGCGCAAAAAAGTGCATGAACTTGACGATAAGATAATACTCGACATCTTCCAAGTAGACTTCATGGGTTCTTTTAGAATGTCTAAGGAATGCTTACCCCACATGATGCAACAGAATTACGGTGTAATTATAAACATTTCATCAACTCCTGCTATTTCAGGAGATATCGAAGGTGCAGCCTATGCTTTCGCTAAAAGCTCTTTAATTTCGCTCTCCAAATTCATCGCTAGAACTTATGGAATATATAATATAAGGGCATATACTGTAGCATTAGGAAGCATAATGACTAAAGCTACGTATTTGAAATTAAGTAAGAAAGAAAGAAAACAATTGGCTGAAGAAACATCTCTTAAGAGGTGGGGCATTACTGAAGAAATAGCCAAGTTGGTCTCCGCTTTGATAAGCGAAGACTTTTCTTTTGTCACAGGTCAGACTATAATCGCAGACGGTGGAGCAGTAATATATTAAGCTTTTTAGAATATTTCTCTATGTATAGAGAAAAATCGGTAGGAGCTGTAATATTTACAAGAAAAGATCATAAGATATATTACTTATTACTTAAAGCTAAATACAAACAAGAATATTGGGAAATCCCTAAAGGTTTGATCGAACCTTCAGAGAGCTTAAAAGAAACAGCTGAAAGAGAAGTTAGGGAAGAAACAGGGTTAAAAGATTTTGAAATAATAGATGGATTCAAGGAAACCATAAGTTATATGTATCGAAGAGAAGGAAAATTAATCCAAAAAGAAGTGTCCTATCTACTAATGGAGGCTAAAGATACGAATGTAAAAATTTCTCCGGAACACATAGGATATGAATGGGTTGAATATGAAGAAGCTAAGAGAAGACTTAAAGATAAGCTTAAACTCGTTATTGAAAAAGCTAATCAATTTATCCTAGAAAACGTTCTTTCCAGAGAAAAAACTCTTTTAGACTATTTTAAATAAAATCCATTTTTTGTTCGCAAAGGATAATAGATCGAAGTCAAATTTATTAACTACCTTTACAACAATTATCAACGACTTTGCCCCCATAGTTTAGCCCGGTTAAGAATACTGGCCTTTCGAGCCAGGGATCGCGGGTTCAAATCCCGCTGGGGGCATATTTCTTTATTAACACATAAGGGTAAAACGAGCTATGAAATGTATAATAAAGATTCTGATTAAATTGGGATATTAGGAAACCAGAAAACAATGCACTTTTGAACAAGAATGAAATCAAAATTGAAAAGAAGCTTTAAAAACATTTTTGATAACTATTTTTTTGAACGCCTCGGTAGTTTAGCCCGGTTAAGAATACTGGCCTCTCAAGCCAGGGATCGCGGGTTCAAATCCCGCCCGAGGCATAATTTAAATATGTTTCTTTTTGATAGGAAAATATATGGTACAAAAGCATTCTAATGACTTGAAAAAGCCTACTGGAGGCAAAAAAGGCAGTAGTAGGAAAACCAAACGCTCTGAATTGGGAGGCGCACCTACTTTAACCATGCTAGGCGAAAAAGAAGAAAAAGAGATAGAAAGAGTTTATGGGGGCAATATGAAAATAAGACTTAGAAAAGTAAAATATGCTAATGTAACTAACCCTAATACAAAAGAAACAAAGAAGGTTGAAATCCTGGCAGTTATAAAGAATCCTACCAATCCAGAATTTGATAAAAGGAAAATAATATCTAAAGGAGCGATTATAAGAACTAGTATAGGTGAAGCTATAGTAACCTCAAGGCCGGGTCAAGAAGGTATTGTAAATGCTAAGTTGTTGGTATGAAAAACAAAGATTACTGTTTGATTTGGCCATCCTACCTTGAAGCAAACAACTCTAGAAGAGAAGGTAGAAGAGTATCTCTCAAGCTAGCCGTAGAAAAAGTTAAATTAGAAGAAATAGCTAACAGTGCTTCCTTACTAGGTTACAAAGCGGAAATAATTAAAGAAAAAGCATATCCTAGGTCTTGGTGGATTAAAGGTTATGTATTGGTATATCCAAAAAAGGAAAGCAAGAATTTACTCCTTAAGAAATTAGCTTTGAAAATAAAAGAAGAAAGGAAAAAAAGGTAAAGGGGTTAGAATCTTTATCTACGATTCTTGAAGAAAGATTTGGCATTTGGTTGAGAGCTTCTTAAGGAAGAAATTAAAACGCGTTATTTGTAACGACTTTGCTCAAAACGCTTAATAAACAAATCGTCTCCTGATTTTGATGAAACCATTAAAAATTGTAACTCAAAAAAACATGACCAAAAGAATACATAAGAATATACAAAGAAATACATAAAAACGAAAGGTTTTTATACTATTATTCGAAATGAAATGTGCTGATTTCTAATGAAACAAATCGGTTTCGTCTACAACATCACTAAGAGGGGTAGAATATTAGTTAAAGCAGAATTAGTACCAAAACTGAATACTGAAGTATTTGATAAAGACTCTAATCCTATAGGGATAGTCATAGACGTACTAGGACCTGTAAATTCTCCCTACGTAGCAGTAAAGCCTTATAAGAAAGTAGACATCCAAAACCTTAAAAACCAAAAGCTTTATGTAAAATGACCAATCTTAAATTCGTTCATGATAAATGCGATCTATGTGGCTCAAAAGAATTGATAATAAATTCCAAAGAAGGATCTATAATTTGCAAAAATTGCGGAAATGTAATAGCTAACAATTTAATAGATTATTCCAAGGAATGGAGAATCTTCTTCGGAGAGAATGAAGAAACAACTCCTAGAACTGGAGCACCTATTAGATTAGCAATCCACGACAAAGGATTAACAACCGACGTCAAACTAGCATGTAAAGATAATATAAGCGGAGAAGACATAAGTAAGTACTTCGCTCTATCTAAATACCAAAAAAGACTTAGGATAAGCGATTCTAAAGATAGAAATCTTTATTCTGCCTTCACGTTGCTAGATGAAGTTAGCTCTAAACTGAATTTACCAGAAAGAGTAAAAGAAACTGTTGCTGAGTTGTATAGGAAAACTATCGAAGAAAACCCAAAAAAAGGCAAGTCGATAAGAGGATTATTAGCAAACTGTATTTATATAGCATGTAAAATTTGTGATCATCCGATAAGAATAAAGGACATAACAGAAGTTCTCAATCTGAAAAGAAGAACGTTCTCTAAATATTACACTGAAATAGTTGATAACCTATCCGATATTAGCAAAATAAAGATAAAATCAAACACAAGCTTATATCACATCCCGATATTAGTTGAAAACCTCGGTCTAAATGCCGAGGTTGCAATCATTTCGAAAAATATAGTAGAAAAAACCTTAAGTACTGGAAGAATTGCAGGTAAATCTCCTTTAAGTATTGCTGCAAGTGCAGTTTATATAGCTTGTACTTTAACCAACGAAAAAAGAACACAAAGAGAAATAGCAGAATGCGCAGGTGTAACAGAGGTTACTATAAGAAATATAAGCAAAGAACTTATTAGATGCCTAGATATTAATGTATATTTGTGAAAAGAAAGGCAAGCGAAGAAGAGATAGAAAAAAAACTTCTTGAAATAATAAAGAAAAGTAAAGATGGAATTGATAGAAGAGAGTTATGGAAGGTTTCTAGGATCAAAAGCGAGAACGGAACAAAATTTTTGATGAAATTCATCAAGAATGGTTCAGTGATACAGACAGAAAGGTACGTAAACGGTAAAAAAATTCGTATACTTAAAGTCGCTACAAAGACTCTCAAAATTTTACCTTTAGAAATTTTAAATGGGGTACCCTGCATTCCCTGTCCTGATTTTAATAATTGCTCTGAGCTAGGTAGTCTAAACCCAATTAATTGCAATAAATTAATTGAATGGCTTGAAAAATGATCTATGGACCTAGAGAAAAAAATAGAGTTAATAAAGAAAATACCCACTGAAGAAATACTAGTTGAAGAAGAACTAAGAGAATTGCTTACTACAAACGAAAACCCTTCACATTATATAGGATTCGAGATATCAGGCCTTTTACATCTTGGCACTTTGATAGTTTGTGGAGACAAAATAAATGATCTGTGCGAAGCTGGTATTAAATGTACCATTTATTTAGCAGACTGGCATAGTTTTATAAACAAGAAACTTGGAGGTAAATGGGAAAACATACTTAAAGCCGCTGAATATTACGAAAAAGCATTTAGATTTTATTGTCCAAAGGCCAACATAACGCTCGGTAGCAAGTTATACGAGGAGAATTATGAGTATTGGAAAGACGTGATGAGGTTCGCTTCTAAGATAACTTTAGCTAGAACGGTAAGGACTTTAACTATAATGGGAAGAAGCGAAAAGGAAGAATTGTCTATGGCACAATATTTTTATCCAATCATGCAAGCTGTAGACGTGAAATATATTGGTAAAGATATAGCGCATGGAGGGATGGATCAAAGGAAGATACATGTGCTTGCTAGAGAAATCTTTCCTAAATTAAACTGGAAGAAACCAATAGCAATTCATCACCATTTATTAACTGGTCTAACAGAGCCTCCTAAGATAGAATCAAAGGATAAAATGGATCTAGTGGTAGCTGCTAAGATGAGCAAATCCCAACCAAGCTCTGCAATATTCATACATGATAGTGAAGAAGAAGTAAAGAGGAAAATTAGAAAAGCATGGTGTCCTGAAAGGCAAGTTGAGATGAATCCAATACTCGAGTTGGCCAAATATATAATTTTTAGAAGAAAACAAAGCATTATCATACAAAGAGAAGCCAAGTATGGAGGTGAGATTGAGATAAATTCTTACAAAGAGTTAGAAAGTAAATATGCAAAAGGAGAAATACATCCGTTAGATCTTAAAGAAGCAATTGCAGAAGAAATAAATTCTATTTTGGAACCTATAAGGAAGTATTTTGAAATAGGTGAGAACAAAAAGTTGGTTGAGATGATTAAAAGTTTCGAAGTGTCTAGATGATTTTTAAAATTGTATCTAAAAGCAAATAACCATGCTCTATTAGACCGAAAGAACCTTTTGAACATTCAAATTCTGAGAATTTATTAATATCGCTTTGCTTGAAAGAAGAAGAGTATAACATAAAAGGAACTGGAGAATCACTATGACTCTTCAAAGAAGGAGGAGTTGAATGATCACAAGTAACCAGTATATCGACCTTGTCGAGTTCGATCATCTTTAATAAGGGACCAAAGAAATCTCTATCTATTTCTTCAATAACTTTTATCTTTCCCTCAAGATCTCCATCGTGACCTTTTTCATCAGCTCCCTTTATGTGAATAAATACAAAATCGTAATGATTAAGATATTCGGCCACAAACCTAGCCTTTTCATTGTAGGAAAAACCATACTTCCAAGAAGAATCCATTTTCAGTATTTTAGCTATTCCTATTTCTACGGGCATATCAGCAATACAAATAGCCTTTAAACCGAATCTTTCTTCGAAGCTTTTAAGAGATGGAATATTAGATCCAGCATCTCTAAAAAGTATTGCATTAGCAACAAGCTTACCTTCTTTTTTCCTCCTAAGATTTATCTCGCTCTTTTCCAATATCCTCCTAGTTTCTAAAAAGAAATAATTAACGAGATCGGCAGATAATTTAGATTCATCATCTAGAGCTCTACAGAGCTCAATTTTATTAGACACAGAAGACAATGCATGAACCAAATCCCCTATTTTAACATATGCAGGATCCAAATTAGTTATGTTAGAGCCCAAACTTTGATTTTTTCTTCTTATCACCAAGATGCATCTATGACCTACAGTATGAATCAATTCGTATTCGTGACCTTTGATATTGGTAATCGAGCTCTTGATTTCCTCTACTAGCAATTTAGCTTCTTTATCGCTTAGAGTTCTACCGACTCTTCGATCTATTAATAGGTCTCCTTCAACAGTAGCGAAATTACCTCTCAAAGCTAAGTCGCCGTTTCTTAATTCTACTCCCGCACCTATTGCTTCCAAAACGCCTCTAGCGATCTTAATCTCTTTAACATTGTAGCCTAGCATAGATAACGTAGCAGAATCACTTTCAGGAGCAATTCCTTTATCTACTGGGTATACGATACCTGCTTTAGATTTGGAGGCTAATCTAGAAAGATTTTCAGTTTTAGCCAAACTCAAAGAAGTATTCTCAGCTATCGAATCAGCAGCTCCATCGAGAATTATGTATAGTAATTTTTTCTTCATGAAATTTTTTGCCTTCAAAATTTATAAATTTATATTAGGTTAAGACGTAGATGGAAGGAAATATAAACAAGATAATTTTGCCACGATATGTATTCTCTGGGCCAAGAGCTATAGAGGAATTACCTAATGTACTCGACTATCTAGCTATCATAAAAGGGAATGTGTTACTAATTTCAGGTTCATCGAAAACTAAGGAAATAAGCCTAGATATAATAAAACCTCTTTTAGAGAAAGAAAATCTGGTAGCAGAACATATAGAGATTAATTCAATAGACGAGTTCGTAAATGATTTACCAGAATATCTTCATAAAATAAAAGACTTAGATGTTAAGATAATAGTAGGTGTAGGAGGAGGTAAGGTAATCGATAGTGCCAAGATTTTAGCTTCATATACTAATAAAAGATTTTTAAGCATACCTACAACTGCATCTCATGATGGTTTATCATCGCCTGTTATATCATTTCTATTATCATTGCAACTAGAAAGTAAATACGATATAAAACCTATTATGAAAACACCTGTGGCAATAATTGCGGATACAGAAATCATAATGAAAAATCCTCGTAAAACTCTAATAGCTGGAATAGGAGATTTGATAGCTAAAAAAACAGCAGTGAAAGATTGGCAGTTAGCCAATATGTTAAAAGGAGAAGAGTATAGCGAATATGCAGCATCAATGGCTTTGATGAGCGCAAAACTGGTGGAGAAAAACATAGAAGAACTTGCAAAATTTAGTGAAAAAGCCTATTCTATAGTGTTAAAAGCGTTGATAGGAAGCGGAATAGCCATAAGTGTAGCAGGTAACTCTAGACCGGCAAGCGGTTCAGAACATCTATTTAGCCATGCTTTAGATATCTTGGCAATAAAAGAAGGTTTTAAGAATGAAATCCATGGAATACAATGCGGTTTGGGCACTATAATAATGAGCCAACTTCACGGAATGAATTACAAAAGAATAAAAGAGCTCCTCAAAAAAGTAGGCGCCCCTACCGCTGCAGAGGAAATAAACATAGAGAAAAAATTTTTAATTAAGGCATTGGTAATGAGCAATAAAATAAGGAAAGACAGATATACGATATTAGGCGATATAGATATAACCTATAACGTAGCTGAAAAACTTCTCAAAAGAGTAGAAATTATTTAAATCTTAAAGGTAATAACCTTAGAAGAGTTATAATAAAATCTAGAATTTCAAATAAATTAAATTTTGTAAATCCTTTTTCCCTATTTATAAATTTGATGGGTACTTCCTCTATTTTATATTTAGATTTATATATGTAAAATAAAATTTCTAGCTGAAAACCAAATCCTTTACTTTTTATATCATTTACTATTTTTTTTATTATGGATGCTCTATAAACCCTGTAGCCAGAAGTAATGTCGGTTAATTTGATCCCTAAAATTATTCTAGCTAAGAAGTTAGCCAATAGATGGATTACTGTTCTATAAAGCCCCCAGTTTATTATGCAAGAATTTTTTAAATGTCTGCTTCCTATTACTAAATCTGCGTCTTTTATCTTTGATACAAACTTATGCAAATCTAAAGGATCATGGCTAAGGTCTGCATCCATGGTTACTATATAGCCAAAAGTAGCTCTTTTGATGCCGTCTTTATAAGCCGTGCCTAATCCTAGTTTTGCTCCTCTTTCTAATAATTTAACTTTAGGATTTATCCTCTCAAATTTCTCCACGACCTCTTTAGTACCGTCTCTGCTTCCATCGTCAATAATAATTACTTCATTGATGAAAGGAAGTTCTAGGAGTTGCGGTATTAACACTAAAACGTTTTCCTTTTCATTGTAAGTAGGTATTAAAACAGAAAACCCATCCTTCATTGAAGATGAGGCTTAATATAAGTATAGATATATAGATCGGAAGAACCATATCCAAGCGATAAATTCTTTTTCAATTGAGGTGATATAACAGTGAATTTTGGTTTTAATACATTATAAAGAAATTTATATAATTTATTGCCTATAGGAGAAGGTAGCAGAAGTAAAAGATTTATTAAATCGTTATCACTAAGTAAATTATATTTTCTTAGAATATAAAAATATATCAAAAAAGGAATAGATAATGTTATTATAATAATAAATGGATTTATATAAATCTTATATAAACTAATCAAGAATAAAGGGGAGAAAACCATTAGCGAAATAATATTTGTTTTTAAATAAAATCTTACACTATATTTCATTTTTTCTTTAAAAAAGATCCAATATGATATGATAATAAAACTGATTAAAAATAAAGCTGCTCTTCCTAAAGCAGCTCCGTTTATGTTAAAGTATGAATAAAAAATTTGCGTTAACAAAGAGCCTATCGCCACCGCTATTACATTAGCTAACATGATTATAGTTGGTTTATTCAATGCCAACAGAGCTGATGTGAGAGAAGCTATCGGGAAGGTTAATCCTATAACTAGAGTAACTAGGAAAAATATAAACCAACCTTCCACATATCCAGGTCCCGCGAAAAGGTACATTATAGGCTCTGCAAGCATAGCAACGCCTATTATAAAAGGTACTAGAGTTGTACAAATGACTCTAATTGTAGAATCTACCATCAAAGAAAATTTAGATTTACTTTCAGAAAGCGCTGAAGAAAAATAAGGCAATAAAGAATTAGAAATCAATTGGGGTAAATTGATCAATATCAAACTGGCTGTTATAGCAGCACCATATATAGCAAAATTGGTAAGCCCTGCATTATAAAGCACTAAATACCTATCGATATATAAATATATATAACTCAAAAGTGTTGAAAAGTATAAGTATAATGAAAAACGTATTGAGTTTTTAACAACTTTTATCATTTCATTTAATTTAACATAATCGTTTTTTAAAGGATTCATCGAAAACAATGACATCATAATTAATCCCAACAAATCTCCTATGATCCAAATCTTTAAAACTATAACGATATCAGCACCTAGCAATATCGCTATTGAAGACATTAAAAATCGACCTCCACTTGCGGTTGAGAACGCTAAAACTGCCTTGGCATATTCAAAGTAACCCAATAATACGCCGTAGAAAAAGAACAGGAGTGTATTTATTGCTCCATCAATGCTTATCAATAATGCGTAATAACTTGCTACATTCAAAGGTAAAAGAATAATATACGTTATAACATAACCCGCTACTGCAGCAAACATGGAAGATAGTATTCCTAATAATATTACAATCCTTGCAAAGGCATTAGCTTGCTCTCTTTTACCCTCGCTTAGAAGCTCAGCACAAAACTTAGCGGCTGTATAATTGAAGGCAAGAGAGAATAATGTTGTTAGCCCGTTTATTATGACACTTGCTATTAAGAGCAGGCCCATATCATATTTGGAGAAAAATCTAGTTGCTATAGAAAAGTAGAGAAGCCCTGTTAAATTAAGGATTGCAAACTGAATTATAACTAGAGAAGATCCTCTTAAGATTTTAGATAAATCTCTGTTCGAATCTAATGAATGCACCTCAAAGAATGTTATCCCTCAGTGCTTTTAAATATAATTTTTTTAACGCCAGAAAGAAGTTAGAAACGCAAAAATCTCTTAGGCACTTGAATCATCGCTGAAGACATTCTGTAAAAGATGTTAGAAGGTTTAAAAAACGTTTTAATATTTCCCTTTTTAATGCTCTTAAGTAAAGCTTCTTCGTTAAAAGAATCGACCAAAAATAAATTCAAACCGTTGCCTATTTCTTTTAACAAATGCGCATCACTCCCAGCCGTGAACGCTTTGCCCAATCTCTTTGCAATTTTTAAAGCTTTTTCGTTTAAATATCTGGGAGACCTAGAATTGTAGGCTTCTATTAAATCAACAGATAAAAGTAAATCGGTATCTAAGCGGTGTCTAAAATAAGGATGTGGCAATATAGTTAAGAAACCTGAGGATTTAGCTATATCTATGACTTCGTAGAAATTTTTACTCTTTATTTCCTCATTCAAGCCTAGTACAATCAAATCACCACGATCGGTTTTGAGCTCAACACCTTTAACTACCAGTATGTTAGGGAAGTCTTTAGCTAATTTGGCAAGCTCCAAAGAACCTTTGATCGTATTATGATCGGTTATCGACAAAGCATTTATATTTTTCTTTAAGGCGGTTTTTAGCACATCAATAGGCCTGTTTAAAGAATCGTAAGAATAATAAGAATGAATATGGTAATCAAAAACTACGAGCATACAAAAATTAAAAACGAAATAGATTTATATTAACCTATGAAGCTATTCGAGTACGAAGCAAAACAGATATTTGAGAAATTCGGAATAAGAGTACCTAGATGGGAATTAGCTAGAAATCTCAATGAAGCTAAAGAGGCAGCTTCTAAGATAGGTTATCCTTTGGTACTAAAAGCACAAGTATTAGTAGGAGGAAGAGGTAAAGCTGGGGGTATCCAATTTGCAACGAACGAAATGGAACTCGAAGAAAAATTAAATAAGATTTTAAAGATGGAGATAAAAGGAAGCAAGGTAGAAACTGTTCTTATTTCTGAAATGGTGAACATAAAGAAGGAAATGTACATTTCGTTGATAGTAGATAGAGCTGCTAAAGCCCTTATTTTGCTTGCATCTAAAGAAGGAGGGATTGAAATAGAAGAAATAGCTAAAGCTGATCCTTCAAAAATTCTTAGAATAAAGATCGATCCTTTATTGGGGATAAGAGAATTTCATCTCAGAAAGATAGTAAACTTCTTTGAGAACGATGAAATAAAGAATTGGGTATTGAAATTATATGAAATTTTCAAGAAATATGATTGTGAATTAGTCGAGATAAACCCCTTAGCGATTAACGATAAGGGTGAATTAATAGCCGTCGATGCTAAGATCATAATCGACGACTCTGCACTTTATAGACAAAAGGAAATACAAGCTAGAGCAGACAAAGAATTGAATGAATTCGAAAGGATGGCCCTTGAGAAAGGTTTTAACTATGTAGAACACGATGGAGATATAGGTATAATAAGCAACGGAGCTGGACTTACGATGGCTACGATGGATATGGTTCAGCTATATGGAGGTAGACCAGCGAATTTCTTAGACATTGGAGGTGGCGCAAGCTCTGACGTTGTTTATAATGCGCTCCTTATCCAATTGAAACATCCGAGAACAAAAGGCATTTTAATTAACATACTAGGAGGGATAACCCGTTGCGACGAGGTTGCAATGGGCATTATAAGAGCTTTAAAAGAATGCAAAACTACTAAGAAATTAAGCATAAGAATGATGGGAACAAATGAGGATATAGGCAAAGAGATATTAGCAAAAGAGTCTTTGAAGCTTCATACCGATATGGAAAGCGCAGCTAAAGAGATTGTCGAATTGACTAAATGAAATGGCAATACTGGTAAACTCTGATACAAAGGTCTTGGTACAAGGAATAACAGGAAGACAGGGAAGTTTTCATACAAAGTTAATGTTAGAGTATGGGACTAAAATTTTAGCAGGAGTAACCCCTGGTAAAGGAGGACAAAAAATCCATAACGTACCTGTCTTTAATGACGTAGAAGAAGCAATTAAGGAATACCCTGAAATAAATACTTCAATTGTTTTTGTCCCAGCTCAATTTGCAGTTGATGCAGTTATAGAAGCAATAGACGCTGGTATAAAACTAATAGTGGTTATAACTGAGAGGATCCCTATACATGAAGAACTCTTTTTAATTAATTACGCAAAAGCAAAGTCAGCTCTAATCACCGGCCCTAATTGTCCAGGAATAATATCTCCACCATATTCAAAAGTAGGTATAATGCCTGCCCATCTTTTTAGCCCTGGAAGGATAGGAATAATGTCACGTAGTGGAACATTGACCTATGAGATAGCATACAGAATTTCAAAAAGGAACTTAGGGATAAGTACTGCCGTAGGTATAGGAGGCGATGCTGTGATAGGTACAGATTTCATAGAAATGTATTCAATGTTCCTAGAAGATGACGCTACAGATGCTGTTGTATTAATAGGAGAAATAGGTGGTGATATGGAAGAAAGATTTGCAAAATACTACTCTAAGCTAAGAAAGAAAAAACCCGTCATAGCCTTTATAGCAGGTAGATCTGCACCTGAAGGAAAAAGAATGGGCCATGCTGGTGCTATAATATCGATGGGAATGGGTAGTGCTGCTGAAAAAATAAGAAGTCTGAAGGAAGCCGAAATACCCGTTGCAGAATTTCCTGGTGATGTACCTGAGCTTTTATTAGAAGTTTTATAAAATTTCTTCAAAACATATATTAAAAGATTCAAATAAAAAAATTAAGTAATTTTAAATTATCAATAAGGAATCAACGACTTAACAGGACTATGTGAATTATTTGTATTCTTGACCAAGACGAAATCTCACTAACGTGTGTTAGTGAGATTTATCTTATTAGAAAAGTATTAGGATCATAACAAAACTACATCTCATTTAGAACTCATTTCATACGCTTATCGAAATCCTATAGAAATTTTTCAAAAACTAAAAAAGAGAAAAATCAAGGTTTATTTTCAAGCATTGGATTATATGATTAGTGAATCTGGAGAAAAGTGCTTTAGGAGTAGATATAAATCCAGGTAGCTCAAGAGATAACCCTACCTATTCGATAGCTTTGGTTAAAAACGATGAAGTAATATTTACCGACGAAAAAGCAGAGATGAAAGACCTGCTACGATACATTAGAAAGTTTAAACCTGATTTTTTAGCTACCGATAATGTCTTTGAATTAGTAAGGAACGAAGACGAACTAAGAAGGCTTGCTTTTCTTTTACCTGATGAAACTTGTTTGGTACAGGTCACAGGAAATCCTTCCTCACCCTCAAGCAACCTAATCGACATAGCTAAGGCAAGGGATTTTAATGTAGGGACTAAATTATCGCCTAAAGAAGCAGCAATTTTAGCAGCAAAACTAGCCTTATTAGAAGAGGGATATAAGATCAAACTAAGAGAGAACGAAACTTTCATAATCGTGTCTAAAGCTACTGAACCTTCTGCAGGCGGTATGAGTATGAATAGGTATAAAAGGAAAATACAATCAAATGTCTTGTACGCCGCTTCAACAATAAAGGAAATATTGAATAGAAACCAACTATCTTACGATTTCTTCCCTTCTAAACACGCCAATGAAGGAGGAGTATTCATTGTTCAAGCACAAAGAGATATTGTTAAGAAATATGTCAAACCCTATGAAGGTTATGGGGTAAGAATAAGGATTCTCCCCGTCGTGAGAAGTAGAATAATAAATAAAGAAGAAATTCAAAACCCTTTTAGACTTCTCTTAGTAGGCTACGACCCAGGTCTAACTGTAGGAATAGCAGCGATAGATCTAAAAGGCAATTTGATCCTCCTAGAAAGTCACAAATACACAGGTTTGGACGAGATTAGAGAAAAACTAGCTAGATACGGTAGACCAATAATAGTAGCAACTGATAAACCTTCTGTATCGACAATTATCAGCAAGTTAGCTTCAAGCTTTGGCGCAAAGATATTTTCGCTTAAAAATGAGATAAGAGTTGATGAAAAGAAAGAAATCGTTAAGAAATACCTCGAAGAGAAGGAGTTGACCAATATAAAGCTGGACAGTCATAAGAGAGATGCCTTAGCTGCTGCATTATATGCGCTCAAGAACTACCAACAATTATATAACGATATAAAGGAAGAGATTAAAAAGTCAAACTTAGATGATATATCAGAACAAGAAGTTTTTGAAAAAATTATTAAAAAAGGAAAAAATATAAAAGAAATTATAGAAGAGATTAAAAAAAGTAAGGATGCTAAAGAAATAATGCCAAAAGAAATAAAATATGATATTTACAATAAAGATGAGATTGAAAAAATTAGGAGAAAATTAGACGAAATGAAAAATTTATTAAAAGTTCTACAAAACCTTCTTAACGAAAAAGAAAATACCATATTGCAATTGAAGAATAAAATCGAAAAACTTCAAAAGGAAGAAAGAATTAAAATCAAATTAGATAGAGAAATCGCCCTTCAAAGTCAAAGAATTAAGATGCTAATAGAAGAGAACGAAAGATTAAGGCAAGAGATAGAGAACTACAAGAGGGCTTCTGAGCTCATAAATGAAAGTTTAATAAAAGTGGTTGAAGATAAAGCTGAAATATTGGTCTTAGAAGAACCTACATCAATAAGAGATAAACCAAGAGAATTCAGAGTTTTCCTAGAATTACCTAAGCTTGAAGAGAAAACTCTAAATCTTTTATTAAAAAATAAGACAAAAGCTGTATTGTATAAGCAGAAAGCTGAAGAATACACTGTGAGAAGTCTAGAAGCTTCTGGAATACCCGTTATAAGGCTAGAAGAAATACCTCATGTAGAACTGAGCAATATCGTTATAGTCGATAAAATTGAACTCAACAAAAAGATCGAAGAGAAAAAGAGTAAACTTAGCGGGCTTAAGGAGGAAGAAAGAAGGAAATTAATTAAGATATTCGAAGATCATAGGAAGTTGAAAATTTAAGCTCCAAATTAATTTGAATGAATTATGAAACAGGTTTATGTTAAAGATTGGGAGCAATTCAAAAGAATATTGGATAGTAAAAAGGAAAAAATCGTCTACTATACCATCGATAAATATAAGCGTATAGTAACAGTGAAATATCCAGCAGATGGCTTAGTCTTCGTATACAGCTCAAAACCCGATAATTTTCCCTTTGAGTGCGGTATATTAGAGGAATTTCCAGAGGAAATAGCTAAATTTACAAAGGCCGAACCCGTAAAAAATGAGATATTCGGTAAAGAAATAACCTATTTAGTAGGAGCTCAGAAAATAAGGGGATTCAACCTATGGTGTGTTTATAGTGATTTCAGTAGAACTATTAAAGAAGAGATTAACAGGATACTCTCAGATTACATATTAATAGAAGGCGATATCGAAGAAATTTAAGGTAACACTGAAAACGGCACGCTTATATAAAGGATATTATTACCTCTGACCAAAATCTTACCGTACTTAATTTTTGGTTCTCCGTTACTATTTAATTCTTCTGCATCTCCTAGAATTAAATTCATGTTCTGGTCTGCGCTTAATAAAATACCTCTATACTGCGTATTGTCTTTTAAATAAACAACCACAGTGTCGTTGATGCACTTAAACATCAATTTCAAAGGAGATATTTGTTCAGTCATCGCTTTCCCAGACATCCTATTATATTTAATAAATATAATATAAAGTTAAACTTAAGAAATACTCTTTTATAGTCTTTGAAGATAATTAATTTGGATGAAAGAGAAAACTCTCACGCTCAGAGATATAGAAGGAATAGGTCCTGCTACCGAAGCTAAACTAAAAGAGGCAGGTTATACAACTGTTGAAGCATTAGCATTTGCTTCCGCTAAAGAAGTAGAGGAAACCACAGGTTTAAGTTATGAAAAAGCTCTCGAGATAACCGAAAATGCGAGGAAGCTTTTAGGTATAGGATTCATGACAGCTGAAGAATATTATAAGAAAAGACAAAACGTAGGTTATATAACAACTGGCAGTAAGGCTTTAGACGATCTATTAGGCGGCGGAATAGAAACCCAAGCAATAACCGAATTAATAGGGGAATTCGGTACTGGAAAAACCCAACTATGCCACCAGCTAGCAGTGAATGTGGGACTGCCTAAGGATAAAGGAGGATTGGAAGCTAATGCTGTATACATAGATACAGAAGGGACGTTCAGGCCGGAGAGGATAATACAAATAGCCAATTATTTAAAACTAGACCCCCATGAAACTTTGAAAAAAATTTTCTACACTAGAGCTTACAACAGCGATCATCAAATATTGATTGTAGAAGAATTATTGGATAAAATGCCGAAATTTAATGCAAGATTGCTTATAATAGATAGTATAGTTAGTCATTTCAGAAGTGAATATCCTGGAAGAGAAAACTTAGTTGTGAGACAACAAAGACTTAATAAGCATATACATGATTTACATCGAATAGCTAATTTATATAATGCCGCTGTTGTAGTGACAAATCAAATAGTAGCTTCTCCTGATATATTCTTCGGAAATCCAAATAAACCTGTAGGAGGTAACATAGTAGCTCACGGATGCACCTATAGATTAATGCTGAGAAAAGGGAGAGAAAATCAGAGAATTGTAAAAATATTTGATTCACCTATACATCCAGAGAGCGAAACAGTGTTCGTTATTCATGAAGGAGGAATTAAAGATATAGAAGGTTGATAAAAAGATAGATTGTTTACAATCAGATACTTCCCAACTGCTCTTCAAAGATTTTATTAACCCTCTCATAATCTTCAAGCGTGCCTAGGTCATAATATTCGCCCTTTAATGTATAGGAAAAAACTGGAAGTTTGCTTTTCAAAAGGTTAATTACAAGTTCATTCATCTGGTATATTTTCCCTTCTTCAACGTAATTTAACGTAATAGGCTCTGCGATAAATACACCGGCATTAACTTTAAAGGAAATACTCGGCTTCTCATCCCATCTAGTGACCTTCCCTTGTTTGTTATGGGTTATTACTCCGAATCTTAGAGGAAAGGTTAGTGGATAGGTAGCTATCGTGAAAACAGACTTATTTGCCTTGTGAAATTCAATCATTTCCTTCAAGTCGAATTTCACTATAATGTCAGAATAACATATCACAAAAGTATTTTTTATGATACCTTTTACTACACTCAATTGACCTGCGGTACCTAAGGGTTTAGAATATATAAATTGGAGTTCTTTATATTTGAGCGAAAGATAGCTTTCTACGAGCTTACCGAAATCAGATAAGATTATCTTTATTGAAGAGATGTTGTTGGCGAGGAGCCATTCAATTAGATGCTCGATTATGGTTCTATCGCCCACTCTAAGTAAAGGTTTAGGAATTACATAGCTCAAAGGTTTAAGACGCCTTCCTATCCCTGCAGCAAGAATCAATGCGTCCATAAGTCATTAAGAGTAACTTTTTATAATATCTTTAAAAATCTTGAATTGAAGATGCTTCTTAAAAGAGAAGATCTGATAGAACTCAAGAAAACGATGAATTATATTTCTACAGGCTCAAGCTCTTTAGATGAAATCCTCGGAGGTGGCTTGAAAAGTTTCGCTATTATAGAGATATATGGCGAAGCTGGAACTGGTAAGACGAGATTGATCCATCAATTTTTGCTTTATGCCTCCCGCGAATTTCAAACAGGTGTGTTCATGATAGATAACGAAGGAAACTTTAGACCTAGCATTATTAAAGAAATGTTAGCTGGCATTGAGGAAAAATTAACAATAAAAAGTAACCCTGAAAATTTTGGCGAAAATCCCTTATCCTATGAAGAAATATTAAGAAGAATTAAGATAGCTAAACCATTCGATAATGCTCAGTTTTTAGGTATATTGAATCATTTGAAGGAGCTTCAAGTTAAATTCTTAGCAATAGACAACTTAGTAACACACCTAAGGACCTTAAAACTTGAAGAGTATATTGAAAACTTAAAGAAAACGCTTATGATACTAAGAGAACTAGCAAATAAAGGTGCCTGTGTGGTATTTACAAACCAAGTAACATTTAAAAATGAAAAGAACGTCCCTGTAGGAAATAGATTTATTGATAAAATCGTTGATTACAAGATAAAACTAGAAAAAGATAATTCCAGAATGAAACTATTTCTAGAAATACCTCCACTCAAAAATCCTCTATTTTTCAGAATAACTAGCAAAGGATTTCAGTTTAAGTAAAAAAAGAACTTAGGATTATCTTAAGAAAAATTGGAATGGTTTGAAAAATATTTTGCCTAATCACCAATGGTTGTGTATAAAAAATCAAATAATTTTTCAAAGATCTCTTTATTTAAGAAAATCTGAAAAGGTTAGAGCGATAAAGAAAATTCAGAGATAAACTTTATGACAATACTAAGTTAATTAAACTAATTAAGAAATTTTAGAAATAAATCACCAAATTCCCATAACATTAAAAAGTGTGGCAACAAAACCATAGAAGAAGATCCAAGCTAGTATGTAAATCCCAATGCCGTGTCTTGCTGGAGGATCTGTTTTGTTTTTAAGAATAACACTTCTCATAAAGTTATTTGATGCTAAGAATAATAAAATTAGAAGTACTAGTGAAAATGGACCTAATTGAGGAGGTATTATACCGCTTATCGTACCCGCAAGAATCCCGAATAAAAAACGCAAATAGTATAGCTTATCGAGTGTCTTATCATCAAGTTTTACCTCTTCTTTAGGCGATGGTTTTTTGGAAGACATCCCTTAGTGTTCTAGATATTTTATCTTTACTTAATCTTTTAAAAAATAACTTGATAAATTCTTTCATAAATAAAATCTACGGAACAGACCTAGGGTATATTTTCAGATTTAGAAAAGGAGATGAAACGTATTTTTTGTTAATAGACATCAAAGGATGGATATTCTTAACCCAATACATACCTGAGAAGAAGAAAACCGATGAATTCGTAAACATTGCTAGGAAGAAACTAATCGGTAAAAGACTGTTAGAAATACAAATGCCATTTTTCGATAGGTATTTAAAGATTACATTCGAAGATAATTTAACTCTTTACGTAGAATTCATGGAAGGTGGAAATCTTGTACTCACAGAAAACGATAAGATAATTGCTACGGTAAGGATAATCGATGAAAGAAAAAGAAAAATAAAACCAAGTGTGCAGTATACTCCACCTCTTATAAATGAATTTAATCCCCTCGAAAATGATTTTAGCAAGATTCTTCAGCAAATATTAAGCTCTAAGGGAAATATAGTATCGACTCTATGGAAATTCGCGGGAATACCGCCAGAGATTGTAGAAGATGCTTGTTTGGAAGAAAACATCAACAAAGATCTCTTACCAAGGGAAATCTCTTCTGAGAATATAAACAAATTATTTTTAAAAATCAAAGAAAAAATTGAAAAATACTTATACGAACCAAGACCTTGTATTATAATAGATAAAACAGGAACTTATAAAAATGTAATTAATCATGAACTTGCATTATACAAGGATTTTGATAAAATTTTTTTTGATAATTTTAATTCTGCTGTAGAAGATTACTTCTTTAAAATAAAAGAATATGAGATTAAAAAAGAGGAAGTAGAAAAAGAAGAAAAAAGAAGAAAAAAGATTCTAGAAGATTTAAATACAAAATTAGAAAATATCAAAAAAGAAAATGAATCAATTACTAAATTAATAAATATCTTCAAAGAAAACTTTGAAGATATTGATAAAATTTTTAAAGAAATAAATAATAAGATTTTAGAAAAAAAATGGGAAGAAATTATAAAAATATTAGAACAAAACTGGAGAAGAGAATGGGGTGAAATAAAAAAAATAGAATTAAAAAATAAAAATTTTGAAATAGAATTTGATAAACAAATAATCGTATTACAATTATCACTTAGTTTAATGAAAAATATTAATTTTCTTTTTGATAAAATAAAAGAAAATAAAGTAAAAATAAATAAAATTGAAGAAAGAATAAAAGAAATCGAAACAGGTTTAAAAAAGAAGAAAATTGAAGAAGAAAAAGTTATTCAATTAAAAAAGATCGAAAAGAAAAAATGGTATGAAAATTACTTATGGTTCTTTTCTTCTAATAACTTACTGGCTATTGCTGGAAGAGATGATACGCAAAATGAAGCTTTGATAAGAAAGAGATTAGAAAAAGATGATCTCGTATTTCACGCTGACATACACGGTTCACCTTTCTTATTGTTGAAGATGGGAGAAAAGAAGGCCGAAGAAAAGGATATTCAAGAGGCCGCACAATTCGTAGCCTCTTATTCCAGCGCTTGGAAAGAAGCACTAAGAGCAGTAGATGTATACTGGGTTAGACCTGATCAAATATCCAAGAAAGCACCTTCGGGAACATATTTGGCTAAAGGTTCTTTTATGATATATGGAAAGAAAAATTATCTAAGAAATATTCCCCTAGCTTTAGCTATTTTGATTGATGAAAATGCCATGCCCAAAGTAATGCCAGAAATCGCTTGCTCTGATAAAGATAGGATAACACTTATACCAGGTAGGATGACCAAAGAAGAAGTATGCAATAAGATAATTACATTGCTAAAATCTTCCAACCTCAAATTGAAAGAAACGAAATTCAGAGAAATATTGATGAGAGACCTACCTAAAGGAGGATTTGAAATATATCATATCTCAGATAATTTTAAAAAAAGTAAATAAACTAAAGAGCCTAATATTGTATATGGGATTAGAAGATGAACGAGCGTTAAATATTCTTGTTAGAGACATAATGAACGATAAGCCGGTTTGTGTCGACAAAACCATTAATATAGCAATTCTGTCTGAAATGATGAGTAAAAAGAATGTAGAAGCGGTTGTGGTATTAGATAACGATAAACCAATAGGGATAATAACCGAGAAAGATCTTCTCATAAAAGTTCTCGCCAAAAAAAAGAGACCAGAGGATACCAAAGCCGAAGAAATAATGTCCACTCCTCTTATAACGATACACCCAAGCTCAGATATCATGACGGCTATTAAAATGATGCTAACTTACAATATAAGGAGATTAATAGTTGCAGAAGAAGACAAGGTAGTAGGCATCCTAACGGTTTCAGATTTACTTAGAATAACCCCATCTTTGATAGATCTAATGCAAGAAAAAACCTTGTTTAATTTAAGGGAAGAAGGAAAAATATCGGGTTATTGCGACGCCTGTGGAGAATGGAGCGATGACCTAACTTTAGTAGATGGCCAATATCTTTGCGAAAATTGTAGGGGATGAAAAAGAAAAATTGTTGCTACGTAATGAAGGTACAGGAGATTTATGATAAAACCGTAAAACCTTTCTTCTATAACGAACTTGCCTCTAAAGCTAAATCTTTCCTAAAAAGTAGGGGTCTTAAAAAAGTGGCAGTCACGGATGAAAAAAGCTTTAAAGTACTAGGCGTGGTTAGAAGAGAAAAATTCATAAAACTCCCTTTAACACTGAACAATACGATTTTACTGAAGGATTTATTAGAGGAAGATGTATTTTATGCCTCATTAGAGAACCCTACTAAGGAGATAATTCCAAAACTACTCAAATACAACGAAGATTGTATTCCTGTGGTAGAAGATGAGAAGAGTTTAGTTTATGCTGGGATATTAACCATCGAGGCTATACTTGATGCTGTAACCAAATTAGGGAGTGAAAAACTGAACTTACCCGTTAAAGAAGTAATGAAAAAAGATTTTCCTTATGTTAAATCTAATGACTCCTTATACAATGCATGGAGGAAAATGGATGAGACTAAACAATCTGGCTTAATAGTAGTAAATGATGAAAATAAAGTAGTAGGAATAATAACGGAACATGATTTATTATCCTCAAAAGTATCATGGTTGCCTTTAGCCCTTAACGACGATAGAGGAAAAAACATGCTCTATATTTCAGATTTGATGAATAAACATATTCACTCTTTGAGTGAGCATGTAACAGTGCTCGAAGCTTCCAAACAAATGCTCAAATATAGAATAGGAAGGATGCCAGTTGTCGATGAAGATAAGAAAGTACTAGGCATCGTCGATAGAAGAATGTTGGTTGAATTGTTATATGATGCTCTGTAAGTCTATGATTTATTTTCTGTTTTAAAAAATCATATCTCCTGAAAAATAAATAAACCCCCTATTAATACCATCAATTATGAACCAAAAATTTCTAAATGATATCTACTCAAACATCCCTCTCTCCGACTATGCTATAAAAGACGTATTCATCATAAACCCAAATGATAATTTAGCTTTTGCTAGAAAGATGATGTTAAAAAATAACATTTCGAAATTAGTAATGTTAGAAAATAATAAAATAGCAGGCATACTTTCCCTACGAGATATAGCTCTCATTCTTATGCAAATACATAAAAAAAATACTACTTTAGATCAACTTTTAGTTAAGAATCACGTTAAACACCCAGTAGTTACTTTAGAAAAAAACAGGAGCGTAAAAGAAGCATGTAAAGCGATGAATGATAATAAAATAGGAAGCGTTGTCGTTACAAATAAAGACGAGTTGGCAGGCATATTCACACCTACAGACGCGTGTAGAGTCTTCAATGATTATCCCATAGAGGATATAAAAGTAGAAGACGTAATGGATAAACAAGTAGAAAAAGTTAACAGACTGAGCAGTGTACGAAAGATTATAAAAATGTTTAAAGAAGATACTACAGTTTTATTGGTGGAAGATAATAAAAAAATTGTTGGAATAATAACTCTTTCTAATATAGCTAGTTTGGATGAAAGTGAATTCTTAAGTAAACAAATGAAATACATAAGAGGTAATGTAAGCAGTGAGAAGATTAAAACAGAGAAGGTAGCAGCTGATGTAATGTACGAAATAGACATAGCGTTGAGTGCATCAGATAAATTGCTCAAAGCAGTCAACTACCTGTTAAGATTTGATCTCCCTGCACTTCCTGTAATAGACGATAACGGTAATATTATTGGAGTGCTATCCAAAAAAGACATAGTTAAGCTGATTGCTAGATGAAGATTATAGTCGATGGAATGCTGGGAGACCTTGCTAAATGGTTAAGGTTACTAGGGATTGATACACGTTACGAAAGAAATATGGAAGATGAAGTTCTTCTCGAAGAAGCTTTAAAAGAAAACGCTATACTCATCACCGGGGACGAAGAATTAAGTTACAAGGCTTCAAAAAGAAATATTAAAGTTATACTTATTAAAAAAAATAAAACTAGAAAGGAATTACTCAAACAATTATTAAAGGAACTCAAGTTGGATGAAAACGAAATTAATATTGGATCACGCTGTATTCTTTGCAATTCTATTTTAAAAAGTGTGGATAAAGCCTTTGCAATCAAATATGTTCCAAAAAAAGTTGGGAGTATGCATTCAGAGTTTTGGTACTGTGAAAATTGTAATAAGATATATTGGTATGGTTCTCATTGGAAAAAAATTGAAATGGATTTGGATGAAATATTAGGTATATGAATATACCCCTACAATTGGGCGTCTTTTTAGTGAAACTTGCTAGAGCTTCAGTTGAGGAATTCTTGCTCTACAATAGAATTAAGCAAATAAAAGTATATGACGATAGATTACTGGTTAAAAGGGGCGCTTTTACTACCATAGAGAGTTATCAAAGAAAAGGTAATAGTGTAGCTAGAGAGTTAAGAGGATGTATAGGCTTTCCTTACCCAACTTACGAACTATATAATTCGGTGATCAAATCAGCGATATTAGCTGCTGTAGAAGATCCAAGGTTTCCCCCTTTGAAAGTCGAAGAATTAGATAAAGTAACCTTTGAAGTTTCAATTTTGACAGAACCTACTTTTCTTGACGTAGATAAGAGAGATGTTCCTAAATACATAAAAGTAGGAAGAGATGGTCTAATAATAGAATACGGTTTAAACAGTGGACTTCTTTTGCCACAAGTAGCTGTAGAAAATGAATGGGATGAAGAAAGTTTCCTTTCTAATGCATGCTTAAAAGCAGGTTTGCCGCCCGATGCCTGGATTTGGAAAAAGACTAAAATATACAAGTTCCAAGCTGAACTTTTCGGAGAATTAGAACCAAAAGGGAAAATAATAAGAAAGGAAATATATAAGAGATTTGCAAACGTATAAAAAGATCTATTTTAGTATCAACGGTATAGGTTATGGTCATGCGAGTAGAACAAACAAACTAATCAAGTATTTTCTAAAAAGAAATTTCCAAGTATATGTATCAACACAAAATGAGGGTTTTATATATTTAAACAATTATTATAAAAATTTATTTAAAACAAAAGGTTATAATTATATTTTTGAAGAAAAAGGGCATTTATCATTCAAATATTCGATAGCAAGAAATCTTTTTAAATATATTATAATATTTTTTTTACATATATTTATTGAAACGAGAAATTTGTTTGTAATAAAACCCAATATTGTAATTTCCGATAGTAGAGTATCAACCTTATTAGCATCTTTTCTTCTTGGAATTAAAAGCATAGTTATAGTAAATCAACTTTATGTAGAAATTCCTAGAATAAGACCGATGACTAAGCTATCCAGATTCCTCAAACGATTCAGCGAAAGAGTCTTCTATGAATTATGGCTATGGGCATGTAAAAAAGCTTCGATAATTTTAATTCCAGACCTAAAACCGCCTTACTCAATATCTTCTAAAAATATTTTATTAAAGAGTAAAAAAGATATGGAAAAAATTAAATTCATAAACCTTTTTTCTGAAAATGAATCTTTTGAAAAAGAAAATTTTATAAAAAAAGAGAAAAAGGTCGTTAGTATCCTTCTTTCAGGAACTATCCAAGAAAGATATATACTAATCAAAAAATTCTTAGAAATAATAAGAGAAAATAAAAAAGAAAATCTATATTTCAAAATATTAAGTGGTCTAAACAATATAAAATATCTAAAAGGAGACGGTTATGAAATTTTTCCTTGGATAAAGAACCATAAAGAAATAAGCGATATACTAAGAGATTCAGACCTATTGGTTTTAACTGGTGGTCATTCTTCATTATTAAGCGCTTTGAGCTATCAAAAACCTATATTGATAGTAGTACCAAGAGCACATACTGAGAAAACTAAAAATGCAATCAAACTTAAAGAACTAGGGTATGCGGAGTATATTTTTGCTGATGAGATAAATAAGGATAATTTCTTAAATTTGCTGGAAAACATTTTTAAAAAAGATCTCTATAGAAAAAATATTATAGAGGAAAATTTTAAACAAAATCTAGATAAAGAATTAGAGAATTTATTAAGTCAATTAACATGATAATGTATTCTTTCTTTATCCCAGGTATATTGTTTTATAAAAATCATACTCTATACCTCATACCTATCGATAAAGGAATATGTGGCTACGTTACCAGAGGCAAAGGAATATATTTTCATAACTTAGTCAATAAAGAAATGAAAAATGACATAATGAAAATCTATGAGGATATGTTTAAGAAAGATGATATTAAGATAATCCTTAAATATGAAATTCCACCTATTTGGGAATTAAATGTATTTTATGCTTCAGTATTAGGTCTAGAGTTGGTAAGATATTATATTAGTAATAAAAATATAAAAATTGGAGAAATAATAAATAATGTACAAAGAATATTAAAAAACAATTTAATTGATTTTCCTCTACTAGCTTATAAGACAAAGTTTATTAAAAGATTCGATAAAAATTTTAACAGTAAAAAAAATATTAAAAAGATAAATAAAAAATATTTTATAATATCGTATAAAACAACAAATTATCTTTTAAAGAATGAAAAAATTATTTTGAAAGCTAGAATAGAAAAAATTAACGGGTTAAATTCTATTAAATTTGAAAATTGCAGTATAATTAATGTAGCAAAAAAAGATCTTAAATATGCTTTAGAAAAATTTTTGGTTTATAATAAACCTGAGGAAATACTCGTTGCTAGCTATTATAAAGGCGGCATCAAATTTTACCGGTATGAGACTGATTGATTTTCAAAAGTCATAACTATTTATTTTTTGAAAGCAGAAATAGAAAATTGTGGGTTTACTTTATTCAGAGCTAGTTAAGGCTTACGAAAAAATATCGTCAACCACGAGTAGATTGGAGATCACCGATATATTAGTGGATCTTTTAAGACAAGCAACTATAGAAGATGTAGATAAGGTAATTTATTTGACTCAGGGAAAAATTTACCCTGATTACAAGGGAGTAGAACTAGGTGTTGCAGAGAAGTTCATGGCTAGAAGTATTGCATTGGCTTCGGGCGTGTCTGCAGACGAAATCATAAGTCTGCTCAAAAAAAGAGGGGATCTAGGCATTGTTGCACAAGAAGTAATGGGTAGGAAAAAACAAGCAGGGTTGCTCGATTTTATAACAGAACAGAAAGAAAAGCTTACAATCAAAGAAGTATATGATACCTTAGAGAAGGTAGCAAAGGTCTCAGGAGAAGGAGCACAAGATACCAAGGTCAAACTTTTAGCTGGACTTCTCAAAAAAGCAACGCCCTTGGAAGCCAAGTACATTACAAGGACTGTGATAGGTATTCTTAGATTAGGCCTCGCGGATATGACTATCTTGGATGCCATAGCTATAGCATATCTTAACAACAAAGACTATAGACCCCTTGTGGAAAAGGCATATAATAAATCAGGTGACATGGGACTTGTAGCTAAAGCAGCTTTAGAGAAAGGCATTGAAGGATTGAAAAACATCAAGATTAGAGTAGGCATACCAGTAAGGCCTATGTTGGCAGAAAGGGCACAATCAGAAAAAGAGATCTTTGAAAGATTAGATCACGCTTTCATAGTTGAATATAAATATGACGGTGAAAGAGTTCAGATACATAAAGATGGAGATAGTTTCAAACTTTTCTCAAGATCCCTTGAGAATATCACTCATCACTATCCAGATATAATTGAGCACATAAAAAACAACATAAAGGCTGAAACAGCAATAGTAGAAGGCGAAATAATTGCTATACAACCTACTGGAGAAATGTTACCTTTTCAAGAGCTAATGCATAGAAGAAGAAAATATGAAATAGAGAAGGCTATGGAGGAATATCCTACAATAGTTTATTTATTTGATATAATCTATTTAAACGGAGAAGAACTCTTAGATAGGCCTTTTAAAGAAAGGAGGGAAATCTTAGAAAAAACGGTAAAAACAGATTTTTGGATAAGATTAAGCGAAAAAAAGGAAGCAAAAAATGAGGAAGAATTGATTGAAATTTTAAATGAAGCTGTATCAGCAGGTTGCGAGGGTTTGATTTGTAAATCTACAGCTCCTGATTCGATATACCAAGCAGGAGCTAGGGGCTTTCTCTGGATAAAACTTAAGAGATCATACCAATCAAAGATGGTAGAACCTATAGATGTATGTATAGTGGGAGGTTTTTACGGAACAGGTAAAAGAGCTGGAAAGCTTGGAGGATTATTAGTCGCAATATACGACCCTAGTATGGACGTGTTTAAAACCGTATGTAAATTAGGTACAGGATTCACAGATGAAGACTTAGAAAACATACCTAAAATCTTAGAACCTTTCAGAATAGATCATAAACATCCTAGAATTATAAGCGAAATTGAAGCAGATGTGTGGTATGTTCCAGCAAAAGTCATCGAAATAATAGGAGATGAAATAACGTTAAGCCCCGTTCATACAGCAGCTTACGGAGTTATATCAAAAAATGCAGGTCTAGCGATAAGATTCCCCAGATTCACAGGTAGATTCAGAGAAGATAAAAAACCAGAGGACGTTACGACTGAAGAAGAACTGATAAAAATGTACAGAATGCAATTAAAAAAGATAGAAGCGGAATGAAATATTTAGATGTAACAAAATATTCTAGATGATGGAAAGCGAAAAACTTAAAAGACTAGTCGAACTCAAAAAGGAATTGGAGATTAAGAAAACAAATTTAGAGAAAGAACTAGAATTAATAAAAATTAATTTAGAGATCATCAATTCAGCAATATCAGAAAGAAGTTTTGTAACAGCAGATGCCATCCTTAAAACCAACACCGAGGAAAAACCTAAGGTTGAAGAAAAACCACATCCAAATCTCATTAGAAGCGATAAAATGCTAGATGTAGATAATTTCGTTTTGGCTACTATGAACATTTTCGATGATAATCACATAGAGGTCATACCGAATCCTGAACTTAAATTTAAGGAAGATATTTCTCCTTTCAAAAATTTCTTGATAAAAAAAGTGTTTGAAGGTAAGAAAGCAAGCGATGCAGAAGCAGGTTTGCTTCCTGAGAAAAGCTTCGATTACATCATAAAAAAAGATGAAGAAGACAATATAACTAGAATAGATCTACTAAACGTGAATATTAACGATGCTCAGGAAATGAGAAATCTCAGCGGTTCTTTGAAATGGACCTTCAAGAGGATAAGGGAAAAACTGAAGTCTAGTTAATGGTTGATCCAAGCTATGTAGCCCATAAGGAAATAATACCAATAAACGGTTTCCCTGCTGCTTTTTTACCTAAACTAGATGCAACAGTAATCTCAGATCTTCATATAGGTTACGAAGATGAACTAGCAAGACAAGGCATTTTTATATCCAAATCTCAGTTGGATGAACTAATAAAAAAGCTAGACGATTTGATTAAAACTGTAAAGACTAAAAGATTAATAATCAATGGGGATCTTAGACACGGCTTTTCTAAAATAACCAAGGCTCAGAGAAAAGAAATCGAACTCTTCTTTCTTAGCACAACCTCATATTATAAGGAAGTTCTATTGATAAGAGGCAATCATGATAACTACATCAGGCCTATCGCAGCTAATTTCAAAATAGAAGTGATGGATTACCTTGTAGAGAAAGAGATTTTAATTACACATGGTCACAAAGATCATGAACTATTAGCGAGAAAAAACAAGATCATTGTGATAGGTCATGAACATCCTTCCATTCTATTGAGAAATAGCAATGGACAACCAACCAAATTTCTCGCTTTTATTTACTTCCCCACGATTTTCAATAGCGTTTTAGTCATATTGCCTCCTTTTTCTAAGTTCGCCTCTGGCAACGTAATAGAACTAAATAAAAACAAACTCCTATCAGTTTTTACTAAAAAATACGCAATAATAGAAGAGGGAATTCCCTTCGTAATTTATCAAGAAATAGGCACGATTGAATTACCTAAATTATCTCTTTTACTTGATTAAGGTAATTCGTGATTTACTTTAAGAATTAAATAGAAGATAACGAAAAAACTATCTATGAAATACAGGTTGCTAGATATACTAGCTTGCCCGATTTGTAAAAATTGGCCGCTTAAATTCTTATCTTTTGCTGAAGTAAGATATGAATATAAAGATCTGAAAATCAAAACTCCTTTCTGTAAAGAATATTGTGCGCTTAAGCTGGATTACGTCAAAAACATAAATATCGCAGAACTTGACTGCACTGAGTGCACTAAGAGAGAAATAACCGATGGTATATTGATATGTGAAAAATGCAATAGATGGTACCCAATAATAGAAGAAATACCTGTAATGCTACCAGATGAGCTAAGAAAAGAGAAGGATGATAAGTTATTCTTAGAGAAATGGAAGGATAAAATACCGATTGAAATAATTAAGAAGGGCTTACCTTATCATCTTTAGACTCAGATACATCTATTAGAAAATAACCTAAATAACCGCAGATTCCACAGGAATATAAGGAAGGAAATAACCATTCATAGGTATTTAATCTGTAGATTTGTTTTCCACCACAAATAGGACAGCGTAGATTATATTTTTCGCCTCTTTTAGCGTTCTTTAAAATTTCTTTTAGGGACATCAATCAGTTGTAATGTTTTCCTCAGGATAACCTAATGATAGAAGAATTTGTTTAACAGCTAATTTGTGTGCGCCTTGCAATTCAATTCTACCACCTTTATACGTGCCCCCACAAGCCAGTTTAGATTTGAGATATTTGGTGACTTCAAGCGCACTATCCTCAGAAACCCCTTCAATAACTGTGACATCCTTACCGAACTTCCTCTTTTCAGTTCTTATCCTTATTTTCCTCTGTTCTTTATCTAAACTTTCTAATATTTCTCCAATGGAGAATATATCTTCCTCCTTGCTTTCTTTTAAAAATTCTTCGTCCATTTTAGAAGCTCCCTTTTAGCCTCCAATCCAAATTTCACTTCAGAGAGGTTCATTAATTATCAACTATAATGTGAAAGAAATATTTAAACATTGATGAAATTTTACCTAAAAGTAAACGAAAACCTTGGTAGCCTTACAGTACTTTCCATAGTTTTGAAATGAAGTTTTTCTAGACTCCAAATTTTAAAAAGTTAAGATAACCCGAAGGAATATTTACGTAATAGAGAACGATTGCGCTAAAAATTTAAATAAAATAAGCAGAAAAACATCTGTGGATTATACCTGCTTGAAGTGCAGAAGGAAAATAGAGTATAAGGAGATAAAGGAGAGAAGTATCACAGTTAGGAGCTTCTCTTGTGTATATTGTAACTCTAAGATTCTCATTAAAAGCAAAAGGCCAGCTGCTAAGATAATTAAGGCTGACTAAACCAAATCGTAGTCATACATTCTAGCAATAATCTAGCTGCTGTTAATGCTGTAATTCCACTATCAAAAAAAGGACAAACTTCCACTAGATCTAAGCCTATGACCTTTCTGTTTAAAAGAGGTTTCAGCACTGTAAAAAATTCCCCGAGCGTTAAACCATAAGGTTCGGGGTTACTAACAGCAGGAGCTATTGAAGGATCTAAAACATCCGAATCTATCGAAAGATATACCCTAAATGATTCTTTGAGGAAATCCCTTATTTTTTCCATTGCATATTTCGGATCCTCCTTAATGGATTCAACATCGATGATCTTTATTTCATTTTTTTTAGCGAAGCTGATCTCCTCCTTACTAAATGCCCTGACTCCTATTATCATCATTTTAGGAGGCCTTAGATCTTCATAGATCCTCCTATTAACTGTAGCATGACCGTATTTAATTCCAAAAGGATATTCATCCCTTAAATCGAGATGGGCATCAAAAACTACGAAAGTATCGAACTTGAGACCTTTGACAATCCCGTAAGTTATTGTATGCTCGCCTCCAATTCCTACTATCACCTTTTTAGCCGCATTTATTTCCTCAGAGACGTATGTTATCCTTCTTAAGGCTTCTTTGACATCAAGAGCAACCAAATCTAGGTCTCCTGCATCGTAAAACGGTACGTCCTCACAGAAGGCCTTGGAAAGAAAGCTGTTTGTCTCTATGTTCAGCGAAGCTTCTCTTATAGCAGAAGGGGCAAATCTAGCACCAGTTCTATAAGTTGTTGTAGAATCATAAGGCATCCCAACTATTACGAAATAAGAATCATTGAGGGATTTCTGTATACCTGCGAATTCCTTGAATAACTTATGCAGATAAATTTGGGAATAAGTAAACAAAGAACTCATTTCATTTTCCTTTTTCTATACAATTTAAACGCGAAGAAAGTGGCTAGAAATAGAAGCAAGAATAACACGAAAAGTACAGGTATTGCTGATTGAAAAACTAAAAACAATGGATCAGTAGTAGTGGTGTCTATATTTATTTGAATTCTTTGAGGCGATTTCATGTTTATGACAACGAACTCAGAAGCGACATATTTTCCATCCCTTAGAACTACTATTTTGTAATCTCCAGGAATTAAATTATTTACCAAAACAGAGTTGCCTTTATTCTTAGCTACTAAGAAATCACCATTAAAATCTACATAATATATAATGATCTCATCATCAGGATAGCTCGTATTTACAACAATTGAATAACCTATACTTACGTTAACATCCTTAACGATCGTCTTATTCAAGGCTAAATATTCACTATAAAGTAGTATAGTGTTATTGGAATAAGAGTAAACATATGCGAATACTCTATAAACCGCTGGGTATAATTGAATATTTAAGCTATAAGAATTGATTCGATATACGATTGATTTGTTGAAGTTATTTTGAACCACAAAGAAAATCTTGAAAGAAGAAATATCACCGTTTCCTACCAAATTTATGTTCAGGTTATGTTTGGGTATTATTAGTTCTATTGAATTATTAAAATTAGGAACTATAGTGATTTCTTTCTGAAGCACTTCCAAAAAAGTATCCTCTACTGATATTTTAAGAGCTACATTAGCAGGTATATTTGTAAAAGTTTGATTACCTTCAACGCCCAGTATACCTCCTAATAAAGGAGAAAGTGCAACGGATAATCCCTTGGCTGGTCTTCCATCATCATAGCTTACTTTCACAGTCAAATTCCCTAAATATGTGGTGAAATTAAAGGATTTTTTATCATTAGAAGTTAGATCTACTAATGGATTTTCCTTAAGAGTTACATTGATACCTTTGTATTCAAATGTTACGTTGAATTTTAAGGGTGGTAAATTAATGGCGTTTATTAGTGTAGAGTTTGAAGAAGGAAGAAATGGTCCTATTGATTTAGAATTATGTTCTAAGTATAGCTTAGTTTGGTTTAATAAATTACCCTTCTCATCAAGTAAACCAAACGTAGCATTTACCACATACGTTTTAAAAGTATAGAAATTTAGGGATGCATTGATGTTCAGCGAGGTCCTATTGATTTCAAAACCTAGATAGTAGAGAGATATGGAATAATTGCCCAATGGTATTTGAGTAAAAGTGGCAGTCGATTGTGCTTGTATAGTTTCATTGAAGACATATCCATATTCTAAATTTTTCATTGTAACCTTATAGGTAAAAGGACTGGGTTTTCCGCCTATAGTTACAGATACAATAAAAGGTTGTGACCTCAAAGTTACAGTATCTAGCTTATTCTCAACTAAGTTTATCGTTTTATTATAAAGTAAAATGCCGTAAGAAGAGTATATTTTTAGTAAGTAATTGCCTGAGGTCAAATTTGCAAAATAGTAAGTTTCGTTCCTCAAATTTGGGGATTTCAAGGAAGAATTGTAGTTGGTAGTTAAACCTTCCAAGATTACTGTGATATTCTTCGCTGGTATACCAGCTTTTTCGCTTATCACATCGTATACTGTAACACCATAAGAAAAACGTTGGGGTGCGCTAGGAGCTTCGTATGGATATATGAAATAAATTAATAAAGAAGAACCTAGAATCAGCAGTATTAGAAAAGCTAAAGTTCTTCTGTTTAACATTAATGCCTTTCGCATAGATTTATTTTCCTAATAATAATAGTTGTATATAAGTTAAATTGAAGAAAGTGATTTTAGATGAACCCTAAGCTAGCGGAATTATCAAAAAGAAGAGGAATTTTTTGGCCATCGTTTGAAATCTACGGAGGAGTTAGCGGTTTTATCGATTTGGGTCCCATAGGTGTCAAAATCATGAGAAAAATCGAAGAAAGATGGAGGCACTATTTTGTGAATAACCATGAGTTTATCTACGAAATTTCAACGCCAATAATAACTCCAGAGATCGTTCTGGAAGCTTCAGGTCATCTTGAGCACTTTGTAGACTTAGTTTTAACTTGTTCAAAATGTGGCAGAAAATACAGGGTAGATCAACTAATAGAAGAGAAAGGAGTAGAAGGTTGGGATTTAGAAAAAGTAGAAAGCTATGTCAAAGAAAAAAGTATAAAATGTCCTGAATGCAACGGTGAATTTGAAAAACCTTCCAAATTTAACCTCTTAATGAAAACCACCATAGGACCTTACTCAGATAATATAGGTTACTTAAGACCCGAGGCAGCTCAGGGAATATTTGTGGATTTCAGGAGAATTTACGAAAGTATTGGTAAAAAATTACCTTTTGGAATTTTCCAAGTAGGAAAGGTAGGCAGAAACGAGATATCACCCAGGAAAGGTTTGTATAGAATGCGAGAATTCACGATAATAGACTTAGAGTTTTTCTACGATAAAGAAAACCCTGATTGTAAATATATACAGGAAATTGCGAATAGGAAAATTAGAATTCTAAGGCAGAATGAGACGATTGAGGAAACCATAGAATACTTTTTGAATAAAGAATTAATAAAAAGCGAATGGATGGCGTACTTCTTATATCTAGCTAAGGAATTCCTGATCGACTTAGGTATAGATGAATCTAAACAATATTTCTTAGAAAAATCACCTGAAGAACGGGCCCATTATTCTTCACAAACATTCGATCAGATGGTAGTATTGTCAGATGGAACTCATATAGAAGTATCTGGTCACGCACTCAGAACCGACTATGATTTAAGAAGACATTCAGAGAAAAGTGGAGTAAATCTTATGGCGGAAAGGATAGTGGAGGGAAAAATTGTTGAAAAGTTTTATCCTTATGTGGTAGAACCTTCTTTTGGTCTAGAAAGATTACTATTGGTAACTTTAGATGCAGCATACCGAGAAATCAAAAACAGAATCGTACTTAAGCTTCCCTATTCAGTTGTTTCATATCAAGTAGCAGTAATACCTTTAGTAAGGCAAGATCAACTAGTTAATTTTGCTCGAGAAATTCATTTGATGTTAAAGAAGACAAATATAGAGAGTTTCTTTGAAACTGTGGAGTACATTGGAAAGGCATACGCTAAGGCTGATGAAATAGGCATACCATATGCAGTAACTGTAGATTATCAAAGCCTAGAAGACAACACTGTAACTATAAGAGATAGAGAAAGCTGGGAGCAAGTTAGGGTATCTGTTAGAGAGTTGCCTCAGAAAATTAAAGCATTACTAAACAAGGAAATCAATTTCAAGGATGCTGGAAAACCTGTAACTCGTGAGACTCAAACTTCTTCGGACTAAGATTTTATTTTAGCTTTCTGCCACTTGCTTATTTTAACGTAGTTGTAAGTAAATAATAGCATAAATATAATGAATATCAAGCCAATTAATTGCGAAGCTTCAACAGCGAAAAGCCCTATGTAAAACAAAGGTAAATTAACTACTATTAGATTGCTCGTGAACTCATCTATAACCAAAGGAAGCTTATATTCATAACTGCCCACTTTTATCAAGATTGAATAGACCCCTTTGGGTATATTATAAAGGTGGTAATAACCATTCTCGAGTACTGCTTCTGTATCCACGTTTCCTTTTACGATCACCTTGGCATTTGGAAAGAAAATCCCAAACATGTCAGAAACCTTAAGCTTAAGATCAAAAATGTAAGTCTTCAATTTGAAACTATTATTTAGAGCTGTTATCCTAAAATCTTGGGATAAAACTTCATTATTTTCATAAAAAACTTTGACAGAGAAAGTTCCAATGTAACCGTCCCAATTTGCAATGCCATTTTCAATTGTTAAATTCGCTACTGAATTTCCTTTAGTATCGTATATTCTTAATAAACCAGTTTGAAGTTCACTTAAATTCCATTTAAATACTAAGAAATTGACAGAAATGGATATATTTAATGCTATGGGCTTTGATGATGCAGAAAAGGTTTTACCAAAAAGACTAAAATAAGAGATAGATGAACCTATATCCGGAGATCGAGGAGATTCTGCTTTAACCACGTAGGTTATCGATAACACATTGTTAGGTTCTAATATTTTTGCAAACGTCCTATTAGTTCCACTCAATAAAACCCAACCGCTAGCTAAATAATCCCTTAGATCTACCTCATAAAGAGGTATATTTCCTTTATTCTCGGCAATTACTGTTACAGATAAGGTATCTCCTACCTTAAATTTCGTTGAATTGAATTCTCGCTTTACTACTAGAGCAGAAGAAAAGACTATAGAGTCTACCAGTATCTTTTTCTTCAACGGTTCTGTTTCCTGGAAAACTGGAATTACGAAATTATCATAAGCAGAAATATTCAGCGAAAGACTAATTGTATGCTTGTAACCTCTATTATAAGAATATTTTGCAACAAGTAACTCTCCTTCTTTTTTAAAACTATCTTTACCGTTATAAATCAGCCCTTGAGAAGCTAAAAGTTGATTGTCAACAAGTATTGTTGAAGATCTGGCAAATCCCAATGCAATGGAGTCCAATTGCAAATTTGCATTGGTTAAATTAAACGTGTTTGTGTACTCTCTTATAGATATAGAGAGATAGTTCAGAAAAGGAAATGATGAAGAGAAGGAGAATAGCGAAGAATAAGGTATTTTAACTGTATAACTTTGACTTCCGTTGTAATATTTTAAAGACAAATTGTTGAAAACAGATGCGCCTAAAGGTATTGACCGATATTTAGAAGGATCTATTGTGACCGGAAAGGTATTGTTCTTACCTGCACTCACATTCAAAAGTCTTTGATCCAAATAATCAACTAATAATCTAAGATTGGTAGCTTCGTTGTTTCCAGTATTGTATACGAATACAGAGAAATCAGAGGGTTTGGATAACACATCTGGCCATGCGGCGCTTGATGGCCTTATATAGAAACTTAGCGAAGAAAAACTCTTCACTTTGTAACCTATTAATACAGTGTTGCCTATAGTGGTGAAATTGGTATCGCCGTATCTATAATAAGCTATAGGGGCTGGGATTTCATAAACTCCAGGATCTAGACTATCTGAGATTCTTATTTTTATGGATTTTTCTAGACTAACATATGAAACATTCCTGAAAATTAAAGTATCGTTGGTAGAAGATATCCATGGAGGGAGATTAACTTTAACTGAAACCTCATCCGCTTGAAAGTTTAACAAATTAAACACGCTTACTATTAAGGAAGAACTTTCGTTGAAAACTGCAGGAGAAACGCGCTGTACAACTAATATGAAAGGATTTAATTTAGATGCGGTTATTGTTACCTTATCTATTTTCTCACCCTCCTTTAATACATATTCGGAAGTGGTTACCCAGTGCTTCGAATATCCAGTGTCCCACTTAATCGGAAGTGTTGAATTAATTACAGAAATCCCATATAAGAAAAATTTAATAGTGGCAGAAGAAGAATTAGCCTTGGTCAAATTCCCTAAAAATCTGGTATAGTCTATATTGAAGATATCAGCCCTCTCTATTTGAGGCGAAGTGGCAAACTCCGTAGATTGAACAAATACCATATTTCTATCACCGTTCTTAGAGAAGTTGTATACCATAACCTTAATTGGCAGTTTATTTGTGAGGTTATAAAGACCATTGTAGCGATAATCTATAGCGTTTAAAACTAATGTTAGATAATAAGAGTAGCCTCCACCTGTTAGGAAAACTAATTCTTTATCCGTCCTATTAAATAATAAGAACTTAGTCTTGAAGAAAGCATTTAACTTAGAGACATAGATGTTTGGGTCCAAGCCCTCAGCACTATTAAAAAATAACTTAACAATAACACCCTTCTGTATATAGAAAGATTGCTCACTCATAAGATTTTGTGCGTTTAAAAACCACCTCAACAAACGTTCGTTTAAATCAAGATTCGAAATCACTATCTCATAGCCTTCCACCGCCTCTAGGTTGAGTATATCAGTAGAGTTAAAGTAAGAAATCTTAAGCATAAATACCGTTTCATTATAAATTTGATATATCTCGAGGGTTTCTGTGAGGTTTACGCTCTGTATAGATAAAGTTGTGTTGAAGAGGTTTGGAGCAGCAAATTGATTTAATAATAAAAGTACAATGATCGGGAAATACGCTAGCATTATAAATTAGTTAAGCTCTTTCCAATTTAAAGTTTTTAATTAAACAAAAGAATCTTCAAATAATGTCACAACAAAAAATAAGAAAAGAAAGAAGGCTTAGAGTAAAATTGATGGATAGCGTAAAAGAGGGACAAATAATGCTTAACGAAAAAACTGCTCAAGAACTCGAGATAAAGGATAGTGCAGAAATCGTAGTAGGAGGTAAAAAGAGATTAGTTTTGAGCATAATAACTTCCTCTGAAGTACCAGCAGAACAAGTCTATATCAACCCACAGGACGCAAAAAGAAGCGGTATTGCTGATAATTCCACAGCGACTATTCGAAAGGCTTCTTGATTATACTTTCTCCATATTTAAGAGTTAAGGGCGCGGTAATTAGTAGGTCTTCTAATATAATTATTCCTCTAGCTAACAAAATAGCAACAAATGATGAAGCAGGATCTATGCCAAAACCTGCATACACTAGGATCATGAGAGGTTCAGCCAAGCCTATATTTGCAGGAATTATGAAGGAAGAAATCGTAAGGAATGACATTATAGGAAAAGTGAAAAGAAGTACTCCTAAATTGACCTCTATACCCAGCGAAATAAAAGCTACATAAAAACTCAACGTGCTGAAAAACCATTGCAACGAAATAAATAAAAGCGCAAGTAGATGAGAAGATGATCTTAGGATAATTTTAATAGAAGCGGAAAAATTATCGACAAATTCAAATGATTTTTTATAGTAATATTTAAACTTATTATTATCAATTTTTTTAAAATGAATTAATAAATATAAAAATCTTTTAAATATCTTCTTAATTATTTGAGGATATAAAATTATCATTAATAATAAAATATTTAGAAGAATTACGATCAAAAAAAGATAGAATATTAAATTTATATTAAAACCATAATAATACATTAAGATTACCCCTAAAGTTAAAAAGATTGACATGATTATTCCATATTGAAATTTGTTTATGCTTAGCGTTGCAAGCAACACTTCATTGGGGACATTACATTTTTTATTCAAATATCTAACTCTTGCAATTTCTCCGCTCAAGGTGAAAGAAGGAACCGTCAAATTAAAAAAAATCGAGATCGCAGTAGATATAAAATTCTCTTTTATTGAAATCGGTGATATACTCTTTAATAGGATGTGCCAAGCTAGAAAAAAGAACAGCAAAGCTAATAGATTAGTAATCAGTATTAAAATAAGGAAGTTCGGGTTAATCCTGACTAGGATGGATAGTATTTTAAAGGGATCCAAGCTGACTAAGAGAAAGAAGATCAAGAATACCATGAAAAACATTAAAAATGGTTTGATAGCCTTTTTTAACATAATTGCATAATAAGGACCTCTAAGAATTTAAGTTTAAGAATGGCCCAAATAGCGATATACTCGGGAGGATTCTTTATAGTACCAGACGAAGATAAAGGGCCATATTTATATAGAGAAGGATTTTTCGGCAAACCTTTAGGCATAGATAAACCTAAGACTCCTATTTTCAAAGCTAAAATGATATTGAACTTTTATGAAACCCTTTATTTGAAAAGGAATAAACTCATAAAAACTTTGGATGAAGAAGGCAATGAAATCGAAGAAGAGTGGATCGTCAAAGAAGCCTCTAAATACGTAGATGATTTTGAAATTAAATATGTAGTTTATGAGGACTTAAGGAAAAAAGGATACATCCCTAAATCAGGAACTAGGTTCGGGGCTACTTTCTTAGTATACAAATATGGACCAGGAATAGATCATGCACCTTTTTTAGTAGATGTGATGAAGAAAGAAGATAAATTAAAAGTAACAGAGATTATAAGAGCAGGTAGACTTTCTCATAGTGTGAAAAAGAAACTGATCCTAGCAATGGTAAATCCTGAAAATAACAAAATAGGTTATTACATGTTCGAGTGGTTTGAATGAGATTGCATTTATAGATTGGAAAGGACTAAATGTGAATATAGAAAAATTGTCTTGATAAATTGGACAAAAGGTTTATTATTTTTAAAAGTTTAACTTTAAATATAGCTTATTAGGATTGTGAGTATTCGATGACAGAAAAATATATATTAGATCTTCAAACGATTACTGTAGATACTCTAAAGGATTTAATCAGTAGAGGTTATGTTAGAGGAAAACTTTATGTTCACACAGGTTATTTTAAGAACTTAATCTCTCCCGAAGAATTAACGGCTATAACAGAAGAATTGATAGAAATATCTGAATTAAGTTCTTTGTACGACGACATTTCAATAGAACTGATAAGTCACATTCCAAAAGGTTTAAAGTTTGATGATTTGCTCACTGATAAAAATCACTTTTTAATAAGTCTGGCTATCGAGCTCGATGGTATTATAGTTACCAGTGATCATCTTCTAAGTCAAATGGTAAAAGCTTCGAAGATAAAATGCATTTATAAAGAACCAGAAAAGAAAGTGCCTTCATTCACCAAGTATTTCACCGAAGATGTGATGAGTTTACATTTAAAAGAAGGTACTTTTCCTTTCGTTAAAAGAGGTAAGCCTGGAAAATGGAGGTTAGAAAAAGTAGATGATAAAATCTTAACAAAAGCAGAACTCGAAAACATAACCAAAGAAATTTACGATATAGCAAAGACTTCCTATGAACAAGTTAAAGAAATAGATAGAAAATCCTCATTAATAGCCCAACTAGGTCATTATAGAATAGTACTCGTTAAACCTCCTCTTTCTGATGGTATAGAAATTACAGTAGTAAGGCCTATCAAGTTGCTCAAATTAGAGGATTATAGGATCAGCGAAAGACTCCTACATAGATTAGAAGAACAGGCTGAGGGAATACTAATAGCTGGAGCGCCCGGCATGGGTAAAACAACCTTTGCACAGGCATTAGCTGAATTTTACCTAAGAAAAGATAAGATAATAAAGACGGTAGAATCTCCCAGAGATATGCATTTACCTGTAGGAATAACCCAATACTCAAAAACCCATGGAACCTCTGAGGAACTCCACGACATATTGTTGCTTTCAAGGCCAGATTATACCATATTTGATGAAATGAGAGATACTAAAGACTTTGAGTTATTCACCGACCTAAGATTGGCAGGTATAGGCATGATAGGAGTTATACACGCAACTACACCTATAGATGCTATCCAAAGGTTTATTAACAGGGTAGAACTGGGTATGATACCTTCCATTATAGATACTGTAATATTCATAAAATACGGTGAAATAAGCAAAGTATACACGCTAGAGACAACGGTTAAAATACCCTATGGTTTAACAGAAGCAGATCTTACAAGACCTGTAGTTTTAGTTAAAGACTTTGAAACAGGAGAGCCAGAATATGAGATCTACGTTTTTGGAGAAAGGACATTTGTGGTACCAATCAAAAAAGAAAGATTCGAATACGATGAAACGAAGAAAGATATAATGAGAACTTTACGTAAATACGTTCCAACCGTAGAGATCGACATAGAGAAAAGAGAAGATACCTATACTGTTAAAGTACCTCTGAAATATTACTCGAAAATACAACGCATAGCATCTAAAAAGCTACAGAAAATAGCATCAAAACATTCTTCTACAATAGAATTAATACCTATATAGCTCGAACCACATTTTTATTACGGCGATGATTTTACAGAGTTACTCTGAAGAAATGAAGAAAAGGCATTTGAATGAGCCTAATTTTTTAAACCGCCTTGTTTTAAAATAAATAGTGCGGACGTCGTCTAGCTTGGTTAGGACATCAGCCTGCCACGCTGGTAACCCGGGTTCAAATCCCGGCGTCCGCATTAAGTTTAAATTGATGTAAACTAGAGCAAAGATATGTTATTGATCAGCTTATTAGCTTTGATCTTAGCGTTCATAGCAACATATCTTCAATTACCTCCTTTAATAAAATACATGCATAAAATAGGGAAGATAGGAATAGATATTCACAAGAAAGAAAAACCTAAAGTAGCAGACATGGGAGGTTTATCCATAATATTCACGGTATCTGCAGGAGCTTTTCTGTTATACATATTTTTTAACGATTTGAACTACGTCACAGTAATATCAGCCGCTTTAATAGCTGCTCTAATAGGATTGATCGACGATCTAAAGAATTTAGGAGGAAAGATTAAGCCAACCTTGACTTTGTTTACTGCTATGCCTATACTACTAACTGGAAATTACAACCCTCACCCTTCCTTACCTTTCATATCTTCAACTAGACTAACAATAATTTATCCTATTGGAGTACCTATATGGATGGCTGTGACAAGCAATGCAGTGAACATGTTAAACGTGATAAACGGTGCGACGCCTCTTTTATTAATTCCTCCATTAGTAGCTTTAGTAGCGATTTCTCTTTATTTTGGTAAGTTAAGCTTAATACCTCTTTTAACTCTGGCAATAGGTTCTCTCATTGCTTTCTATCTGTTCAATAAATATCCGGCTAAAGTCTTCATGGGAAATTCAGGAGACTTTTTCTTAGGAGCCTTCATAGGAGCGATAGCTATTGTTTACAGCTTGGAAATAATGGTGGTAATAGCACAATTACCCTACATCATGAACGGGTTTTACGTATTATTTTCTGTCGGTAGATTTTTTGAGAGAAGGGAAATAAAGACCAAGCCTGTTGAGATGAAAGATGACAAACTTTTCCCTTCAACACACAAAGATGCACCTATGACATTGATGAGGATAATTTTATCAAAGGGCGCTTTGAGCGAAATACAAATATCTTATATATTCTTCTCATTAGCTTGCCTGTCATCTATTATGGCATTTATTACAGGTATTCTCGTTAAGGTGAAGATAATTTGAAAGAAAACTTATTATATGCGGCTTCTCTTCTAATTTTTTCTTGGTTGCTCTTTTTGTTCTTATCATTTCTTATAGTCTTCTTAATAGAACAGATTGGTAATGAGGGCCTGTTTTATAACATAATTAGAGTTCTATTAGGCCTATTGTTATTGGCATTGTGGTTGTTTTTATGGTATTTTTTTACTAAAAAGACATTCCTGAGAAATCTGAAGAAACTCAGTCAGACCAAAACTTCTTAGTCCTAGCGTAATTAATCTCATAATTTAAGACTTCTTTTATCAATTCACTCCTATCTCCTTTCCATTTAGTCAGTATTCTACGCGCGAATTCTGGACCTATTCCCCTTCCAGCCATCACAATTGCTGCGGTCTTCCCGTAATGAGAAACAAGCTCTGCGCTTAGAGAAATCCTCTCAAAAGCATTAGAATATTTCTTTAGGAGTTTGATATTCGAATGTTTAAAAGCCTCAGCTGCTTTCATCATTTCTTCATCGAATGGGTTAATTGCGGCAAGTTTTATAGAATTGCATTTTCTGCATCTAGGTACCTCACTTAAGGTAGCTATTTTGGCTTTAAATTCTTCTTTGCACGCAAAGCATAAGAATAAAAGTTCTTCTTCAAGCAGTCTCTTCTCAATTGCTTCTAAGATAGATGGTGAAGACTTGCTTACCAAACCTTTAAAGAATGCTAAGCTTGAGATCATTTTGGAAGAAATTGGAGAAGGGGATCTAACTTCAAAACACAGTAGGTTTATAGATCTACCTATCTCGTTTATGAAGTTGATTAAATCCTTAGAAGCGCAATATTGCTTTAAGAAATAATCCATCGCCTCTTCTTCAACTAAAGTATTTTTTAAACTCAGAAGCGTTTTCCTATTCAAGTCCTTAAGATGTTCCTTTTTAAAAACTCCCATGAAAACTGCAGTTTGTTTCAAAACTGAAATGAAACTATAATCATCATATAAAATCTCTGAAAGCAAATCTCTTTCTGATAACAGATTGGGTATTTCCAACAAATAATTGACCAAAGTTGCGAAGGAAATAGATTCACGAAGATGAAGAACAACCCCATAAGCTGTAGCATTCGATTCCAATATCTTCCCTTTCAAAAGGCCGCGAAGAATTATCGCGATACCCCTGTTGATTTTGGTACCTCTAGGATTTATTATGCAAACCATGTTCTCAAACTTCTCTATTACTATCGATTTCTCGGAAGGCAAGAAAGGCGAATTTAAAGAAATAGTATCCAAGAAAAGTCTTAGGGATTCTAGAGCTCTATCGCTTAAATGGACTTCTCCATCGGATAAATTATCAATTCCTTCTCTTCTAATCAGCCTATTTAGCAATGCGAATACTTCTTCTGCTACTTCTCTGCTTATAGGAAGAAGTTCGCCCATCCACCTAGGAATTTCTGCTTCGCTATGAGTTAATGGCAAAAGTTTAGCTTGAAGTTTTTCTTCATCCAAAGAGATCACTTTCCAAGTTTTTCCAGCTAAGACTAGAGGTACATTTTCATCATAGGCATGATAGAGAAATCGTCCATCTACTTTACCTATCATTGAGCCGCTCGAAATATCTATACAGCTATATAAAGCTTCTTCAAATATTGTAGAAATTGTTGAAAAATAATAAGGAATACATCTTGCTCTTTTAGGATATATATTATCCCCTTTTACAAATACCAATCTAGTTTTTGATAAATGTTCGATTAATATTTGTAGTCTATCTTTTGTTAAATCTTTAAAAATGTTTAATGAAATAATAGAGTTATATAAATTATCAAAATTAATAAATCCTTTAACTAATAATAATCCTACTATATGATGGGCTAAAATATCTAATGAAGGTAAAAGATCATAGTGCTCTAATTTATCATTGTTAGAATTACGAGCTAGCACAAAAGATTCAAGAACTTCTATCGGATCAAATGCAAAGATAACGCCCTTTGGTTTTAAATTAAATTTATGAGCAGATCTACCGACTCTTTGCTTAAAAATACAAGCCTGCATCGGAGAACCGTATTGTAAAACTATGTCTACAGAGGGGATGTCAATTCCATGTTCTAATGAGCTAGTAGCTACTACGGCTTTGAGTTTGCTAGTTTTAAGCTTCGATTCAACTTCTTCCCTTACTATTCTAGCTAAGCTACTATGGTGGACTTCCACATTTAAATTCTCTATTTTGCTCAGATTATACGCCAGGCTTTCGGCTAGACTTCTCGTGTTAGTAAAAACTATCATGCTCCTGTATCTCGAAGATAAATCCTTGACCTCTTTTGAGAAATCTTGAATGCCTTTAATTAAGCTAACTTTGACTTCAGCATATCTTTCAGAATCCTCTTTAACTAATGTAAAGGGCTCATTGAAGAACATATACTCAGCTATTTTCAAAGGATCCTCTATTGTAGCCGAAAGAGATATGATTCTGAAATTTTTATTGAATTCCCTAATCCGCGATAAAGCTAATATTAAATGAAGGCCTCTCTTCGATTCGATCATTTCATGAACTTCATCTACCACCAAAAATCTCAGATCTTTGAAATGCCTGTTAAAGGAATCTAATACGATTAATGCATCAAGCGTTTCAGGTGTTGTGATCAAAATATTAGGAGGCTCATGAATAAAGGAAGACCTCTCCTTAGGAGAGGTATCGCCATGCCTTACTTTGATTTTTACACCAACTCTTTCACAAAGGAGGCTCATTCGCTTAAAAATATCCCTATTCAAAGCCCTTAAAGGAGTTACGTAAATTACAGATAAACCTGTTCTTCTATCTTTTAATAAAATATCTAGTAAAGAAAAGAAAACCGCTTCGGTCTTGCCTGTACCTGTAGGGGATATTATTAAAACATGATTATTCTTTAACAAAATTAGTGGTATAACTTTTTCTTGTATAGGCGTTAATTTAGAATAACCTAACTCTTTTATTTCATGCCTTAACTCCTCTCTTAAAAGAAAAAACTACTCATAAAGATAATTTTATAAGAACTATCTTATTTCTTCTCAGGAGGTGGAGGAGGGGTTTCCTTCGTGACGCTCTGAGCAGCTTGCTCTAATTCTTTCTCTATTTCTTCAATGGGTTTTGGAGGAGGAGTTGTCAATATAGTCCATCCTATCCATCCAGCTATGCCTCCTATAGCTAAAATCGCTACTAAAATAGGTATGCGAATAAGCCAGAGCTGAACATTCGAGTCATTAAGCCAACTCAAAGAGGGTATAGCATTGCCTATAAGGGGTACTATCAGTAAACCTATTAGATATATCACCATTACTATCGCTGAAACCACCAAGATAGCGCCACCTATTAATCTGTCTGAGACCATCTTAAAAATTATCACCGTTTAAGGCTTATAAATATATCGTTTTATAATTGAATAAATCATGCTTAAAACACTTTTACAACTTTCAGGTATATATAAATTTTACACGTGGTATCTACTTAAACAAATAAGAAATAAACCTATGCCTTCACATGTTGCGGTTATACTTGATGGAAATAGAAGATGGGCAACAAAGAATGGCTTGCCACCATGGATGGGTCATAAAAAAGGGGCTGAAAAGGTCAAATTGCTCCTTAGAGAATGCTTAAAACTAAACATAAAAACCTTAACTATATACGCGTTTTCTTTAGACAACTTCCAAAGAGACAATAAAGAAATAGAAGAGATAATGAAGTTAGCTGAAGAAAAATTAGAAGAAGTTCTAAGATCTAAGGAAATCTATGAACATGAAGTGAGAATAAAATTGTTGGGAAGAAGAGAATTATTACCTAAATCTTTAGCTGAGAAGTTCAAAGAGGCAGAGATGAGAACCAAGGATTTTTCTAAGCATTACCTAAATATAGCCATGGCCTATGGTGGTAGGGCTGAAATAGTAGAAGCGATAAAGAAAATGGCTCAGGATATTTTAGAAAAAAAACTAACCCCTGAAAATATTACTGAAAAGGAAATCGAAACTCGCTTATATACTAACCATTTGCCTAATCCATATCCAGACTTGATTATAAGGACTAGCGGAGAGGAAAGATTATCAGATTTTCTACTTTGGCAATCTGCTTATAGCGAACTTTGTTTTTTAGAAGTTTACTGGCCAGAATTTAGGGCTATAGACTTATATAGAGCGATAAGAACCTATCAAAAAAGAAATAGAAGATTTGGAAAATGAGGAAGTTATCATCTCTAGTCAGCGAAGTTAAACATTCAGCAATAAGAGAAATGTTAAAAGAAGTTGCTGAACTTAGGCTGAAAGGTTATGATGTAATACAACTTTCTACAGGCCAACCCAGCTTACCTATCGACGAGGAAGTTTTGGAAGGATTAATAGAGGTGATGAGAAAGGAAAAATTGCTAGTTAGCAGCTATACACCTACCAAAGGAATTAAAGATACACTAGAAGCAATATCTAATGATCTTAAGGAATTTGGTAATATAGATGTAGCATTAGAAGAAATCGTGCTTACAGAAGGTGCTACTGAAGGACTATTATTACTTGCCCTCGCTCTATTAGATAAAGAAGAAGAAGTTATCATAACAGATCCTAGTTATGTTAGCTACCCTTATGTGGCAATTATAGCTAGGGCCAAACCTGTTTATGTAGAAGAAAGAGCAGAAGAGGAATACCAACCTAACATAGAAAAAATAGCTGAGAAGATAAATCCTAAAACTAAAGCGATATTATTAGCCACACCGGATAATCCTACAGGGAGGGTTTTAAAGAAAGAAATCGCTAAGGCATTAATCGACTTAGCTGAAGATAATAATCTTTGGCTAATAATAGATGAAGCTTATAAACACTTGATATATGAAGGTGAGCATTTTTGGTTTTGGAGAGAAGATAGAGCTAGAGAGTTTACTATATGCGTTAACACATTTTCAAAGGATCCCGCAATGACGGGTTTAAGATTAGGCTATATTTATGGACCTCGTGAAGTCATAGCAGCGGTAGAGAAATTAAAGCAATACTCTACTCTCTCCTCAAATACCCCTGCTCAGATTGCCGCTAAAATATATTTGAACCCTAGAATAAAGAGAAAAGTACTCGATTATACGCTAAAAATTTACAAAAAAAGAAGAGACGCTTTATATCAAGCAGTGAAAGAATATCTGCCAGAAGCATTAACAGTAAAGCCTGAAGGAGCTATGTATCTCTTTGCCAACATGAGTAGTTATTTAAAACAAATAAACATGAACGACAAAGATTTCATGATTAATTTAATAAAAGAAAAAAAGGTAGCTGTTGTAGCTGGTAGCAGTTTCGGTGAAAAAAGCAAAGACCATATTAGGTTCACCTTTGTAGGAGAGCCGGAAGAAAGATTGGAAAAAGGAATTAGGCTAATAAGAGAATTTATAGAAGAAAAAAAGTTCAGATGATTTTAAACAAAGAACTTCAAGTAAGCGAAAAAGAGTATGTTGATGAATTAATTATAGAAGACAAATCCTACAAACCTACTATAAGGAGATACTCAGAGATGAAAAAATTATATTTAGAAGAAGCTGACTTAGCTGATGAAACTCCTCTATACTACATGTTTAGAGACCTTCGATTTTCTGAAGTAGAAAGTTTATTAGAAGACTTAAATATAAGAATCGATCTGACCGTTATTGAGAATATAATCATCGGTAAAGAATACAATAAAACGCACGGTCATTATCACCCTGAAGCTGCTCCTGGAAGGACTTTCCCCGAAATATATAAAGTATTAGAGGGAAAGGTATATTTCCTACTTCAAAAAGGTGAATTCAAAAAAATCGAAGAAGCACTTTTAATAGAACTGAATAAAGATGACTGGTTATTTATCCCTCCCAACTATGGCCATATCATGATAAATATTAACGACGATAGATCAATTACACTAAATATAGTTAGTTCCAGATTTATACCTATTTATGAGCATTATAGAATTTTAAAAGGCGCAGTTTATTATTTGACAAAAGAAAAAATTTTAGCTAATAAAAATTATGAAACAAATCCACCATTAAAATTTTATAAAAGCAATTTCAAAATTAATAATTTATTTGAAAATATAAAGAAGAAAGAAATCACAATTAGAGCACTTAATGAACCCTATTTGATAAAGGACTATTCGATATTCTTAGAAGAAGTTAACGAAAAGAAATTCTTAGTGCTTTCCTGACCTCCTCAATTAACTCCTCAATCTTATTGAAATTATCAAGATTTATGTGCAGTGAAAAGATTCTCACCCCTAACTGATTGCACATAACTATGTGTTGTAAATCCTTTAACCCTCCAATGATTAGCGGAGCTGTTGTTATTCTGGTCAATTCCTTTATTAGCCTGAAAAGCGAAGAAAGTAAAAGCGGATTCTTCCACTGTTGTTCTAAAACCTTATAGTAGAAATAATTTGGGCTTATATAAAATAGATCTAAAACCCTTTCTACAACATTCTTTATTCCAGATAGATCTAAGCTAATTTCCATACCTAACCTCTTTATATAGGCAAGAGAAGAAAGGATGAGTTCCTCGTTTATAGAAGAATGTATACTGATTATATCAGCTCCTGCTTCATAAAACATTTTACATTCTTCTTCTAAATTATCAATCATTTTAGAATCAACGTAAATCTTAACCTTGGGCATAACACTTCTAATTTTCGAGACGATCGATACCCCATAACGCTTCAGCAAAATATTACTTATTCCTATAATCTCAGCTCCACTAAGATATGCTCTATTAGCTGCCTCTATAGCCTTCTCAAAGTCTAGCGTTTCTAAGTAGACTTGAAGTAAAGGTTCCATAAAGTTATTACATTGACATTATTATTTTCAAATTTATAAATTATACTATAATGAGAAAAGTATGAAAAGTCATAAGCTCACGTTCATAGATGGTTTAAATAGAGAATTAAAGAATAAATTAAAAGATTTCAATGATTACTTAGTTTCAATCTCGACGGCTCTTAAGACATTGGATAAAATAAAAACATCGGAAAATGTTCTAATAGATTTCAAGCAAATAATAAACCAAGAACAATTTTTGCTCTTCAAACTTAACGAGATTGCTTGGACGGAAAATGTCGAAGAATGGAAGAAATTCTCTATATTTACAAATAAAAAAATTGAAGAAAAAATTAGAGTAACCGCGATTTCTCATAGTTTGAAAAAAATACATGAAGTTATACCTCCGTTTTCTGTCCATGAAGTGAGCATATTCACGAGAATAGGACAGGAAGAAAAGAACATAAATGAATACAGATTCAAAATAGATTTTTTTAGAGAAAATGAAACCTTAAGCAAAATAAACAAATTACAAGTAGTTTTTGATATTGTAACAGAATTCCTAGAGAAATCCCACAATTATAATTCAGGAGAAAAGAATATACTTCTAACGGATATACCGTTTTCAAATATAGACTTCATCAATTTAAACGTAAATGAAAAGAATAAAGCGTTCGAACTTGCTCAAAATTTCCTCGTAGAGTTAAAGAGCTTAAACATAATACCAGTATCGTTGGTCAAAATTAACGGAGCACCTTTAATACCATATCTTCTCAAAATCTTGGAACATTTCTATGGGAAAGAAGAACTGAATAAAGTAAAGATTGAAATCTTGAATGACAAAATATACTTAGCAGACAAGCTTAGAATCAAGGCTAGAAGTCCTGTATTTGATTATACGAATACGATATTAGAAAATCCCTATATTAAAGAAAAATGCTACATATTTTATTTAAGATGCGATCATGATCACATACAAAGAGTTGAGATTCCTCAATTCGCCTTAAACCACGTGGAATTAATACATAATGTTTTGGTAGAAGAATATAGTTTATCGAAGAAAAAATTGAAGATGAAAGGATTTTATTCTTACAATATGGCTACCAGAGGTCTAATTATAGAAAAAATGAAAAAAGAGGAAATAATAAAAATATTTGATCTCTTAATCAAAGATCAAATGATTAAAAATTATGGAAAGAAAATCGGTTTAATTTCTAATTTTACTTAATTTTAAGAAAAGAATTCATAATTTTTGCCTTTAATTGAAAACTATTTGGATAGACCCTTACATAAACCTATCCCGGATTATTTATATAAAGATTCTCATTATTTTACAATGATAAGAGACAGAATTAAGAAACTGCAAGAACTACTAGAGAGAGAAAAGTTAGACGGGTTCTTCTCAATGAACCCCTATACGGTGAGGTATTTCTCTAACGTGATAGCCAATAGATATCCAGAAAGAACTGTTTATTTTCTAGCTAGCAAAGAGAACAATTTCGTATTAACTTATCCTCTGGAATTGGAACAAACCAAAGAAGAAACAAGAGAATGTGAAGTAATAGAAATAAAAACCGGTATGAGCTTAGAAGAAACAATCAAAACGTTATTAAATGATAAATTTCGAATTGGTTTAGAACTTGAAAAGACCCCATATCTTCTTGTTGAAAAGTTGAGAAGTAAAGGAATAGAAATCAGAGATGTTACTTTACATATAAATAAAATAAGAGCTGTCAAAGATGAAGAGGAGATAGAGAATATAAAGGATTCAATAAAAAAGACAGAATTAGTCCTAGCTGAATTAAAAGAGTTGATAATTAATGAAAAAATGACAGAAAAGGAAGCTGCTCTTAAATCTATGATGCTCTCTTTAGAAAAAGGTTCCGAATGGTTTGCTTTCGAACCAATAATAGCTTCAGGCAAAAATGCTTCCTTTCCTCATGCTATCCCCGCCAATAATGAAATTCAAGAAAATACCTTCACCATAGTTGATATAGGTTTTAAAAGTAGAGCTGGAGGGTATTGCTCAGATATCACCAGGACTTTTGTTAAAGGTAAATTGGGTGTAGAAGAAAAAACTAGATTCGAAATAGTTAAAGAGGCGTTAGAAGAAGCAATAGATGCCATTAAAGAAGGTGTGCTCGCTAAGGAAATAGACGGAATGGCTAGAAAAGTTCTTTCTAAACATGGCTTAGATAAATATTTCGTCCATGGTCTAGGTCATGGTTTAGGTTTAGAAGTACATGAATACCCAACGATAAATAGAACTTCAGAAAGTGAACTGCTAGAAAATTATGTGATTACCATAGAACCAGGAATATACATACCAACAAGGTATGGGATAAGATTGGAGCAAGATGTTTTGGTTAAGAAAGATAAAGCTGAGATACTTACAAAATTCCCATTAGATTATTCTTGAAATCTGCTTATTACAAAAATTAACACATTCAAAAGGAATAACAATATTATAAGGAATAGCACATCTATACCAAAGAATTGAGGATTGAATGAGGGAGAATACAAAGCATTCGCCACGTAGGTCAAAATTATACCGAGGGAAAATATGTAGAATATAGATAATAAGTCCTGTCTTATGGGTTTATTATCTAAATAATGCTCCAATGCTCTAGCAGATACAAAAATAATTCCGGCAATGGTAAGAGCCAAAACAGTATTTAAATAGTAAGCGAATGGAGCTACGAGGAATATCGCGAAGATATGCAAAATGCCTAGATCAGGATTGGAGCTCGAGATAGAATTCGCATAAATTACTGCGTTATATGCCGCTAAACTAACTATTATTGTAGAAATAATAAACGAAAATGATTGTAATTTATAATTAGTTATACTTTTTATGATCAATTCATCTATATAAAATCCTTTTATAAAAGCAATAATGCCAATAAAAAGAAGAAACATTAGTGAAAAGAAATGAGATAAATTAAAAAAAGATAATAATGCATAAAACATTAAAAGTACTCCTGGTATTCCTATTGTTAAATATCTTAAAGATGGTGTGACTAAAATGTTCTTAATGTATTTGATAACCAACAAAAACGTTTCTTCCACTCCTTCAGACTGTCCTACGATTACTCTTTTAATCGAAATTATGGGTATCATTGAAGAGACGATCGGTATAACTAATTCATCTCTGCCACCATCGCTTATGAAAATTACTCCGTCTGCTTTGAATACACTTAAAACTTTCTTTAACTCTTCCTTTATCCTAACATCAGATTCGATGCCTACTCCTTCAACACCAGATACCGTCGCAATTTGACATTCACTAAACAATTTCTTAGAAACCAGCTCATCATATAATTTTATTGCATAAAATAAAGCGTTTAGATCAGAATCTTCAGGAGAAAGCAAAGCAAACGAATTTGCAGCCTCTAAATTTTTTTCTCTACCAATTATAGGAGTGGGGATTTTAGTGAATTTAGTTACATCCCCATCTCTATCTACGTATAAGATCAATACTCGTTCGGGTTGTACAGACACTTCTCCCTAAACTATATTTCCAACTTTTTAAAAAAAGAATCTTTTAATCACATTAAGCTAGGTTATCTCCGAATTGTTTCAAAAGAATTTGGAACTCGTTTATATCTAGCTTCTCACCGCGCTTGTACTTTTCTAAAGCACGCTTAGCCAATTCCTGTTCCATATCTATTGTCTTCTCAGTTACTCTAGTTTTAATGGACAATCTTCTTCTTACTATTTCTTCCTTAATTTTTTCATATTGAGTTTTGATTTCAGCAAACTCTTTTATAGCATTAAACAGAGCTTCTTTTACTTTGTCTATTTCTTTACTCTTTTCAATTAACTGACCCATCAGGTCCCTTATCTGTTTCTTAAATTCTTTGATTAGCTTGTTGATCTTTGTTAACTCTTCGATTAAAACTTCACGCTTGGCTAGGAGTTCATTTATTTTAAGTTGCACCTCTCTAGATTTTTCTTTAATTCTTTCGCTTTTTTCTAATAACAAACTCTTTTTTTCAAGCTCTATTATTTTATCTAGTAAAAGAAGCTCTTCATCAGGAGGTAGAGGAGTTGTTTGATGTATCCATTCTAGTCTCGCAAGCTTAGCCAGCAACTTGTCTTTATCGTCCTTTACTTTTGTTCGTATATTTCTAAGCTGTTCATAAAGCTTTCTCTCCTCCTCAGCTAGGGATATCTTTGAAGATTTATAAGATTCGAGTTCTTTCCTAATTTTTTCTGAACTCTCCATTTGTGCATTTATTATTTTTTTAATTTTCAATATCTCCCGCTTGATACTTCCTGCTTCCCTTACAAGCTCAGCCCTCTTTTGAATCAAACTATAAATTTCTTTTTTCTTATAAATCATTAGCGATCTTGTTTCTGAGAGTTTATTTTCCAATTCTTCTTCGCTTAATTTCTCAAGGGATAAAGAAAATGCTTCATCTGATCCACTTTGATTTGCCATGCCCTAAAACTTCCTTTATTATTTCAACTAAAGTAAAATATATATTTATCGCTCCAAAGAGATTTCGTCTTCTCTTCCCAGAATGCGTTGAGTTTCAATATACAATTCCATAAAGCCTGCCTTAGTTAAAGAAGATACTGGAAGCAAAGAAGGTATGCTTAAGTTGCTTAACAGAGGCAATAAATTTAAGGCAATTTCTCTATGAGTTACATTCTTCTCTTTGATCAAATCTTCTTGAAGATTTGATAGCTCTTCAGACCAACTTAGTATTTTCTCTAAGGTAGAAGTTGACAAAAGGTCAACTTTGGACAGAATGAGCAAATTGGGCAATAAGAACCTTGCTTGAATAGAAGCGAAAAGTAAAAGTAATGAGGCAAATGAGAAACTTTTTTGGGCTAGAAAAGAATCGATTAAGAAAAACATCAAGGTATCTTTTGTTGAAAAAGAAGAAACCACAGCAGGTCCTACTTCTCTAAAAGCAAAGAGTTCTAATTGTCCAGGGGTATCGACGATCACGTAATCTGGCTCTTCCTCGCTTATTATTTTTTTCACTTCAGGTAAATAGTTTACTATTAAATCCGTAGCTACAATTAATGCTGCGTTGGGGCCTAATTTGTATTTTTGCATCACATCTACAAGCCTTATGTGATCTCTAATATCCACAATAGGTTCATAATTGAGAACCTCAGCACCAGGATCTAGATTGACCTGAACTACAAATTTATCATAACTTTCTAGAAATTCTGAAAATGTAGCTACGAGAGTTGATTTGCCCGATCCTGCAGTGCCTAATACGTATATGAAATTGGTCACGTCTCTGAAGATTCTCTCAAAATTAATTTATTAGCCTTTGCTTTGAGATCTTTCATAATGCCTTCCTTAACTTCATCAATAAGAGACAATTCTTCTTTTTTATCTGTGAAGATCGAGAGATGCAACAATATATGAGAAGCATCTCCTTCGGAACCCTTTGGATGGGATTTTATGTATACAGGACTGAAAGCATCTTTGTAATGCGCTATTACAGAAGCGAGATCTGATTCTGGAATTCCATAAACTTCGATGTAAATCTCCCTATAATATTCTCTTCCTTCGATTTTCTTCAAAAAATCTATTATGAAATTCTCAAATATATTCTTCATTTCCGCAGGTACTCCTGGAAGCAAGAAGAAATCGATCTCTTTATGCCTGAAATAAACTCCGGGAGCCATACCTACTTCATTTTTTAATGCTAAAGATCCTCTAGGCAAAATGGCCATTTTCATCCTCTCCTTCGTAAGAGGGAGGGCCCTTTTAGCACACATCTCAGCTACATACTTGATGGCTAGCTCATCCTCAATAAGTTCTAAATTAAGAGCTTTGGCCACAGAAGAAACGGTGATGTCATCAAACGTTGGACCTAAACCTCCTGTGAAAAAAGCAAGCTTAGGTTTTCTTAAAATCAAACTCAACGTAGCTTCTTTTATTTCTTCTTCATCGTCATCTACAACCAAGATTCGCCTAACTCTTATGCCCAACTTTCTAAGCTGCGTAGCTATCCAATTAGAATTCGTATCTAAAACTCTACCCTGTAAAATCTCCCTACCAACAACTACGATTTCAGAGAAAATCATTGCTTCTTAGAGGAAATTAACCATTTATATAATTCTTTCCTTTTGTCTTCCTTATTTTTCTTAGAACTCTTATAACTTTGGTCTAGAAGTTTATAGTATTCCATTCTTGAAATCCTAAAGCCGCAAGAACCACAAACGAAAGTCCGAGTACTCTTTTCATATCTTATAAGCGTGCTCTTGCATTCTAAGCACTCTTTCATCTTTATAGATTTCTAGCATATAATATAAAAACGTTAAAAAATAAACTAAAATTTAGTATAGGCCCATTGAACAATTGCCAAGCAAAGATGTTATAGCTATTTTTGGCGTTGAAATTTACCTATATTTAAAGTTTCTTAAGAGATTAAACGTATATTTTAAGAAATTGAAGTAATAGTATGGCTGAATATCTTTCAGAGATTAAAACTATATCATTGCCTAAGGGCAAGGGAGCTAAACCTTCTTTCTCAGTCTTAGATATCGTTCGAATGATAAGGATCATAGGTAAGCAAGGCTTGATCTCTAGATCTGCGTTAGCTAGAGAACTAAATATAGGGGAAGGAACTGTAAGAACACTACTAAAATATCTTAGAGAAAACAACTTTGTAGATGTGAAAAGAGCGGGTATATTCCTAAAAGAAAGAGGTGAAAAGATTTTCGAAATGTTAAATAAAATAATAATATTCGAAGATTTTGTATCTAAAGATATACTAAAAGAACTTGCTTTGGGCGTGTTTAATTATTTAATCATCATAAAAGGTTTAGCAAAGAAAGTAAAGAAAGGCTTAGAAGAAAGAGACATAGCAGTTAGACATGGAGCTATAGGATTGATTACAATGGTCTACAGAAATAATAGTTTGGTTTTCCCAGATTCCTACCCTCTTGATGAAAAATACGAATACTTCAAGCAATATATTTTTAACAATTTCAAATTGGAAAATGAAGATCTAATAATTATATCCTGTTCTAATGATAAAAATACGGCTATAAAAGGCGTCTATGCTGTAATACTCAGCCTATTAAATGAAAGTTGACGTCTTAATGCTTCGATAATATCCTCATAATAGGAAGGAGAAGAGGGAATATAGGACGAAAGCTCATCGATTTTGATTCCTTTTTTGCTTAGGAAATAAAGAGTATTGATGATCTCTCCTGCTCTGTCTGAAACACAAGTAGCACCGATTATTCTATTATCTTTCTCTAAAACTATTTTCAAAAAGCCTGAAGCCTCATCTAACATGCCTTTAATTCCTTCACTAAGATCAACTTTGATAACTTTTGATCCAGCAATTTGATTCTCTCTATAACCGAAAGAGGAAATCGATGGTCGCGTAAATATTACATAGGGATAATTCATTTTTTCGAATCTTATATTAGCTCCGGTAGAATTTAGAGCAGCTATTCGACCTTGATATTTAGCAACATTAGCTAAGCCAGCTCTTATCACATCGCCTGCAGCGAAAATATTTTTGTCAACTCTCAGGAAATCATCGACTTTTATTTCAGCATAACTTAAAGGTTCTAAATTGGGTTCCCAACCTATGCATGAGAAAACAGCATCTGCGACTAGTTTACTACCATTGCTCAGATGAATATCTAAAAGATGATTCTTCTTAAGTTTAATGACCTCACCTAAAATGATGTTTATTCCTTTTTTCTTTAAAACTTCGAACATAAATTTTGAAACCTCCTCATCCTCTAAGCTCAGAATTCTTTCCTTCTTTTCCACCAGCTCTACTTTAGAGCCCAAGTTGTTGAATATCTCAGCGATCTCTACACCTTCAGGCCCAGCTCCAATTATGACTACTTTATCGAATATTTCTTCCAATTCCAAAATAGAATAGCTATAAAGAAGGAATTCTGAACCTTTAATCTTAGGTTTTATAGCTATAGAACCACTTGCTATTATTATAGCGTCATCCTCTCGAACATATATTTTCCTATCCCTCAACAAGAGATTTGAATTCGATATACGTACTTTTTCATTAACATATTCTACTCCTCCTTTCTCCAAACTAGCAACATATTTGGATCTAATTGTGCTCATTCTCTCAATCGTTTTCCGCTTTAGCTTTTCTATATCCTTTTCTACATTACTCAGCTCTATGAAAAGCTTTGTAGGAATGCACGTTTTGTTTAAGAAGTTTCCTCCCAGAAATTCATCGAAAAGCATGACCCTAAAACCCTTAGAAGAAGCGACTAATGAAGCCTCTATACCGGCTATACCAGCACCTATAACGTAAATAGTCATATTCTAGCAATTTTCTAAGTAAATATTAATTTAAAACGAAGAATATGTTAAAACCATTACAAGATAAAATTTTCCTTTTGTTAAAGCACTCATCACCATTTCTAAAACTACTTGAAAGATCATTCATTTTGCATCATAGATAGTAAGATAAGAATATTTCTTCATATTGAATTATAACTTAATGGAAGATTTGCTTGAGAGGCTAAAGAAAGGGGAAATAAAACTATACGAATTGGAAAAATTTACGCAAGACGTCAACGAAGCTTCTAAAATAAGGAGAAAATACCTAGAAGAAATTCTAGGTATAAACATTCAGAAAATAGGAGAATATACAATCGATTTGAATTTAACATACAAAAAAAACATAGAAAATGCTATCGGTTGTGTACAAATACCTCTAGGTATTGCAGGTCCTTTGCTGATAAACGGAGAATATACGAAAGGTTCATTTTATATACCTCTTGCAACTAGCGAAGGAGCATTGGTAGCTAGCGTGAATAGAGGTTGCTCTATATTGAGCCTAGCAGAAGGCGTGCATACTAAAGTAATAGATGACAAAATGACAAGAGCACCTTTATTCAAGACCAAAGATTCCAAAAGAGCTTTGGAACTAATAGAATGGATCAACTCCAATTTTGAAGAACTCAAAAAAGTGTTCGAAGGAGGGTCAAGGCATCTGAAGCTTAAAGCTATAAGACCTTGGTTAATAGGCAACAATCTATGGCTAAGAATTGAAGCTGAGACTGGAGATGCAATGGGAATGAATATGGTTACGATAGCTTCTGATAGATTGGCAAGGTATATAACAGAAAATAATAAGGATGTAAGCCTGGTAGCATTGAGCGGAAACCTATGCACAGACAAAAAACCAGGTGCTATGAATTGGCTTTTAGGAAGAGGTAAAAGCGTTATAGCTGAAGCTTTCATTAAAGAAGAGTTGCTCAAAGAAAAATTAAGGGTAAGCTCAAGAGAAATAGAAGAGGTCAATTATAGAAAAAACATCTTAGGTAGCGCATTCGTTCATGCCTATGGCTTAAATGCACATGTCGCTAACATAATAGCGGCTATATTCTTAGCAACAGGGCAAGATGCTGCTCAAATAACAGAATCATCAATGGCTATAACGCATGCAGAAAGCAGAGAAGATGGATTATATATTTCTATCTATTTACCTTCGCTTGAAATAGGAACAGTAGGAGGAGGTACTCATTTACCTACTCAAAGAGAAGCCCTAAGAATACTAGGTTGTGAAGGATCTGGAAATCCGCCTGGAACAAACGCTAAAAAGCTCGCTGAAATAATAGCAGGAGCTTGTTTAGCAGGAGAAATTTCTCTTTTAGCAGCTTTAGCATCGGATGAATTAGCTAAGGCTCACGAAAAACTAGGCAGAGCGAAATAGTGGAGCTCTACGTTTTAAAGAGAGCGATAAGAAGAATAAATAAAGCTTGGTATAGACCTTCAGCTTTTTTGATCGAATTTAAGATAGAAGAAGACTTCCTAGGCCCTATAATTTTAGCCCTACTCTATTTAGCTTTAAACTCGATTTATTACGCAATAACGCAAATCCCTAAAGGAATTAGCATTGTTCAAATTATATTGAATGGACTATTATATTTATTAGAATTTGTATTAACGCCTTATATACTGCTTTTATTAATAAGTTCATTAAAAATTAAAATAAATTTAAAAAGAGATTGCATACTAATTTGGTATAGTTTTTCTGTTAGGATATTTTTTTATTTAATAATCATATTTTTAGCATTGATCTTCGTTTTCATAATAAAGAATCAAATAATAAATAGTGTGATACAAATTCTATTCGTTATAAGCATAACATGGTCTTTGATGCTTCAATACTATTTCTTAAGAGAAGAAAAAGAGATTCGCTCTATACTATTGATTTTCCTAGTATTGACAACATGGATAACAATCTTTTTCATAACGGGAATGGTAGGCTTCGTTCTAGAAAAATTCAATATAATTTCTTTTATTTCATGGAAAATCTGATTTCAAATAGCTGAGAATCATGGAGTAAAAAATCTTAATATAATTTAGAGAGAAATTTTTTGATGACTCTTAAGAAGGCAACTGTTAAAGATTTGGAATTAAAAATTCAAGCGGTTGAATCGGAAATAAGCAAGATTGCCTCGGAAATAAACCAAATAAAGGATAATAACAATAAAGAACAAGACGAGTTAAAGAACAAATTTGAAGAACTAAGCGCTAGAATTGAAAAATCAGAGAAAAATATTGAAGAAATCTATAATTATTTACAACGCTTGTATGATTACTTAATTAAGAATCTGTAGAAAGTTGCTTATTTACATAAAACTTTAAAGATAATTGCAAAAATCATAAGGCTTTGCCAAAATAAGCACCAGGGAATGGTTGTTTCATAATCTCTCTTAGCAAAGTTGTAGCGTAACAGCCTCTAGGTAAAGCAAAGGTGATATATAGCGCGTTAGTATTGAATATCTCGTCTTTCACGATTCTGTATTCCATAGATTTGATTAACTTTAGATCTATTCTTCGATATGAACCCTTTAGGCCAATATACTTATCTTTAATCCAAACTTTGAAATCTGAAGGTCTTATTCCCTCCTCTATTAAAATCTCTCTTTCTAAATCTCCCATAAAACCGCCGCTTAATTTAGTTTTATAACCCAAGACCGGTAAAACTACAGCTACTTTACCTTTTTTTATAAATTCTAGTGCTCTTTCTTTGCTTATCTCACTGCCTACTCGTAGAGAGAAAAATATAGGGGATTCGTTATCTAAGGGGGCTATCAAGTCTCCTTCTTGAAGATCCGCCCCTAAATTATTCTTTAACCTTAATGAAAGAAATTTGTTGAATAAATAAGAAGCATAAGATTCTATGAATAATCTTAACGCAATAGTGGGTAGCTTTGCTAAAGCCTCCCTATAATCATTAGGATAACGAACCAACGTATTTAAAACTATCCTTTCGTAAACTAAAGATTCAGGTAAAAATTTTAGAGTCTCTAAAGGATCATTAGTTTCAGAGAAAATCTTTCTAGCTATTATATGTTCTTCAGGCTCAAGTAGATCAATCCTTTTTATTAATTCGTCCACAGCTTCTTCATAGTCCCCTTTAATTATCGCCCTGCCTATCCTGTGCATCACAGGCCTAGGTATGCCGAATCTTTGATAACCGAAGTAATTAGGTAAAATAGTAGGTATTTTATTCATGACGTCGTTTATCGTACTGATATCAAGCTTTATGTTCCTAATTAAAATTTTAAAATTGTTACCTAGATGTTGTCCTAATCTCAAAGGACCAAAACCATAACTATAAGCTAATACTTTCAATTTTTTGAATTTAACATTTAGAACATCCTCAGCCCTGAGATTTCTAACGGAAAAGCATTGAACTGCTAAAGCTCTCTTATCCTTTATTCCACACACCCCAATATCGGATAATTTCAATCTGAATTTCCGCATCAAAGCGAGTATTGCATCATGAGTGGTGATGTTCTTTTTTAGCATTGCGAGATATAAATAATTGCCCTTACCAGGCAAATTAAAATTTATCTGAGAATCTAAGGTTAAAACTTGATTCTCAGATAAAATCTCCTCGACTATGAAATCCTCCACTAAATATTTTATTACACCTAACAACGGTAAGGTATCTGAGATAAAATATTCAATACCCATTTCTTTTTCAAAATCATAAGAAGCGATCATTGATTACAATATTGAATTAATTAATATTTCAGAGCCTATAAAAGATAATAACAAAACTATTAAAGATATAATAATTGATGTTTCTATTCCCAGCGATGACATTACAAAAAATATTGAAGTTAAAATCATAAAAGAAAAAAACATAAATGCTATTATTATTAACAAGTAATATGTAATGTGAAGAGATATGAAGAAAGTTTGATAAAAGATATAATATATAAAAGAAAATATAATAAGCGGAATAAAGCTTACTATAACTAACAAAGAAAATTTTAACGAATTGTTTATTTTTCCAAATAAATTACCAAAAAAATAAGTTATACTAATTGTAAATAATAAATTAATAAGAAAGAAAATTGCCTGAAATTGAGGTTGAAGTAATACATAAGTTGGCATTAGGAGAAATCCTACAGGTATTGTTCTACTCATAATGCTGCCTATAACTCCTATAACTGTTATCGCCGCGGCGATACTTATTAGCAAAGGAAGATTAAGATTCCCAAGTCGTCTTATCAAATTGTAAGGAAATAAGAAAGAAAAGGAAGATAAAGCGGATAGAAGGGAAAAAGGTTGTTGAAACCCTTTACTTTCATTTATCAAATAATAGTATATTTTTCTGCCGCTTTCCGTCAATTGATATCTACCATCGTTGGTCTTCTCTACAATTCCTTTGAGTTTTTTCAGCGAATCATAGAAAGTACCTGGAGAAATACCAAGAGCGTTAATTAGATCAGTAGCTCTTCTCTGGTTACTTTCACCTAACAAAACGATGATCCTCCTAGCAGTGTTAGAAGAAATTATTTTATGATATAAACCAACTAATTCATCGTCCATGCTCTATTACAAATCTTTTTCCTGCTTAAATTTTTTGTTAAACTAATAAATGGGTAAGGAAGAAAATAAAACAACTATGCTAAGTAATTACGATCCTAAAACCATCGAACCGCGGCTTGAAAAGTTTTGGTATGAAAATAAAATATATAAATTTGACCCTAACCACGAAAAGGTTTACTCCATAGATACACCTCCGCCTTACACAACCGGAGAAATAACCCCAGGAAATGCTTTGAACTACGTTTATTGTGATATAGTAGGTAGATACAAGAGGATGAAAGGATATAGTGTTAACTTCCCAATAGGTTTTGATTGTCATGGAC
>JBEPZU010000006.1:0-69464 GCA_041640715.1 Thermoproteota archaeon | reverse complement strand
TGCCAATCTACAAACAGGCATCTGGTCATTCAAGATATATGTTGTATCTGTTCATGCTTTAATACCAGAGATTGCAACAAGACAATTCTTTATCACGGAAGCTCCACCTCCGACAACACCAACAACACCAACAACACCACCAACAACACCAACAACGCCACCTCCAACAACACCTCCAACAACATTACCTCCTCCTACTACACCAACAACGCCAACAACGCCAACAACACCAACGCCAACAACACCACCTCCTGCTTTTGACATTTTCACGATAGCGATAATAGCTCTGGCTATAGTAGTGATAGCAACGCTAGCTGTTATTTTCCTAAGAAGACCTAAAGCTCCAGCATAAATTTTTATTTTTTTTAAAAAATTATTTTTTTATGGGTCTTCAAACTTACTTAGCGATACGTTCAATAAACCTTGTTATAGTTATACTCCTTGTGGTGGTTTTAACTTATCTTATGTTCCAAGGAGCTTTCTATAATATAAAGGTCGAATCGATTAAACAGGAAGCTCAAGCTGTTGTACAACAATGCGTAATACGTGGTAGTTGTCAGACCGAAGAAGATAAGAAGAGGATTTATGACCAAATTTTTAATGAGCTCTACAGAGCTTATGGACTGGATAAACCTTGGTATGAACAGCTATGGTTTATAATGCGAGATATATTAAGCTTTAATTTCGGTAACTCGCAGGTTATTAGAGCAGATAATGGCGATAGAACAGTTTCTGTAATAATAGCGGAGCGTGTACCTAGATCAGTTTTACTTTTAGGTACAACAGTGCTAATAACGACGATATTAGGCTTAATCCTAGGGTTATACTCAGCAAATAGACCCCAAAGTTTGTTGGATAAAACTACTATAGTCTTTGGTCTTACTGGTTATGCTTTCGCAGCTTGGTGGGTAGGATTGGTGTTACAATTCATTTTTGCATACCAATTAAGAATATTACCTGCTCTGGGCATATACGATCCTCTTGTCCCTAAAAATACATGGTTTGATGTGTTCATTGATGTAGGTAGACATATGATATTACCGGTAACTTCTTTAGTCGTTGTTTCCTTCGGAGGATGGGCTTTGGTTGTTCGAAATCTACTAATCGGCACTTTGGCTGAAGATTTCATAGTTGCTGCGCGAGCTAAAGGTGTTCCTGAGAGAAAGATATTATTTGGGCATGCTCTTAAAACATCGACTCCTCCAATTATAACCATAATCGCCCTTTCAGTTGCAGGTGTTTTTGGCGGCGCTATAATAACTGAAACGGTCTTTCAATGGGAAGGATTAGGGTTATTAATATGGGAGGCTATTCTCAATTTGGATCTACCTATAATAATTGCTTTCTTTTACATCTCGACCATTTTAATAGTTATAGCCAACTTAGTCGCAGACATACTTTATGGTATATTTGATCCTAGGGTTAAAACATGAATTTTCGTCGATTCCTAGAGGAGAGAAAAGAACTAATTAGAGAGTTTTTCAGTAGGAGTTTTGGTATTGTCGGTGTAGCTTTGCTGATCTTTTTCATAGTTATTTCAATATCTGCTCCTATAGTAGCAAGCGATGCGCTTAAAAAATGGTCTGATGTTAGGGAGTGGCAAGACTTTCCAATAACTGTTCCTCCAGAATGGTATATGAGGTTAATAAACAAGCCAGTTTTTCCCTCGATAGTTTTAGAAGCCAGCGAGTATAAGAATGAGAATATAGGAGGGATTTACAATTCCTCAGCATTTTTTGAGTATCATAACGATAATGATGGTTTGCCTACAGGCTTTGTGTTTTACGTTAAGTATAGGTATTCTTCAAGTTTTATATCTAACATGATCATCTATAGACCGGATGGGACTGCTATAACTTTTAAAATAAAGGAGATGATTCAATTCCCTATATCTTCAAATGTTACTGAATATTTAGTTAGAATATCTTCAGATTCCAATGAAGTTAAAAAGACGCTTTATGATTGGCTTAGGAGTAACGGTATTAATCCGGGCAAAGATTTTCTACATATAACTGCAGACCATCTCTTATTTTCTAAGCTCGATGAAAACATTTTAAGCCCTTCAACTGCTTCTCCTTTAAAAGGAAAATACAGAATGGTGGTGTATGCGTTATCAACAGAACCTATTGAAATTAAAGTTTTCAAAATTGTAGTTCAAGGTAATGCCTACGGTATAATGGGTACGGACGGGTATAGAAGAGATATTTGGGCGGGTCTGATATGGGGTGCACCTATATCTTTATTGATAGGAATACTAGCTTCTCTGCTATCTCTGGTTATAGGTCTAGTATATGGCACCGTTTCAGGATATTACGGTGGCAAATTGGATGAAATAATGATGAGAATTGTTGATATATTAATTTCAATACCAGTATTACCTATACTTATATTATTTTTAACTTATTTCGGAAGGACTGCTTCGATATGGATAGTGATTTTCTTGATATCGATATTCGGTTGGATGGGGATTGCTAGGGTAGCTAGGAGTAATACGTTACAAATTAAAGAAATGCCATTCATTGAAGCCACAAGGGTGGCGGGTGCCAGCAATTCTTGGATAATGTTTAAACACATAATGCCTCAAATGATGCCCTATGCATATGCAAGCTTAGCGTTAGGTGTTCCTAGTGCAATATTAACCGAAGCAGGCCTTAGCTTCCTAGGCCTAGGCGATCCAACCTTACCAACATGGGGACAAATTCTCAATCACGCTCAAATAGTTGCTGCTGTTCAATTTGGATATTGGTGGTTATGGTTCCCTCCAGGCCTATTGATAGCAGGGGTATCTTTGGCTTTCGTATTCATAGGTCATGCTTTAGATGAGGTTCTTAATCCTAGAATAAGGAGATTGTAATGTTATTAGAAGTTAAAAATCTAAGGACTTATTTCTTCACTGTAAGAGGAGTAGTTAAGGCAGTAGATGACGTTAGTATTTCAGTTGATAAAGGGGAAGTACTTGGGATAGCTGGAGAATCAGGCTGTGGGAAAAGTACGCTTGCTTATTCTATAATAAGGTTAGTTCCTCCTCCAGGGATGATCACTGGTGGTAAAATATTATTCGAAGACGTTGATATTCTAAAAATAAGCGAGAAAACTTTCAGAGAAGAGTACAGGATGAAGAAGATCTCGATGGTTTTTCAAGGTGCAATGTATTCTCTTACACCTGTTTATACAATAGGCCAGCAACTCTATGAAGTGTTCAAATATCATGGCAATTATAGTCCAAGAGAAGCTATGAGTATAATAGAAGAGCAACTTAAGGCAGTAGCTCTGGACATCTCAATACTTAAAAGATATCCTCATGAATTGAGCGGAGGTCAAAAACAGAGAGTTATGATAGCGATGGCTCTGTTGCTTAAGCCTAAACTCGTCATAGCGGACGAGCCTACTACTGCTCTAGATGTAATAGTGCAGGCTCAAATACTTAACTTATTAAAGGAGCTTCAAGCTAAGTATGGATCTTCTATGATATTAATAACCCATGATTTGAGCATAATAGCAGAGTTGGCTGATAAGGTGTGTATTATGTACGCAGGCAAGGTGGTCGAGTATGCGCCTGCAATTAACTTATATAAAGAGCCCTTACATCCCTATACTCAAAAACTACTTAGAAGCATTCCTAGATTAAAAGTAAAGATAGATAAGCTAGAGTTCATACCAGGAGTTCCTCCTGATTTGAGGACTCCACCTCCTGGATGCAGATTTCATCCTCGATGTCCATATGCCATGGAAATATGTAAGAAGGAAGAACCTCCCTTAATAGAAGTAAAACCTAATCATTTCGTTGCCTGTCATTTATATACTGAAGGTTCTAAATAATTCACGATGGCCAAACCTTTACTAATAGCACAAGCATTATCGAAGTGGTTCCCTATAAGACGGGGTCTAAAGAGTTTTTTGGAACGTTATCCAGTATTATACGCAAGGGCAGTCGATAATATTTCATTATCGATTCTTCAAGGTGAGACGTTCTCAGTTGTAGGGGAATCTGGAAGTGGAAAAACAACCCTAGGTAGGCTCTTACTTTTACTCATAAAAGCTACCTCAGGCAAAATATATTACGACGGGCTACCTCTTTTTAACCTTAATAAAAAAATGCTTAAGGAGTATAGAAGACAGGCTCAAATGGTTTTTCAAGATCCTTATAGCTCTTTAGATCCTAGATTCACCATAGGAGCTTCTTTAGAAGAGCCGCTAAAAATACATAAAATATCCAAAGATCCTGAAGAAAGAAAGGAACTCGTCTCTAGAATTTTAGAAGAGGTTCGCTTGGTTCCTCCAGAAGAATTCGTATGGAGATTTCCTCACATGCTTAGCGGCGGTCAAAGGCAAAGAATAGCAATAGCTAGAGCTCTAATACTTAGACCAAAATTCATAGTAGCTGATGAACCTGTTTCGATGCTTGATGTATCTATCAGAGCAGAAATTCTTGAGTTAATGCGTTCTTTGAAAGAGAAATATAATCTAACATATCTTTACATAACCCATGATTTGTCTACTGCTAGATACATATCAGATAGGATAGCAGTGATGTATTTAGGCAAAATAGTAGAGTTAGGAATTTCTGATGATTTAATAGAAGATCCACTCCATCCATACACCCAAGCTTTAGTAGCTGCCGTCCCTGAACCAGATCCTGAAGCAAGATATAAACTCAAGGAAATAAAAGTAATAGGTGAGATCTCAAGCTCAGTCTTTATACCGCCTGGATGCAGATTTCATCCTCGATGTCCATATGCCATGGAAATATGTAAGAAGGAAGAACCTCCCTTAATAGAAGTAAAACCTAATCATTTCGTGGCCTGTCATTTATATAGCGGTAATAAGAACTACGAGGATATAGTTAAAGAAGAAGCAGAAAAGATTGTAGCGAAAGGATCATTCTGAAGCGAAGAACATCCTCTTAAGAACTCTGTAGAATTTGTTTCCTATTCCTTGCTTTATTATCTTCCTTTCCTCGATCTCGATTCCTTTTATCATTTCCTTATATGTAAATCTTATAGGGTTGCTGCTATAGTATATAGCTCTGGAATGAAGTTCTTCTAATTCTTCATCGCCTAGATGTTCTATGGGGATACCTTCTCTATTGGATTTTTCCCAATTGGCATAAGCCTTGGTTAAGAGTGCATTGACTATGGAATCAGAATAAAAAGAAATTTTTACAGAATCATCTTCATTCTCATCGATGAGTTGGATGATTTCCTTTATAAAGCTATTTCTAGTTTTTTTGTTCACAAGAGATAACTGTAAAGAAATATATAAGTGCGTTATTTTATAGATAAGAATGTTTTTGACCCAAGGGTCGCAACTCAACTCCACTTCGCTCAACGTTTTAAATAACTCAGCGTTTAATCTAACGAACAAAGGTTTTTCGTATGGAATTCTAGAATGTTTGGAAATTCTCAAAAATTCAAATGTTATATCGCCTTTGTTTCTATCAGTTTTTAAAATCAATGATAGAAGAATGTTTCCTATATATTTTCCTATGAATGCAAGACCTAGCTATGAAGGAGCTTCTGTTATTATAAGATGGATTCTTCGATTATACAGAGAGAACAAATTAACAACAGAATATAATATAATCCTTTATAATTACCCAATATTTTTTAAAAAATTCCTAAAAATGAATATTAATGAAATTGATTGTATACAATTATTTAAAAATAATGATAACAATTTAATAATTGTTTTTAATGAAAATATAAAAGTAAACGACGTAAAAGTTATTTTTTATGAAAAAGTAGACAAAAAAAGTGAGATTGTTTTTTCAAAATATTTAGATTTTATACAAGAGAAAAACGAATTGCATTTTAAAATACAAGCCAGCGATTTACCTAAGACTTATAGAGGTATGCTTTCAGATCTAACTGGCGAGTTGCTAATAAGTACTTCAGAAAATAATTACAGAATAGCATTGGAAGTTTACGATTTCTTTTTATACGATAGTCTCAAGTTTGGAAGCAAATTAGAAGAATTGCTTTGTAAATACTTGGCTAAATACGGTCCTATGACCTTAGGAGCCTTAGTTGCAAAGATAGGCTCACAAGAAAGATTGAGGATAAAGTCAGCCGAGCTTAAGCAAATCTGTATTAAACTGGTCGAAGAAGGATTTATAATTAAGAATGAAAAAGATTGGAATACCGCTACCTATTTCATAAGCACCTCTATTTTTGATAAACTTGTTAAGAGATAAAGATTTCATAAGGCTTAAGGATTCATTTTACCAAGTAATAGGTTATGTTCATCCTGAAAACTTCGTTTTTGCATTTCCTAGGTATGTTAAGGTAAATTATGCAACGCCTTGGAGAAACGGTTCATATTACTCGAGAATTCTTGAGGATTATTCTTCTTTGACAATAGGTGAGTCGTTGAAGAATTATGCTTCTGAGTATTTAGTGTTCGATTTCTATTATGATTCTTTAATGCCTAGAATACCATTGCAAAACGTAGATGAGATTTACTATACTCATAACTGGCCTCGTTATTTGAAGAGAAACATTTTGGCTAAACGCTTCGAAGAGGTTGTCGATTTAATATCGAGCAACGCTAATATATCAAAAGAAGACATTGGTCTTACTGGCTCTCTTTTAATAGGCATAGCTAACGTTGTTTTTTCGGACATCGATATAGTTGTTTATGGGCAAAGATCTGTTGAAAAAATCAAGGAGTACATCCTTAGTGGGCAATCACCCTTCTCTATAGTTAAGCCTGAAATAATTAGAGGATTGGATGAAACATCATTCAAAATACTTTCTAAAAGAAAATGGAATAAATTTGAGTTTAAAAACAGATTATTTTCATTAAATCCTGTATTAAAACATGATGAAATAAAAATTAAATATGGAGATTTTAAAATAAAAAATGTTAAAAAAGGAAAAATTAAGCTTAAAATAAAAGAAAAAATCAATCCTTATTTCTATCCTTTGACTTATTCTGTAAAATTATTGGATTTTGAGGAATATCCTATCGAAGAATTGACAATATTCGAGATGTATTACTTAGATTTATTCGAAATAGGAAACGAGTTAGAAGTAGTTGGGATGATTCAGTTTGTCGAAGAAAGGGATAGAGAATATTATAGAATAGCTTATGGTCTTAGGGAAATGAAAGAACAACGAATTCGTTTTCTACTCTAAGATAGGCAGAAATTCTTCACTTAAGCTTTTAAGATCTAAATTAAAGGTATACTTTACTTCTTGATAGTTCTTTCTGAATTCGATGACTTCTTTCTTTATTTCCTCAGGATCCTTCTTATCTATCAAAGCTTTTTTAATCAGTTCGGCGATGTATTTCATCTCGCTCACGCCCATTCCTAATCTAGTGACCTCTTGCACTCCTAACCTTAATCCTGAAGGATTCTTTACCATTTCTGGAGTATCTCCTGGTATCATGTTCTTATTAGTTATTATGTTGCATCTTTCTAGAAATTCGGCTACAACAGTCCCTCCTCCCAATTCTTTCACGTTTAAAACTACTTGATGAGTCTCTGTGAATCCCCTCTTTTCTCCTAAAACTTTAAAACCATAGGAATGTAATTCCTCTGCAAGATTCTTAGCATTATTAATTATGTTTGAAGCATACTCTTCGCCGAAATATTTCATTTCTTGAGCAGCTATGAGGGTGGCTGCAATTCTATGTAAGTGATGATTTGATACGAAAACTGGAAAGATCAATTTTCTGAATTTCTTGTATATTTCCTCATCATTGGTGAAAATTAATCCTCCTTGCGGTCCTGGGAAGGTTTTGTGGGTTGAGCTTGTAGAAATATGCGCTCCTTCTTCTACAGGGTTTTGGAATTTTTTACCCATTATTAAACCTAAGACGTGTGCAGCATCATAAATAATATAAGAACCGCTCTCTTCAGCAACTTCTCTGAATTCCTTTACGGGATGTCTAAATAGGATTACGGTTCCTCCTAGTATAATTAGCTTTGGCTTTATTTCCTTTATTTTTTTCAATGCGAGATCAATGTCTATAGTCATATCTACAGGGTTGAAAGGGAGTTCTTCTTCGATAATACCTAAAGCTCCTAGGATCCCAAATCTAGTATGGCTGACATGCGATCCTGCATATACTGGTAAAACCAAGGCCCTATCTCCCCTATTTGCTAAAGCTAGGAATGCTCCTCCATTAGCTGTTGTTCCAGATATGGGCCTAATATCCACAAATTTAGCTCGGAGTAGCTCTCCTAATGTTGAATTCGTTTTTTCCTCAAGCTCATCTATATACCTAGTCCCTTGGTAAAATCTCTTAAAAGGTAATCCTTCAGCATATCTATGCATTGCATCACTAAGGTAAACAGAATCCACCAAAGGAGATGTCAAATTTTCAGAAGCTATTAAATTTATACATTCTCTCTTTCTCCACCTGTTATGTTTCCTTATCCATTCAATAGTTTCATATACTTCTTTGTAATTCATGTATAATAAAAGAATTTTCCAGATTTAAAACTAGCTTTATATTTTTATTTTTTCTTTCTAAAAAAGTGGAGGAGATTTTACTTAAAAAAGCTAAACTAATCGTAGACCCTGTTAACAAAGTTAAAAGAGATGTGGATATTCTAATTAGAGAAGACAAAATAGAGAAAATAGGCGATGGTCTATCTAGCAACGGATGGGTGATAGATTGTTCGAATTCTTTAGTAATACCTTGCTTTTTCAATGGCCATACTCATAGTCCTATGAGTCTACTTAGGGGGATGGCTGAAGATTTACCTCTTCATACTTGGCTTTCAGAGAAGATATGGCCTTTGGAAAGATTGATGGAAGATGAACATTATTATATTGGAGCTAAATTCTCGGCGATGGAAATGCTGAAAAGCGGCTTTTCAGGTTGTGCTGATATGTATTTTAAAATGGAGAATGTAGCTAAAGCCTTTGAGGAAATCAATTTCAGAGGAGTTCTTTGTGAAGGTGTATTCGATTTTTTTGATAAGAGATCAACTGATGAGCAAGCTAGTAAAGCAATTCAAGCGTATAAGAAATTGGCAAATCTTAACTCTAAGCTGATAAAACCATGCTTAGGGCCTCATTCTACTTACACGTGTTCTAAAGAATTACTACAGATAATAGCAGATTATTCCAAGGAATACAACGCCTTAGTTCAAATACATGTTGCAGAAAGCCAAGAAGAGCAGAGATTATGCGTTGAGAGATACGGTGTTAGAGAAGTAGAATTGTTAAACGAGATAGGTCTTTGCAACAATCTTTCTATTTATGCGCATGGGGTTTGGTTTGATGAAAAGGAAATAGAGCTTCTTAAACAAAAAGACGTAGCGGTTGTACAAAATACGATATCCAACTTAAAACTTGCTGTAGGCTCTACTTGCGATTTGAAGAGGATGTTAAAAGAAGGTATAAGATGTTGTCTAGGTACAGACGGCCCTGCGAGTAACAACTCGCTTGATGCTTTAGAGATGATGAAAATGGCTTCTTTGATCCAAAAGCATATGCATAAAGATCCTTCAGCGATCTCTGCTAGAGAAATTTTCAAGATTGCTACTTATAATGCATACAGGATTTTCTTCCAAGAATTCAAAGGGGGTCTAATAGAAGAAGGTGCTGTAGCTGATGTAGCAATTTTTGATTTAACTGATTCCAGGTTAAAACCTTTGAATCGAAATGAAGAAGGACATGTGATCAATCATTTAGTTTATTCCTGTTCAGGCATTAGAGCAAAGCATGTAATAGTCAACGGAAAAATTTCTGTCCTAGATTATAAATTGGCCAGAGAAAGAGAAGAGGAAATAATCGATAGATTTGAAAAAAGTTACGAACGTTTAGTTTCTAAGATCCTTTAAGATTAAATTTAGCTGCCATTTTGCAATACCTATAGAATTTAATTTCTTAGTTATCCATTCTTCGTCCTTCCCTTCTTTAGTCCATCTTAGCCATAGCTTTTTGACAGTTTCCTTGACTTCATAGGGATAAATTATCCATTTATTTATCTCCCTTACGTAATAATCAGGCCAGAATTTAGTCCAAGGTTTTACGTACACAGTAGCTGTTTTTATTTTATTAGGTTCTTTTAGTTTTATATATTCTATCGCTTTGATCAAAGATTCTCCTGTATCGCTTACATCATCGAGCAATAGAACGTTTTTATCCTTAATTTTCTTACCAGGTTCTTCTAAGATTATAGGCCCTTTTTTAGTCTTTGCTATATCGGTGTAGAAGGAAATATGTATATCAGTTACATCATCAACTTCAAGCATATCTGAGATTATTCGAGTAACAACCCAACCGCCTCTAGCTATTGCTATTAGCATCTCCGGTTTATAACCGTCTTTTTTTATGAGATTAGCAAGTTTTATAGTATCTCTGTAGAACGTATTCCATCCCAGGAGATAAAAATCTTCCACACATTTTTTAGTTAAATAGGCTAATAAATTCTTAGTGTATGCTGTAGATGTTTTTAAAGCTAGAGGTCACGAGTTAATAAAGGCGGATCATAGGGGTACTTTAGAGATAACAAAGGATGATTATCTCACAGAAAAAGGCAATTGCATAGTAGCCATAAACTCAGAGAAAGCTTGCGATGACTTAAAAGAAGAGGTCAAGAATTTAATAAGGATGGATGGTTCTAAAGTAAGGGTAACCCTACAATGCGAAGGAATTGAGGAAGTAATTGAAGGTTATGGTTCTAGTAAACTTACACTAAAAGACAATCGAAGCATTGTTTTAAGAAAGAGTAGCTATATAGATCAAAGAACATTAGTTATAAGGGCTGATAAAGCTGCTTTTGATCTAAGTAGAGATTTCGTTAGAAAGATAAGAAATAGAGACGTAGTGATTCTGGTTAAAATAGGAGTATTCATTTAAATTTTTAACCAAATTAGAACTGAATTATATTTGGTGCTAGGGTGGCGGAGTGGCAACGCGCTGGTCTCGAAAACCAGTGGGTGTAACGCCCATGTGGGTTCGAATCCCACCCCTAGCGTATTATTCTCCTCAGATTCTTCAATATTCCTCTAATTCCTTCCTTTTCCAATATATTATAGACCAAGCTCCATCTCACTCTCAATAATATAAAAGCCAAAATCAATGCAAACAAAATAGCTATAATCGATGAGATCAAGCCGTTTTCACCAAAAAGCATTTTGACTACATTAAAGTAGGTTCCGCTTAAAAACGCTACAAAAATACCCAATAAAGATTTCCCTAAAAGATTAGCAAGTAGGAATACTTTTACATCAAACTTCACCACACCAAGGGGGAAATATAGAACATCATCTGGTAAAGGTGTGAGCGCAAAAATGAATACAGAGACTGCACCGTATTTTCTAGCCATTTTACTAAAGAATTCGGCTTCTTTTTTTCTTTCTTCGCTTAGAGCGACTCTTATTCCTCTACCCAGATAATAAACGGTTAATTTCCCTGTAGCGCCTCCTAAACCTGCAGCAATTCCTAGAGTGAGCAAGCCAAGAAATTCTCTATGCTGGGCTTCGAAGATGACCACTAATAAATAGGGTAATGGAAAAAAAGGTATTCCGCTTCCAATCAAAGAAATTAAAAAAATTCCTAAATCGCCTAAATTTCTAAGGTAATCCAATAAATTTTGGAACAAATCTATTATACTCAATCTCATTATTTTAGATTTGCTTCCTTTTTAATTAAATCTTATTAGTTTAGAGAATTATTATGAATGCGTGAGGACCAAAACTATAACCATCTCTGCAACAGCAGCGGCTTTGGTTTTTGTTGTAACCTATGTGACCGGTTTCGTAAGAACTCCTTTACCGGGAGGGTATTTGAATATCGGTGATTCTGTAATTTTCATAACTGCGTTGCTATTTGGTCCATTACCGGCTTTCATAGCGGGCTCTATAGGCTCAGCTTTGGCAGATATAGCTTTTGGTTCCCTTCATTTTGCCCCAGGTACCTTTTTCATAAAAGGAGCTGAAGGTTTAATCGTAGCTTTAGTCTATCAATACTTCAAGAAGAGAAGACTTGCATTTTCTTCTTTGACGATTTTAGCTGGAATTCTTGTCATTATAACTTCTAGCTATGGAATCTTCATAGCAGTACTAGAGGACAAGATTCCTTTCGTGATTTTTATGTTTTCAGGCGTAATATTCTCTTTGGTAGGTTTATTGAGTGTTTTCTCTTTTAAGTTTCAAGAAGAATTGTTTGCAGTATCTGCTATGATATTAGGTGGTTTAGAAATGGTAGTGGGATACTATTTTTATGAAACTATAATTTTACAATATGTAGCCATAGCAGAAGTGCCCTTAAATGCTCTTCAAGCTACGCTCAGTTTAATCGTGGCTTTTCTGCTTTTTAAATCTCTTAAGAGAACATTCAAGATATAGCTGTCTAGTTTGTTTAATTGGCCGTAGAATTTTTTAAGATATTAACTAAATTTTCATCATGGCAAACCCATATTTTGTAGAAAAGTTAAAGAGCTATGAATTAAGGAAAAGAGATTTCAGCGAGGTATTAAACGATATGAAAGAAACTGCCTATCAAGGAAGGAAATTAGGCGAAGTGTTTAATCTTTTTAAAAAAATGTTGGAAGATGAAAAGACTACGATAATCATGGGTTTAGCAGGGTCTATGAGTACTGCAGGCATGTGGAAGATCATCAGATGGTTTATTGAAAATAACTATATAGACGTGCTAGTATCAACGGGTGCTAACATTTCAGAGGATATTTATGAATGTATGGGTGCATCCTATTGGAAGGGTACTCCTTACATAAATGATGCCGATTTGTTTGAGCATAAAATAGATAGATTCTATGATGTTTATGCGAGCGAGAATGATTATAGGAGGATGGAGGCTTTGATAGAAGAATTTGCCGATACACTAGATCAGGAGATTATTTATTCTTCTAGGCGTTTTCTATGGAAGTTCGGAGAATTTCTCCATTCTAGAAATATACACGGCATAGTGCATGCTGCTTACCTTAAAAAATCTCCTATATATTCTCCTGCAATCGCAGATAGCTCTTATGGAATAGCCCTTGTTAGATTGAAAATGAAGAAGGGAAAACTAATTACTATAGATGCTACGCTTGATCTTGAAGAGCTAACCAAGATAATAGTAGCGAGCGAAAAGACGGCTGTGATTTACATTGGAGGAGGTGTTCCTAAGGACTTCGTACAAATATGTACTTATTTAGCACCTGTCTTCGGGGTGAGATCTAGAAGTAAGCCACATAATTACGCGATTCAAATAACAACGGATGCTCCTCATTGGGGTGGATTATCTGGATGTACTTTAGAAGAAGCTGTTAGTTGGGGTAAAATATCTTCAGACGCCGATAAAATAACATGTTATTGCGATGCTACAATAGCTTTACCTCTCATAGCACAAGGTATTTTCGAGTTAGGAATAAAGAGGAAACCTCCTCTTGATTTTGAAAAAATATTAGAAGAGGAATAGTATTTTTAATAGCAAAATTCATAAAGTTAAAATATTCTGCGGATTAAATTAGGATATGGGAGAAGATGAATTTTTCCCCTTTTGGTGGAGAAGGAGGCGTTCTTTCGAGGACTTCTTTAAAGAAATTGAAAAATGGTTCGAAGAATCAATTAGAGAACTAGAAAGAGATCTGGAACTTTTCCCCAAAGATTTAGTTAGAGAAAAGAAAATTGGGTCTAGAACTGTGAGAGAATTCGGTCCATTCGTGTATGGTTATTCTGTAACTATAGGGCCGGATGGAAAACCTATTATCAGGGAATTCGGTAACGTAAGACCTAAGGGAGGAATAAGGCCTATTGAAGTGTCTGAGGAAAGAGAACCTTTAGTCGATGTTATAGAAGAGCAGGATAAAATAAGCGTCATAGCAGAAGTTCCCGGAGTATCTAGGGAAGAAATAAACATCGAGGTTGTCGATAACAGGCAGTTAAAGATATTTACAACAGGGAAAAGGAAATATTACAAGGAAATACAATTACCAAGCGCCGTCGATCCTGATAGTGCAAAGGCTAGTTATTCCAATGGAGTTTTAGAGGTAACTTTAAAGAAGAAAGAAGTAACTAAGGAAGGAAAGAAGATAAAGGTAGAATAATTATTTGTCAATCTCTATTATATTTTCTACCAACTTATCTAAATTATAATTGGTCTGGGCTGAGATATAGATAGGTTTATTGACAAAATATTCATTCAGTAATTTTATTTTCTCTATTAAATCATTTTTATCTATTAAATCTACTTTATTCAAAACAGGTATTATTTTTTCATTTTTAACTCCTAATCTGTTTAAAATTTCTATATTTGCTCTTAATTTTTCTTTTATAACTTCTTTTTCATCGCTAGAATCTATTATCAAAACATTTAGGTTTGCGTTTTTTATATCTTCTAATGTGACTTCGAAGCTCCTTATTATTAAAGGATCTATATCAAAGGCAAACCCTATGGTGTCTACCAATAATAACTTGTTATTTTTGAAGTTCACCATTGAATACTTACTTGACAATGTTGTGAAAGGAATCCCTTTAACTTCTTTGTTTAATTTAGTTAAAGCGTTGAAAAGCGTTGTTTTCCCAGCACCATAAAATCCGCAAAGCGTAACCATCGGTATTCCTAGCTCCTTTCTCTTCTCTATTTGTAAGGTTTTGAATAGATGGTACTTCTTAAGTTTCTCTTTAATCTTCTTCTTTCTAGATACCAATTGTGCTACTGCTTTATGATAGGCATATTCACCTAGGCTGCGAGGTCCTGGTCTATCTCTAAAATACCTAATCGCGGCTCTTTTCTTAACATAAGGTATCATTCTTTCAAGTCTAGCCAATTCTATTTGCAACTTAGATATGCTATCTCCTGAGTTCTTTTCGAATATCTCTAGTATTAGGTCGTATCTATCTACGACCTTGACTGTAAGGTAATCTTCCAGGTTTATTTTTTGTATATTATTTAAAGTATTATATACCAAAAATGCTTCTGCATTAGAACTTTTTATCAGTTTTCTTATCTCTTCAATCTTGCCTCTGCCGAAAACATAGGCAGAATTGATCTTAGGATTAATTTGAATAACTTTACCTAAAGTTTCATATCCAGCAGCCTTAGCTATTTTCTCAAAATCATTGAATTTTATCAGATAATTTTTATCTTCAATATCTGTCCTAACTAAACCAAGTATGCTTTTTACCACTCAACTGTTATTTGTTAATTTTATAATTTATTTTTAAAGCGCAGGTAGTCTATAACCGCTTCCAACGCCTTTTAATCCAAGCTGACAAATGATGGGGCCTCTTCTTTTATGTTCATTCATCTTTACTCTCTCGCTTATTTTTTTAACTAGTGAAATGTCTATGTTCAACTCTCTGGCTATTGCCGCTATACTTAATTCCAGTTCTACCAAACCAAAGAGTATCTTATCAAGTAAATCATAAGAGATCCCTAGCTCAACCTCGGCTTCTTGTCCCGCCCAAAGTCTAGGACTGCTTTTTTTCGTTATTATTTTCTCGCTTAAACCTAGATATTTTCCTAGCTCTCTTACCTGGGTTTTATAAAGATCTGCAATTGGCAGTACATCAACACCTCCATCGCCATATTTGGTGAAATAACCCATCAATATTTCGCTTTTATCTCCTGTGCCTAGAACCAAGAGATTATTGCTGTTGGCGTAATAATACAAAAGTGTCATCCTAATGCGAGCGCTTAAATTACCTATCGACTTTATATCTCCCAGAAATCCTGCTTTCTCTATTATTTTTTCCTTGATTTCGTTTATGGGTATTATCTTGAAATCTATAGCTAATTTGTTACAAAGCTCTATAGCATCTTCAATATCTTCTTTAGGTGTTACGTTTTCTTCAGGCATTATAAGCGCTTTGAGGTTTTTAACAGATTTGACAGCTAATGCAGCTGTTACTGAAGAATCTATGCCTCCGCTTAAACCTAATACATAACCTTCCGCTCTAGCTTTTTCAAGAGCCTTCTTCAGGAAATTAGATATTTGTATGACTGCTGCTTCATAGTTCAACTTAGTTAGTTGTATCATAAAATTATATCGATGGATTTTCATAAAATTGTATGGGTTCAGGAACCTTTAGAATAGCCCTTGCACAATTATCTCCTCTTTTAGGGGATGTTGAAAAAAACAGGAAGAAAATCATAGAAAACATAAAAAGGTCGAGTGAATTGAAATGCGATATTGTAGTCTTTCCTGAGATGTCTTTGACTGGTTATTATCTCAGAGATTTAGTTTATGAGTTAAGCGAATGTATACCAGGAGAAAGTTTCGAGATAATAAAAGAAGCAGCTATGGAAAATTCAGTTCATGTAGTATTCGGGATGCCGGAAAGACTTTCTAAATTTTCTGATATAATATATAACTCAGCTGTTTGGATAAAACCTGATGGAGGGTATAAAGTTTATAGGAAAATATATCTACCTACTTACAGGATTTTTGAAGAACAAAAATATTTCAGAAATGGCAATGAGCCCTGCATAGTAGATACTCCTCTAGATAAATTTGGGCTTACAATTTGTTTTGATGCTTTTTTCCCTGAGCTAATTAGGTATCTTGCAATCAAAGATTGTCATACTGTAATAAATATTTCAGCAGCTCCTAACCCTAGCAGGACTTTCTTCGAAACTTTGATAAAAGCAAGGGCGTTGGAGAACACGATAAACATGGTCTATGTAAATACTGCAGGAGTTCAAGAGGGTATGAATTTCTTTGGAGGAAGCTTCGTAGTCAACTCAAGGGGGGAAATTTTAACTAATTGTAAATATTATGAGGAAGATTTTCAAGTCGCTGAGATTAGTTTAGACGAGTTGATCGCCTCTAAGAAAAACAGACCTATACTAAAACATTTAAATAAAGAAATCTTTAAACTTTGTTACAATTCTCTTGATAATCAGTGAAGGTTTTATTTCTAGACATAGACGGGACTATAACTGATGAAAAAAGGAGATTAACTACAAAATCTATCGAAGCTATAAAAAAGTTAAGAAGAAGCGGTTTCATCGTAGTTGCAACTTCAGCCAATTCGTATTACGTATTGAAAGCTATAAATCGCTATTTAGATTTATTCGATTACATTATAGCCGAAAGCGGTGGTGTGGTCGAAATTAAAGATGAATTATTGTTGTTGGCAGATAAAAGTCTAGCCGTTAAGGCATTGAAGGAAATTAAAAGAAATTTTAAAGAGATGAAAGAGCATTGGAGCAATCCAATTCGTTTATCAGATCAAGTCCTAGATAGGCCTGACGATGAATATATGATAATAACCTTAAAGAATTTCCTCGAAGCTAAAAAAGATTTAAGGGTTACGCTCATAGATACTAGATTTTCTCTTCAGATAATTCAGAGGGATGTAAATAAAGCATTAGCCGCTCTTCTTCTGTTAGAAAGACTTAACATAAATAGGGATAACACATATGCCATAGGCGATAGTGAGGCCGATATTGAAATCTTTAATTTTGTAGCCCATCCTTTGGCCTTAGGCAATTCTGATTCTAGGTTGAAAGAAAAAGCTGAATTGAGCACTTATAAAACATACTATGAGGGATTTATCGAGTTGGTAAACTACTTATTGGCGGAATAAAATAATTCTATCATGGTATACAACGAAATAAGGGAACTATTTAAACTAGAGGAAGGTAGCAAAGTCAAATTAAGAGGCTGGGTTCATAATGTAAGAATACAAGGTGGTTTGGTTTTCATAGATCTTAGAGATGGTACAGGAATAATACAAGTAGTAGTGAAGAAAGACGAGCTTAAAAGAAATAATTTTGAATCATTGGTCAAGGAAATAAAAAGAGAAGCATCTTTACAATTAGAAGGTTATCTAAAAAATGATCCTCGAGCGCCAAACGGAATAGAAATTAGGTGCGAGAGCTTAGAGATAATAGGTAAGAGCGAAGACTATCCTATAAAAAAAGGCGTAGGAAAAAAGTTTCTTTTAGATCATAGACATCTATATCTTAGGAGGGAGAAATTCAGAGCAGTACTTTCAATAAGAGAAAAAATAGTAGAGGCCGCAGAAAGGTGGTTCAAAGAAAATGGTTTTCGTTTGGTTCATTGTCCTAGTTTTGTTACTGCAGCTTGCGAAGGAGGTGCTACGCTTTTCAACGTAGATTACTTCGGCAAAAAAAATGTTTATTTAACCCAAAGCTCTCAGCTTTATCTAGAAGCAGCCATTTTCGCGTTTGAAAAAGTTTATACTATTCAGCCTTCTTTCAGGGCTGAGAAATCCAGAACCAGAAAACATTTAACTGAGTTCTGGCACATAGAAGCAGAGGTCGCCTTTGCTACGCATGAAGACATTATGAACTATGAGGAGGACTTAGTTAGTTATATTGTTTCATATGTTATTGATGAATCCAATAAAGAATTGGAAATCCTTAAAAGAAGCATAGAAAAACCAAAGCGTCCTTTCATAAAGATGACCTATGCCCAGGCTGTAGAGCTCGTGAATAAAAACAATATTAAGATGTCCTTTGGTGATGATTTCGGTGCAGAAGCTGAAAGGGTGATAGCGAATAGCATAGACAGGCCAGCTTTCATCATGTTCTTCCCTAAATCTACTAGGGCCTTTTATCATATGCCACATCCTGATGACGAAAATCTAACCTTAAGTTCTGATTTGTATGCCCCTGGTGAAGGGGAAATAACTACAGGAGGTCAGAGGATACATGATTTGAGTTTGCTTCTTAAAAGAATAGAAGAAAATGGCTTAAATCCTAAGGACTATAAATGGTATATAGACCTCAGGAGATATGGAAGTGTCCCTCATTCAGGTTTCGGTCTTGGATTGGAGAGGATTGTGAAATGGATAACTGGAGTAAATCACATAAGGAATACGATACCTTTTCCAAGAACACCAGCAAGGGTTTATCCTTAATTTTCATTAAATTTTACCTCAAAAAGGTTAAGAATTATTAGTTTTTCATGAGGTAGTTCTTCTTTTATTTTAAATCTAATAGTATCAACGAAATGTCAGAAGAATTTATAAAGAGCTGGGACGTTCGAACTAATCAAAGATCTATAGGGGAAATAATTAAAGAGGTAGTGGCTTCTCCGCCTCCTTTAAAGCAAAGAATAGATTATGTATGCAGAATTCTAGATGTACAAACGAGCAGAATAGAGCAAATTTACACTAGACTTTACGAGAGGGATAGAAGGTTATTTGAGCATTTGGTGAATTTCTATTTGAGAAGAGATACCAATAGAGCTAAGGTATATGCAAATGAGATAGCAGGGATAAGAAAATTAGAAAGAGTAATCTTGCAAAGTAAATATGCCCTGCACGCTGTTAAGTTGAGATTAGAACTCGTAAAGGATGTAGGAGAAATAGCTGTCACATTGGCTCCTGCGATGCAAGTCATAAAAAGCGTTAGAACGCAACTCGCTGGTATACTTCCTGATGCAGAGAGAGAACTTTCAGGAGTAGGAGAGGTTATAGGGTCTATATTAACAGAAGTAGGTCATCCTCCTGCATCGCAGTTTACTTTTGAGGCAGCTAATGAAGAAGCAGAAAGAATATTGAACGAAGCTAGAATAATGGTGGAAAAGGAATTGAAGGAGAGATTTGCTGAAATTCCTCCTGTTGTAAAAGAAATTGAGAAGAGTCGTGAGTAAATATGCGCGCAAGAGATTTTGCTAAATTAATAGGTTATGAAGTAGTTAACGAATTCGGAGAACTATTGGGTGTGATAGTAGGCTTCACTTCAAACGGTTTAGGAAAAGTCAATAGTGTTTTAATTAGAAGTGCTGGAGAGGTTTATGAAGTAAATTTTGAGAGACTTGAAAAAACAGAAGAAAATAAATTTAAGTTATTATCAAATCTATTTTATAAATATAAAAAAATAGCAAATGAAATAGAATATGTCTATACTCGAATTGAAAATATAACTAAAATTTCTGAAGAGAATATAAATAAAAATATTTTGAGCATTATCAAAAATAAAACTGAAAATGCCTTTAAAGAACTTCAAGCTGAGATTTCATCTTTAAAAAGCGAAGTTCAGAGCAGGATTGATAGTTTATACAACGTGGAAAGTAAGTTGGATGAAGCTATCATAGAGCTTAAGCTTGCCTATTTAAGCGATGGCATAGATAAGAACAGTTTCGATTCCAAACTGGAGCATATTCTAAACACCAAGGATAGAATATCAAAGGAATTAACACTGCTTAAAGGATTATTGGAATCCATAGAGACTTTGAATAAAGAAAGAACTGTAGAGTTAAGAGTGGTAAGCTAGTCTTAGCCTCTATGAGGCTATTTAAAAAGGAACAAGCGTTAAAGGATAAACTCTCAGGTGTTTTAACTATAGTTAAGAATCAATTTTCTAGACTTCAGCTTATCAAATATAAGCTTAGAGAAAGAGAAAAACTTTTGCTTGAAAAACTCTCCCACACTAACAACAAAAATGTAGCTACAGTATTAGCCAATGAAATTTCAGCCATAAGGAAGTTATACACTAATCTTGATAACATATTAGTAGCTCTGGAATCCTTTATCTTGAGAACAGAGACAATACTAAGCTTAGATGAATTCACAAAAATGATTTCGCCTATACCTAAGGTGCTATCTTCTATAAGGGAAGATGTAAACAAAATCTCCCCTATACTTGCTGGTGAAATGGAAGAACTTATGAATAGTCTAGAGAGCTTGAGGGTTTACTATCCAGAGAGCGATTCTTTTGCTCTAGCAACACTTGAAGATGCAGAGGTTGTATTAAAAGAGGCCGCCGAAGCTGCATCTAAAAAAGTTGCCACGAGCATACCAGAGATACCTCTATCTAGGCATGACAAGAAGCTAAGCGATCAGCCAATGCTTGAAGCTGAAGGATATGGAACTATTCAGTTGAGTTCTAGCGATAGTTTGCTAGAAGATAAGCTAATACGCTATATAATAGAGAAAAACGGTAAAATAGATTTAAAAAGGTGTAGTGAAGAACTAGGGATATCACAATCCAAATTGAACCAAGTTATTGAAGATTTAATCAAGCAAGGTAGGATACAAAGGGTTAAGTGAAAATGTCCAATAACACAGCAGCATTGTATTTACAGAACGAGGCTGCTAAACTCATTAATGAGGGTATTCAGTACGAGAGAAATAAAAATTACGCCAAGGCTATAGAGAAGTATAAAGAAGCTACATCTTATCTCTTCAAATTAATAGACTTAGATCCTAGCTATAGGTTGAACAGTTTATACCTGGAAAGAATTGCTCAATGCCAGGCTAAAATAAAGGAATTGCAGAAAATGTTGGATGAAGGAGGGGAAGAATATTCTGTTTTCGATCCCGTTTATGGTTCCTTATTAAGAGAACCTCCTAATGTGAAATGGGAAGACATAATAGGGTTGGAGGAAATTAAAGAGGCAATCGTAGAATCAATTATATATCCTTCAAAGCATCCGGAGCTGTTCCCCTTAGGCTGGCCTAGGAATATTCTACTTTATGGTCCTTCCGGCTGCGGTAAAACTCTTCTCTCCGCAGCGATAGCCAATGAGATAAATGCATTGTTTTTCAACGTGGATGGAGCTTCGCTTTTCTCTAAATGGTTAGGAGAGTCTGAGAAGAATGTAGCTAGGCTTTTCAACGTAGCTAGGAAGTATGAAAGTGAAGGGAAGGTTGTGATCATCTTCATTGATGAAGCAGATGCTGTTTTTGGAACCTTGAATTACGAAGTAGGAGGCGAAATTAGATTAAGAAATCAATTCTTAAAAGAGATGGACGGGCTTCAGGAAAAAAATATCAAGAGAAAAATATACTTAATAGCCGCTACCAACAAGCCTTGGTTATTAGATCCTGCTTTTATAAGGCGTTTCCAATTAAGGCTCTACGTCCCACCACCAGATCATAGAGCTAGAGCTGAACTTTTTAAGCTTTATGCAGCTCCTTTAAATCCGTCTCCATTAGACTACGAAGAACTAGCAAGGTTAACTGAGGGCTACAGTTCAAGCGATATAAAAGATATATGTATAGGAGTCCAGAACAAGATAGCAAGAGAAGTGATTGAACAAAGAAGTCAGCCTAGACGACCTACGATGGAGGATTTCTTAAGAGTTATACAGCAAAGAAGACCTTCTATAACTTCAGAAATGGTCAAGGCATATGAACGTTGGAAAGAACAGTTTAAAAGCTAATGGATCACTTCAAAATATTCGATATCATCTAAACTACCTTTTCTTTCTTGCTTCTCTTTAAAAACGGGTTTAACCCTCGCGCCTATTTTCACCTCTTCTATAGGGCTTACTCTGTGAATAAGTCCACCTGTGACGTCTTTGAATCTTATTAAAGCTACTATGATAGGTTTCTTTAGCTCTTCTTCGAAACTGTTTAATTTAACTTCAGTGTAACTTTCTATGTAGCCTTCTTGTTCTGTTTCTCTAAGTTCTCCTACTTCTCTTCCACAGAATATACAAAAAGATCTGACAGGGAGAAATAGCTTTTCACAGCGAGGACAGTATGCTGCTTTTATTTTTCCCTCCTCTTTTATAGCCATCAAGAACTTCTCAGCTAATAATCCTGTTGTGTATAAGTATGTTTCTGTTTCCATTCTACCAGGATAACTGAGAAGCTTATCTATTCTGTTCTCCATTTTATTCTATCACCTCAAAGTATAATATATCATTTATATCGCCTTTTCTTTCCTCGCTCCAAACAGCTTTAACTCTCTTACCGAATATTTTCCTGCTAATAACCATCTCAGGGCTGGTGTTTATTCTGTGAAATATTCCTTGGCCAGGAGCATCTATGAGTTCTATTATGCCTACTACTTGGGGTTTTTCGATTTTTCTCGCATCGACTGTAATGTAACTAACTACTGCTGTATTAACTATTCCTTCATCTCTAACATATACCCAGTCATCTGTTTCTTTGAAGCAAACCTCGCAGTAAATCCTAGGAGGTACTAGTATTCTGTTGCATTTATTGCATTTCTTTCCTATTATTTTCCCTTTCTTTAATTCCAATAAGAATCTGCTAAGCGCTTGGCCTGCTGAGAAATTGTATTTAGCAAAAGGTTTATATTCTACAGTTATCGTGGTCTTCTCTTCTTCTCTTGTAAGAGGTTTGCTATCGTATATCTTCATCATATCAATCACTTTTAGCTATAATTACTGTACTAGCTTGCATAAGATCGCCCCATGCTTGGGCCAATCCGTAACCCTTTCTTATCTTGACCTGCCTTTTACCAGCTTCGTATCTTAATTGCCAGAACAATTCACATACCTTCATCATTCCAGCAGCTGCTATAGGATTGCCAACTCCTAATAATCCTCCACTAGGACATATGGGTAGATCTCCATCCCTTTGAGTCATTCCTTCTCTGGTCAATTCAGGAGCTTTACCCTTATCAGCAAGTTGTAATCCTTCCATGTGATGTAGTTCTTTATAGTCAAAAGGATCATATACTTCTGCGAAGTCGAGCTGTTTCCTTGGATTTTCAATTCCTGCAATTTTATACGCCATTTTACCAGCTTCTTCTAAATACTTAGGATAAGCTAATTCTCGGGAAGTCCAATGAGTCGAATCTAAGCTCCATCCTACTCCTTCTATCCATACCGGTGAATCTGTCAATTTTTTAGCAACTTTTTCACTAGCTAGTATTACGGCAGCAGCTCCATCTGAGACTCTACTTATATCCAATCTTTGAACAGGCCATACCAATACCTCACTCTTAAGGACATCTTCTACTGTTATATTAGCTGCATCTTGAGCAGCAGGATGATCTAGTGCATTTCTTTTGTTCTTAACAGCTACTAATGCGATGTCTTCCTTCTTTATGTCGTATTTATACATATATCTATGCATTTCCATGGCGAAAATCCAAATTAGGTTAGGTTTTAGAGGTCTTTCAGTTATCGGATCCCATATGTACTCGAACACTGCTTGTGGATGAGGCATAGCATTGCTCATTTTCTCTTCAGCAACTGCTAATACTATATCGAATAATCCTGATGCTACATGCCACCAAGCTGCGATTGCTGTGAATACCCCTGTAGCTCCTCCTACATATACTCTTTTAGCAGGCTTCAAGAAAGCCAAAGCTCCATCGCTCAAATGCTCTCCTTTCATATGAAAACCATCAAATCCATCAGGTGCGGAACCTAAGACTACTGCTTCTATGTCTCTAACATCTAATCCTGCAGAATCTAAAGCGGTTCTCGTTGCTTCAAAAGTAATCTCTTGGGGTGTTTCCTTGAGTCTTCTTCTGAATAAAGTCATTCCAGCTCCTACTATTGCCACTCTATTCTTTATGTTTATATTTGTCTTCATGTTGCCCCTCTATTGCTTAATATCACAACAGCGTAGGTTGAAGTAGGTATACCTCTCCAGCTCATCACTAAAGCGTTTTTGGCGTCTTTTATTTGATGTTTTCCTGCTTCATTTCTTAGTTGCAATACTGCTTCATAGACCCTAGCTATCCCTCCTGCTTCTAAAGGTAAACCCATTGAAAGATATCCTCCGCTAGGATTTACCGGTATTTCTCCTCTTAGATCAAATCTGCCTTCGCTTAATTCTTTGGCGGCGTTCTCAGTAATTCCTAGAGCTTCTAGGTGCATCAATTCTCTATAGCTAAATCTATCGTCTATTTCTACGAAATCTAATTTCTGAGGATTAATATCGGCCATTTCATAAGCTTTTTTGGCTGCTTTTTTAAGAGGTTCTAGGTTAGCTAGTCCGTTTAAAATATAAGAAACGCTACCGCTACACCAATATATACCCTCTATCCATATCGGTTTGCTCCTTAATTTTTCAGCAACATGTGCCGAAGCTAATACTAAAACCACAAAGGCATCTGTAAAAGGAGCTATATCTAAGCTAGAAAGAGGGTCGAAAATTTTATCGTTTTTGACTATAACATCGAGGTCTATTTTAGAAGCATAACTTGCTCTTTCATTATACAATCCATTTTCTTTATTCTTCTTAACAACTAACGCGAGATCCTCGTATTTTAACCCTCTTTTGGTCATGAAATATCTAGCTTCCAAAGAAGCAAAATAATATGGATGAATTCCAAGAAATCTCTCATATATAGGATCTAAAGATAATTCGAGTATTTTATGGTAGTTTACGATATTACTGGGTTTAGCATGGCTTTCTACAACTGCTATATCGCATAAACCAGATTTTATTTGCATATAAGCTGAAGCCAGTCCTATTAAGCTTTCGCTAGCTACCGTAGAAACAGGTTTCAGCGCTCCTCCTAACTGATCTACTTGAAATTCGTTTGATATGGCTATTCCTTCGTTGAAATCCTCCTCGCATACAATTATGGAATCTACATCTCTTCTAGGATTTATTCCACAGTCGTTATACGCTCTTAAGGCAGCTTTGAAAGCTCCTTCTCTAAAAGATACTTCTTCGCTTGTAGGACGAAATCCATAGCAACCAATCCCTACTATCGCTACTTCGCTCATTGAATTTTTATGGTTTATTTATTTAAAAACATACGCCTTGGCTTATATTTTTCATTTATTAACTCTAAATATTGTTCAATTGTAATATTTTCTATTTGTTTTCCATCCCTTTCTCTTACCGTTATGGTATTTTTTTCCTGCTCTTTTTTACCTATTATAATTATATGAGGTACTTTCATCTTTATCGCGTTAAGTATTTTCTTTTCCAAAGTTGCATTGCTGTCGTCTATCTCTGCTCTGTAAGAACTTAGTTTTTCCTTAATTTCTTTTGCGTAATTTAAGTATTTTTCGGATATTGGCAATATTCTAATTTGCTCAGGAGAACACCAGAAAGGTAATTTTCCTTGGTAATGTTCTAGAATTATGCCTATAAATCTTTCAAGAGAACCTAAGATAGCTCTATGTATCATAACCGGCGTCTTAGGTTTTCCATCTTTATCGATATACTTTAACTTAAATCTCCTAGGCATATTGAAATCCAACTGAATGGTAGTGCATTGCCAATATCTTCCTAAAGCATCTTTTGCATCTATATCTATTTTAGGACCATAAAAGGCTCCTTCTTTTTCCTTAATTTCATAATTCAGTGAGGCTTTGTCTAAGCATTTCTTAAGAGCTTTGGTCGCTTTATCCCATAATTTTACGCTGCCAATATATACATCTGGTCTTGTAGACAGTTTTATTTTGAAATCTTTCATTTCAAATAATGAAAGGACTTCGAGAGAATTTTTGAGTATCAACTCTACTTCTTCTTCAATCTGGTCTTCTCTGAGAAATACATGGCCATCATCTTGAGTTATGGCTCTAACCCTGAATAAACCCAGAAGTTCCCCTGACTGTTCGTTTCTATAAACTGTTCCAAATTCAGAGTATTTTATAGGTAAATCTCTATAACTCCTAACCTCGCTTTTGTAAAGTAAACAATGACCAGGGCAATTCATTGGTTTGACGGCATGTTTTTCTTCTTTTTTGCCTATAATGAACATCCTATCTCTATACTTCTTTAAATGGCCTGAGATCTTCCATAACTCTAATTTGAATACATGCGGGGTCCAAACTTCTTGATAACCCATTTTTTTGTTCACTTCTCTGATGAGGTTTATCAATTCTTCTCTAAGTATGAATCCCTTAGGCGTGAATAAAGGTAAACCCGATCCTCCTTCTTCGCTTATCAGAAATAATCCTATCTCTTGTCCTAGTTCTATGTGCGTCTTAGGCATTTTATATATATTAAATAAAGTAATTGATAAATTCGATAGTTGATAGTTTTATTAATAAGTCTCGATTTTCTAAGGCTAATATAAAAGTTGGATTACATTATAGATGAGGTGAAAGAAGCATATCTCTACCAGAAACTTCAGGATGGTCGTGTTAGATGTACTGCTTGTGCTAGATATTGTAATATTCCTAAAGGATTGATAGGGCTTTGTGGGATTAGGCAAAACATAGAGGGTAAACTCTATTTATTGGTTTACGGTAAAATAATAGCTAGCCATATAGACCCTATAGAAAAGAAGCCCTTATCCCATTTCTATCCTGGTTCCAAGGTTTTATCAATAGCTACTACAGGCTGCAATTGGATGTGTCAATATTGTCAGAACTTCGATATTAGCCAAAGAAGGAAAGTTGAGGGTATTGATGTTACACCTGAGGAAGTAGTCGAGATGGCCATAAAGACAGAAAGCGAGGGTATAACTTACACTTATAATGAGCCTACCATTTTCATAGAGTTTGCTCATGACATAGGTGTTATTGCTAGGAAAAAAGGACTTTTTAATACGTTTGTAAGCAATGGTTATTTAACGCCAGAAGCTATAGATTTGTTGAAGAATTTCTTAGACGCCATAACTGTGGATTTCAAGGGAAACGCTGAGAAGAATTTCATGCAAAAATATATAATTGTTCCGGGTCCTGAGCCAATATTTGATGCTCTTTTAGAGCTTAAGAAAACAAATATCCATATTGAGATCACCGATTTGGTAATACCAGAGATTGGTGATAACTTAGAGTTTGCTAGAAAACTGGTAAGATGGATATATGATAACTTAGGTCCAGATGCACCAATACACTTCCTTAGATTCCATCCTGATTATAAGCTTATGCATCTACCGCACACTCCTATTGAAACTTTAGAGAAGCATTATGAAATTGCAAAAGAGGAAGGAATGAGATACGTATACATAGGCAATGTTCCAGGCCATCCTTATGAGCATACTTATTGCCCTGGCTGTGGTAGGATAGTGATAAAACGTTTTTCCTTTGAAATATTAGGTTGGCATTTAGATGAACAAAATAGATGTAAATATTGCGGGTATAAAATACCTATCGTAGGCAAACTGAGCAAGAACGCTTTCAAGCAGCGCTTTTTACCAGTTTTCTTCAGTTGAATGTTTTTATTGTTGGTTTTCTATACCCTAGGCGTAATTCTATTAAACTTAGCACAATTATATCTCTTCAAGATACTTCCAACTTTAAGCACAAATTTTAATATTAAGGATAAACCCCTTGTATCTATAATAGTTCCCGTTAAGGATGAAGAAGCCAAAATTAAAGAATGCATGGATTCTTTAATTGGGCAGGATTACGATAACAAGGAAATTATTGTAGTATTGGGAGAATCCAAAGATAGAACTGCGGAGATTCTTAAGAATTACGAAGGAAAGGTGAAAATAATCCAAGAACCTCCTTTGCCTGATGGATGGGTAGGCAAAAATTGGGCTTGTTATGTAGGTTATCTGTATTCTAAAGGAGAATATCTTTTATTCACCGATGCAGATACGATTCATGACAAAAGGCTACTTAGTATTGCAGTTGGAAAAATGGAAGAAGAAAAGCTAGACTTATTAACTTTAATTCCTTCGCTTCTGATGAAGAATAAATGGGTCAAACTTTTTTTGCCTGTGATAGGTCAGTTCGTATATATTGTAAGCCTTGCTCCTTTCTTCAATAAAAAAAGCAGGGTAGGAATCTTTGGCAATGGTCAGTATATGTTTTTCAGGAGAAGTTCTTATGAAAAAGTTGGAGGACATATGAGTGTAAAAAACAAGATAGTCGAAGATTTTAACTTAGCGAGGCTTTTTAAGGTTAATTCTTTCGAAACTCGTTTATATAATGCACTTTCTCTTTTCAAAGTAAGAATGTATGATAATTTTAAAGAATTGGTGGAAGGATGGAGTAAAAACTTTTTCATAGGGCTTAGAGCTAAGATATATTATTTAATCTTTGCAATATTAGCTTTAATTGTAGTTTATCTGCTTCCTTTTCTTTTATTATTAATAAGTATTTATAATTTTTTGGTATTTTATGAAGTTGAACTTTTATTTTATGCGTTTATTATTAATTTATTTTATTTTTTTAGATTTGGGATAATTTACTATAAATTAAATGTTAATTATTCTTATGGATTTCTATTCTTTTTAGCTATAATTATAACGATATATATTTTAATTTATTCTTACTTAAGATTTAGAAAAGGGATATATTGGAAGGGAAGGATTTATCAAGGCAAGGAAGTATTGTAGAAAAAAGCTTTTATAAAAGAAGGTTCACTATAACTTATATGGCTATACAAATACATGAAGAAATAGTCAAATTTACAGAAAGAGCTATAGAGAAGATAAAAGAGTTCTTAGAAGAAGAGAACAATCCAAACTTGGCATTAAGAATCTACATCGCTAGTGGAGGTTGTGCAGGTTTTAGCTATGGTATGACTTTCGATGAACCCACGGATGATGACTACATATATGAGGTAAAAGGTATAAAGATTATAATAGATAAATTCAGTGCTAAGTACTTAAAAGGTGCAAGCGTGGATTACGTAGAGACATTGATGGCTTCGGGCTTTAAGATAGATAATCCTAATGCTATCTACACTTGTAGCTGCGGTTCTTCTTTCAATGTTTAAGGCTTTTTCTATTCTTAATGCTTTTAATTATATAACCAGATAAAAACATAAAGAACGTCACTACAGCTATTGCTGGAATCCATTTGTACATCACAAACTGTTCAGACTCACTTTCTTTTATAAGTAATTTAGCTTGAATTATATTAGAGAATTCGCTTTCTCCTAGTTCGTTAAAAGCAGTTATAGCATAATAATATTCCTTACCTTGTGTTACGTTTAAATCTATAAATACAGTTCTATTTGCAGACAAGGTAGCTATCTGTTGTAAATTAGTTGGATCTTCCCCTCTATAAATGTTATAACCTAATATCGGGATAAAGGGATTATTTTCTTCTTCCCAAGTTAGTATAGGATAACCGCTAAGGGTAATTTTCAAACTAGGAGGAGTAGGTTTACTTAGTTTTATAGGTGTTTTAATTGTGATAAGCTTTTCAGCTATCAATCTTTCACCTGTTGTAGCTTCCACTTCAAGAATCAACTTGTATTCAGCTGAGGGTAGATTATTTAATGAAAAGAATGTTATTTCACCTATCTTGTTTTCAAACCCTATTAAAACCGTCTGGAATTTAGGATATTTCGTTACCAATGATATTTTCAGTTGAAAATTCTTTATTGTGACATTTGAACTTGATAACACAGCAATTGCTCCATAAACAGAAAAACTAGTCGTGTTTCCTTTAACATTCGTTCTTACTTCATCGATAGAAGCTATTAAAGCTATTGAATTGTCGTTAGTAATTATATTATTTATATTACTTATGTATGTATTCTTTGCTATCAATTTAGCATTATCTTTTAAAATAACCTTGCCTATTATTGAGCTTTCATTTAATAAAATAACTGCATTATCTTTGATTTCTATTTGTTCTATATTTCTTACATTAAATACTTCTACGTTAGTTTTATTTTGTGCATTTATCTCTAAGTTTGAAGAGTTGGTTATTTTTATGCTTTGTAAAGCTTGGAAGTTTAAAGACCATGTTATAACGCTGGATTGTATTAGCTCAATATAATACGTATCAGAAATTTTAAGCGTTTTCTTATCATAATAACCTCTAAAAAGGCCTGATATGTTATCTTGTATATCGAATAGCGCAATGCTAATATCGCTCGAATTGGTTATTCTCACTGAGGTTCTACTTATTAGCGCTATTTCGTTATTCAATCCAGTTGGACCAAATAAACTTCGATAAATTTTTATCTGCGCAGGAGTGATCATACTGCTGGAAATCATGGAGGGATCCCAATAGGAGTATAAACCTTTAGGAACCTTTATCTCGAGAGGGTTAGCAGATATGATTTCTAGTTTAATCGCCAGCGTTGAATCCTCTATTGTTGCATTGAATCTTTGATTTGATATGACTAACTTGAATCCATGACTTTTTTCGATTTGTACGTCAGAATAAGAATATGGATAGATATAGATTTTCCCAATAAAGCTTGTATATCTAATCCTAAGCTTAGATAGGTCTTTTGGAATGATCTCTAGTTTCTCAGAATTAAATAAAGAAAAATTGATATAAGCACTAGAATTTCCTTTTAGGAGAAATTTTAAGGTATAGAACGTCACGTTAGATTTCACGATTTGTATTTGGCTATTGCTTTCTAGAGATAAATTAGAATTAATTGATATGGTAGAATTGTTTATTAATAGTTGCGAATTATCTTTGAGTTCAATATTACCTAGTACTTTAAGCTCGGCTACATTTTCTATAGTTAACTGGGAATCATCTTGCATAGTTATTTTGCATAAAATTTTAGGCTCACTTATGGTCACTTTTTGATTAGAAGTTAGAACCAGGTCCTCGCAACTTTCAGCAGTTAGTAGGGTTATATTTAGGGGTAGAAAATTAAGTAGTATGATTGATAATAGAAGAAACAACCTCATCTTTCTTTATTAGTCTTCTCCTAATTTAAAGTTAAGGTGGCAAAAGTACCAAGTTATTGCAAACTACACATCTATAAACACCCCATATCCCTTCCTCACCTACTTTTTCTTTCTCTGTTATTTTATTGCAATACTGACAAAAGCTTCTTATTTTCTCTTTACTCATTTGAATTCTTGAGGGTCACGTTCATAGAAAAGGAAGGAATAGAGAAGTATCTTATCTCGCATATATTGCACCCATTTATGTCCAAATCCTTTTCTAAATATTTGTGGAATAAACACAACTCCCTTGTCCTTATGATGTTCTGTATTAATTTGATGATTTCTACAAATAGTTCTTCCTTCGTTATGTTTTTTGAAACAAATTCATCGACTAGTTTATTTATGGCCTCTATTTCTTCATTGCAAAGAAGATTTTTTGTAGTTCCTCTTTTGTTTGATAAGTAATAACTTACAGCTGCTTGAGTTACGCTCAGGATATCAGCAACTTCTTTTTGGTTTAAACGATGAATTTCTATCAAACGTTTAGCGACCAAGGATCTTATTAAAGGATAAACTACCCTTGTTATCACTTCATCAGGCATTAATTTGGGGATTACCACGTTTTCTATTAGCCCTATCTTATTTTAAAGCTTATTGGAAAATTTAAATATAACATACATCTATCGGTATCTTGTTATGGTTTACGCTCTAAAAATTTATCTAAAAACTGTTTCGTTATTGGCATTACTTGGTGCTATATTAGTAGGCATAGGTTACTTAATAGGAGGGATAAGCATTGCTTTCTTTTTCCTCATAGCAGCTTTATTGCTTAACCTTCTGTTCTATTTCATTTCAGATAAAATAGTGCTTGCAAGTACGGGTGCTAGAATAGTAAGTGAAAGTGAAGCGCCTAGACTTCACAGAATCGTAGAGGATCTATCTATGAAAGTAGGAATTAAGAAACCAAAAGTGGCCATCGTCGATTCTCCTCAACCTAATGCTTTCGCTACAGGAAGAGGTCCAGGAAGTTCTGTTGTAGCTGCGACTAAAGGATTGCTTACCTTGATGGATGATAAAGAAATCGAAGCAGTGATGGCTCACGAGATAGGTCATATAGTTAATAGAGATGTTCTTATTGCAACCATCGCTGCTGCAGTTGCTTCTGCAATAACCTGGTTGGCTTATTTCTTATTTCTAGTAGTATTAGTTAGAGGAAGGAATGGAGCAGAAATAGCCTTAGCATTAGCAACATACATACTAGCTCCTCTCACAGCTTCTCTAATTCAACTTGCAATATCTAGATCTAGAGAGTATTTAGCTGATTATACCGCTGCCAAGATAACAGGAAAGCCCCAGAATTTGATAAGTGCTCTGCAGAAAATAGAGAGGTATATAATTTCTGGTTCGAGACTAGATGCTCCTCAGACTACTGCATCATTATGGATTGCAAACCCCTTTAGAAAAGGTATAAGCGGTGAAGATGTAATTGAATGGTTCTCAACGCATCCATCTACTAAGAAAAGGATAGAAAGGTTAAAGGAAATCGCTAAAGAAATGGGGATTTATATAGTGTGAAGATAAAAGTAAATGAAACCTTTATTTTTAAAGAAAAAACTTCTTGGAGTTTTTTTAATAAGAAAATTAGCGAGATAAATATAGATCTTGATAAAGAAGTTTTAGAATTAAAGAAAATAATTCTTAAAAAATATAAATTAGATGATTTTCCTAATTTTTTTAAAATTATTTATAAAAATAAGGAAATTCCTGATAACAAGACTTTGAAAGAGGCGCAGGTAAAAGAAAACAGTGTACTATACATAGTTTGTAAAGATAAGAGAGCAGTTGAGGAATTGTTAAGAAAGAAAGGACTTTTATGATTTAAATAGTATAAATATAGTGTGAATTTTGCCAATTTATGGGTATGGAAACATGTTAAAGATAAGCTCAATTGGTATTATGAAGTTTCTCTAAATATAAAACCTGCAAAATATTTACTATGTAGAAGAATAGGTTGTGATTTAAATATTAAAGAAGCTGATGAAGAATCTCTATGGGAAGAGCATGAAAGGCTATCCTTTGAATTTCAAGAACTCTTCTTAAAGATTAAGTCAGGCGAAGTTGAGATCAGCGAATTACCTATAATGAGTCCCAATTTCTTGGATTTGAAAGTAGAGATAGCTAGGAGGATGCTTAAACATTGCGAGTTTTGTAGATGGCATTGTAAAGTAGATAGAACCAAAGGGGATAAATTAGGGACTTGTCAGCTAGAAGAAGTTTCAAGGGTTAGTAGCTATTTCCATCATAGAGGTGAAGAATTAATTTTTAGAGGTACAAACGGTTCAGGCACAATATTCTTCTCAAGTTGTAATATGAGATGTGCTTTTTGCCAGAACGGCGATATAAGCACAGATAAGTATAATGGAATTCCTGTTACTCCTAGGCTTTTAGCTTTGATGATGTATCAACTGAGGATCGAGGGTTGTCACAATATAAACTTAGTAGGCGGAGAACCTACGATTCATTTTCATACAATAATAGAAGCAATAAGGGAACTTTGTGATCTAAAGAAACCTCAACCTAAGGAATTCAACTATATATTAAATGCTTATACAGATTATTTTGGTTATAAGGTAGATTATAGAAATGCTTATTATAAAAATGAATTCAATGCACCTATTTTATGGAACTCTAATTTCTACATGAGCGATAAGCTAATGAAGCTTCTAAAAGAAGTCGTGGATATCTATTTGCCTGATTTCAAATTCGGAAATAATAATTGCGCCATTAGGTTGTCTAGAACTCCTTGGTACTTTGAGACCGTGAGTAAGAACCATAGGCTTGTCTATGAATGGGGCGATAATATGGTGATTAGGCATCTTGTTATGCCGAATCATGTAGAATGCTGTACAAAACCTATATTGAAATGGATAAAAGAAAACATGCCAGATGTTCTAGTGAACATAATGTATCAATATCATCCTGATAATTTCTGCAATCCTCTGTCTCCTAAGTTTGATAAGAGGTATGTTGAAATCGCTAGATATCCTACTAAAGAGGAATTGTTAGAAGCATATCGTTATGCTAAGGATCTTAATCTAGACTTCGTAGTAGTTTCCTTTGATAAGGTAATCAGCAATAAAGGGGAAGAGCTGGAAGAATTAGTAGATTCGGTCTGCTATTTCAGGTGAAGTTTCTCATTTTGGGTTTTCTTTATTTTAACAACATCCTTAGCAAGCTTGAAAATCATGCTTTTCTTCTAATGCTTTTAAGAGATGTATATTTTGCCAAGACTAAAATAGCATGAAGGCTCTTAACATAGCTACTAGTCATGGTGTGCTATCCTCCTTCTGAAGATACATTTCTACTTTTAGAATCTTTAGAACAGGAAAAAGGAGGATTGGTCATAGATTTAGGAACGGGTTCTGGTTATGTAGCTTTTAGCTTGCGAGATAGATTTGATTTGATTCTAGCTACAGATGTTTCAATGGAATGCCTTAATTTAGTTAAGAGCAAGATACGAGAAAGTGGTGCTTTCAACATCGAGGTTATTTGTTGTGACCTTTTAAGCGCCATAAGACCGTGCTGTATAGATTTAATCGTTTTCAACCCTCCATATCTTCCCAAGGACGATTTCGAAACAGATTTAGATTCGGCTTTGATATATGAACAAAATAATAGAAATATTATAAATGATTTTATTAAAGAAATTAAGAGATTTAAAACAAAATGCTACATTATACTATCCAGTTTGAGTAATATTCAACAAAACTTTGAAGAATTTAAATATGAAGTGGTGAAAAAGAAAAAATTATTTTTCGAAGAGTTGTTGGTACTAAAATTCCAAACCTTTTAATCTGTATGCATCTACGACTCTCCTTACAGCCAAGACCATCGCCGCATCTCTCATCATTATATTATAAGTTTTAGCTTGCTCATAGACATCATAGAATGCCTTCATCATCTTTTCCTCCATTTTCTTAAGGACTTCTTCCTTGCTCCATTTTACTCTCTGCATATTTTGTACCCATTCAAAATAACTCACAGTTACTCCTCCTGCATTAGCTAATATGTCTGGCACTACCATTACTTTTTTCTTGAAAAGGATTTCGTCTGCATCAGGCGTGGTAGGTCCATTTGCTCCTTCTACGATTATTTTCGCTTTAATTTTGTCTGCATTAGTAGCAGTGATTTGGTTCTCAAGGGCTGCTGGTACTAAAATATCTACATCGCTCATAAGTAGGGCTTCGTTGGATATTTTCTTCGTATCTTTATAGCCTACAACGGTTCCATTCTTGGTCTTATGTTGAAGTAAATCCCTAGGGTCTATTCCTTCTTCTAGGTATACTCCTCCTTGTGAATCGCTTATAGCTACGATCTTAAAGCCATACTCATGAAGCTTCTCAGCAGTATAATATCCTACATTACCGAAACCTTGAATTGCTACTCTAGCTTCATTTATATCAAGTCCTAACATCTTAGCCGCTTCTCTTACGCAAGCCGCAACACCATAACCTGTAGCTTCTTTCCTTCCTTCTGAACCTCCTAGTTCTAAAGGTTTTCCTGTGACCACTCCATAAGCAGGATATCCTTTTATTTTAGAATATTCATCAAATATCCACGCCATTGTTTGAGCATCTGTATACACATCAGGTGCTGGTATATCTATCTCAGGACCTATTTCGTTATGGATCATATCTATAAATCTTCTAGTCATCCTTTCTTTTTCTCTTTCGCTTATGTATTTAATGGGGCAAGCTATGCCTCCTTTTCCTCCTCCAAATGGAATATCCACTACGGCGCATTTCCATGTCATCCACATCGCTAAGGCTGTTACTTCATCTAAGTTTACATCAGGATGATACCTTATACCTCCTTTGTATGGCCCCCTGAAATTATTATGTTGTACCCTATACCCCGTAAATACTCTTACAGAACCATCGTCCATCAAGACTGGGATATTTACTATTATTGTCTTCTGTGGTTTTTTTAATATCTCAAGCGTATCTTGATCCAGGTTTATTATTTTAGAAGCGCTTTCGAGCTGTTTAACAGCTACTTCGTAGGGGGAAATCTTTAACGGCATAGAGCATTTTAAATAACTCTTAAAAAATATAAAAGGTTAATTATTTGATTTGTTTTTCAAGAAGATATCCAACAATCTTAAAATCGTTCTTTCTATAAAACTCCATTGCTGGTTCGTTTTCCTTCCATATTATAAGCCTTATTTTCTTTACATCCCTTTGCTTAGCTTGCTCTTCTATGTACTTAATTAATTCACTTCCTATTCCTTTTCTCCTGTATTCTTTTTCGACGTAGAGATCGCTTATGTAGCACCATCTCTCTTTGACTTTAAAAGGTTCAGAAGCATTTAAGTTGAATACCGAATAGCCTACTATCTTATTATTCAATTCAGCTATAGCTATGGAAGACCTGTCTCTTGCCAATAAGTTAGAGATCACTTCTATCCAAAGCTTCCTGTTTTCTTCGTTGGCTAACACATTATTATCGCTAACATTAGGCTCGTTCAACAGCTTCATAGCAAGCTTTGATACCTCTTCTATCTCGCTATAAAACATCGGTCTTACTTTAATCATGTAAAATAAATATTAGAGCTAAGTAAAATGTAAATTAGCGGAGGTGCCCGAGCCAGGTCAAAGGGGCAAGGTTCAGGCCCTTGTGCTTTAGAGCTGCGTGGGTTCAAATCCCACCCTCCGCATAATTTAGAGATTAAGCTGGAATTCATTATCTTTGAAATTTACGATCGATTAAACGTGACACTAAGATGGTATCGATTCCAAACAATTACGTAAGGCGAAAGACTCTATGCGGGTAGGTTAAAAATTCATGGGAAAATACTTATTATGAAATCAATTGCTCAATTCTAAAGTGTTGTGTAACCTTAATTGTGATTGAGGTTGATGAAGACTGTTGATGTATTGATGGAAAATAGGTCTTCTTAGAAAAAACAATGGGTTTGTGATTAAATGCTTTAAACAATATAAGTTTAACCATAAATCTTTAGTTTTCTCATTAGGAGAAACAAAGCTTTTAATTTCTCGTAGAAGTAATTATATGGTGTTTTCAAGATATTATCTTGATGAATATGTAGATCATTGTGTTTATCTCAGATTGTCCAAAATTGAAAAGGATGGAGATAGGAAGAAAGTGCTTGAAACGTTGGCTAAACAGGAACAGGAACATTTATTATTTTGGAAGAGCTTAATGGGAGGAGAAACTCAAAAAATTAGCATTTTTTGGAAGATTAGAATTTACCTTTTCATTTTAGTTAGATATATATTCGGCATAACGTTTGCTGTTAAGTTACTTGAAAGGAATGAGAAAAAAGTAATAGAAAGGTATAAAGCCCTTTTGGGAGAACTTGAGGGGAAAAACAGAGAGAAATTAGAGTCTATAATAAAAGATGAACTGGAACACGAAAATTTCTGGGTTTCACAAATCAAAGATACGTCTGCAATTTATTTAGGTTTCATCGTCCTAGGACTAGCCGACGCAATAATAGAAATAACCGGTGTTCATGCAGGCTTCTTAGGTGCTACTACATCTACTATAGTAGCAGGCGTAGCAGGTTTGGTTGTAGGAATTTCTGCCTCAATAGCGATGGCTTCTGCAGCTTATTTGCAAGCCAAACAAGGAGAAGTAAGGAATTCCAAAATAGCATCGATTTATACAGGCATATATTATAACCTGGCTGCTTTAGCATTAGCGTTGCCTTATTTCTTGACCCATGATATGTTCATCGCCTTTTTCTCTTCTTTAGCAGTAGCAATACTCCTTGCTGCTTACTTTAATTATTATTCTGCTGTGGTATATGACAAACCTTTCCTAAGAGAGTTCTTATTAAACACCGGCGTTTTACTCCTAGCCGCTTTCGTAGCTTTCTTATTCGGTGAATTTTTAGGTAATATTTTTGGGATAAATAAATTTTTTAAGTAATTAGTTTTTTAAATTTATTAAGTGAAAATAGAGCGCTTATCTACTGGGATTTCTGATCTGGATAAAATTATAGGAGGAGGAATACCTAAAGGATTCTTCGTAGCTTTAACAGGGGAACCTGGGACAGGTAAAACGATAACTTGCATTCATTTCATAGCACAAGGTATTAAAGAGGGGGATAAGTGTATCTATGTAACCACAGAAGAATCAGCCTCTTCTATAATAACTCAAGCCTCTCAGTTCAATATTGATTTTCAAAAAGCTATCCAAGAAAATAAACTGATAATGATAGATGCATTAATGGGCAGAGAAGATGAATGGTCTTTAAAGAGTCTCGAAATGGAAGAATTAATAAATAAAGTAATAGAAGCTAAGAAGAAACTCGGATACGGAAGAGCAAGGCTTGTCATAGATTCACTTTCTGCGTTTTGGTTAGATAGACCTGCAATGGCTAGAAGGCTATCATATTATGCTAAGAAAGTCCTATCCAAATGGGATTTCACAGTATTCGGTACTTCGCAATATGCAATAAGTACCTCTGAAGCTTTTGGATGGGGAGTAGAACATATAGCTGATGGTATAATAAGGTTTAGGAGGATAATAAAGCAAGGAAGACTTCATAGATACCTAATAGTGGAAAAGATGAGGCAAACTGAGCATAGCCCTTACATGTATGAGATAGAGATAATAGATGGCGTAGGTCTCGTAGTCTTAAGTCAAACCTCTGAAAGGAAAGAAGATTATGCACTTCCTCAAAAAGTTAAAGAGAAAATCATAAAGGCTAAAGAAAAGAGCGGAGAAGAAATTTCTAATCGATCTTGAACATCCAAGCACATTATGAAAAAAAGGAAGTCATAAGCGAAATATTTAGATTCTCTAAGGATAGATGGCTTGCTTTCTTAACTAAAGAAGGAAGATTCAAGAGATACTTTGCTTTAAAAGTACCTCTTAAAGCTGAGAGCGAAGATCATCTTCATAGCCTAATCAAAGAATTTAAGCCTAGGACAATTTACGCAACAGCTAATTTGTATAGAATCTTAAACAAATATGAAGACATTAATTTAGAAAACGTTTATGCCTGTACTCCTACTTTGGATATAGATAATAGGATAGAAGAGTGGAGGATTACAATAAAATTAGTTAAAGAAATATTATATTTATTAGACAAATATAATGTAAGAAAATCTATTATAATAAAATGGTCAGGAAACGGTTGTCATATACATTTAAACCATAAAGCTTTCTCTAAAGATATTCTTAAAAAATACAATGCATTAGATATAGCTTATTCTATAGTTGAATTTTTGATTAGGAAAACTGAGTTCATTGTTTTTGAATTTAGAAAGCTTTCCAAAGAATTGATTATTGAGAATAGGATGGATCCTAAACGTTTGTTCACGTGTCCTTTAAGTCTACACAGAAATCTTGATTTGGCATGCGTTTGTATAGATCCTAATAGGATTGATGATTTTGAGATAGGTTGGCTTATTCCTGAAAAATACGTCCACTACTCTAATTGGGATGATTTCATTAAGGGTGAGCTCGATGATCTTGCGATCATTGCTTATGAGCAAATAGGACCTAGGAAACAGAAGAGAAAAAGAAAATATCCGCCTGTAGATGAAGAAATAAGAAAGACGTTGGAAAAGTACAGGGATGAAATCTGAGCTGTAGCTTAAGTGGTTTTTCTACAGAAAAATTTAAATAGTAAATAGGAGGTTTTATTTAAAATTTAATGGTTGAAGAATTGGAAGCTGTTCTCGTACTCGAAGATGGAAGTTATTGGAAGGGTAAGGGCTTCGGTTCTCCTAAGAAAGTCTTTGGTGAGGTAGTTTTTAACACGGGCATGGTAGGTTATACAGAATCATTTACTGATCCTTCTTATAGAGGTCAAATCCTCGTTTGTACATACCCTTTAATAGGTAATTATGGGGTTCCTGAAATGGTCAAAGACGAGCTTGGTCTTCCAGTTAACTTTGAATCTGAAAAAATTCAAATAGCAGGTTTAGTAGTTCAAGAAGCTTGTGAAACCCCTAGCCATCCTTCCTCTAAACGTTCAATCGATGAATGGTTAAGTTCTGAAGATATTCCAGCTATACAGGGAGTAGATACAAGAGCAATCACGAAAAAATTGAGGGAAAGAGGAGTTATGATGGGAGCTTTAGCAGTAAGTTATGATGAGATCTCTGAAGATGAACTTTTAAACGAATTAAAACACGTTGAGAAATACGACGAGAAATTTTTTGCAGATTCTGATAAAACGATCGCTTTCTACGGTGAAAAAGGAGATTTAATAGCATTACTAGACTGTGGTGTTAAAGCGAATATTATAAGAAACATCGTGAAAAGAGGTTTCAGGGTAGTTAGACTCCCTTATGATGTTGAAATAGACGAAGTTTTGGCATATGCTCCTAAAGGAGTCGTAGTCTCAAACGGTCCTGGGAATCCTAAAAAATACGTGAAAACTATAGAATTGATCAAAGAGCTCATTACAACGAAAATTCCAATATTGGGGATATGCTTAGGGAATCAATTAATAGCGCTAAGCTACGGAGGCGATACCTTTAAGCTTAAATACGGGCATAGAGGCCAGAATAAACCTTGTATAAACTTAAATAACAACAGAGTTTACATAACGAGTCAGAATCATGGATATGCCGTAGATCCTTATTCTCTTAAAGAAACGAATCTAAAAATTTGGTGGATCAATGCGGACGATTCTACTATTGAGGGATTAATAGATCCAGAGAATAATGTCATTGCAGTACAATTTCATCCTGAGGCCAATCCTGGTCCTCATGATACATTATTCATTTTTGATATTTTCAAGAAAATGGTAGAGAAAAACAATGGGTAGATTCCAATCAATAAAGAAAGTTTTAATCTTGGGAAGTGGAGCGATAAAAATAGGCGAAGCTGGCGAATTCGATTATTCTGGTAGTCAATGCATAAAGGCTCTCAAGGAAGAAGGTATAGAAACTGTTTTGGTAAATCCCAATATAGCTACGATACAAACTGATAAAAAGCTTGCCGATAAGACTTATTTTCTGCCTATAAAAACGAAATACGTAGCAGAAGTAATAGAGAAAGAAAGGCCTGACGGTATTCTCTTAGGTTTTGGTGGTCAAATAGCTTTAAACTGCGGTGTTGAGCTTAAAAAGAAAGGAATACTGGATGAGTACGGTGTCAAAGTACTGGGTACATCTGTAGAATCGATAGAAATAGCTAGCGATAGGGAGAAATTCAGAAGAGCTATGATAGATGCGGGTTTGCCTGTAGCTAGGAGTAAGAGCGCTTATTCTCTTGAAGAAGCTAAGAAGTGCGCTGAAGAGCTAGGATATCCTGTAATGGTAAGGGTTGCATTCACTTTAGGAGGAAAGGGAGGAGGAATAGCTAATAACGAAGCTGAATTGATGGAAATCGTAGAAAGAGGTTTAGCCCATAGTTTAATAAGAGAAGTCTTGATAGAGGAATACCTAGGAGAGCTTAAGCAGATCGAATACGAAGTTATGAGGGATTATTACGGAAATTCGATAACTGTTTGCAATATGGAGAACATTTTAGGAATGAGAGTACACACAGGAGATAACATCGTAGTAGCACCTTCACAAACGTTGACCAATTATGAGTATCACATGCTTAGGGATGCCTCTATAAAGGTAGTTCAAACGATACAAGTAGTGGGAGAATGCAATGTTCAATTCGCCTTGGATTCTAATACGGGTAAGTACTACATAATTGAGATAAATCCTAGAATGTCGAGATCATCAGCTCTAGCTTCTAAGGCTACTGGTTATCCCATAGCTTATATGGCAGCTAAACTAGCGATAGGATATTCATTGTCAGAATTGCTAAATAAAATAACCAAAATCACAACTGCGGCCTTTGAGCCTTCTTTAGATTACGTCGTGATCAAAATACCTAGGTGGGACTTCAATAAATTCCCCAGAGTAGACCGCAGACTCAGGACACAGATGAAATCTGTAGGAGAAGTAATGGCTATAGGTAGGAAGTTTGAAGAAGCATTGCAAAAAGCTATAAGAATGCTAGATATCGGCAAAGACGGCTTAACTGTTGTCGATGGGGCTGATATGGCTACGATAGAAGATAATCTAGTTAATCCTACTGATGAGATACTTTTTTACGTAGCCAGCGCGATAAAGAAAGGATTACCTATAGAGAAAATATCAAAGCTTTCTAGGATAGATCCTTGGTTTTTATACAAAATAAAGAACATAGTAGATACCGAGGAGGAGTTAAAGAAGGCTAATGTGAATGATATAAAAGATTTGAAGGAGAAGCTTTTAAAAGCTAAGAGATTAGGGTTTTCTGATAAACAAATAGCTCGATGTTTAAATTTGAGCGAAGATGAAGTAAGGATTCTGAGGAAAAGCTTTGGGATAATCCCATATATAAAGCAAATCGATAGTTTAGCTGCAGAATGGCCGGCTAAGACGAATTATCTATACATGACTTACAATGCTTCTTCAGATGATATAGACTTAACGAAGAACGGTAAAAGAGTAATAGTTTTAGGAAGCGGGCCTTACAGAATAGGCGTATCCGTGGAGTTCGATTGGGCTACTGTTAACATGGCATGGTCGCTTAAAAATTTGGGAATAGAAGATGTGATAATAATTAACTGCAATCCCGAAACTGTTTCTACTGATTATGACGTAGCTGATAAGCTTTATTTCGAAGAATTGAATTTGGAAAGGGTATTAGATATTTACGAGAAAGAAAATGCTGATGGGATAATAGTAAGCGTAGGTGGTCAAGTCGCAAACAATTTGGTACCTAAGTTAGCTAAACATCAGGTCAAGATTTTTGGAAGTGGATATGAGAGTATTGAGGCCGCCGAAAATAGGAAGAAATTCAGCGAACTTCTAGATTCCCTAGGTATAAAGCAACCTCCATGGGATTCTTTCACAAGCTTAGAAGGCATAATGAATTTCGCTTATAAAGTAGGTTTCCCTCTAATCATTAGACCCTCCTTTGTAATAGGTGGTTCCTCAATGGAAGTAGTTTGGACTCCTTCCCAACTTAAGAGATACATAGAGAAGGCTACCAAGATAAGTCCTGAATATCCTGTAACTGTTAGCAAGTTCATATTGGGAGCCAAGGAAGTAGAGGTGGATGCTGTAGCTGATGAAGAGAAGGTAATAATAGGCGCTATAATAGAGCATATTGAAAACGCTGGTGTTCATTCCGGTGATGCTGTAATGGTTATACCACCTATAACGCTTAGTGATAAGATACAAGAAGAAATTTCGAGGATCAGCGAGAAGATAGCCAAGGCATTAAAGATAATAGGTCTTTTTAACATTCAATTTCTAGTCAAAGGGGAAGACATATATGTAATAGAATGCAACTTAAGAGCTTCTAGATCTATGCCTTTCACCTCGAAGGCTACTGGAGTAAACCTAATAGAGCTCGCTGCAGAAGCTATGATAAGAGGGAGAATTGACAAGCCTTTCAAAAACAATTTTACCGAAGAGTTCGCAGTCAAAATACCGCAATTCTCTTTCATGCAACTTGATAAGGCTGATCCTATACTAACTGTTGAAATGCGTTCTACCGGTGAAGTTGCTTGCTTTGGTGAAACTTTTTTCGAAGCGTTTTTAAAGGCATTGGAAGCCTCTGGTCTTGAAATATCTTTGAGAGGCAATGTTTTTGTGTCTGCAGGAGGAATAGAATACAAGGAGAAGTTGCTTCCTATCGTGATGAAGCTGAAGGAACTAGGTTATGAGATTTATGCTACTGAACATACAGCTGAGTTTTTGAGGAAAAAAGGTATAGAGGTGAAAACCCTATATAAGATAAGGGAAGAAAGGAAACCGAACATAATCGATTATCTAAGAGAAGGTAAATTAAATCTCATAATCAACATACCTTCTTCGATAACATTAGAAAAATACAGTGAAATGTTAGAGGATGAATACTTGATAAGAAGAAAAGCTGTAGAAATGAACGTGCCTTTGATAACTAGGATAGAAACGGTCAGCGCTTTAGTAGAAGCATTAGAGTTCTTAATTAAAAAGAAACAATCTCCTTTGATTGGGGGGTGAATGAAAAGATTCAAGAAATAGCTTATTTGTTATTCAAGAAACATCCAGAAATAGTAGATCCTACAATATTAAAGGATCACGAATTAGATGATCTGCTTAAAGAATTGAATATTGAATTAAACGATGAAGAAAGAGTTTTGATAAAAATCAAATGGGCTAATTTGGTTTTCAATCTAACGTCTTCTTTCTTCTAAAACTCCTGCTCCTATATGAGCCCTATCAATATGTTTAGAAAGTTCTTTTTCATCATTGAACAAAGAACCACAGAAGGCGCAGATAAACCCTTTGATTTCTTCTATTTCTTGAGTTGTTTCCTCAGTGGTTCTTAAGTCTCCTACTATGCTTCTCAATGTTATAATTCCAACGATTTTTCCCCCATCACTTACAGGGAGCCTTCGTATACCTTTTTCTCTGAATATTTTCTTCGATTCTTCTATATCGCTTTCCTTATCTATGGTTATCAAAGGAGTAGACATTATTTCTTTAGCCTTGACAGTTCTGGGATCTTTACCTTCAGCAACTACCTTGTAGAGTATATCTCTTTCTGTTATTATCCCAACATACTTGCCTTTATCTTCTATCAATACGCTACCTATTTTTTTATCTCTCATCAGTTCAGCTATATTTTTTATGGAATCATCTACGTTAGCGCTAACCAAGAAAGTCCTCATAAAATCTTTCACTTTAGGCATATGAGTTTATATCTTTCTTAGTTATATCCCTTTAATCGATTTCAAGATTGAAATGAAAAGAAATGGGGTCGAGGGGATTTGAACCCCCGGCCTTTGGGTTTCTCTGCTCCAGAACTATATCATCGCATTCGCTCAAAAATTCTCTTGTTTAGCTCTGGAGCCCAACGCCCTACCTTGCTAGGCTACGACCCCTACTATATACTTATCAGCTTAGAAGATAAAAAATTTAAAGTCTTTTAGTCTTTCTGTAAAGGTATATGTTTATCAGTGCATGTATTACTAGGATCAAACTTAGTGCTGCGTAGGTCGCTGTTAAATCTTCAGGATTTTCATTAGGCCTTTCTTTGTAAATAGCTATTATCAAAATTATATCATTTATTAAATTAACAGTTTCATTATGATCTCTATACCTATCCTTCTTAACGAATATTTCATAAATACCTTTTGGCAAAAGCAATCCTACAAATCCATAAAGGGTTGTTGAATTGTATATTAGCAAGCTTTTATTATAATATATTAACAAAGTTGCATTGGGCAATAATAAATCTTCTGCAATTATTGTTATATTTAATTGATAAAAGATATTTTGAATTATATTTATTTCATAATCTTTTATTGTATTATTATATATTAATATGCTTGGAATTAAGGCATTTGTAATATTTATTGTAAATTGTTTCGGTGTGTTATTATATATTAATAATGCAGTATCATTAAAGGTCATAGCCTTCCCTTCTTTTATAATTATTTGAAAATTATTTAGAAATTCCTTATTTTTATTATCGAAAATTTTTATAAAAGAAATTTTATCTTTAAACTTAATAATTTTTGTTTCATAAAGTCCCTCTTTCTCTGCTATTATTGCGATATAAATATCTTTTAAATAATTTGTAATGTTATTTGAAATGAAATACATAAAATTAAGATCTATTTCTCCTGTTATATGTATTTCAGAAGAATTAATAAAATTTTTCATTTGATTAATATTTAATATAAAATAGGGCGTAGCATTTTTTACAAGAATCTTTGTAGAATATCGATATATTATAAAGGGAGAATTATTGTAATAATTAAGTAATACATTTATTATTGTTGTTCTCATTTTTTTATCTAGATTGATTTCTAATGTTTGAGAATTTATCTTAAATTTGTTTATTGCTGTATTATTTAAATATAACGGAGAATTAATTATAAACGAAGTGTGATTAATTTCTTTTTTGAATGAGATAGGATAATAGACTTGAAATGAGATTTGGTCTAATGACAATTTAGAAAAGCCAAGGGACTGGTTATAAATCAAAGGTTTTATTATTATTTTGTTGTCCGAAACTTCTTGTTCTATTATGGAAAACCCTAATCTAAGGATTTCCCTTTGTGCTTCTTCTCCAGCTATAGCTGAAATTAGAGTTTTTGTGTAATTAGTAAAGGAATAGGGATACAGTATTGCAATGTAAAAGTCACCGTCTGCGAAGTAATTCTCTTTAGGTAAGATCGCTTTTAACGATATACTTAATGTCTGGTTTTTATTAGAATAATCATAATCCAACTCATTTAAGGAGAGCGTTTCTTTAATGCAGTTTATAGTTGTTTCGGTAATTTTTTTATTAAACTTGTTGTAAATAACCAGTTTATACTTCCCAATTTCTTTATCAAAAGTGTATAGCTTATATATATTATTCGAAATGACTGGCATTCTTGTGATCAGAGGCCCATTCTCGTAGTATAATTCTACAAAATACAAACTTTGAGCTCTATCTGAAATCTTAAACCAAACAGTTTCGCCATATGCTATTACTAAGTCGCCCAGTCTATGAGAGTATAGAGAGTCTGGTTTTATTCCTATAAGCAAATCCTGAAAATCGTTATCTTGAGCCTTTACTCCTTTGGAGTTAAGGCTTAATATAAGAATAAATAACAAAATTAATGTGGCTTTCCTCATTTTGTAGCTAGGAGTAAGGCGATTAATAGAAGCATAGGAGGTAAAGAAAGCAATGTTAAAGATAATTGGTGATCGTTGAATTGCAAAGCGGTCATAAATATTAGAAGGATAAGAGAGGATGCGAATAAACTTACTTTTGCAAGGTTTTTTATCGTTATATTTTCTTCTATATTTTTTCTGTATAAAATAATGGTTTCTTGATAATTTTCCCAATTATTTTTAATGGTTATAAGCGAATAAATAAAAGAGGATATAAATACCAATGGAATTACATAATTCAATTGAACCAAAGAGATATTCGCTATTATTCTTAGATTATCGATATTAATATTCGTTGGGACTAAAATGTTTGCAATGATTTGGGAAAAATTCACTATAATACTCAGTATGTATATGCCCAAAGTTTTCACTTCAAAATAGCTTATAGTATTTCTTTGTAATACTGTAGCCATTTCTAACAAAACTATGTCTATATAGAAAATCATGAAGAGCAAAGCAGGTCTTAGGGGGTTTCTTTGATCTTTTTCTTTAGTGAAAAAAGAGATCAGAATAACTAGGGGAGGCGAGACTGTGGCCGTCAGTATTATGTAGGAGACGTTTTCTAGAGAAAGCATGCTATCTTCTGCCCTAAGTGCCATGAATAGAGGTAAGCCTGTGGCTGTTGCTAGAAGGATATATAAGAATGCATAGAACCTATTGTCTTCTGTTTTAACTATTTGGACCAATAGTTGATAAGAAAATGTTAAAATAAAAGTAATAGATAATATTGAAAATGGATTAAAAATTATATAGTTTATCAAATTTATTAATATCTTATAATAACTTACTGCTAATATCGAGTATATTAATGAAATAAAAATAATAAGGAGAAGTATTTTTTCTAATTTAGTATATTTTCTTTCCATACTCGGGCAACTCTTTATATATTAATTGCTTATTATATAAAGTTATTAAATACGAAAGTAAATCTGCTGGGTCTATTATTTGCGATTTTATTTTAATATTTTGCATTTTATTTACAGTTTCTTTTAAAATGATTTCTTCTATTTTGTCGTATATTAATAAAACATCATCTTTTATAATTTGTTTGCTTAAAGTTTTCAATATAATAACTTCAATGTTAAAATTAGAGGCTATTTTTTTAATTTCTTCTTCAGCTATTTTATTAATACTCCTATCAGTTATTAGTAAAAATGATGTCATGTAATAATTATCTAATAAGAAATTTTTTAATATTGAGAAATCGCTTATATTTTTTATAAAAACTATTTTATATAGATTTTCTAATAAATTAACTATATCTGTTTCTTTTCTTATTATTATATTTTTGATTTCATTATTATTGAATATTATTAGATCTAATTCCACGTTTTGTTTAAGCAATAGATTTGCGAATTTAATTATGTTCTCTACAATAACATCAAACTTTCTTTGACCTTCTACTCCTTCTTTAAAGGTATATTCTAGATGCAAAATTATTTTAAACGCATTTTTGCTCTCCTCTTCTTTCTCGATGATGTAAATTTTTCTCTCAGGTGATTTTGCTACCGCTTGCCAAGCAATCCTCCTAGGGTCATCGCTGGAAGTAAATTCTCTTATACCATAGAATTCAAATCCTTCACCTTTCTTCTTAGAACTTCTAGACCCTATTTCGCTATATAACAAGAAATTTCTAAGCAAATGACTTTGTAGTCCTTTGATTATCTCAGGATAACAAGTCACTTTGCTTTCGACATCATATGTTTGCTCCTTGAAGAATATGAATAATGGGTCTAATACGAGGACTTTAACTCTGCTGAACTTTTTGATTCCCAATTCTTTAGGCATTAGGTAATATTTGATCTCGTTTTTACCTTCTTTTAATGTAGATTTGAAATTTATGTTTCCTTGTAAATATTCAAATCCTTCAGGGATTTCATCTAGTATAAAATTATATTTATTTCCATTTTCTATTAATAATCTAACTTCCAAAGGACTTCCTACATAGCATGTATCCTGCACTATTCTGCTAATTTTCAAATTTTTAAGAGATTTTAGGGCTTTTCTGAATCTAATCGCTTCGATTAGTATTATTAACGTAAATAAAAAGGATAATATGAAAAACCATGGGCTCGAACTGATGACTGAAAGAATGTAGATTATTAAAGTACTGTGTATTATAAGGAAACCGTTTCTTGTTATCATCTCGGAGGCGCAGTAGAGGTTATCCAATCTTTAATTAGAGAATCAATCTCAGAATAGGCTTCTAAAACTTTTTTCGTACCTGCTCTTTTCCTGTATTCTAAAGAAGGAAGTATCCTATGATTTAACACTGGGAATAGTAATTCCTTCACATCATCAGGTATTACATAGTCCCTCCCGTAAATCGCTGCTAGGCTTTTACATGCTTTGATCAACAAAACAGCTGCCCTTGTACTTGCTCCTAACATCACTCTCGTATCAGTTCTAGTTTGTTTGATCAATTTCACAACATATCTTTCTACATCGCTAGAAACATGGACTTCATCGACCAATTTGATCAACTTGAGGACCTCTTCTCTAGTTATAACGAGATTAGGATCGATTTCTAAATTTTTCCCATATCTTCTTATGATTTCTTCTTCTTGTTCAGAATCAGGATAATCGAGTATTATCCTGAACATAAAACGGTCTAGCTGTGCTTCAGGTAATGGGTAAGTTCCCTCTAGTTCTAGAGGATTTTGGGTGGCTATTACAAAGAATGGTTTATCTAGACTTTTTGTTATACCTCCCACTGTTGCTTGTCTTTCTTGCATCGCTTCTAATAGGGCTGCTTGTGTCTTTGGTGGTGCTCTATTAATTTCATCCGCTAACAAAATATTAGTGAAAATGGGTCCTTCTCTGAATACAAAATCTTGTATTTTCATGTCGAATATGTATCCTCCTATAATGTCTGAAGGAAGCAAATCGGGAGTGAACTGTACTCTCTTAAATCTTAAATTTAAGACTTGCGAGAATACTTTAGCCAAGAGGGTCTTGGCTATGCCTGGAACACCTTCTATTAGTATATGACTCTCGCTAAGTAGAGCTATTGTTAAATATTTTATCTCTTTCTCTCTTCCTATTATAAATTTGTTAATCTCTTGGCTGATAGCTTCGAAGATACTTTTAACTTCATCCATTTATTTCGCTTATCAATTCATTATATTCAATTATTACAGAAAATAATTTTTTTTCAAGCTTAGCTTTATTGCCGAACGGTCTTAGATTATCAATTTCGATCATAAACCTTTTTAGCTTTCTCGCAAAGTTTTTCCCTAAAACTTCCTCAATATTTTTATAATAAATTATATTACCATCATTATTTAATTTTTTATTTAATTTATTATAAAGTATGTATTTCATAAATTTCAATAAATTACTATAATCTTTTATTTCTAAATTTTTATATTGTATTAAATCTTTTGAAAAATTTGTTATATATTCATAATTTTTAGGCATCTTTTCTATAATATATTTTTCTTTATATAATTTTATTAAGAAAATTAATATGATAGGGAATAATAGCAGTGATAACAAAAATAATATGTCAACTAGTAGCATATGAAGTAAGCATCCTTTGAATTAAATTTTTGAGAAATGAAGTGTATTCTTCAATTTCCTTTTCTTGGCAATCTTTTTCTCCAAATCTAACTTTTTCATATAAATTATAAAGATTGAATAATAATTTTGCATCAAAATAATATTTTGGGTTCTTCATGTATTCGTTCAATACTTCTCTTTCAGTTAAATAATCAGGAACTTTTATTTCTAGATATTCCGCCATTACATTTCTTATTTCATTATATGAAAACAATACAGATTTTTTAAAATCTTTTTTACTAACTAAATCATCATATTCTTTTAAAATTTTTTCTAGTCTTTCTTTTAAAAGTTTTTGTTTCATTGCATTCATTTTTTCAGCATTCAGCATTAGAATTTTACGTTTCTTTTTCTTTATTATATATGAAGAAATTATAATAATCGAAATAGATAATAAAATTAAAAAAATAGGAAGCCAAATAAATAAAAGAAATTCTTGTAAAGTTAAAGCTATAATTATATCCGTTATCATGTTAGTTCAGAGAATTTTAGCGTGATTAAAATCACATCAGCGTTACTAGTTTGTCTTAAATCTATATCTGCAAGGTAGTTCGGATAGTCAGTGAAGATGTACAGAGCGTAATCTCGAGTAATAAACACCCCTCCTGTACCTGTATAAGCGATAGCGAATCCGTTTAGATAGAGTAAAGCCCATCCTGGACTGAAATCTTTATCTATTAATTCACTTAGTTGTTCGGTATCGCTTTTAGCTACAAGGTATTCTCCCTCTTGAAACTCCAAAAATGAATTTCCATTAAAATCGTATACATTAGCTATTTCGGGTTTTATTTTTGTGTAGTTAAAATAAACTATAAAGTGCTTATCTTTATCTAAAATTATCTTTATGCTTTCATATTTAAATGTAAAAGGTATATTCTTTATTGCACCTTTTATTATCGCCGGTATAAAAACTGTTAAGTTAAAAATTATCTTATATATTCCTATTTCAAAATATGCTGAATATAAACTATTACTTGAAACTTTTCTAATATCTTTAATTTTATTATCAAAATCTGAAACTACTATTATATCTATAAATCTCTTGCTCAATGTTTGAAAATCTTTATCTCTTTCTGGAAAATTACTATAAATTTCTATTTCTAGTTTATAGTAAGTTTTGGACGCTTTTGAAGAGCCGTCTTGAATGGGCAATGGATTGGATTTCTCAATGCTAGAAATGGCTGATGCTAAGAAGGAAAATTGAAAGGAAAAAGCTGTAATTAGTAACAAAACGATAGATATGAGAATTAAAAAATAACTTATGAAGTTATCTTTAGACACAATAATAAATTATTCTCTTCGCATAAAAATATTTAAGACATGAAGAGTCTGCCTAGCGTAATAGAGAGAAGCATTACTTCTTTGTTAATTTATTTTTTAACGGCTCTTATATCTTTTGCTACAACTTTAATAGCCACTAGAAAGCTCGTACCAGTAGATTTTGGCCTATATCAATTCCTACTCGTGATGTCTTCCTTATTCTTAATCTTAGTTAATTCATTATCTTGGTTTATAGTACGTTTTACTGCTAGGGGTTATTCAGTCTTTAAAGAAGCTTTGATCTACGGTGTTCGTTTTACTTTTATCTCAGATTTGTTACTTATTGCATCGCTTTTAGCTGTAGATCTTTATTTTTTCAAGATAGGTTATCCTTTGTTACTTTTAGTTTTCTTTCTCTTCTTTTCGCAATCCCTATTCTTTATATTCTCGAGCTTTCTATTAGGTAATAATCCTGTTTTAAGTTACGTTGCAAATTTAATTCAAGCTGCTATTAAATTGGCTTTACTTGCTATTTTCATATTCATATTTCTATTCAGGGTAAGCGTGGAATTACTTCTGTCAGCTTTTATAATTTCTAATCTTATAGCTTTGATTTACCCTTTGTTCATTACTCAAGAAAGTCAAAAGAATCTCTTGAAGAAGGACCTTAGGTTTTCTCTCCATAGGAATTTATGGTTTCCTTTTATTTGGATACTGATCGCTTCACTCTCGTATTATGACGCATCATTAATGGCGATTCTTCTCTCATCTACACTACCGATAGCCTATTTTAGAAGTGCTTTTATTGTGAGCTTTCCTATTACTTATTTGCAAACGTTTGTTATTAATTATTATAAAGAATTTCTTGAAAAAGGAAAATTGGTTTATCTTCAGCAAGCCATAAAGACGATCTTTCTTTTTGGTTCAATGTTACTCTTCTTGATCATTAGTTTAGGAAATTTATTGCTCTCGATACTTAGGCCAGAATATAACTTATCTTATCTTTCTTCTATTTTTCTTGCAATTAGTTTTATGCTGGGAAATATCATTTCACTTTTTGAATATTCAATACAAAGTATAGAGAAGAGGGATTTGGAAGAAATGGTTGGTAGTTTAAAGAAGTCCATGCTGTTTAAGATAATTAAAATAAAGCTAATTCAATTAGTTTTTCAATTTTCAACATTGGCTTTTTTAGCGTATCTCTCTAAAATCTACAATTTTTCAGCCTTTATGATAGCTACCTATTGGTCTTTAGTTTGGGTATTCTTTTCTTTGATAGGTGTTTTTCTGTATTCTTTAGAGCTTAGAAAATTGAACATGTTTCAGTTTCCTTTCATTTCTGTATTGAAATATTTAATGTCAGGATTGATTTCTTGTTTGGCGATTCTCTTCATAAAACCCGCTGAATTTCCCAATCAATTAATCGCTCAACTCCTGGTAATTTCTCCTTTAATAGCTTTGTATATGGCAGTTTTCTTCCTTATTCTATTAGCTGTCGATAAAAGCGTAAGAATCGCAACAAAATCGTTATTAAATGGGGTATTTTCCATGATCTCCTTTAAGTCTTAATAGGTAGACGATCGAACCTATGATAAAAACTCCTATGGAACTCAGCGAAGTCGTGTTTAGAAGAATGATTGTTTTAGATTTCAACATATCGAGTACTAAATGTATAGGCGAATAGTCCAAACTGAGAGGTTTAAAATCATCTGCTATAAGTCCTGTGAGTAGGAAAAACAGCACAACAAAAATAATCTCTAATGTTATTATTCCTTCTTCTTTCTTAGAAAACAAAGGCATCAATAAGGCAAAGCCTAAGCTAAACAGTAATATTATGAAGCCATAGAGAAGCATTCCTTCAATATAAAACTGTGTATATACTAAAAAATAACCTGCAATTATGAAGATTGTAACGTTTATTAATAAAATCAAGAGCGATAGTATTACCTTAGAAAATAACATTTCTAAGCCATTTTTGGATCTTGCATAAATTATTCTGCTTAACCCAGCGCTTCTCTCATAGACTGTGAGGAAGGAAATTAATAAAAGGCTGGAGAAGAATACCGATTGTAAATAAAAAGAATAAAAAGTTCTTTCTTTAGAATCTATTTCCTTGATATAAATCAGAGTAGCATTTAATTTAATGGGGTTTAATAAGGGTCTGAGAAGGTCAGAGTATCTTCCTTCTGTTTCATTATTAATTTTGTTAATTATTTTTAATTGAAGATTACTTTTTAAAAAATCATTTAAGTTAGATTTAATAGTATAAAATATTAGTTTATTTAAAGAATCATTATTAGAAATTACATATATAATTAATTCTGTGCTATTCAGTTCAGTTAATTTATCCTTAAATCCTTTAGGTATAATTATTATTGCATCATAGGTTCTATTTTGTAATATTTCGTCTAAATTAATATTAGAATTATTAAGGTAACTCACATTAAATAAATTATCAGTAGCAAATGTCTTTAGCAATTCCTCTGCGATTTCGTTATCATCGTTATTTACCAGCAAGAGATTTATTTTACTTAAAGCGATTTGTGTGGGGGATAAAAAGTTTAAGAGGATATAGAGGAAAACAAAGAAAAGTAGAGCGATCGTTATGAGGCCTCTCTTTTTAATGAATAGCCTTAGGTCTTTATATAAAGCGGCCTTTACTACTCCCATATTTTTTCTCCTCTAATGCTTTTTATTACCTCGTTGAGCGTAGGGAAGATCACTTTGATGTTTATCAAAGCAGTATTGGTCTGTTCTGCTGAGAAAAACACTTTACGAAAGCTATCTTCTATTCTTTCAGCAAGTATTTTCATTATCTTATCATCGTAGTATATTACTTTTATTCCTCTTTTCCTCTCCAGCATCTCTATGAATTCGTTAACCTGTTTAGTGCTATATTCAACTATTAACATCATCGTAGGTACGTGTTTTTTTATTAAGTCTTGAGGACTACCAACATCTAATATCCTATTTTTCTCAACTATGTAGACGATATCGGCTAACTTTTCCATTTCTAGACCTAGAGTTTCTGAAGACAAGATCAAGATGGGTATACTTTTTTCTTTTAACCAAGTTAAGAATTTAATAACCTTTTCTCTCTTCAAAAATTTCTCTTCCTTCTCGACTAGCATTATACATTCGGTATATTCAAAGTTGCAAAGGGTGGCTATGCTAACTATTATTTGTAGATCTTCATCCAGTTCGCTGTATTTTTTCCCTAAAACTTCTTTGATCATGTCATTGTTAGTTATCCACTCTTTACTCCTTCCGTTAAGAAGAGAGAGTATAGAGAAAATTTCTTTGACTTTGATTTCCTTTTCTTCTATTCTTTTCAAAAAAATTTGGAAGGCACCTTTTTTGATCGAGTCGATTAAATTCTCTCTATTATCATTTTTGATTAAAAAACCACCTAGCAATAGTTTTAGGAAGTCTTCCATTTCCTCATGTGAATAAAAAAGCATTCCCGTTATCTTTCCTTTTTCTAAATTTATTTTGAAGTTTGATGCTTCTATGATAATGCTCATGTTTTTATTATATCTTAAAGGCTAATATATTATAAGGAAAATTGAAGAGGATTGTTCTGTACCAATGACTAGCTAGAGAAAAGCAGGTGTACTTTAGCCAAGAAATCACTAGACTTATAGTATCTGAGCTGGTTATTCAATCAAAGAAAACAAAGAAATATATAATTAAAAATATCTTCCTTTTAGAATAACCTTATATTTTTGTTTAGGATGTCTTTCCAAATATAAGGCGCATAGCTTAACTCCTCCTTAACTATTGATTCTATGGTACCTTCATCGGGTCCTTTTTTATCGGGTATAATTTTTATTCCTACTGCTTTTGGTTCTGTGATGGGATGTCCTATGCTACTAACCATGTAACAATAAACTTCTTTTGCGTTTTCGCATTCGCTTACAATTTTTTCAGAAATCTTTTGGGCTATAATGGAATACAGTTTTCCAGTATGCGATATGGGATTCTTACCGGCTGTAGCCTCTAAGGTCATTGCCCTAAAAGGCGTTATTAATCCCGTAACTCTATTGCCTCTTCCCACTTGGCCATCGTCTCCATGTTCAGCGCTAGTACCTGTAACGGTTAGATAATAGATGCTTCGCTGGTAATCATCAGCGGCGTTTATAACTATTTCATAATTCTTATATTTAAGATAAGTATCCACTACATACTCAACTTCTTTTTTAATAGCGTTCTTAATATTGTCGTATTCTTTTTCGTTATTTATAAATTTTGATATAAAAGCACAAGCAACAATTATTTTAACTTTATCTTCATTCCTTATACTCATTACTTTTATATCTTCTCCAATCATTTGATATTCTTTTTTTATTTTTTCATTATTTAGATGCCTTTCTATATTTAAAGTTGTAAGCTCCGTTTGAGAGAAGGGAGCAAAACCCACGCCGAAACTCGTGTCGTTAGCTAATGGTATATCTTTACTTTTTTCGAAATTCTTGACCAAATCGATACTGCCTCCTCTAATTTTTGTGTCTATTATCATATGTTTATCAGGATCGAGAAATTTCATCTCTCTTCTTATCATATTCTTTATTGCGTTTTTCGCTATTTCATCTACAGGAACTTCATTATTATTTACAAATCTGGTGGCTCTTCCTACTAAAAGTAAATAGATTGGGGTTATCAATTCTCCTCCTCCAAATTCAACTCTCGCTTGTCCTCCAGCCAATACTGCCTTATCTACATTGTGATGCAAAATTCTATTATATCTGTTAAGGAAATACTTAGAAATTTCTATACTAGCCTCTTCGGCAGCCATATCGCATATTGAATCAGGGTGGCCTTTGCCTTTTCTTTCAACAAATTCAAATGGTAGCTCAGGTATAGTTCTTTGATTTAGAAATGCAATAGATATATTCATTTTTTTAACTTTTTCTTATCCTTAAATAAAAACTTTAGGAATTTTTTTTCTTTTTACGAATATTTTTAAAAACGTTTCAAAATATCTGACTTCGTTATTATTCCGCTTATTTGACCTCGCGAGGATACAAGCACTGCCTGATAATAGGATAGTAAATATAAAAGTAGCTCTAAAGGAGTATTTTCAGGCATTATAGGAAAAGGAGGTTCCATTATATTTTCAACTTTCTCATTCATAATTGCGTTTTCATCAAGTTCCTTAGATAATTTTTCAATTGTAGCTTGTTCAGTTATACTACCTATCACTTTCCCGTTATCAATTACGGGTAGTTGAGATATCCCATTTTCTGCCATTTTTTTAGCTACGTCCTTTATTTTTTCGTCTTTTCTTGCGAAGATTATGTTTCTCGTCATAATCTCGCTTATGCTCTTTGAGTTCTTGAAGACTCTAGGCAATAAGTGTTCAGAAATAGTTTTAATTTTGCTATAGGTAGGGTCTATATTTCCTCTCTCTAATTTTGCTATGAATGATTGACTCACCTTGCAAAGTTTAGCTAATTCTTTCTGTGTTAGATTAGCTTTTTTTCTTAACTTTTCCAAATCCCCTGGATCTATGATGAGTTGCATATTGAATTAACTTATCTAATTGCTTAAAAATTTCATATCCGCAATTGTTGTTTATAGTCTTTTGATGGGAAGACTTAATTAGCATAATGGCATGCTCATAGATGCAATCCTACAAAATTTATACTTAAGCTAATCTTTACCAAATTTGAGCTTAAGTGTGCGAAGATCAACTTTTATAAATAATATAAGATAAATTATAGTAGCATGGCTTACTCTGAAATTCCTAGTGTTGAACTAACTGTTATGGATGCCGAACCAGATAAAGTAGGAACTGCCTATGTCTCTATAAGCAGAGAAGTCATGAATGAGCTAGGCTTAGTTACTGGTGATTTGGTAGAGATCATTGGTAAAAAGACTACATATGCTTTGGTTTATCCTCTAAGGCATGAGTACGATCGTAGTATAATAAGAATGGATAGCACTATAAGAAAAAACGCAAAAGTTAGTTTAGGTGATATCGTAACTGTAAGACCTGCTAAATTAAAGCCTGCAACCAAAGTGGTTTTAGCTCCCGTGGCACAACCATTACCTAGTGATATTCTGCATTATGCAAAGAGTAGACTTAGACATCATTATTTCTACAATCCAAGACCCGTCACAAAAGGAGATGTGATAAGTATTTCGATAGGCCTGGGCAATGTTTTTAGCTTTGCAGTTGTCTCAGTAACCCCCGGTCCTGCAGGACTAGTCAATGATCAAACCGAAATAACTATAAGAGAAGAACCTGTTAAAGAAGAAATCGTAGCAGGACCTTCTGTTACTTTCGAAGATATAGGCGATCTTGAGGAAGCGAAAGCCAAAATAAGAGAGATCGTAGAATTACCTTTGAAACATCCTGAATTATTCAAGCGATTAGGTATAGATCCTCCTAAAGGTGTACTTTTAATCGGTCCTCCAGGAACAGGTAAAACTTTATTAGCTAAGGCTGTAGCTGGAGAAAGTGGTGCTTATTTCCTAATCATAAACGGTCCTGAGATCATGAGCAAGTTTTATGGAGAATCTGAGGCTAGATTGAGAGAGGTATTTAAAGAGGCTGAGCAGAATGCTCCTGCGATAATATTTATAGATGAAATAGACGCTATAGCACCTCCTAGAGGCGAAGTGGTTGGTGAGGTAGAGAAGAGAGTTGTTTCTCAATTACTAACTTTGATGGACGGAATGAAAGGTAGAGGAAATGTAATAGTCATTGGAGCTACGAACAGGCCTGAAGCAGTAGATCCAGCTTTAAGGAGACCAGGTAGATTTGATAGAGAAATAATAATAGGGATGCCTGATAAGAAGGCTAGGAAAGAAATACTAATGGTTCACACAAGACATATGCCCTTGGATTCAAACGTCAATCTCGATGAACTCGCTCAAATAACCCATGGATTTAGCGGCGCTGATATAGCTGCCTTAGTAAGAGAGGCCGCTATGCATACTTTGAGACGTTTTATTCCTAAGATAGATATTGAAAAGGGCATAATTTCTCCTGAAATCCTTCAAAATCTGAAAGTTACTAGGGAAGATTTCGAGATGGCTTTAAGAGATGTTCAGCCTTCAATACTAAGAGAAGTATTAGTAGAGGTTCCAGATGTGAAATGGGAAGACATAGGAGGATTGGAACAAGTTAAGCAGATACTAAGAGAGGCAGTAGAGCTTCCTTTCAGAAATCCCGAAATATTCGAGATGGCAGGAATAAGGCCTACTAAAGGAATATTGTTATTCGGTCCTCCAGGAACAGGTAAAACTTTATTAGCTAAGGCTGTAGCCACAGAAAGCGAAGCTAATTTCATAGCTGTAAGAGGACCTGAATTATTAAGCAAGTGGGTAGGAGAATCCGAAAGGGGGATAAGAGAGGTCTTTAAGAAGGCCAGACAAGCAGCTCCTTGTGTAGTGTTCTTTGATGAAATAGACGCTATAGCTCCTGCTAGAGGAATGAGATTCGGGGATTCTGGTGTTACAGAAAGAATGGTGAACCAGCTTTTAACAGAGATGGATGGGATTCAAACTTTAAAGAATGTAGTAGTTATAGCAGCGACCAACAGAATAGACATCATAGATCCAGCACTCCTAAGACCCGGTAGATTCGATTCAATAATTTATGTTCCTCCTCCAGATCTTTCTGCTAGAGTTAGTATACTTAAAATACACACTAGGAAAATGCCCTTAGATAGTAACGTAGATTTGAATGATATAGCTGCAAGAACAGAGGGTTATACGGGAGCTGATCTCGAAGCTCTTTGCAGGGAAGCTGGTATGATAGCGATAAGAGAAAACTTGAAACCTCTGAAGGTAACGAAAGAGCACTTTGAACAGGCTCTCAAAACAGTAGGACCATCTCTCTCGCCTGATGATATAAAGGGTTATGAGGAAATGTATAGGAATTTCAAGAGAACGCATGCTCGGAGGGAGACTAAACCTTTAGGTATTTATATGTAATGGCTAAACGCATAGCAATAATAGGTGCAGGCGGTAGAGATTTTCATGTCTTTAATCTTTTGTTCAGGGATAGAGAAGAGTACGAGGTCGTAGCTTTCATAGCTTCCCAAATACCTGGCATTGCAAATCGAACTTATCCACCTACGTTAGCAGGAAGACTTTATCCTAAGGGTATACCCATCTATGGTGAGGATGAATTAGAAAGAATAATAAAAGAACTGAAGGTCGAAGAAGTCATATTAGCTTACAGTGATTTGCTCTACGATGAGGTTATGAGAAAAGCAAGTTTAGTACTTTCATACGGTGCAGATTTCAGACTGATCTCTCCTTTCTCCACGATGATTAAAATAGATAAACCAGTCATAGCTGTAACAGCTTCAAGAACCGGGGCTGGTAAGAGTACGATCACCAGGGCTTTGGTCAAAATTCTCCGTAATAAAGGAATAAAAACCGTTGTGGTTAGACACCCTATGGCATACGGAGATTTGGAGAAGAGCATCGTAGTTAGACTTAACAGCATACAAGATTTGGACGAAATGAATTTGAGTATAGAAGAAAAGGAAGAGTTTGAGCCTCTCCTAAGGGAAGGTGTTGTTTGTTATGAAGGAATAGATTACGAGAAAGTTTTTGAACGCGCAACGAAAGAGGCTGAGGTAATAATATGGGACGGAGGTAATAATGATCTTCCCTTTGTAAAGCCTGATTTCATGATAACTGCTATAGATCCTTTCCGTTTGGGTCATGAGATTTCTTATCCGGGCGAGATAAATGTTAGATTAGCTGACCTAGTAGTAATAACCAAAGTGAATACAGCTCCTAGAGAAAATGTAGAAAAAACTAAGGAAAATGTAAGAAAGCTTAGTAAAAAAGCCAAAATAATAGAAGCGGACTTCGTTTTAGAAGTCGATAAACCTGAGTTAATAAAGGGTAAAAGGGTAGTTGTAGTCGAGGATGGTCCTACAGTAACGCATGGGCATATGGAATACGCTGCAGGTTATATTGCCTCTCAAATTTATGGTGCTAAGGAAATAATCGACCCTAGAGATTTCGCCGAAGGTTTTTATAAAAACGAAATATATGCTGCTTATCCTCATATAGGTAAAGTTGTTCCTACCATAGGTTATAGCAGGCAACAATTAAACCTGCTTAATGAATTTTTAAATAAACTGCCTGCAGATTCAATAGTTCTAGGCACGCAATCGGACCTCTCAAGATATTTGACTCTCAATAAGCCGGTAGTTAAGGTAAGCTATTACATGAGGGACAGAGAGAACGTGTTTGAAAAAATAATAGAGGAAGTTTTATCCAAGATATTACGAAGGTAATACTTAGGTATTTTTGAAATAAGGATATTAAATTTAAAGTTCAATTTTCTTATGAACACATTAGCGTGCTATTTTATTCTATTCATCTTAGTATTTAATTTAGTACAGTCCTATGAGTTACCTAGCATAAGCGCTGCAGCACCACAATCTTCTGCGAAGCCATTTTGGCATTCTAAATACAACTCATCTTTAAACAATCCCATTGTAGCTCCGTTTTATAGTAAAATATCCAAACCCATTTCTTTTAGCTTATCTTCTTTTGATGATGTGATAGCTTCAAAGGCTTTGATATATAATAATACTGCCTTTTTTGTTACCAAATCCGTTAATTTATTCTCAGTAGACCTTTCTTCTTTTCAGTATACACGAGTAAATCTATCTCAAGCTAATTCAGCTTTGGCTTCAACTCCTGCTTTAATAGCTTTTTGTAATACGATAGCCGTGTTGGACGGCAATTCTTATGTGCAATTTTTCAGAATAAACGGTTTATCTTTATCCAAGATATCTCAATACGGCCCGATAAATATCTATACGCATCCGCTAAATGTTTATGAGGATAAATTTTACGTCACTCGTTCTTCTTCTCCTTCTGGTTCTGTTAATGTCTTCAGTTGTTCTGGAGGGGTTAGTAATATATACCTTCTTAATCAGTATGAATTCCCTACAGCAGGCGTTGCTGTTAGTACAGAAGGGATTTTCGTACTAACCAATTTCGGTGCGGTAAGAAATCTCTTGAACAGTAAGTGGAGTAAAACTTTAGGTTTGGCTTTCTCTCAAGAACCCCTGCTATATAATTCAAAATTGATAGTTAGGGGTCTAGTTTCTTCAGCAGAATACATATATGCATTAGACGCCTCTTCTGGCTCAATTCTATGGCAAAAGAACACGCCTAAAATAGTTACGAATGTTTTAGTCTATAAAGATAAACTATTCTTCATTACCGAGGATTCTGCTATAATCGGTTTGGATATAAACAATGGCTCATTGGCTTTTAAAAAGGTATTGCCTAAAAGTTTTCTCTTAGTAAATTCTGAAATGATTTCAGTGAGTGATGTTTTGATATTTTCAGCTTTACTAAACAATGAATATGTTATTGTATATTACGATATTTCCCATGATTTGTTCGATTATTACATTTTAGATAAAAACCTAGGTACTCCAATTGGGATAAGCGTTGGCGATGGGAAGTTGGTGGTAACTTTGACCAAAGGTCTTCAATTACTGCCTATAAAAGCTCCTTCTACGCTTGTGGTAAAAGCTATCCCATCAGATTTCACGTATAATGTAGTTGTAAACGGAACTCAATATTCAATTCAAAAATCTTCTCAGTTAAAACTAACCTATTTAATACCCGTTCATTCTTCTCTTAAAATAGAAATCCAAGATAAGATTGAATTAAACGATTTTTTGAAACTCAAATTCATCGGATGGGAAAACGTCGCTGAATCTGAGCACAACAAATCTTTGGTGAAAATTCATCAATGGGGCTTAAGTGAGATAACAGCCTATTTCGATTATTTCCTTTTAACAAGATTATCCCTTGATTACGAAATCTTGAACGGTAATTTTAGCGCCATACCTGATCTTAAAATAAACGGAACTTCATCTAAGGAGCGTTCTATTTTCGTGAGGCAAAATAATTATGTTACGTTCGAAATTTACGCTGAGCCTTTAATCAGAGCCGATAATATTGTGCTTGTTTTCAAAAGTTGGAGCGATGGAGATTTGAATAATGAAAGGAAGATTAGACTAAAGGCGGGAGAATTTTTGAATCTAGTAGCCTTTTATGAAATTTCTAAGAATAGCACTTTGATCCTTAACTTGATTCCTAAAGATTTCAAGGATGAGATCATGAAAAACCTTAATTCCTCTCTTCAAACTGACACTCCCTTAGTCTGGATTATAAAACCCAACAGTACTATTTCCTTTAGTATCCTCAATACAGTGATAACCATCAATGATACTCTAAAACTCGTTTTCAAAGGATGGTATGGAGATTATACTTCTAATAGCACAAATATAACCATCGTTGTCGACAAAGAAATTTATAATTTAACTCTTGTCTTTGAAGTTCAAAGATTTTATCTAATAGAAATCTCAAATGTAACTTATTATAGAGGTGCTGTTTATAGTATAACAAATCATACTTTATTTGAAGGTTGGTCTTTTGAACCAATTAATTATACTCTTTTAATAAATAAAATTGTCTATATAAACGATCATGAAAGACTTAGACTGGTATCTTATGACGGCATTGATAATGTAATTGAGGATGATGAAAAAGTTATAGCTTCAGTAACTAAAAGCATAAATAAAATTACTTTAGTTTATGCATTAGAGAAATTAACCACTCTCACGATCATTGTCCAAGATAGAAACATAGCCTATATTTATGTGAACGAAACAGCCCATAACGTAATGGAATTAGGCAAAGATATAGGTATTAAAATTTCTATTTGGATTTCCGATAAAGTTTCTTATAATATTTTAGCTCCTGAGATTTTCAGAATAAACGAAAACAAAGAGCTTATCTTTAGAGGTTTCATTGTAGATGATAAAATCGAGAAGTCCACTGCGATAATAAATCGCAATCCTTTGAAGATTTTCCTTGAGCCTACTGATGATTTGGTAATTAAAACTTTATACGAATTGAGAGATAAATCTCAACCTATAATAGCGATAGCGTTGGTTATAGTTTTCTTAGCAGTAGTACTAATGTATGCTACTTTTAAAAGAACTTTTATCTCTTAATGAATGTTATTGAAATTGCTTTTGTATGACAGGCTGCAACGCATTCTAAACACATTATACATTCCTTACTGTCTATTCTGCCAAGTTTTGCGTTAACCACATCTATTTGAGTTGGACATATTTTATTGCAAAGTCCGCATTCATCACACTTTCCTATGTTTCTGTAAATCCCTAGCAAGCTCTTATTTGAGAATATCGCGTTTAAAGCCCCCATCGGACAAACATATCTGCACCAAAAACGAGTTATTTTGGCGCTTAAAAAGAGTACTAGTATTAAGATGAAGTATCTAATTAGAAGAGCAGTGTTTATCGATGACGCGAGTTTATCTAGACTTGCTGGTAAAATCCCCATACTAAAGAGTAGAGGTATTGTGCCGAAAAGCATAGCATCTGGAGATATTGAGGTGAATGGCATTATAGATGTTCCTTTACCGTATCTTTCTGAAAAAGCCTCTAATGAATTCGTCATCGTCAAACTGGCCAAGCTTATCAATGCTATTAAGGTAAGGAAAAGCACAAAATACTTGAGGTAAATCATCTTAGCATGAGTTTTAGAGGATATATATCTCGTAGCTCCGAATATATAGCTTAACAAATCCTGTGCAAAACCAAAGGGGCAAATCCATCCGCAGAAAAAGCGCGATAAAAGCACGTTGAATAGGATCAACGAAAATAAAGGCAATAGCGGAGGTATCAATAATATTATCATTATCTGAAGCATATCGAGTACGCTAGGGAAGGATGTCCATGGATATGATAATCCTATAACTGGTAGGGGAAGCGCTATGCTTAAACCTAAATTCGCTATGAATAGGAAAGATAATTGTACTCCAAGTCTAGTGATTCTTAAAATTCTAAGCCTTCTGATAGCTTTGTTATGTTCTTCTTCTATCTTTACTTTTCTTTTGCTCACGGAAGAATCCCTACAGTGATAGGGCTTATTAACCTATTTATATACTCCAACACAAGATTGAATAGCTGTATTTCATATGAAGCCGTGAAGGATATAGAGGCTATTCCTAAAAGCAATGCTATTATCAGCCAATCTTTATGCATAGAAATATTGCATATATTACTCTATTTAAGTTTTAAATTCGTAGAGAGTTATTATTAATAATAAGGGCGATGATGAAGCTCGAAAGGTCTAAAGCTAAGGATGAAGAATGCTTTAAGTCTTGAGCCTCTCTATTGGAGATGGTGTTCAGAATATTCCGTAGCGAGGTTGAAAAACTTCTTAAAGAAGTATTCCCAGAAGCAGAGGATTTTTATCTAGAATATCCTTTAGTAGAAGAGCACGGCGAACTATCTTCTACTATTTGTTTTAAAATAGCCAGCAAGTATTCTAAGAAACCTTTGGAGATGGCTGAAGAAGCACAACATGAGCTTTCTAAACTTATACCTAAAGTGAACTTCGTAAAGGAAGTTAAAGCGATGAATGGATATCTGAATTTCTACATGGATGTTGACAAAATCGCCGACTTAGTTTTAAACGAGATTTTATCCAAGAAATCAAACTATGGGAAAGTAGACATTGGAAAGAATAAGAAGGTTCTTATTGAACATACGAATGCAAACCCAAATAAGGCACTCCATATAGGTCATGCTAGAAACACAGTTTTGGGTGATTCTTTAGCGAGAATCCTCAGATTCACTAATCATAATGTCATTGTCTTAAACTACGTAGATGATACAGGATCCCAAATGGCAGATCTTATTCTAGGCTTTAAGCTCTTCAACTTCCCCATCAGTTCTGAAACTAAATTCGACAAATACTGTGGTGATGAAGTTTATGTAAAGGTGAATAAGCTTTACGAAGAGAATCCCAAGCTATTGGAAGAGAAACAGAAAATAATAAAGGTTATTGATTCCCAAGAGGGTGAAATTGCAGCGTTTAGCAAATGGGTATCTGAGCAAGTATTAAAGGAACAGCTAAGAACGTGCGCAAGACTGGGTGCTTTTTTTGATGTCATAAATTGGGAAAGTGACATAATAAAATTCCAGTTTTTAAAGGAAGCATTATCGATGTTAGAGGAGAAGAGGATAGTAATTAAAGAGGTTGAAGGACCTCTTAAAGATTGCTTAGTGATAAAAAGTGATCTGATAAAAGGCAGAGAAAAGGAGACAGACAAAGTTTTGTTAAGATCCGATGGGACTGCTACGTATCTAGCTAAGGATATAGCATATGCATTTTGGAAGCTAGGCATTATTAAGAAAAGATTCAAATTTAGGATAAGAAACGACTTAGCAGAAGGACTTTTGGAGACGAGTTTAGAAGGCGAAATCGAAGATGAAATAGGAGGTTGTGACTTATCGATAAATGCGATAGATGTTAGACAAAGCAGGTTGCAAACAATCCTTAAATCAATCATAGAGCTTGTGGGTGGTAAGGAATTGAGCGAAAAATACATCCATTATAAATATGAGGTAGTAGCTCTATCTCAAAAAGCAGCTTCAATGCTTGGTTATGAATCAGATTCTAAGATCGTTCATATGTCAAGTAGAAAAGGTATATATTTTAATGTAGACGATGTCCTCGATAAATTGAAAGAGCTAATAAGCGAGAGAATTATGAAGAACAATCCTTCTTTTGATAGGAAAGAAGTAGATGAGCTTAGTGAAAAAATAGCAGTTTCAGCGCTTAGATATGCCTTGTTGAAAACTGATAGAAATAAGATTTTAGTTTTTGATTTCAACGAAACCCTTAGACTGGAAGGGGATAGTGGTGTTTATGTGTTGTATACTTATATTAGGACAAAAGGCATTCTTAGAAAGGCATCTAAATACGGAATTTCTTCTTCGCAGAATTATTTGATGAATGACCTAGAAAGAAGACTTATCAAAAAACTAGCACTATTTGAGGAAATCGTGGCCGAAGCGGCCAAAAGCTTAGAGCCACATGTGCTTTTGATTTATACAAGGGAACTTTGTGACGTTTTCAATACATATTACGAAAAGTATCCTGTCCTGAACGCTGAAGAACCTTCAAGATCTTTTAGAATAAAACTTGTAGAATGCATATCCCAAGTTCTAGAAAACTGCATGAACTTGCTAGGTTTAATACCAATAGAGTATATGTGAAATCTTTATCTAGAAGACTTAAATTGTATTAAACGATTATTTCCTATCAACGATGTAATCTTAATTTTGGTATTGCTAGCGATAGTCGCTTTACTTAGTGTGCATTCTGTTAAAAGGAACTACTTAACTGTGGGAGGAAGTATATTAGCCTATTTTATAGGTTTGGTATTGATATTTACTAACGGTGTTATCCCTTTCTTGTTGGTCTTGTTAGCTTTTATTTTAGCCAATTTAGCTACTTCTTATAGAATAGAAGATAAAATATCACTAAAATTGATAGTTGCTAAGAAACCTATAAGGGATTGGAGGAATGTTTTTGGAAATGGAATCCCTATTGTTATCTTCGCAGTTTTAGAACGCATCTATAGTTCAGATATATTTATGATAGCGTTCGTAGCTTCTATTGCTACCTTCTTATCTGATACGATGAGCACTGAAATAGGTGTCTTATCTAAAAAAGAGCCCATTTTAGTTACTTCTTTGGAAAAAACTCATAGGGGTAGATCCGGCGCCATTTCGCTCGAAGGAACTTTAACTGGAGTACTTTCTTCAGTGATCTTCTCCTTGATTTCAGTCTATTTTTTGAATTATCATAGATTTCTTGAATTCATTATTATTGTTTCTATCAGCTCAGTTTTGGCCAATTTCTTAGATAGTTTTTTAGGTGTTACTCTGCAAGCAAACTACTTCTGTGACTATTGCAAAGTATTTTCAGAGGAAAAAATCCATACCTGTGGTAATCCATGCAGACATACATCAGGTCTAAAGTTTGTTAATAATCACGTAGTGAATTTCCTAGCAATATTAGCAGGAGGAATATTTGCGATGATATTATCCTATGTAATACTCTAGTAATACCCTGGTTGTTGCTTAAAAACGCCTTTTTTTAAAAAGAAAATAAAATTATGAGCTCTTTAACTGCTGTATGTCCATTTTGTGGCTCTAAGGCTAGGCGATTTGTATTACCTAGCGGCATCGTTACGGATTATTTCATTTGCGAAGTTTGCAATAAAACATTCACTTTATCACAATCCAAAATAGGAGAGATCGCTAGAAGGATATTCAATTCTAAGGTCGACATAATAACTAGTTCTAAGATCCTCCTGAGTGAGAAGGAAATAAGATATAAGGAACGACTTTAAGGATTTTAAGCGTTTTTTCCTAATATAACATGCATTGAGCTCTCTAAAGATACTATGGTCTCCATGGAGGATGGCTTACATTAAAGGAGTTGCTAAGAGAAGAAATAATCAGTGCTTCATTTGCGAAGCTGTTAAAAATTATAAAGACCCTTCAAGCTTGGTTCTATTCTTGGATGAGCACATAATAGTACTTCTTAATAAGTATCCCTATAACAGCGGTCATCTAATGATAGCTCCTAAAAGGCATACCAAAAACATAGAGGATATGAATGAAAAAGAATGGAGCGCGTTATTTCATGCTTTTATCTTATCTAAGCGTATCTTAGATAGAGTATACGAGCCTGAAGGTTATAATATAGGTATAAATCTAGGCAAAGCAGCGGGTGCAGGATTAGAAGATCATCTTCATTTTCACGTGGTTCCTAGATGGTCAGGAGATGCTAGTTTTATGACAGTAATAGCTTCTACAAAGGTAATACCCCAAAGTTTGGAGGATTCTTTGAGAGAATTAAAGAAAGCTCTTGAAGATCTAAGTAAAACCTGAAAGTATTAGTACAGGCGCTATTCCTATTATTATGCTTACTATCATCATTCCTATCGGCGCAGCTATTTCTATCGCTGATGCATCTGAAATGATCGTGACATCTCTCTTCTTAGCTCCGAAAGCAACTCTCTTAAGCATATGTAAGACATAGGCTGCTGTTATCACCAAAGCCCCAATTACTAGTATAGTTAATACTAAGAAAAATGAACTTACAGTAATATACTGTATAATCCCTACTAATACCAAAAGTTCTGCAATGAAACCACTTGTACTTGGTAGTCCTATTTCTCCTAGAAAAGCCAATATTAAACTAAAGGAAAACTTAGGCATTAAATAATTTAGGCCTCCTAGTTTGCTTATAGCCCTAGTTCCAGCTCTTTCATAAACTACTCCTGCAAGGATGAATAATGAACCTATTATGAAACCATGGCTTATCATAACAAAGGTTGCGGCGCTGAATAACATATTAAACAGTTTTTCGCTGTAAAAAGCACTGGCTGTTGCTAACAAAACTAAGCTCATTTGTGTTATGCTACTGTAAGCTATCATTCTCTTAAGATCGTCTTGTACCATTGCTACATAACTTATGTAAATCGTAGAGAGGCTGGCTAATAGCGCTATGTAGAAGAAGTAAGCATTAGCTATGTCTATTGCTAAAGGGTAGGCAATTCTTAATATTCCATAACCTCCCATTTTAAGCAATAACGCAGCCAATATTACGCTTACTGGACTAGGTGCTTCTACGTGTGCATCTGGTAGCCAAGTATGGAATGGAGGTATGGGCATCTTTATAATGAATGCAATGAAGAAGGTTATGAAAATCAAGCTCTTAAGGAATGGGTCTAAGTTTACTACCGTATTGAAATAGGCATCGAAGGAGAAATTCTTAGCTGCATAAGCATAGCCTATGAAGATGCCTAGTAGCATTATGACGCTTCCTACATGGGTATATATCAGAAACTTTATTGATGCATAATGTCTTCTTTCTCCTCCCCAAAGATCTATTAGGAAGAACATTGGAATTAGCACGACTTCCCAAAAGATGAAAAAGAATATGAAATCTC